>NZ_JBFOHM010000010.1:0-236432 GCF_040812005.1 Arthrobacter sp. HS15c
CGCAGCGCCGCCTACCCCCACACGCGGTACGGATTCACTCAAGCCGGCGCTGCGGGACCGCCCGGCGATAATGGCCGACCCGGACGGGCGAACCCGCACACCCCTCACTTCATATCGTCTAGGGACGCAGTGTTTCGCGCAGGATAAATCCATAGTACGGAAATGTTTAACCGCAAAATGGAAAAGTAGCGGTCCTAGACGATATGAGCGTGGGCTTGCCGCTGGCGTAGGACTGGAACCTCGGGTTCAAAGAGGTTCGTGGGTTACCAACTCCGGGTCTTTCCGCATTCAGCTGCGGGGGGGGGGTGTGGACTGGCAGAGCCACATTTGAACGTCTGGAGGTTCCAGCCATGAATAAGCGTACTTACGTCGGTTTGGATGTCCATGCACGCAGTGTGAAAGGCTGCGCGATAGACTGGGAAACCGGCGAAATTCTGAGACAGACCCTGGCCGCCAGCGATGCCGGGATTGCCGAGTGGGTGACCGGGCTGCCGGGCCCCGTTCTGGTTGTTTATGAGGCCGGTCCCACGGGATTCGGCTTGGCCCGGCTACTGACCGGTGCAGGCATCGAGTGCCTGGTCGCGGCACCCTCGAAACTTCAGCGGCCGTCCGGGGACAGGGTGAAGACCGATGCCCGGGATGCCGAGCACCTGGCCCGGTTGGCCCTGCTGGGACAAATAACACCCGTGCGGGTCCCCGGCAGCGCGGACGAAGCCGCCCGGGACCTTGTGCGCGCCCGAGAGGACATCCGCGCGGATCTCATGCGAGCCAGAAACAGGATCTCCAAGCTCCTGCTGCGCCACGGCCTGGTCTACTCCGGAGGCAAGGCATGGACCGAAGCCCACCACACCTGGCTGCACCGGCAACACTTCGAGAACCCAGCCTTGCAGGCAGCCTTCGAGGCCAGCCTCGAAGCAGCGCAATTGACCCTGGACCGCAGGAACCGTCTGGACGCTAAGATCACCGCTCTGGCCACGACTGACCGATACGCCCCGGTGGTCCGGGCGTTGATGTGTTTACGTGGAATCTCCGTGCTCACCGCTTTCGGCTTGGCAGTGGAGATCGGTGACTGGACCCGTTTCACTGGCAGCACCATTGGCGCGTACCTGGGCCTGGTGCCTTCGGAGCATTCCTCCGGAGCTTCAAGGTCCTTGGGCGGTATCACCAAAACAGGCAACACCCACGCCCGCCGACTGTTGGTCGAGGCCGCTTGGCACCACCGCCGGCCCTACAGCAACGTCAGCCGTGAAATGCGTGCCCGCTGGGATGCAGCCGATGAGCACTCCCGGGTACGTGGTCACCAAGGTAATCACCGCTTGCATCACAAGTGGGACCAGTTCGAAGCGCGCCACAAGCGCAGGGTCATCGCGAACGTCGCCGTTGCCCGTGAACTGGCCGGCTGGTGCTGGTCCCTCGCCTCCGCGGTCCAACAGGAACAGCCATGGACGGATGAATAGACGTGTGCCGTTCCCGGCCCCGACCCGATGACTCGGCAGCGTGGAGGAGACCCGCGATTGACCTATGGACAACCGGCCATAGCCGGCGACGCCCGACATTTCTAGACCAGCGGCACCCCTCCAGCCGAACACCTCGTCCTGCGGTAACCAACCCGCGCATATCAGTCTGACAGCGCCCCCGTCGATCAAGACGCGCCAGCCACCCCAACGGACCCCGAACGGACACAAACGAGCGGTCCACGACAAGCCAGCCGCGGACCGCTCACCCTTGCCCTCTTGACAAGAAACCCCTACATATCAGTTCAGGGAAAGGACCAGGTAGAGGGCCGTGAGGACCACGACTGTGGGTGTCATGGACGTGGCGCTGCCGATCCGCAGCTTGGCGGGGAGCACGTCATGCTGGCCGCCCCAGGCGAACCTCCCCAGCGGCGCCCCGGCAATAAGGGCGGCTTGGAAGACGGCCAGCGCGGCCAGAAGGGCGCACGCGGCAATGGCGGCAAGCTGGACAATGGGCATCGGACGCACGCTCCTGGTGTCAATGGCATACCGTTGCAGGCAACCGTCGGCCTTCAGCTTATTGTGACCTCCGACGCACGGCGGGACGATCACGCGGTCCCTACCGTTAAACCATTGGCGAAAGGAGGCTACGTGCTTATTGTCTTAACCGGAATCGACGGCTCGGGAAAATCCACGGCCGCCCGCGCCTTGGTATCCGAGGCCCAGGCCGAGGGCAGGAATGCCCTGCTGCTCAGCAACCACGCCGGACGGCGCAGCATGTCTGTGCTGGCCCAGCGGCTGGGCATTCAGTGGCCGCACCGCCTTGCGGACGCCGCGGAAACCACGCTCCGCGTGATCAACGTGCTCGCTTCCCACGCCAAGGCCAGCCATTTCGACGGCCTGGTGGTCATGGACCGCCACCTCCACTGCCAGCTGGCACTGCGCACCGCCAAGGGCCTGCCGCGCGGCCGGTTGCTCCCGTGGCTCCTGTCCGCCCTGCCCGCACCCGACGCCGTCGTGCACCTGGACGTGGAACCCGCACTGGCGCACCAGCGCATCCTGGCCCGCGGCACCGACGAAGAAACGCTGGACGACCTGGCGGCCCTGCAGGACGCCTACCGCGCCATGCCCGAGTATCCGGGGTTTGTCCTGCTCGACGCCGACTGCCCGCCGGCCGAAGTGGTGGCCCGGCTCACCCGCATCGTGGACCAGGAGGCAGCCGCTGCGGCCTTGGCCGGGCTGACCTGAACCCGGCCTCAGGTCAGCGCATGCATCCCATGGCTGCGGGGGCGGCCAAACGAAGCGGCACCCAGGAATTCGATGGCGACGAACGGCTCATCCCCGACAACCCACTCATCATGCCCTGGCGGCAGTGCATAGGTGTCGTTCGCGTGGATCGTAGAGCGGACGCCGTCGGCCGTTTCAATCTGGAGCGAGCCGGAGACGCAGTAGCCGAGGTGGTTGTGCTCGCAGAACGCGGTCAGCTCGGTGGGTTTGGCGGACTCGGACCAGCGCCAGCCTGGCGCCAGGATCAGCCGGGCAACGGAGTAGTCGTCAACGGTGACAAGGTCGAACTCCGCCTTGTCCGGGCACCGCTTCCTGTCAGGAATATCAAAGGACTTAACTGCCAAAGCTCTGATGAAATTTGCGGTCATGAGGACACTGCCTACGGATCTGTTGGTGGGTGCCTGGCGGCGAACCAGACGATGGGTTCGGATACCGACGTGCGGTGAAGTTATGCGGAGACCAAGGAGTCGCGTGCGCTTCTAGCCCCGGCGCACACTCAACCAGCAGACCCCTGCTGGTGTATCTCTAAAGGTATCCCTGTGGCACCTGAAGTCAATGGGTTCCGCTAACCGGAGGATGCCGCCCTGATCAGTCGTGGGCGGGTTCGCCGGAGATCCGGTGGTCAGCGTGGTTGAACGTCTCCCGGATGAGCCGGACAAGGTGTCCGTCATGGAGGGAGTAGATGACATGGCGGCCGTTTTTGCGGGTGTCCACCAGGCCGCTGAGCCGGAGCTTGGCCAAGTGCTGGCTCGTCACAGTCCGGGGCACACCGGCTGCCGCTGTGAGTTCGGTGACGGTCTTCGGACCCTCGGCGAGCTGCCAGAGCAGATGCAGGCGGGTCGGCTCGGCGAGCATCCGCAGCGTTCCGGCAGCGGTTTCCAGCAGCTCCGGGCCCGGCGTGACCGGATGGACCAGCGAAGGCTTGTCAGGCGCGGGGACCGGTGGGTTGCCGGGTTGGGTGCTCAAGGCTGTGCTCCTCCTCCGACGATTCCAAGGCTGCTCCGGCGGGGCGCCGTGGCCAGGACAGGAACGCACTTGCGCTTCCTATCATCGCAATAATTGTCAACGCCGCGGCCGCCCAGCCCAAACCGGCCACGGCCCCGACCCACCCGGCCAGCGGATAGGTCAGGATGTAGCAGGCATGCGAGAGAGAGAACTGGGCCGTAAACACGTACGGCCGCGTCTCCTCCGTTGATGCGTCCCGCAGCAGCCGCGACGACGGCGTAAGAACCGTTGAATTCGCGGCGCCGAGCAGGAACCACAACCCCACCAGCGGCCACCAGCCCCCTCCCGGGAGACTGAGCAGCGTGAGCGTCGCCGCGCCAGCCAGGACAACCGGAATAACGGCGGCGCCGGTGAGCATCACGGCCCGGTCCCCGAACCGGTCCAGAACCCGCGGCGCCGACAGGGCCACGAGCATGGAACCGACGCCGAAGCAGGCCAGCGCCAAGGCAAGGTCCGTGTCCGGCCGGTGCAGGACGTCACGGACGTAGACCACGGTATTGACCAGCACCAGGGCCGTCGGCGCCGCGACCACCAGGTTCAGCGCCAGCAGGGACCGCAGCCGCCGGTTCCGCCAGAAAATCCTGGCGCCAAGGGTGGTCCGGTGCCACAGCGGGGCCTGCGGGCCGGACGCATCCGGAACCTTTGGCAGGACGGTGATCGCGACCATAAGTGCGGAGAAGAGGAACCCGCCCACGGTGCCGAGGAAGAGGTTGTTGTGGCTGAGCACCGTCAGCAGCAGGGCGGCCACCGCCGGGCTGACCAGGGCTTCCAGGTCATAGGCCAGCCGGGACAGGGACAGCGCCCTGGTGTAATCCTTCTCCCGGGTCACGATGGTGGGGATCAGCGACTGGAACGCCGGGGTGAACGTCGCTGACGCGGATTGGAGCAGGAAGATCACGACGTAGATCTGCCAGACGTCGGTGATCAACGGCAGGGACAGCGCCATGGCCGCCCGGATCAGGTCCGCCCCGATCAGGACAGTCTTCTTTGGCCACCGTGCCACCAGGGCGTTGATCACCGGGGCCAGCCCCACATAGGCCAGCATCTTGATTGTGAGCGCCGTGCCGAGCACCGCGCCGGCGTTGCTCCCGGCCAGATCGTAGGCCAGGAGTCCCAGCGCTACCGTCAGCAGGCCGGTGCCGATCAGGGCCACGGCCTGGGCGGCGAACAGCCGCCGGTACGTTACGTTCCTCAAAACCGACAACATCAACCCTCTTTAGGTGCACGCGTGCGCGTATATGCACTTATTATACGACCCCCCATCCCCCTTGACGCACCCGCCCTCCTTTCCCTACACTTTTCATAAAGCAGAATCTAAATTCCACAAAGCGGAAACTCGACACCGAACGAAGCGGCGGGAAGATAGATCAAAGCCCCTCCTCGGAAGGACCTACGATGACGTACACAGTGAACTGCTCCATCCTCCTGACGGAGCTGCCGTTGCTCGAGCGCCCGGCAGCCGCGAAGGCAGCCGGCTTTGACGCCGTCGAGTTCTGGTGGCCCTTCGAAACCTCAGTCCCCACCGACGCCCAGGTCACCGGATTCGAGAACGCCATCAAGGACGCCGGCGTTCAGCTCACCGGCCTGAACTTCAACGCCGGCAACATGCCGGGCGGTGACCGCGGCCTGGTGTCCTGGCCCGCACGCTCCACCGAATTCCAGGACAACATCGACGTTGTCGCCGGCATCGGCGAGCGCCTGGGCTGCAAGGCCTTCAATGCCCTCTACGGCAACCGTATCGACGACGAATCGGCTGAGAAGCAGGACGCCATCGGCGCCGAAAACCTCGCGACGGCGGCAGCCGGCGTCGCGCGCATCGGCGGCACCGTCCTCCTCGAACCGGTCAGCGGCGCACCCAGGTACCCGCTCCTCACCGCCGAAGACGCACTCAAGGTCATCGCCCGGGTGAAGGCGGAGTCCGGCGTCGACAACATCAAGCTCCTCGCGGACTTCTACCACCTGGCCGTCAACGGGGACGACGTCGCCGCCGTCATCGAAAACCACGCCAAGGACTTCGGCCACATCCAGATCGCCGACAACCCCGGCCGCGGGGCTCCCGGAACCGGCGGGCTTCCCCTCGGCGAATGGATCGCCCGCAGCCGCGAACTCGGCTACGAGGGCTACATCGGCCTCGAATACAAGGAACCGGCGGAGACCGCGTTCAGCTGGGCCATCCGCCAGCGCGTCAGCCGCTAACCGGTGATCGAGCCTGCCGAGATCCAGGTTTCGACAAGCTCAACCACCGGAATCCGCACCACAAAGACTTCAGAAAAGGAACCATCATGAGCAACGTTGCAGTCATCGGACTCGGAATCATGGGCCTGCCCATGGCCATCAACCTCGTCAAGGCCGGCCACACGGTCACCGGCTTCAACCGCAGCCAGGACAAGATCGACAAGCTCGTCTCCGAAGGCGGCAAGGGTGCCACGAGCATCGCTGACGCCGTGAAGGATGCCGACGTCGTCATCACCATGGTGCCGGATTCCCCCGATGTTGAGGGTGTCGTCAGCGGCCCGGACGGTGTGTTCGCGAACGCCAGGAAGGGCACCCTGTGGATTGACGCCTCCAGCATCCGCCCGGACGTCGCCAAGCGACTCTCCGAGGAAGCAGCGGCAGCGGGCATCCGCCCGTTGGATGCGCCGGTTTCCGGCGGCGAGCAGGGCGCCATCGACGCCGTCCTGTCCATCATGGTCGGCGGCGAAAAGGCAGACTTCGAGGCAGCCCAGGAAGTCCTAAACGCCGTCGGCAAGACCATCGTCCACGTCGGCCCAGCCGGCTCCGGCCAGACCGTGAAGGCAGCCAACCAGCTTATCGTCGCCGTCAACATCCAGGTCCTCGGCGAGGCCATCGC
The DNA here is from genome assembly GCF_040812005.1 of Arthrobacter sp. HS15c. Taxonomy (NCBI): domain Bacteria; kingdom Bacillati; phylum Actinomycetota; class Actinomycetes; order Micrococcales; family Micrococcaceae; genus Arthrobacter; species Arthrobacter sp. HS15c. The sequence continues at coordinate 6,598 of NZ_JBFOHM010000010.1, forward strand.
CTTCCTCGAGGCCTACGGCGTGGACACCGACGCCGCCCTCAAGGTCCTCGGCGGCGGTCTGGCCGGCTCCAAGGTCCTGGACCAGAAGGGCCAGAAGATGCTCGACCGCAACTTCGACCCCGGCTTCCGCCTCGCCCTCCACCACAAGGACCTCGGCATCGTCACCTCCGCCGCCCGCGAAGCCAACGTCGCCGTCCCCCTCGGCGCCGTCGTCGCACAGCTCGTCGCCGCCACCGTCAACCAGGGCGACGGCGGCCTCGACCACTCGGGACTCTTCAAGCAGGTCCTCAAGCTCAGCGGCCGCGAGTAACCGGTAATTGAGCGCGTCTAACCGGTGATTGAGCTTGTCGAAATCCAGGTTTCGACAAGCTCAACCACCAGCCGCTGAACCAACGCACTTTAGGACCCCGACGACGGGGCCTTCCCCCAGCACACCCAAAAACAGGTTTCGACAGGCTCAACCACCGGGCCGAACCACAGACTTTCCCAAGGAGCACACCATGAGCAAGATGCGTACCGTTGATGCAGCGGTTGCCATCCTGGAAAAGGAAGGCGCCATCGAGGCGTTCGGCCTGCCAGGCGCGGCAATCAACCCCTTCTACTCCGCCATGCGGGCCCACGGCGGCATCCGCCACACCCTGGCCCGCCACGTCGAAGGCGCCAGCCACATGGCCGACGGGTACTCCCGCGCCAAGGACGGCAACATCGGCATCTGCATCGGCACGTCCGGCCCCGCCGGCACCGACATGATCACCGGGCTCTACGCGGCCTGGGCCGACTCCATCCCGATGCTCTGCATCACAGGCCAGGCCCCCGTGGCCAAGCTGCACAAGGAAGACTTCCAGGCCGTGGACATCGAGTCCATCGCCAAGCCGGTCACCAAGATGGCCATGACGGTGCTGGAGCCGGGCCAGGTTCCGGGCGCCTTCCAGAAGGCCTTCCAGCTGATGCGCTCCGGCCGTCCGGGCCCGGTCCTGCTGGACCTGCCCATCGACGTTCAGATGGCCGAGATCGAGTTCGACATCGACACCTACGAGCCGCTGCCCATCGAGAAGCCCAAGGCCAGCCGCAAGCAGCTGGAAAAGGCCCTGGACATGCTGACCGCAGGCGAACGCCCGCTGATCGTGGCAGGCGGCGGCATCATCAACGCCGGAGCCTCCGAGCAGCTGGTGGAGCTGGCCGAGATCCTGAATGTTCCCGTGATCCCCACACTGATGGGCTGGGGTTCCATCGCGGATGACCACCCGCTGATGGCCGGCATGGTGGGCCTGCAGACCTCGCACCGCTACGGCAACGAGAACTACCTGCGCAGCGACTTCGTGATCGGCATCGGCAACCGCTGGGCCAACCGCCACACCGGCGGCCTGGACACCTACACGGCCGGACGTAAATTCGTGCACATCGACATCGAGCCCACGCAGATCGGCCGCGTGTTCTCGCCGGACCTGGGCATCGCGTCCGACGCCGGTGCGGCGCTGGCCGGGCTCATTGAGCTGGCCCGTGAGCGCCGGGCGGCGAAGTCCCTGCCGGACTACTCGGCCTGGGTCGCCGAATGCGCCGAGCGCAAGGCAAGCCTGCACCGCAAGACGCACTTCGAGAACATCCCGATCAAGCCGCAGCGCGTGTACGAGGAGATGAACCGGGCCTTCGGCCGCGACACCATCTACGTGTCCACCATCGGGCTGTCCCAGATCGCCGGCGCACAGATGCTGCACGTCTTCGGCCCCCGCAAGTGGATCAACGCCGGCCAGGCAGGTCCGCTGGGCTGGACCGCACCGGCGGCCCTCGGCGTCGTGCGCGGCAAGCCGGACGAAACCGTGGTTGCGCTGTCCGGCGACTACGACTTCCAGTTCATGATTGAAGAACTGGCCGTGGGCGCGCAGTTCAACCTGCCGTACATCCACGTGGTGGTGAACAACTCCTACCTGGGCCTGATCCGGCAGTCGCAGCGCGGTTTCAGCATGGAACAGAACGTGTCCCTGGCGTTCGAAAACGTCAACAGCGCGGACTTGTCCGAAAACGCACGCGGCTACGGCGTGGACCACCTCAAGGTTGCCGAAGGCCTGGGCTGCAAGGCCATCCGCGTGGAGGACCCCAACGACCTCGCCGCGGCATTCGACAAGGCCAAGGCGCTGATGGGCGAATTCCAGGTGCCCGTGGTGGTTGAAGTGATCCTGGAAAAGATCACCAACATCTCCATGGGTGTGGAAATCAACGCCATCAACGAGTTCGAGGAACTGGCCGAGACCGCCGCCGACGCCCCCACCGCCATCCTGGCCCTGCAGGCCTAACATGCGGATCGTGATCGCACCGGACAAGTTCAAGGGATCGCTGTCCGCCCCGGACGTCTGCAGGCACCTCGAAAAGGGCCTGCAGGCAGCTGCCGGAACGGCACAAATCAGCAACCTGGACATCATCCGGATCCCCGTGGCCGACGGCGGCGAAGGCACCCTCGATGCCGCCGTCGGCTCCGGCTTCACCCGCCGGAGCGCCACGGTCAGCGGCCCCACCGGCCAGCCGATCAAGGCGGACTTTGCCGTCCGCGGCCACGAGGCAGTCATCGAGATGGCGGCGGCCTCGGGCCTGGCCCTCCTCCCGCAGGTGCGGGGCGGCGGCCAGCCCGACTCAGCCACCGCCACCACGGCCACCAGCCTGGGCACCGGGCAGCTGATCCGGGCAGCGCTGGATGCCGGCTGCCGGCGCATCGTGCTGGGCGTCGGGGGCAGCGCGAACACCGACGGCGGCGCCGGGCTCCTGCAGGGACTCGGCGCCAGGTTCCTGGACGCCACGGGCAACGAACTGCCTGCTGGTGGCGCTGCGCTGGCCAACCTGCACCGCATCGACTTCACAGAGTTTGAACCCCGTCTCGTGGAAACACGCTTTGTGCTGGCGTCCGACGTCGACAACCCCCTGCTGGGCCCCCAGGGCGCCGCGGCGGTTTTCGGCCCGCAAAAGGGCGCCACACCCCAGGATGTCGATCTGCTCGACACCGCCCTGGCCAGGTTTGTCGAAGTCCTGGCCAGGGAAATCGGATTCCGCGCCGAGCGCGCGGCGGAAGCACCGGGAGCCGGGGCAGCCGGCGGAGTGGGCTACGCGGCCATCGCGGTCCTGGCCGCTACCCGCCGGCCGGGCATCGACGTCGTGCTTGAATTCACCCAGCTGTCCCACCGCCTGGCGGGCGCAGACCTGGTGATCACCGGCGAAGGCAGCCTTGACGAGCAAAGCCTGCTGGGCAAGACGCCCATGGGCGTGGCCCGGGCAGCAGCCTCGGCCGGGATTCCGGTGGTGGCCGTCTGCGGACGCACCACGCTGAGCCCGGAGCAGCAGCAGGATTCGGGTTTCCGGCAGGTCTACCCACTGACCGCCCTGGAACCCAAGGTAGATATATGTATAGCTGAAGCAGGGTCCCTGCTTGAACAATTGGGAAAGAACATCCTCCACGAGCTGGCCAACCCGGCCGCGGCGGATGCCACCGGCACAAAGGAGCCCCTGAATGTCTGAAGAACGCTTTGACCTGGTGATCCGGGGCCGGCGCATCCTCACCACCGCCGGCATCGCACCGCGCGAAGTAGGCGTGCGCGGCGGCAAGATCGTTGCCATCGAACCGCTCGGCAACGGCCTGGCCGGCACCGAAGTGATCGAACTCGCCGACGACGAGACCCTGCTCCCCGGCCTGGTGGACACGCACGTCCACGTCAACGAGCCCGGCCGCACCGAGTGGGAGGGCTTCGCCTCCGCCACCCGCGCCGCCGCGGCCGGCGGCGTCACCACCATCATCGACATGCCGCTGAACTCCATCCCGCCCACCACCAACGTGGACGGCCTCAAGCTCAAGCGCGAAGTCGCCGAGGACCAGGCGTTTGTGGACGTCGGATTCTGGGGCGGCGCCATCCCCGGCAACAAGGCGGATCTCCGCCCGCTGCACGACGAAGGTGTGTTCGGCTTCAAGTGCTTCCTGCTGCACTCCGGCGTGGACGAATTCCCGCACCTGGAAGCGGACGAGATGGAAGAGGACATGGCCGAGCTCAAGTCCTTCGACTCGCTCATGATCGTGCATGCCGAGGACTCCCACGCGATCGACCACGCCCCGCACCCGGGCGGGGACCAGTACTCCACGTTCCTCGCCTCCCGTCCGCGCGGCGCCGAAAACAAGGCCATCGCCGAGGTCATCGAGCGGGCCCGCTGGACCGGCGCCCGCGCGCACATCCTGCACCTGTCCTCCTCCGACGCGCTGCCCATGATCGCCACGGCAAAGCGCGACGGCGTCCACCTCACCGTGGAAACCTGCCCGCACTACCTCACGCTGATGGCCGAAGAGATCCCCAACGGCGCCACTGCGTACAAGTGCTGCCCGCCCATCCGCGAGGCCTCCAACCGGGAGCTTCTGTGGAAGGGCCTGCAGGACGGCACCATCGACTGCATCGTCTCGGACCACTCCCCCTCCACCCTTGACCTCAAGGACCTGGAAAACGGCGACTTCGCGGTGGCCTGGGGCGGAGTTTCCTCGCTGCAGCTGGGCCTGTCGCTGATCTGGACCGAAGCCCGGCACCGCGGCATCCCGCTGGAACAGGTGGTGTCGTGGATGGCCGAGAAGCCCGCCGCCCTGGCGCGCCTGACCACCAAGGGCCAGCTCGCCCTCGGGTACGACGCCGACTTTGCCGTCTTCGCCCAGGACGAGGCCTTCGTGGTGGACGTCTCCAAGCTCAAGCACAAGAACCCCATCACCCCCTACGACGGCAAGGCGCTCTCCGGCGTGGTCCGGAAGACCTTCCTGCGCGGCAGCGTGGTGGACGGCCAAACCCCCTCCGGCAAGCTCATCCGCCGCGGCGGGGTCTGAGGCACGCAGCCATGGCTGTGCAGGTACATTCCCCGCGGGGCATATGTGCGCGGCCGCCCCTTTCGGCGAGTCGGTCGCAAGAACGCGGCCCGTCGGAAGAGCGCGGCCCGTCCGCGCTGGCCGCAAGGGGACTGGCCGTCTGGGTCACCCCGGAGCCGGGCAGCGAGATCGACCCTGACCTCCTTGTCCGTGCAGCGCGCTTGCTGCTGGAACGCGCACTCAAGTTTGCTCCGGAGGCGGAAGTCCACTGGCCTGCCGCCGGGGCTGCCACGTCCGCCGTCGGGACTTCTCCGGCCGGAGCGCCCCCTGGGGAGGGGGCACCGGCCGGACCCGACGGCGGCACTCCCGCGCCGTCGTCGTCCGCCACGGAGGACTCCCCGCACACGGACGACGACGGCGCCTCCCCCTTCCCGCGCCCGGCCGGCCTCCCGCTGGCTGGGCTCCCGCCCGCTGCCGGACCGGTCAGCCATGTGGCTGTCGACCTCGCCGCGGACCAGGTGCTGCTGGACGGCCGGCAGGTGAACCTCACCGGCGTGGAATATAAGGTCCTGCGCTACCTCGTGGAGAACTGTTCCCGGGCCATCGGCCGCGAGGAGCTGCAGCACTTCCTCGATTCTTTTGAAAGTCCGGGGGCTTCCACCAGGGCCATCGACGTCTATGTGGGCCGCGTGCGGCGGAAGCTGGGAAATGCCCGACATGCCGTGGCCACGGTCCGGGGAGGCGGCTACCAGTTCGTCCCCGGCGCCTGCGCCACCGTCCGCGGGCCTGCCGAATACTCCATCTGAGACCAATACAAGGAGCACCATGACCGCCACCAACCAGATCATCACCGCTCTTCCCGGCAAGCTGCAGCCCGGAACCACCGCGCCGGACTTCACCCTGTCCGACGCCTCCGGGCAGGAAGTTTCCCTCGCGTCCCGCCGGGGCAGGAACGTGATCGTGTACTTCTATCCCAAGGCGGCCACTCCGGGCTGCACCACCGAAGCCTGCGACTTCCGCGACAGCCTCGCCTCGCTGCAGGGCTCCGGCTATGACGTCATCGGCATCTCCCCCGACGAACCCGCAGCCCTTGCCGAGTTCAGCGGGGACTTCGGGCTGAACTTCCCGCTGCTCTCCGACCAGGACAACGCCGTCGCGCTGGCCTACGGCGCCTGGGGCGAAAAGGTCATCAACGGCGAAATTGTTGAAGGCGTCCTGCGCTCCACCGTGGTCATCGACGCTGACGGCGCGGTCGTGCTGGCCCGGTACCAGGTGGATGCGCAGGGCCACGTCGCCGCGCTCCGCCAGGAGCTGGGACTCTAACCCCCTTCAGAACGCTCTCTCACTTCCTGCAGCTTTTTGGCCAACGCTCTCGCACTACCTGCAACTTTCCCCAACGCGGGCGTACCCCGCGTGTCACGCCGGGCAGGCTTTTGGTGAGCGGACGACGGCGGCGGCCCGGTTTGAGGGGCGAGCGGCACCCGCGGCAGGCCAAAAGAGTGCCGTGCGTGACGCCGTCGTGCGTCCTGTCCCCGACGCTCGTGACTCCCGCCTCAAAATGCCCTTCCGCATGCGGAAGGGCATTTTGCACACCGGCCGCATGGGACCGGCACAGGAAGGGCACAGCTGCGCCCGGGACGGTGGAATGAACCCATTCCCGAGCCTGAAGCAGGACCCATGCGACGTTCCCCCGGTGCCGTCCTTTCCTCCTCCGCCCTGGCGGCGGCCCTCGCCCTGACGGGCTGCGGAGCCGGAGCAGCTTCCGACGCTCCCGCCACGTCATCGGCCGCTGCCGGCGCCGGTGCCGGTGTCGAAGCGTCGGGAACCGGAACCACGACGGCGGAGACCACCCTCTTCGCGGACGGCGCCTCCCATGAGGTCAGCATTGAGTGGGACGAGGCTGCCAATGCCGACATGATCGCCGCCTACGAGGCGGACGGGTCGAAGGAGTGGATCCAGGCGGACATCACCATTGACGGCACACTGGTCTCCGACATCGGCGTCCGGCTCAAAGGAAACTCCACGTTGCGCAGCCTCAGCGGCGACGGTTCCTATGACAACGGGGCAAAAGGTGGCGGGGCCGCGGTTTCGTCCGGCATTTCCTCCGATGTTCCGGAGTCGCTGCCGCTGCTGATCGACTTCGACAAGTACGTTGACGGCCAGACGTACCAGGGGCTGACCCAGCTGTCTCTGCGCCCCGGATCGCCGGTCCTGAACGAGGCCCTGGCCCTGGCCCTCACGGAGGCGAGCGGCCAGGCGACACAGCGCTACGCCTACACCACCTACTCCATGAACGGCAGCGCCACCCAGACCCGGCTGCTGGTGGAAAACCCGGACGAAGCCTACGCCGACGCACTCTTCGATACCGCCGGGGTCCTGTACAAGTCCGACGCCGAGTCCAGCTTCACCTACCAGGGCGACGACCTGGCAACCTACGAAGAGCAGTTTAAGCAACTCAATGCAGAGGACACCGAGGACGTTCAGCCCATCGTCGATTTCCTCAAGTGGCTCTCCGAAGCCAGCGATGAGGAGTTCGACGCCGAGCTCGCCAACTGGGTGGATGTGGAATCGTTCGCCCGCTACGCCGCCACCATGAACCTGCTGGTCAACGGCGACGACATTGCCGGCCCGGGCCAGAACTACTACCTCTGGTACGACCTCGACACCAAAAAGCTTTCCGTCAATTCCTGGGACCTGAACCTGGCGATGACCGGCAACGCCACCGCCTCGCCGGATGAGCAGGTGTCCATGGGAGGAGGCGGCGGAATGCAGCGGCCCCAGGGCGAAGACGACGACGCCGGGGCCCCGCCGGCGGGAGCGCCGGGGGCGGCGGCGCAGCTGGCGGCGCCGGGGGCGGCGGCCGTGGCGGCAACGAGCTCAAGGAGCGGTTCCTGGCCTCCGACGCGTTCGCGTCCCTGTACGACGACGCGTACGCGGAGCTTTACGACCAGCTTTACGGCAGCGGAACCGCCGCCGGACTCCTGGACCGGATCGCCGCCGTCGTGCCTTCCAGCGATGGCCTGACGCAGGAGGAACTGGCCGAGCAGGTTGAGACGCTCCGCACGTTTATCCAGGAACGCACCGAAGCCCTCAAGGACCAGGTTTAGGCGCTACACCGGCCGTGGCCGGAATACAGCATGTGACGCCGGAGTTGTTCCTAGTGCGGGAAAGCCGCTTCACTTGTTGTTTGCCTGTAACTGACAGAGTCTGCCAAAGGAATGCCATGAGCCACACCCTGACCACCAAGCTTCAGCCCGGAACCCAGGCCCCTGACTTCACGCTCAAGGACGCCGCCGGCCGCGAGACAGCCCTGGCCGACTACCGCGGCAAGAACGTCATTGTCTACTTCTACCCGGAGGCTGCCACCCCCGGCTGCACCACCGAGGCCTGCGACTTCCGCGACAGCCTGGAATCACTGCAGGGCAAGGGCTACGAGGTCCTGGGCGTCTCTCCCGATGCCCCCGAAAAGCTGGCCGCCTTCACGGGCGACTTCGCTCTTACCTTCCCGTTGCTTTCCGATGAGGACCACAACGTGGCCCTCGCTTACGGCGCGTGGGGCGAAAAACTGGTGGACGGCGAAATCACCGAAGGCATCGTCCGTTCCACCGTTGTCCTGGACACCGAAGGCAAGGTCAAACTGGCCCAGTACCAGGTCAAGGCCAAGGGCCACGTCGCAGCGCTCAAGGAAGCACTCGGCGTCTAGCCTTCCCCCAGCCCCAACGCTCTCGCAGATCCTGCAGCTTTTCGCCCAACGCTCCCGCACCGCGGGGGCGTTTTGGCGTCTACCGACGTTTGCCGGTTCCACGGGGCCGGTGACAGGATGGCGGCATGGGCATCGAAGTCCGGCCGGCAACGCAGTTCGAGGACCTCAGGACAATGGTGGGGCCGAAGCGGCCCGACGCCAACGTGTGCTGGTGCCTGAGCTACCGCATCCCGTCAAAGCAGAACCTTGAGCTTCGCGGGACGGCGCGCGGCGATCTGGTCAAGGAACTCGTGGGGCAGGATCCCCCGCCTGGAGTCCTCGCGTACGACGGCGGCGATGTGGTGGGGTGGGCAGCAGTCCACCCGCGCGCGGAAACCAGCTTCGCCCGCAACCGCCGGATTCCGCAGGTGGATGACCTGGAGGTGTGGTCCGTATGGTGCATCCGGGTACGCCCCGGGCACCGCGGCGGCGGAATCTCCCACCATCTCCTCAAGGGCGCCGTAGAGCTCGCGCGCAGCTATGGGGCGCCGGCCATCGAGGGGTATCCGGTGGACAACCGCGGCAGCAAAGTGGACCTCACCATGGCCTACGTGGGCACCCGCAAGCTCTTCGAGAAGGCTGGATTCACGAAGGTGGCCGATACGGACTCGGTGCTCAACGGATTCCCGCGCGTGCTGATGCGCCTGGATCTGCGTTCAGCCGGTGACCCGCGCTGATCAGCGCTTCTTCCACCAGCGTTTGGGCCAGTCCTTGTCCATGAGCCACAGCGCAAGGAGGAGGGAATCCGTGGTCATAAGGAACGCGATGAGATAGGCCCACCCTGTGTACCAATGCACGGCAATCTCCTGACCTGGTTAGCCCCAGCCACTCGATTGACCTCAAGTGTGGCACGGAACGGGCCAGGATGGAACGGCTGCCGCGGAGCAGTCCGGAGCGCTGCCCGGGCGCAGTCAGGCGGGTCGCAGTGCGCCGCTTCCGGCTGCCCTGAAAAGTGCTGCCAGGCGGCCGTGTGCCTTGGTTTCCAGGTAGAGCCTGTGCGTGAGCTTTTCGACCCTCTCGGAGAGCTCGGCGCCTACCGGCAGGCGGTCTCCGGGCCAGCTGGAGGACTCCTTGGAGTCGGCCAACGCGTCTGCCAGCGCCTTGGCCGCTGCCCGGACCTTGAGCGAGTGGAAGTACAGCCGGAGAAGTGCCCGACTCTTGTCCATGCCGGCGCGGAACAGCTCATGCGTCCGCGACTGGTGGCCTGCCGGTTCGTCCCCGATGTTGATGTGTCCCATGTGGCTTCCCCGCCTTCCGCAAGCCGTCCAACGTCCGGGCCGGATCCGGGAGGCGCCCCGGCCGGGAGATTGCTGCCTGTTTTGAGTGTCCCGGGCCTTCCTCAACGTCTGCCCAAGCCAAAGCCAAGATTTGCTCAAGATCGGCAGGTCCGGGCGGAGCAAGTCAGCCCTACCGGCAGCCAGCACGGATTAACTGCGGCTGTGAGCCACGTGACAATGCCTGGCGCGCCTTAATACGGTAGAAGTAGAGCTATGCATTCCACGCCCGATATTCGCCGTGCCGTTGTAATAGAGGACGACCCGGACATCCGTGGGCTGCTGGTAAGGGTCCTGGCCAAACGGGGCTTCGAAGTCTCCGAAGCCGATTCCGGCCTTCCAGGCGTGGAACTTGTCCGCAGCGTCAAGCCGGACCTGGTCACCCTGGACCTGAACCTCCCGGACCTGGACGGCCTTGAGGTCTGCAAGCTCCTGCGCGAGTTTTCGGACGCGTTCATCGTGATGCTGACCGCCCGGGCCGACGAACTGGACAAGCTCACGGGCCTGGACAACGGCGCCGATGACTACATCAGCAAGCCGTTCAGCCCTCGCGAGCTCCAGTCCAGGATTAACGCCCTGTTCCGCCGCCGCCAGTCCCCCGCCGTGGACACGGCCGCGCGCAGCGAACTGGAGCGCGCCACCGAGGTCCAGCAAAGCCTCCTGCCCAAGGAGGACGTCCGGGTGGAGGGCTACGACCTCGCCGGCGTCTTCCGCCCCTCCCGCAGTGTGGGAGGCGACTTCTACGACTGGTACCGGACCCCGGACGGGCTGCATCTCACATTCGCCGATGCCATGGGCAAGGGCATGGGCGCAGCGCTCATCGCCGCCACCGTCCGCGCCGTGATGCGGTCGACGGGCCACCGGCTGGACCTGGAGGGGGCGTTCGCCTCGGCCAGCCAGGCCATCGCCACCGACCTGGATTCATCGAACTCGTTTGTCACCCTGTTCCACGCACGCCTCGACGCCGCGTCAGGCACGGTCAGCTATGTCGACGCCGGCCACGGGCTCGCGCTGCACGTCACGGCAGGCGGTGGTGTCCACCGGCTACCTTCCGGAGGACCGCCCGTGGGAGCCTGGGCCGGCAGCACCTGGCCGAAGTCCTCCATGGACCTAGCTCCCGGAGACTCCCTGGTGGTGGTCAGTGACGGCGTGCTGGACGTCTTTGATTCCGTGGAAGCCTTCACCGAGGCCGTACTCACGGCAGCGCAGGGGCAGGACTCCGCCCAGTCCGCCAGCGACGCCATCCTGGCCCTCGCCCCGGCGGAGTCCGCCGAGGACGACGTCACCGTGGTGGTGGTGCGCCGCCTGCTGGAAGGAGCCGCAGTATGACCCGCTTCTGGACCCGGCTGGTGGTGGTCCTGACTGTCCTTTTCGGCCTGAACTACGTGGCCTGGCGCTGGGCGGCCTCGCTGAACTGGGACGCCTGGTGGATCGCCGTGCCCCTGGTGGTGGCCGAAACGTACAGCCTGATCGACGTGATGCTGTTCGGCATGACGGTGTGGAACCTGAAGATCCGCGAGGCGGCCCCGGCGCCGCCCGCAGATGCCACCGTTGACGTCTTCATCACCACGTACAACGAAGAGCTGGACATGGTCATGACCACGGCACTGGCCGCCCAGAGGATCCGGCACCCGCACAGCACGTGGATTCTCGACGACGGCGCCCGGCCCGCGCTCAAGGCCCTCGCCGAGGAGCACGGCCTGGGTTATGTGACGCGCAGCGGGGACTGGACAGCCAACGTGCCGCGCCACGCCAAAGCCGGCAACCTGAACAACGCCCTGATGGTCACACACGGCGAATTCCTCCTCATCCTGGACGCGGACCAGATTCCTGAACCGGACATCCTCGAAAAGACCCTGGGCTACTTCACCAATGACCGGGTGGCCCTGGTCCAGACCCCGCAGTACTTCACCAACGTGCCCCCATCCGATCCGCTCGGCAGCCAGGCACCCCTGTTCTACGGCCCCATCCAGCAGGGAAAGGACGGCTGGAACGCCGCGTTCTTCTGCGGCTCCAACGCCATCCTGCGCCGCGAGGCACTGATGCAGCTGGGCCTGGTGGGCTACGTCAAGGAAACCGAAAAGAGCATCCGCCGTGCGCTGGCCGCCTCACGGTCCGCCATCGGCAAGGCCCGGAAATCGGCCGACGTCGGCACTCCCCTGGTAGCCGACGTGCTGGACGAGGTGGAGGCCGCCACCCGGCAGGCCCAGGAACAGCTGGAGGCCGGTGAACCGCTGAGCGAGATCACCTACCGGGTCCGCCGCCGCGTGGATGCCGCTGTGCAGACGCTGGTCCTGGCCGATGTCTCCGCGCTGCAGGCGGATCTCGAGGAGATCGCCGCCATGGAACTGGCGCACGTGGGCGACGCCGGGGTCCCTGTGGTTGCCGACGACGCCGTCCAGCGGATGTCAGCCCGGGACTGGTCACCGCTCGGCGCGCTGGAATCCGTGCAGGCCGTCCTGGATGCCCTGACCGTCGAGCGGAACGACGAAGCGCAGCCGGTCATGCCGCTGGCCACCATCTCCGTCACCGAGGACATGGCCACGGCCATGCGGATGCACGCCATGGGCTGGGAAAGTGTCTACCACCACGAAATCCTGGCCTACGGACTCGCGCCTGAGGACATCAAGACCATGCTCACCCAGCGCCTCCGATGGGCGCAGGGGACCATCCAGGTGCTGCTTCGCGAAAACCCGCTGGTGCAGAAGGGCCTGAAAATCGGCCAGCGGCTGATGTACTTCGCCACCATGTGGACCTATCTGAGCGGCTACGCAGCAGTCATCTACTTCGCCGCCCCCATCATCTACTTGCTGCTGGGGATCCTGCCCGTCACCAGCCTCAGCTGGGACTTCTTCATCCGGTTCATCCCGTTCATGATCGCCAACCAGCTGCTGTTCGCCGTGGCCGGCCGGGGCATTCCCACCTGGCGCGGCCAGCAGTACAGCCTGGCGCTGTTCCCCACCTGGATCAAGGCGTGTTCGACGGCGGCCCGGAACGTCTGGTTCGGACGTCCCCTGGGGTTCGCCGTCACCCCGAAGGCGCGCCAGACCGGCGGCCCGAGCTGGAGCCTGATCCGCCCGCAGATCGTGGTGGCAGCGCTGCTGGCGATTGCCGCCGTCGTGGGCATCATCCGGCTCGCCACCGGACTGGCCGAGCCGCTTGGCACCCTGGTGAACGTGGCCTGGGTTATTTTTGACCTGGTGGTCATGAGCATCCTGGTTCGAGCCGTGCTGTACAAGGGCTACGAACCCGCTGTGGACGTAGAGGCTGGAGAGAGGAAACCCGATGGAGTTTAGTTACGAGGTCAAGGATTCGTACGCGGAGGTCAAAGCGGACGGTCGGCTGAACATGGTGTCCGCGCCCAAGCTCCGGGAATTCGTCACCGACGTGATCGCCGGTGGTTCCTCCCGGATCGTGGTGAACCTGGAGAACACGGCCTTTATGGATTCCTCCGGCCTCGGCGCCCTGATCGGCTGCCTGAAGGCGGCCCGGCAGGCCGGCGGAGACCTCCGGATTGCGGCCGTCCAGCCGCAGGTGAGGATGGTTCTGGAGCTGACCAGCATGGACCGGGTGCTCACCTCCTACGCCTCTGCCGAAGAGGCGTTCAGCAATGACTGAGGTCCTGGCCCAGCGGAGCTTCCGTGGGTTGGCTGACGTCGAGGCCATCGATTCCGTCCACAACGAGCTGGACGGCCTCTGGGAGGATGCCCCCCTGGTCCAGGCCGTGGACCAGATGACATTCACTACGGCAGTCATCGAATCAGCGTCCAACATCGTCCAGCACGCCCAGCCGGCCAAGGCGCAAAAACCAGTGGAACTGGGCGTGGACATCAGCGTCCAGCCCACCCTCCTGCGCGCCAGGGTCAGCGCGTTCTACGCCAAGCCGCCATTCGGCACGATGGAACCGGGAACGCCCGACGACGACTCCGAGTCCGGGCGCGGGCTGGCCCTCATCCAGGCGCTGGTCACCACAGTGACGTTCGAGCGGCAGGACGGCACCAATACGTGGGTCCTCACGCGGACGTCCCAGGACTGAAGGCGCCCCGCTCCGAATTCGTTCAGTTCTCCAGGGGCTCCCTGTACCGGAACTTCCTGGCGCTGATCGGCGGAAGCGGGCGCCGCATGCTGCAGCAGCGAATTCCAGCCCTCGGCCGATGACAGGGGCTATCGCAACGCTGCTGTATTCTCTTGACACCTGCCAGTGTCATCGGCTTCACTATTACGTATGCTGAAATAACAGTTCCATGATGCGGAAGCTTCAACTGTGAAGCCGCCCAAACCCGGCCCTCCGCATAGCCGTCACCATGGATGCCAGCACCTGCAACGAGGAACCAGCCAGCATGAAGCTTGCCGAATTCAACACCGCAGTCCCGGCTGCGGCCGCCAACGCGCTAAAACCCTGCATCGATGTCCGGCGCTGGGTGGAGACCATCACCGATTCCCGCCCGTTCGCCTCCCGGGCAGCACTCCTTGACTTTGCCGCAGCAGCGGCGTCGCCCTTCACGGCCGCCGAGGTTGAAGCAGCCCTGGCGCACCACCCCCGGATCGGCGAGCGTCCCACGGCCGGCACTGCCGAGGCCTCCATGTCCCGCTCGGAACAGTCCGGCGTGGACCCGTCGGATAACGGCACCGCCGCAGCGCTGGCCGCCGGCAACCTCGCCTACGAGGAGAAGTTCGGCAGGGTCTTCCTGATCCGCGCCGCCGGACGGACTGCACCGGAAATCCTTGCTGCGCTGAACACCCGGCTCAACAACTCACCGGCGGAAGAAGACGCCATCGTCGCCCAGCAGCTGCGCGAAATCGCCCTGCTGCGGCTTGAAGGAGTGATCAGCGAATGAGCGTTTCCCATGTCACCACCCACGTCCTGGACACCGGCGCCGGACGCCCGGCGGCGGGAATCGCCGTCGTCCTTTTCCAGCACGACGGCGGCACCTGGCACCAGCTCGCCACGTCCACAACCGACGCCGACGGCCGGGCGAAGGACCTCGGGCCCGAGCAGCTGGCGCCCGGGCGCTACCGGCTCAACTTCGCCATCGGCGAGTACTACGCCGCACTGGAGACCGCTACGTTCTTCCCCGAGGTAGACCTGGTCTTCGAGGTGACCGGCGCGGAGCACTACCACGTGCCGCTGCTGCTGAGCCCCTTCGCCTACTCCACCTACCGCGGCAGCTAAACGCCCGCGTTGCCCTGCCGGCAGTAGGCTTGATGGCATGGCTTTTGAAGAAACCCCCGCCGAACGCCGCGAGGTCACCGTCCGCCGGGCACCCAAATATGTGCCCTTCCTCATCCTCGGTGGCCTCGTGGGCGTCGCGGTGGCTGCCGTCGTGGCGTACGGACTCCCCGGCGACGAGAGCTTTGACCGCGGATCGGTGTTCGGGTTTTTCCTGGTCATGTTCGGCGCCGGCGGGGCGATTCTGGGCGCAATAGCGGCCCTCCTGCTGGACCGGCGGAGCGTCAAGCGCCAGCAGCGCGCCATCGTGGAAGCCGTTCCGGACTCGGAACCCGACGACGGCGCCCAGCCCTAGGCGCAGCGCCGACACAAGCACACGCACGGGCGCGTAGCCAGTCACAAACGCCGCGGCGGAAAAGTCTTACCCCATGTCGTGAGATAATCGACCAGTGGCACGCGGCGATGGAAAACTTTCTCATGATCTTCTCCCTGGCGAAAAAGGCCCTCAGGACGCTTGTGGCGTCTTCGGGGTCTGGGCACCAGGTGAAGAAGTAGCAAAACTCACCTATTACGGGCTGTATGCACTACAGCACCGCGGTCAGGAGTCGGCTGGTATAGCCACCAGCGACGGCAAGCGGATCAACGTCTACAAGGACATGGGCCTCGTATCCCAGGTCTTCGACGAGACCACGCTGAACACCCTGACCGGGCACTTGGCGGTGGGACACTGCCGCTACTCCACCACCGGAGCCAGCCACTGGGCCAACGCCCAGCCCACCCTCGGCGCCACCAGCACCGGCACCGTTGCCCTGGCGCACAACGGCAACCTGACCAACACCGCCGAGCTCAACGCCATGATCCTGGAGCGCAACGGCGGCCAGCTCAGCGGCGAAATGAAGCAGGGCAACACCTCGGACACCGCGCTGGTGACGGCGCTCCTTGAAGGCGAAGAGGGCAAGACCCTCGAACAGACCGCCATCGAGCTCCTGCCCAAGATCAAGGGCGGCTTCTGCTTCGTCTTTATGGACGAAGGCACCCTCTACGCCGCCCGTGACACCTACGGCATCCGTCCGCTGGTCCTGGGCCGGCTGGACCGCGGCTGGGTGGTCGCGTCCGAGCAGTCCGCACTGGCCACCGTGGGCGCCAGCTTCATCCGCGAAATCGAGCCCGGCGAGTTCATCGCCATCGACGAGGACGGCGTCCGCTCCCAGCGCTTCGCCGAGGCGACGCCGGCCGGCTGCGTCTTCGAATACGTCTACCTCGCCCGCCCGGACGCCGCCATCGCCGGCCGTTCCGTGTACGAATCCCGGGTGGAAATGGGCCGCCAGCTGGCCCGCGAAAACACCCAGGAAGCGGACATCGTCATCCCGGTGCCGGAATCGGGCACCCCTGCCGCCGTGGGTTATGCCGAGGAATCCGGCATCCCCTTCGCGCATGGCTTCGTCAAGAACTCCTACGTGGGCCGCACGTTCATCCAGCCCTCGCAGACCCTCCGCCAGCTCGGCATCCGGCTCAAGCTCAACGCCCTTGAGTCCGTGATCCGCGGCAAGCGGGTGGTGGTCGTCGACGACTCGATCGTTCGCGGCAACACCCAGCGCGCCATCGTGCGGATGCTCCGGGAAGCCGGCGCCGCGAGCGTCCACATCAAGATCTCCTCCCCGCCGGTCAAGTGGCCCTGCTTCTACGGCATCGACTTCGCCTCCCGGGCCGAGCTGATCGCCAACGGCGCCACCATCGAGGAAATCACCCAGGCCATCGGCGCCGACTCCCTCGCGTACATCTCCGAAGACGGCATGATCAACGCCACCCGCCAGCCCCGCGAACGCCTCTGCACGGCCTGCTTCACGGGCAAGTACCCGATCGAACTTCCGGGCGCGGACAAGCTGGGCAAGAACCTTCTGGAACGCACCGATCTCGGCGGCCTCACGCCGTCGCCCTCCGCCCTCCCCGGCTCCACGGCCGCCCTGGCGATCGACGCCGACGAGGACCCGGCAGAGAAAGCCGGCGCCACGGGCTGCGACCCGGGACCCGACGCCGAGTTCGAGAACCTTCTGACCGAAGCCGACCTTGTGCCAGACGTGCACGCCGCCACCACCGGCGCTGACAAGAAAGAGTCCGTATGACTTCCGCAACCCCCGCCGCCGGCAACGCTTCGAACAGTCCCGCGGGCATCACCTATGCCTCCGCCGGTGTCGACGTCGAAGCCGGCGACCGCGCCGTCGAGCTGATGAAGGGTGCCGTGAAGGCAACCCACAATTCCTCCGTGATCGGCGGCGTCGGCGGGTTCGCCGGGCTGTACGACGTCTCCAGGCTGCTGACCTACAAGCGGCCGCTGCTGGCCACGTCCACCGACGGTGTGGGCACCAAGGTTGCCATCGCCCAGGCCATGGACATCCACGACACCATCGGCTTTGACCTGGTGGGCATGGTGGTGGACGACATCGTGGTGGTCGGCGCCGAGCCCCTCTACATGACCGACTACATCGCCTGCGGCAAGGTTGTCCCCGAGCGCATTGCGGACATCGTCCGCGGCATCGCCGCGGCCTGCTCCGTGGCCGGCACCGCCCTGGTGGGCGGCGAAACCGCCGAGCACCCCGGCCTGCTGGGCGAGCACGAATACGACGTCGCAGGTGCTGCTACCGGCGTCGTCGAAGCCTCTGAGCTGCTGGGCCCGGACCGCGTCCGCGCCGGCGACGTGGTCATCGGCATGGCCTCCTCCGGCCTGCACTCCAACGGCTACTCCCTGGTCCGCCGCGTGATCAACCACGCCGGCTGGGCACTGGACCGCCAGGTCTCCGAACTCGGCCGCACCCTGGGCGAGGAACTGCTGGAGCCCACCCGCGTCTACGCCGCCGACTGCCTGGACCTGGCCCGCGCCTTCCCGGTGAACACGGCCAACGCCGTGCACGGCTTCAGCCATGTCACCGGCGGCGGCCTGGCCGCCAACCTGGCACGCGTGCTGCCGCGGGGCCTCGTGGCCACCGTGGACCGCGCCACCTGGGAACTGCCCGCCATCTTCAAGCTGGTCTCGGAACTGGGCAACGTCCCGCTGGCTGACCTCGAGCGCACCCTGAACCTGGGCGTGGGCATGGTGGCCATCGTGTCCGCCGAAGCCGCGGACGCCGCCGTGGCCCGCCTCAACGACCGCGGCCTGCCGTCCTGGATCATGGGCACCGTCACGGCCGACTCGGACTCCATCCTCAAGTCCGGCCCGGACTACGTCCAGGGCGCCAAGGGCGTGGACGGCGGCGCCGTCCGCCTGGTCAACGCTTACGCCTAAGCAAGTCTCAGGATGCCCGCGCAGCCGCTACCTGCGGCTGCGCGGGCATCCGTGCTTAAACCTCCAGCAGGCTGAACACGCCGCCCTGCGGATCCTTGAGGGTTGCCGTGGAGCCGGGGGCATCGGGGTCTGAAACGTCGGGCTCGATCAGCACTTCCGCCCCGGCCGCCACCGCCTTCCGTACAGTGTCGGCAACATCTGTGGCGCCGAAGTAGATATGCCAGCCGGGCTCATCCTCAGTGGCGGCTATCCCGGCCACCTCCGCACTGCCCACCATCAGCGTGGTGTACGTGCCGCCGTCGTCCTGGGGATACTCCGTGACCTCGTGGCCGAAAAGCTGCTGGAAGAATCCGACGGCGGCCTGCGGCTCGGGCGTGAGCAGTTCCGCCCATGACAACGCACCGGCCTCGTTGTAACGTCCGGCGCCGATGTGTGTTCCGGGCTGCCAGACGCCCGTAGTGCCGCCGCCCGGCGGATCAAGGAAGACCATCACGCCGGTGTCCTCCACCTGCTCGGGGCCGAACTGGACCGCACCGCCCAGGTGGGCTGCTTCCTCCGCTACGGCCCGCGCGTCATCGGCCGCCAGGTAGATGTTCCACTGTGCCTGCGTGCCGAGGGATTCCTGGTGCGGATTCTGCGGCGCAATGGTGGCTACCAGGTCGCTGCCAAGGAATGCCTTGGCATAGCTTCGGCCGTCCGGCGTGGGCAGGTCCTCGAACCGCCAGCCGAACACCGCGCCGTAGAAGGCCTTGGCCGCCGCGACATCGCGGGTCTGGACATCCGCCCAGCAAGGCTCGCCGTGCCGGTACGTGGGTGAACTGGAGTTTCCGGGCATGAAGGTCCTTTCGCGGTGACAGCGGCGGGTGGGTTCCCTGGGTCAACAGGACCAGTCAACACCAAAAAGCCCGCTGCCTGCACCGGAGATCCGGTTCAGGCAACGGGCTTAATAACTGAGGTCAGCACAGAACGGCTGAGGTCACTGCATATAACTAAAGTCAGCACCGGGGTCCGTCCGGATTCCGGGTGCTGCAAAAGAAGCGCTGTACTGACGGACAAGATGCGGCATCCGATCGTACTGCGGCGTCACGAGGCCGGGCGCCTCGCGGCAACACCGGCTTGCGACAACTAGCCGATCCGACGGCTGTCTACGTCGTCGTCGTCTTCTTCCAAATCGTCCGCGTACTTATCCACATAAGCCGAATAATCCGGTTCGACCGGTTCATTCGCGAAATGGCTCGTGGCACGACTTCCCGGACCCGTCAGCTCACGCTGAAGTGCCGAATAGTCAGTGTTCGGGGAGTAGTACTTAATATCCCGAGCCTGCTTGGTAGCTTTTGCCTTTTGACGGCCGCGCCCCATGGCGTGACCCCCTTTTGTACTTGGACCGGAGGTGGTCACCTTGGCTATCGGTGAGGCCCCGGAATGTTTGGTCAATTTGTCGTACACCTAGATTACATGCTTTCGGCAGCACCTGCTTGCCAGCAGCCGCCACCGGATGGCATGTCGGGCGACCCGATAGAGCCGAACAACAGGGTTCCCGGGTTTTTTGTTCGGTAGAGTCGCTTCATCAACTGCTGAACACCGGCCACGGACCGGGGTTATCAGCCAAGGCAACGCAGGAGGGCACACTCCCGTGAACCAAGAGGACACCGCCACAGGACCTTCGGGCGGAGACCGGGATTTCGCTGCCGGCCGAACGGAACGCCCGCCCAAACCCGCTGCGCCGCCCACGGCAGGCCTGCCCCTAGTGCCTCCGGCGGCTCCTCCCCGTGTTGAGCTGCCGGGCCTGCCGCCGGCGCCTCCTTCGCGCAATCCGCGGCGGACCGGGCAGATCGTCCTGAAAACCGTTTTTGTCCTGGTGCTCGCGGGCGTGGTGGGATCCCTTGTCTGGTTGGCGTTGTGGCTCAGCGACAACGCACAGAACAGCGGCAATTCCGGCGCCGACGGTTCAGGAATCATCGAAATTTCGCCGACCGCGCCGGCCAGCGCCCTGCCTCTGCCCCGTGAAGGCGTGGCGCCGGCGGACTTTAAACTTGGGGATTGCTTCAAGGATTTTGATCCGGAAGCACTGAAGTCGACCGTTGTGGCTTGTGATGCCGGCCATTCGGCCCAGCTGGTGGCCACTTACCGCTACCCCGCCACTGATTCCTACCCGGGCGGCGAAGCACTCAAAGCCAAGGCCCTGGAGGCATGCCAGGCCGCGAAGCTTGCACCCCCGGCCAACGACTTCACCTTGAACTTCCAACGGGCCTATCCCAGCAGCACCAGCTGGGAATCCGGTGACCGGCGTGTGGACTGCTACGTCACCGCGCCCGGCGGGAACGTCATCACCGCGAGCGTGCTCCCGGCGATTCCGTAAGCGCGCTGGCCGGACGGGAAAGGCCGATACCCAAACGGCTCACCACAAATGGACGGCCAGGAGGAGAATGAGGGTACTGGTGGGCTTGGCCGTGTAGGAGTGCGTCCAATGCCGGGCCCCGCATACTTCTTTCAACGGCGGAAGAGATGTCGCAAGTCAGAGCCCAGATTCCGGTGACGCCTCAGCCCCTGACTGTGAGGGAGACCGAGGTGGCACTTCTCCTCGCCGAGGGCATGGGCAGCGCGGAGATTGCCACTCGGCTCAGCATCGCGCCAAGTTCAGCGAAGTGGTATCTGCGACAGATTTTCCATAAGCTCGGTGTCCACACGCGTGAGGATGCAGCGCTCCGGGCACGTCAATTGGCCCCGTCGGTCCGGGCAAATGCCGGGTCTGAGGCCCGTCCCCTCGGCGCCGTTCCCCGGCCCGTGACCAGCTTTGTAGGCCGGGAACGGGAGACTGCCGCATTGTTGAGGTGGCTGGATTCGGGGACGAGCCGCCTGCTCACGATCACCGGCGCCGCAGGTTCCGGAAAGACACGGCTGGCGCTCACCGTAGCGGCGAGGGCCGGCCAAGCCTCGCATCCGCAGGTCTGCTGGACCGATCTCACTGCCACTGCCAACCCGCAGCTCATCGGGTCAACCATCGCATCAGCCCTTGGCGTCTTCATCAAGCCTGGCCAGGGCGAGATCATGGCAATTGCTGAACATATAGGAGATTCACCGGCACTGCTGGTGCTGGACAACTGTGAGCACCTAGCCCGCGACTGCGCCAAAGCCGGCGTGGAGCTGCTGACTGGATGTCCGGGCCTGCACATCCTTGCCACGAGCAGGGTGCCATTGCCTGTAGAGGCATCAAGGACCTGGCTTCTTGACCCTCTGCCAGTACCGGCCAGCGAAGATCTTCCGGCCGGCGAGATCGCCGCGTCTGAGTCCGTCAGGCTCTTCACTGAACGTGCGTCCATGGTGCTTCCGGAATTCGCCGTCACCCGGCAAAACGCCGTCTCCCTGGCACGCGTCTGCCGCCGGCTGGACGGACTGCCGCTCGCCATCGAACTGGCCGCCAGCCGGGTGAGGATACTGACGACGGCGCAACTTGCCGAGCGCCTGGAGGGCGCCCTGGGACTCTTGGCTGGCGGCGGGCCGGTTGGCGCCCAACGACATGCCACACTCCGCGCTGCCCTGGACTGGAGCCACGGGCTCCTGCCGCCGCCTGAGAAGGCACTGTTCAGGCGGCTTTCCGTCTTTGCGGGCGGCTGGGCCCTCGAAGACGCCGAGACGGTGTGTCCCGGAGGCATTCTGGAGCCGGCGGACATCCTCCCCGCGCTCTCCGGACTGGTGGACCAGTCTCTGGTGGTGGTGGAACGGCCAAGCGGCGGGACCCGGCGATTCCGGCTGCTCGAAGTTGTCCGCCAGTACGCCGACGAGCAGTTGAGGGCGGCGGAAGAGAGGTCCTTGCTGCGAAGCTCCCATGCGGCCCGGTTTGCTGCCGTTGCCATGGAGGCGCGCGGGGAACTGAACGGTCCAAAGCAGCCCGCCTGGACCCGGCGGCTGGAGCAGGACAGGGGCAACCTGAGGGCGGCCATGGCTTGGGGCCTCGACGAGCCCGACGGGCTGGAGTCCGGAGCCGAGATCGCGGTCGCCCTTTCCCAGGTGTGGCAATTGCGTGGTGAATTCGCCGAAGGGCTGATGTGGCACCGGCGCTACCTTGCCAGCAGCCATGCCATTCCGCGCCGGCTCCAGGCGAATCTCCACGAATCGAGGGGTTTCCTCGCCGTCCATGCAGGGCACGGTGAAGAGGCGCGAAGCCACTGGGAGGAAGCAGCCGCCATCTTCGCCGAGCTTCAAGACCCTGCCGCCGTGGGACGGCAGATGCATTATCTGGCCCACGCAACCATGGGCACAGATGCTCCCCGGGCCGCGGTTCTTGCCGCGAAAGGGCTGGCGCTGGAGGAGGAGGCCGGGGACCAGTGGTGGACCTCTGCCTGCCTGTTCGCGTTGGGAGACGCCTCCTTCCTGCAGGGCGACGTCGACAAGGCGGCCGAATGCTACGAGAAAAGCCAGGTGCTCGCCCGCCGGATCGGCCACGCCTTCGCCATCGCCCGGCGGTGCGTCAGGCTGGGACAGATAGCCAGGACCCGCGGGAACCTCGAAGGAGCACGCCATCATCTTGCCGAATCACTCCGCGTGGCACGGGACGGCCACGATGACTGGGGCGTCACGATGGCCCTGGCCGCCTGGGCTTCGGTGGCTGCTTCTGGTGGGTCGCCGCGGACGTCGGCGATGCTTCTGGGCGCAGCACAAGGGCGCCTCGACCAGTATGGAGCAGTGCTCTGGGCGCTTGACCGTGCCGAATTTGACCTCACTGCGGCCGCCGCCACCGCTCTCCTCGGAGGGGGAGCCTTCAGCGAATGCCTGTCGGCCGGCCGGGCACTGACGCCGCAGGAGATTGACGCCCTGGTGAAGGAAATTCGGGAACCGCAGGCACCGGCATCCGAAACGGGATCCCTCGTTTCAGCTGCCACTCGCCTCACACCACGGGAGGCCCAGGTGCTTCACCTCATTGCCGGCGGCGAGAGCAACCAATCCATCGCGGCGGGTCTGGGGCTCAGCGTGCGGACGGTTGAAAGGCACATTTCCAACCTCTACCTGAAGATTGGAGTGGACGGCCCGGCGGCCCGAACCGCTGCCGCCAATTACGCGTTCCGCCACGGGTTGGGGCCCGAACAGGACGCCCTGGCGGTCCCGCGCAAAAACCCTCCCATGCGCTGCTGATTCCCCCTGCCGACTGGGTACGTACACGGAGTCGGATCGTCCCGCAGGCTCCTAGTGTGTGCCTATCCGGAGCATCCCGGATACGAATCGAAAGGGACAGTCCAATGACTACTGACCAGAACAAAGACGTGGTGCGCAGGTTCTTCCGGGCCTTCGAAGACCAGGACGAAGCCGGGCTCATCAGCGTCCTGTCGCCCGACCTCCAGGCGTACGTACACGGGAATACCGAACCGATGGACCGTGGAACCATGGTGCAGGCCATCAAGGGCTGGAACGCCATGTTCAGCGGCACCAGCTTCACCCTGGAGGACCAGGTCGCCGAAGGCGACCTGGTGGCGTGCCGGGTGACCATGCACGCGGTGCACAGCGGCGGCGAATTCGAAGGAATCGCCCCAACGGGGGCTCCCATCACCAGCGAGAGCCTCACCCTGGAGCGCGTGGTGGACGGCCTGATCGTGGAACGCCGCGTGGCGAGCAACTGGGAGGACATCAAGCAGCAACTGACTAGAGTGCCCTCCCAGGCACGGACCGCGGGCTAACCCAGGTGCCTAGCCCTTCCGCCGGACCACCAGGCCTGTGCCGGCGGGAGCGCCGCCGTCGGGACCGGAGAGGGCCTCCAAGCCCTCGATGGTGAGTTCATCGACGTCGGCCGCAGTGTCCACCAGCACCGTGTCACCGTCCGTGATATCGCCGGACAGGATGGCCCTGGCCAGGCGGTCGCCAATCTCCTTCTGCACGAGCCGGCGCAGTGGCCTGGCGCCGTAGGCGGAGTCGAAGCCGGACATGGCCAGCCAGGCGCGGGCGCCGTCGGTCACCTCGAGGGTCAGGCGGCGCTCGTACAGGCGCCTGCCGAGCTCTGCCACCTGCAGCTCGACGATTTTCGCCAGCTCATCCACGGTCAGGGCGTCGAACAGCACCACTTCGTCCAGCCGGTTCAGGAACTCCGGCTTGAAGGAGGCATTCACGGTGGCCATCACCGCGTTACGCTTGGCCTGCGCGTCCAGGGACTGGTCCACCAGGAACTGGCTGCCCAGGTTCGAGGTCAGCACCAGGATGGCGTTGCGGAAGTCCACGGTGCGGCCCTGGCCGTCGGTGAGGCGGCCGTCGTCGAGCACCTGCAGCAGGATGTCGAAGACTTCGGGGTGGGCCTTCTCCACCTCATCCAGCAGGATCACGGAGTACGGCCGGCGCCGGACGGCTTCAGTCAGCTGGCCGCCTTCCTCGTAGCCGACATATCCGGGGGGCGCACCGACGAGCCGTGCCACCGAGTGCTTCTCGCCGTACTCGGACATGTCGATCCGAACCATGGCGCGTTCGTCGTCGAACAGGAAATCCGCCAGCGCCTTGGCGAGCTCCGTCTTGCCCACGCCGGTGGGGCCCAGGAACAGGAACGAACCCGTGGGCCGGTTGGGGTCGCTGATGCCCGCCCGGGCGCGCCGGACGGCGTCGGACACCGCAGCTACCGCCTTGCTCTGGCCGATCAGCCGCTTCCCCAGTTCCTCCTCCATGTGCAGCAGCTTTTGGCTCTCGCCCTGCAGCATGCGGCCGGCGGGGATGCCGGTCCAGGCGGAAATGACCTCCGCGATGTCGTCCGCGGTGACCTGCTCCGCCACCATCTGGGCAGGCTTGTCCGTCACCTCGGCCTCGGCCTCCGCTGCGGCGCTCAGTTCACGCTCCAGGGCCGGAATCTCGCCGTAGAGAACGCGCGACGCCGTCTCCAGGTCGCCTTCGCGCTGGGCCTTGTCTGCGGTGGAGCGGAGCTCGTCCAGCTTGGCCTTCAGGTCACCGACGCGGTTGAGCCCGGCCTTCTCGGCTTCCCAGCGGGCGTTGAGCGCGGACAGTTCCTCGTTCTTGTCGGCCTTGTCAGCCCGGATCGCGGCCAGGCGTTCCACCGAGGCCGGATCCTTCTCGTTGGCGAGGGCCAGCTCCTCCATGGTGAGCCGGTCCACGGACCGCCGCAGCTGGTCGATCTCCTCCGGCGCGGAGTCGATCTCCATCCGGAGCCGGGAGGCGGCCTCATCCACCAGGTCGATGGCCTTGTCCGGCAACTGGCGGCCGGAGATGTAGCGGTTGGACAGCGTTGCGGCAGCCACCAGCGCGGAGTCCGCGATGGTGACCTTGTGGTGTGCCTCGTAGCGCTCCTTCAGGCCGCGCAGGATGCCGATGGTGTCCTCCACGCTGGGCTCGCCCACGTACACCTGCTGGAACCTGCGCTCCAGGGCGGGGTCCTTCTCGATGTTCTCGCGATACTCGTCCAGCGTGGTGGCGCCGATCAGCCGCAGCTCGCCGCGGGCCAGCATGGGCTTGAGCATGTTGCCGGCATCCATCGAGGACTCCCCCGTGGCACCGGCGCCCACCACCGTGTGGAGCTCGTCGATGAACGTGACGATCTGGCCGCCCGAGTTCTTGATCTCCTCCAGTACGGCCTTGAGCCGCTCCTCGAACTCGCCGCGGTACTTGGCGCCGGCCACCATTGACGCGAGATCCAGCGCGATCAGCGTCTTGCCCCGCAGGCTTTCGGGGACGTCACCGGCCACGATCCGCTGGGCGAGGCCTTCAACGACGGCGGTCTTACCCACGCCGGGTTCGCCGATGATCACGGGGTTGTTCTTGGTGCGGCGGCTCAGCACCTGAATGATGCGCCGGATCTCGGTGTCGCGGCCGATGACCGGGTCCAGCTTCCCGGAGCGAGCCATCGCGGTGAGGTCCGTGCCGAACTTCTCCAGCGACTGGAAGGTGTTCTCCGGGTCCGGGCTGGTGACCTTCCGGTCGCCGCGGACACCCGGCAGGGCGGCGAGCAGCGCCTCATGGGAGGCCCCGGCGTCGCGCATTAACCGCCCGACGGCGTCGCTCCCCGCCGAGAGCCCCAGCAGCAGGACTTCGGTGGAGACAAACGAGTCACCCAGCCGGTCCGCCTCGTTCTTGGCGTTCTGGATGGCCTGCAGTGCGGGCCGCGACAGCTGCGCCTGCTGCGTGGAGCCTCCGGAGGTTGTCGGCAGTGCCTTGATGGCGCTGCTCGCCTGGACGCTGACGGCGTCCGGATCAGCGCCGGTGGCGCGGAGGAGCGCGACGGCGACGCCCTCCCGCTGATCCATCAGCGCCTTGAGCAGGTGGGCGGGTTCCACCTGGGGATTTCCGGCCGTGGAGGCGTTCATGGCTGCTGCCGAAAGAGCCTCCTGGCTCTTGGTGGTGAATTTGACGTCCAAAGAGAGCTCCTTCCGGGGATGCGCGTTTTCCGCTAAGTTGAGTCTACTACGCTCAACTTTCACAGAGGTTGCCGCCGAGGCGATGTTTGCCCACAGCGAACCCCGCACCAGGCGAGCCCGGGGTTCCGCAAATCGTTACTCCTGCACTGTATCCCCGCGGCCGCGGCAGCCCCAGTGTCCCGAGACCGAGGTGGCACCCGCGACTTAAACAATCCCGGGCGGGTGACTCCCCCAAGGAGCCACCCGCCCGAGGCCTGCGTTCGCCGATCGGCTCAGCTGAGTGGATGGACCGACCATGGGTGCGTGGCGATCCACAAGAAATATTACTCGCTGCCGTGAACCGTGTCACGCAAAATGACAAAGCTAGTCAATTACATTTCGGGAGCTGACCGGCCACTTAGGGATGGCCGGCAGCGGGGGTCTGCTCCACGTAGTTGATGACCAGGAAGTCGCCGTCCGGGATGAGCTCCACGTACCAGCGTGTGGGCCTGTCCCACTCCTCCCATGGGGTTCCTGCCGGCGTTCCGGCGGCCGGCTTGTACACGGCATCGAACTTCAGGAAGGTGCCGTTCTCCGTGGAGCTTGAGTCGATCTCCTTCAGCAGCTCGAAGGAGCCACGGCTGCCCTGGCCTTCCGTTGCGTCGCGGACGCCCTGCAGCGTCTGGGCGTTCATCCGTTCGACGGCACTGAAGTACTGCTGCCAGGCCACGTCGGTGTGGCTGGTGAAAATGGTGGTGGAGTACGCCTCGGCGTTTGCGGCGGCCAGGCTGTCCGCACATTCCCGCGGGACCGTGCCGCCGGCCTGCCACGTCGACAGGGTCTCTGACCCTGCGTTGAGCCATGCCCCGAAGGAATTCAGCACTCCCCCGATGGCTTCCTTGGGCGTCCCCTGGGGAATCCGGACCGGGCGGACGTCCTCCGGTGCCAGGAACGGGCAGCTCGCCGGAAGCATTGATGTGGGGGTGGCCGGCAACGGAACAGGCGGCCGGGGTGACGGGAAGAGGCTGCAGCCTGCCAGTCCGGCCGCGAGCACCAACCCGGCGGCCGTCGTCGTAATTTTCCTGTTTCCTAACTTCACTGCACTCCCCCAATCATTGCCGGCGCGGTGGGGCCGGCGCTGACCAGCCTAGCCAAGGCGGCGGCGCACGGGTTCAGCCCAGGGGATGACCTCAGGCCGGATAGATGGAGACGGCGGCGGCTTTGACCACGAAATACACCTGCGTGCCGGGGACGAGCCCCAGGTCGGCGGCGGCTTCCGGCGTGACGTCGGCGCTCAACTGCCCTCCGGTTCCGGCGCGGACCCTGATCCGGTCGCCGTAGGGTTCGAGGTCCGTCACCGTGACGGCGAAGGAGTTCCGCGGGCTGCCGTGCGCCTCGGTGAGGAAAACGGAAACGGCCGACGGCGGAAAGACCGCCACCCCGGGCTGGCCTGCGGGCAGTTCCCCCGGCAGTTCGTCGTGCTGGCCGTAAATCGCCAGGTCGCCGGCCAGCAGCCCATGGCCGGCGATGGTGCCGGTGACGAGGTTCAGGCCGGCGAGCCCTGCCGCGAACCGGCTCCTCGGCACCTGCAGGACCTCGCGCGTGGGACCCTGCTCAGCGATCCGCCCGTTTTCGAGGATGACCACCCGGTCAGCGAGCATTAGGGCGTCCAGGACGTCATGGGTGATGATGATGGCGCGGCGGCCCGCGAGCACCCTTTTGAGCAGCCGCCGGAGCAACGGGGCGGTATGGATGTCCAGGGCGGCCATCGGTTCGTCCAGGAGCAGGAGGCCCGGGTCGGCGGCGAGCGCACGGGCCACCGCCACGCGCTGGGCCTGCCCGCCGGACAGCTGCGCTGGCCGGCGGGACTGCAGCTCCGCCGCTTCCACCTCGGCCAGCCAGTGCAGGGCCGACGCCCGTGCCACCTGCTTCGAAACGCCGGCGCTGCGGGGGCCGAACGCCACGTTCTCCAGGACGCTCAGGTGCGGAAAAAGCAGCGGTTCCTGCGCCAGCAGGGCAGTGCCGCGGCGGTGCGCCGCGGTCCATTCACCGCGGCCGGCGGCCAGGTTGAACAGTGTCCTGCCGTCCAGCTCGGCATGGCCCGAGTCCGGGTGCAGCAGGCCGGCGACGACGTTGAGAAGGGTGGATTTGCCCGCGCCGTTGGGGCCCATGATGGCCACGGTTTCGCCCGGCCCCACGGTCAGGGACACGTCGAAATCCCGGGCGGCCACGGCGGCCTGGACCGTAAACGTCACCGGACTGCGCTCCGCGCCGTGGGCGCCGCCGTCGGGCTTTCCCGTTGGCCCGGGGAGCCTGCCGGACCGCGGCCGGCGGTGCGGGGACTGCGGTAGGCAAGGGCCACCACGGCCGCCGCCACAGCCACCAGGACCAGGGAAAGCGCGACGGCGGCATCGGCGTCCGTCTCCCGCTGCAGGTAGATTTCCAGCGGCAGCGTCCGGGTCACCCCCTGCAGGCTTCCGGCGAAGGTGAGGGTGGCGCCGAACTCGCCCAGGCTGCGGGCGAACGACAGCACCGCCCCGGAGGCCAGGCCGGGGAGGACCAGCGGAAGGGTGACCCGGCGCAGCACGGTGGTGGGCCGGGCGCCGAGGGTTGCAGCCACCGCCTCGTAGCGGTTCCCGGCCGTACGCAGGGCGCCTTCGAGGCTGACCACCAGGAACGGCAGGGCCACAAAGGTCTGGGCGAGGACCACCGCCGTCGTCGAGAACGCGATCTGGAGTCCGGCGACCTCCAGCGTCCTGCCGAGGAGCCCCTGCCGGCCGAAGGTGTACAGGAGGGCGATGCCGCCCACCACGGGCGGCAGGACCAGCGGGAGCAGGACGAAGGAGCGGAGCAGGCCCTGCCCGGGGAAGCGCCCGCGGGCCAGGACCAGCGCCAGGGGAACCCCCAGCACCAGGCACAGGAAAGTGCTGGCCGCGGACGTGCGCAGGCTCAGCCCGAGCGCGGTCAGCGACGATTCCGAGGTGATCAGCGGGATGAACTGCGGCCAGTTGACCTTGGCCACCATCGCGGCGAGCGGCAGCAGGACGAACAGGCCGCCGGCGGCGGCGATGACGTAGATCCAGCGCGGGATGCCGCCGTACCCGCCGTTCCTGGCCTGTCCCATGGTCTCCTTCGCTGCGGCCTGCTGAGGGCGGCGCTTGCTTATGGTGCGGCTTGCTTACGGTGCGCCGAAGCCTGCCTCGCTGAGGGTTTTCCTGCCCTCGGCGCCGGTCACCATGGCGATGAAGGCGTCCGCCAGTTCCTTGTTCCGGCTCGAGCCTACTGTGGCGATGGGATAGGTGTTGACGGCCTCGCCGGACTGGTCAAACGGGATGCCCTTGACCTTGCTGCCGGCGCCATTGACGTCGGTGACGTAGACGAGGCCGGCGTCGGCCTCGCCGGAGGTTATTTTGCCCAGGACATCAGTGACGGAGGATTCCTCGCTGACCGGGGACAGCGTGACGCCCGCGGCCTTTTCCACGGTGTCCGCGGCGGCGCCGCACGGAACCTGGCTGGCACAGACAACCACCTTGACGCCGGGTTTGGCAAGGTCGGCAAAAGTGGAGATCGACGCCGGGTTGGACGGCGGGACGGCAATCTCCAGGACGTTGGTGGCGAAGTTCCTCGCGGTTCCGTCGAGGAGTTTGGCGTCGGCCAGTTTGGCCATGTTCTTGGTGTCAGCGGAGGCAAAAACGTCAGCCGGCGCACCCTGGGTGATCTGCGTGACCAGGTCCGAGGAACCGGCGAAGCTCAGCGTGACCTTGGTGCCAGGGTTCCTGGTTTCGAAGTCTGCGGCCAGCTGGGTGAACGGGGCTTTCAGGGATGCTGCGGCGAAGACGGTCACTGTTCCGGAGAGCTGGGAGGTGGCCGCGGACGCGGAGTTGCCCGCAGGGGCGGCCGAGCCGCATGCGCTGAGGGCGCCGGCCAGGCCAAGGGCAACCACCGCCGCCATGGTGCGCGATTTTCCGCGGAGGTTCCTCATACGATGCTCTTTCCCTGCTGGGTTTCGATGATGACGGTGGTGGCCTTGACCACTGCGGTTGCCACGGAACCGAGCTCCAGCCCCAGCTCGCGGACGGCTTCGCTGCTCATCAGCGACACCACCCGGAACGGCCCGCACTGGAGCTCCACCTGGGCCATGACTTTGTCTGCGGTGATGCCGGTGACCAGGCCAACGAATCTGTTGCGGGCCGAGCTTCCGGTCCGGTGCGGGTCCTCGGGCAGCTGCGCGAGCTTTTGCGCATGGCGGGCCAACTCGAGGCCGTCAACGGCCAACCGGCCGGCGTCGTCCTTGACCGGGGTCAGGCTGCCGTTCTCCGTCCAGCGGCGGACTGTGTCGTCACTGACACCAAGGAAACGGGCGGCTTCGGAAACGCGGATCGTGGGCATTTTGCCATTCTAGACCGCATATGCGGATTCATCCGTGGCTATATACCGCGAAAACCAAACATGACCTTGATTGCGGATTGCCGCACGCCGGTTGCCTGGCTCGGCCGTCTATGGAACGCCGGCGCCGGGAGTCCTACGCTAAGTGGAGGGGAAGAGCCGCACTCGCTGAGGAGCGTTGTGATGAAGTGGATCAAACCTGACAGCCCCGACTTCGACCTGGCCCGCAAGGTCTTCAATGCCATGATTGACCGGCGTCCGGCCGTCATCGCCCAGTGCTCCAACGACGCGGACGTGGCTGAGGCCCTCCGCTACGGGCGTCAGAATTCCCTCGCCATCGCCGTCCGCGCCGGCGGCCATTCAGTGGCCGGAATGTCCATGAACGACGGCGGCCTGGTGATCGACGTCCGGCCCATGAAGTCGATCGACGTGGACCCCGAATCCGGCATCGTCACCGCGGGGGCAGGCGTCACCTGGGGCGAGTTCGACCACGCCACCCAGGAGCACGCCCTGGCCGTCACCGGCGGGCGCGCCTCCACCACCGGAATCGCCGGCTTCACGCTCGGCGGCGGGTCCGGCTGGCTGGAAAGGTCCTACGGGTTCGCGTGCGACAGCCTGGTCTCGGTGAACCTGGTGACGGTCGACGGCGAGCGCGTCACCGCGAGCGCCACGGAGAATCCCGAACTCTTCTGGGCGCTCCATGGCGGAGGCGGGAACTTCGGCGTGGCCACCTCCTTTACGTTCCAGGCGCACCGGCTGGGCCCTGTGGTCCATGCCGGGATATGGCTGTGGCCAGGTGAAGAGGCACTGGACGTCTCCCGCGCGTATCGGGACCTGGCCCTGGCAGCCCCCGATGGGGTCGGGTTGGGACTGCTGTACCTGACCGCGCCGCCGGAGCCGTTCGTGCCTGAGCATCTGGTGGGAAAGTTAGCAGTCGCCGTTGGCTACGTCTTCGCGGGTGACGCCGAGGAAGGCTCCGAACATGCCCGGCCGTTCCGCGAACTAGGGCCCGCCGTCGATCTGGTGGGCGACACAGGCTATGCAGAGTTCAACGGCTCCCTGGACGATCCGCCGGACCACTACAACTACTGGAGCGCGGACTACCACGACGAACTTCCCGATGCAGCCCTGGACATCTTTGTGGAATCGGCCCGGAACCTCCCCGATGCCACATCCCAGCAGCTCATCGCGCGCTGGGGCGGCGCCGTCGGCGGGAACGCTGGATCGGCCACCCCGCTGATCAACCGGAACGCGGCCTGGGTGAGCCACCCGTACGGCATCTCCCCCACCCCCGAGGAAGGGCAGCTGGCCAAGGCCTGGGTCAAAGACTTCCGCGCCAAGATCGCCCCCTACGCCAACGGCGGCGTATGGCTCAACTTCATTGGCAATGAAGGGCAGGACCGGATCCGCGCCGCCTTCGGCAACGGCAACTACGCCCGGCTGGCCAGGGTCAAGCGCGACTTCGACCCGCAAAACGTCTTCCGCGGCAACCAGAACATCCTGCCTGCCGGCTCCTGACCGGGTGGCGCGTACGTTCCCGCCCGGTTGCCTGCGCCGCCCGTGGTGGGACACGGCGTGTCGGCCCGGTAATGCAGCAATACCAGCCACTAACTGGGCGGGAGCGTACGGTGACGGACCCGGCCAGCCCATGCCAAGTCATCACCCCGGCTGAACTTCGTCATCCTGGGTGTTGAACTGTCCGCAAGCGCGCCGTTCCGGGCAAAAAGCGCGCTTAGGGTGGAAACATGCTCCCCCTCCTGAACCGTTTCCGCAGGCCAGCCCGCGAGGCAGCCGCCCCAGCCACGGCCTTGGCCGTGCTGCTGGCCCTCCTGGTGCTGGAGCAGCGCGGCTTCAACCGGGACAGTACCCTGCTGTTTGCGCTGCTGTCCGCCGTGGCGGCCGCCCGGATTTTCCCGGCCGGCGCCCTGGTGTTCGCAGCCGGCACGCTAGCGCTGCAGGCATTCAAGGTGCTGCCCGTAGTCATGGTGTCCGGAGTCCTGAGCTATGTGGCGGTGCCGCTGCTCATCCTCTTCGCCACCCTTGGCCTCCGAGGCCGGTACCGGTGGCTGCTGCCGGTGTTTGCCGTGGCGTCAGCCGGGCTCATCACGCTCAATTGGTTTGCGGACAGCACCTGGGTCAACTTCGTGTTCGGGGCCCAGCTCTACGGCCGGGGCGCCCTGCGGACCGGCACCTATGTCTTCCTGGTCTTCGGCGCCTTCGCCGCTTTCAACCTTGCCGCGTGGGCCGCAGGCCTGGCGGTGAACAATGCCGGCAGCAGCCGTGGGGCGCAGCTCCGAGCAGAGGCCGAGCTGCAGCAGGCCGCCACGGAACTCGCCGTGGAACAGGAACGTAACCGGATCGCCCGCGAGCTCCACGACGTCCTGGCCCACTCCCTCACTGTCATCACGGCGCAAGCCGAGGGCATCCGCTACATCCACCGCAGCGAGCCGGACGCCGTCGAGGAATCAGCACAGATCATCGCCTCCGCCGCCAGGACAGCGCTGGTGGAAACCCGGCACATGCTGGAAAACGTCGCCCCTGCCGACACGTCGCCGGCACCCACCCTGGACCAGCTCGAATCGCTGGCGGGCCAATTCACGGCCAGCGGCATGCGGGTCACTGTGGACGCCCCGGCCGAGGAACGGAGCGTGACACCTTTGCAGCAGCTGACGGCCTATCGGCTGGTCCAGGAAAGCCTGACCAACGCCTTCCGTCACGGCGACAGGACCAAGGGAGCCAGAGTGTCGGTCAGGCCCGGACCGGACGGGCTGATCGTGCGTGTCAGCTCCGAACTGGCATCCGCGGGCAGCGCTCCCAGCGCCGGAAACGGGAGGGGCATCCCCGGCATGAAGGAACGCACGACGGCGGTGGGCGGCTCGTTCGCGACCCGCACCACCGGAAACCGCTTCGATATGGAGGCACTCCTGCCATGAACGCTCCCGTCACTGGCGGGGCCGGCACCGCGGCCGCCAGCACACCAGCCATCCGGGTCGCCCTGGTGGACGACCAGCCGCTTTTCAGCGCCGGCCTCAAGATGATCCTGCGCAGCCAGCCGGACCTGGACTTCGTGGGTGAGGCGCACGACGGTGCCGCGGCTGTGGAACTGGCTGCCGCCGTCGGACCCGACGTGATGCTGATGGACATCCGGATGCCCGTCATGGACGGAATTACGGCAACCCGCACCATCTCCTCCGGGCCCGGCACCCCGCCCAAAATCATTGTGCTCACCACAATCCAGCACGACGAAGCCGTGGTCCGGGCCATCCAGGCCGGTGCCGCTGGCTTCCTGACCAAGGACGTCACGCCCGAGTTCCTGCTGGCCGCGATCAGGACGGTGCACTCCGGCCACGCCGTGATGGCTCCGCATGCCACCAACCAGCTGCTCCGCGACTACACCACGCCGTCGGCCGGGAACACCTCGGCCCTGGACGCCCTGTCCGGGCGCGAGAAGGACGTGTTCCTGCTTGCCGCAACGGGCCAGGGAAATGCCGAAATCGCGGCAGGACTGGTGCTGAGTGAAGCCACGGTGAAGTCCCATGTGGGCAGCATCCTGGCCAAGCTCAAGCTCCGCAACCGCATCCAGCTGGTGGCATACGCCTACGAAAACGGGCTGCTCGGCGGCACCTGACGCCGGGCAACACCACACCATCACCAACTATTGGGGGAAACATGAACAGGAAACTGATCGGCTTGGCCGTGCTCGCGGCAGGAGCGGCCGCAGCGCTCGCCGCATCCGCCGTGCCGGGCGGCAGCATCCCGGCGTCGGGAACACCCATCAGCGGAATCACCGCCCGGGCCGAGGCTTACGCCACTCCGGATTCGGCCGCCGAAACGGGCAGAGCCGCGGCGGTCAGTGAGTGCATGGCCGCCGCCGGGTACGACTTCGCACCTGCCGTCAATACCTACACCGTGGACTTCCACAGCAACATCGGCTTTAAACGGCTGGACGTGGCCAGCGCGAAAGCAAGCGGCTACGCGTCGCTGCAGCCAGCTAGCCCGCACGAAGCTGCTGCTGGTTCAGAGGACGCAAAGCTCTGGGCTGATCCGGCGTTTGTGCTTGCGTTCTCGGGCCCCCAGACAGAGGACAACATGGTGACGGTGAACGGCGCCGGAACCTACGGCGGCGGCTGCGGCGGAGAGGCTGCCAAAAGGATCTACGGGAGCGTGGAAAACTACGTCCTGGCCACCGGCGTCGCCATGAACTCACTGAATTCCGCCGCCAGTGCAGCCGCGTCCGATTCAGGATTCGAGAAGGCCATCGACTCATGGAAGACCTGCATGGCGGAGTCGCCGTACGCCAACTTCCGGAGCCCCGCCGACGCGGTATCTGCTGGTCAGGCGGCCGGTGGCCAGAACGAGTTCAAGATCGCGGTGACCGACGCTACTTGCCGTGAACAGGTCAACTTCCATGGCCAGCTGGACGCCCTGCTGGACAAGTACCTCACCACCCGTATGCAGCAGCTGGAGCCGGAGATCACCAAGGTCACCGGGATCCGGCGGCAGGCAGTGGACCGCGCTGCTGAGCTAAGGAGCGGCCGGGATTAGACTTCCACCATGGCCATTTACCTTGATCCGCCCCTCTGGCCTGCGCACGGAACCCACTTCTCGCACCTCATTTCGGACACCTCGCTCGAGGAACTCCACGCCTTCGCCGCTGCGGCCGGGATCCCGGAGCGGGCCTTCGACGGCGACCATTACGATGTGGCGGAGCGCCGGTTCGAGGACCTGGTGGCCGCGGGCGCCATCCCGGTTGAGGGACGGATCCTGGTGCGTAAACTCATCGCCAGCGGACTTCGGATCCCGGCACGCCGGCGCAGCAAGTCGCTGAAAGTTCCGCTGTTGAACCGCTGGGAGAACATCATGCCCGGCCACGACGCCCTCTTCCTGGACCTGCTGGACCGGTGGGGTGAGGAGCACCGCAAGTACCACGGCCGAACGCACCTCCTGGCGGTGCTGGAGGCCCTGGACCTGCTCGCCGAACCCGCCGACCCTCCCCGCACCGTCCAGCTGGCAGCCTGGTTCCATGACGCCGTGTACCGCGGCTCCGCCGGCCAGGACGAGGAGGACTCCGCCCGGCTCGCCGAGGAACGCCTGGCCCACGCCGGGCTCCCCGCCGCGGACATTGAGGAAGTGGCGCGGCTGGTGCGGCTCACCTCGGATCACCGCCCGGATCCGGGGGACGACGACGGCGCACTCCTCTGTGACGCGGACCTGTCAGTACTCGGGGGCGAACCGGAGCCCTACGCCAGGTATGTGGCCGCCGTCCGGCAAGACTACGCGCACATCGGCGACGCCGACTTCGCCGCCGGGCGCGCCGCCGTCGTGCGCCACCTGCTGGAGCTGGACCCGCTCTTCCACAGTGAGCGGGCACGGGAATTGTGGCTCGACGCCGCCCGCCGGAACCTCCAGGGCGAACTGGCCTGACCCCGCACCTGCGCGCCCTGCACCGGGACGAGCCTTTACGGCATTGGCAGCCGGTGGAAGACTGCTCGGATGAACCTGCGCATCCAAGCCCTCAGCATCGACTCCACAGACCCGAAAGTACCCGCGGATTTCTGGGAGAAGGCCCTTGAGTGGCGCCGTACGTTTGAGGCGGAGGACGAGATCGTGCTGGAGCCGCCGGCAGGCAGCCCTGCCGACGGTGTCTGCCCGGACCTGCTGTTCCTGAAAGTGCCCGAGCGGAAGGAACTTAAGAACAGGCTGCACCTGGACCTCCGTCCGGACGACCAGGCCGCGGAGGTCAAGCGGCTGGAGGCCCTGGGCGCCACCCGCGTCGACATCGGGCAGGGGCCGGAGGTGACCTGGGTGGTGATGGCGGACCCGGACGGCAACGAGTTCTGCGTGCTGCGGGCCCTGCGCTCCGACGAACTGGAAGCCCAGGGCCTGGTCACGGGCACGGCCTAGCGGTAGGCGGTGATGAACGGGCGGTCGGTGGGCACTATCTGCTTGCCCAGCGGCATCAGGCTCACCGGGATGAGCTTCAGGTTGGCGATGGCGAGCGGAATGCCGATGATGGTGATGGCCATGGCGATGGCTGTTGCCACATGGCCGATCGCAATCCAGATGCCCGCGACCAGCAGCCAGATCACGTTGCCAAGCAGTGAAAACACGCCTGTGCCGCCCGGTTTGTCCACCACCATGCGCCCGAACGGCCACAGCGTGTAGGCGGCAATTCGGAAGGACGCGATGCCCCACGGAATGGTGACGATCAGCAGGCAGCAGATGATGCCGGCCAGGAAGTAGCCCAGGGCAAGCCAGAACCCGCCGAAAACCAGCCAGATGATGTTGAGCAGTGTCTTCATCTGTCCATTGTGCCCCGGCGGGTCCGGCAGAAACCTCCGGGACTGCCCTGATTCACCCCTGAGTCCTGGCCGCGGGCCGGACGCCCCGATGGACCCGCGGTCAGCCCTTGGCGGCCGTGACGAAGGCGCGGATCTTGGCCAAATCCTTCACCCCGCGTGAGATTTCCACCCCGGAGGAGACGTCCACGCCCCACGCGCCTGAGGCTGCGGCGGCGTGCGCCACGGTGTCCGGATCCAGTCCGCCGGCCAGCAGCCACTTGCGGTCCTGGAGTTCGGTCACGTCCACCATGGACGCGTAGTCCCAGGCCTCGCCGGACCCGGGCACGGCGGCGTCAATCAGCAGGAGTTCCTCGCCCCAGTCGGCGAAAGCGTCCGCAGTGGCTGCCATGGTGACCGCCCTGATCAGCTTCATGCCGGCGTCGTGCACTGTTGTGACGTCTTCCGGGGTGAGGTCCGCGTGGAGCTGGACCCACTCGAGTCCGGCGGCACGGGCGATGGCAATGGCATCGGCGACAGGTTCGTGCCGGAAAACACCGACGGCAACCACGCCGTCCGGCACATCGGCCAGAAGCGTGGAAACCTGCGACGGCGTGACCACCCGCGGGCTGGCCGTCAGGACAAAGCCGACGGCGTCCGCCCCGGCCTGCACGGCCTCACGGACTGATTCGGGCGTACTGAGACCACAGACTTTGACGAACATTTCCGGCTCCTTCAGGCTGTCTTCGTGACGTCCCCCGGGAGGACATTAGCAGGGAAGCGCCCCGTGCGCCGATGTGACGCCGGTCTTTTTCAGCCGGCGGCCAGCACCCGCTCCACCATGTCGCGCCCGGCCTGTTCGAAGGCGGTGTCCCCCATCTGGTGCGCCCACACCACCGTGCCGATGGCCTGGTTCAGGTTCTCCAGGCGCCACAGGTCCGCCTCCGCCGGCCCGACGGTCCTGCCCAGGCCGGCATGGAAAGCCTCGGCAAGTTCGGGCCTCTGAACGAATTGCTGGTGGCTGAGCCGCACGAGGTCGTGCACCCACGGACGCCGCTCCGCCCGGCCAAAGTCGATGACCTTGATCTGCCCGTTGTCCTGCAGCCAGTTCCGTGGCTGGTAGTCGCCGTGCGTGGCCACCAGCTCCACGGTGCCCGGCTTCAAGGCATCCAGGTTCCGGGCAAGGCTGGTGAGCTGGGTTTCCGGCAGCAGCCCATGGGCGCGGTCCATCCACGCGCGGGTTTTTATGGCCAGGGCGTTGGCGTAGTGCGGCGAGGGCCCGGCAGGCCGGTGGATGCTCCCCAGCAGCGCTCCCGCCTGGCGGTAGGTTTCAGGATCGCCCTCGGCCGGGGTGCCCTCGACCAGCGTCCCCGGCAGGAACTCCGTCACCAGGATTCCGGCCCGTGCGGAGGCATGCCGTAAGGCCGGCACTCGTCCGTCGAGCCCTTCGAAGCCCGCGGCGTGGGCTGCGATCTCTCGGTGGATGTGATGGCTGGTGGTACTCGCCTTGATGATGAACGCCGTGCCCGACGGCGTGACAACGTGGAGGACGTTGGTGTCCTGTAGGGGCCAGGAGTAGTCCCGGACCACTGTGAAACTGCCAAGCCAGGACGCCAGAAGCCGGTTCTGTTCGTCGGTGATCCCCTGGCGCATCTCCCCAGCATGCCACCTAAGGCAACGCGGCCCAATGAACTACACCGCCCGGTAGGACCGACAAACTAGGCTGGACGGATGGAGATCATCCGCTTTGCAGAACTCAGGTCCGAACCGTGGCGCAACGGCGGCGGGGTGACCCGTGAGTTGGCCAGCCATCCCCAGGCCGCCTCAGCGCAGGACGGCGCCTGGGACTGGCGCGTCAGCATTGCCGAAGTCACCAAAGCCGGCGACTTCTCGCCGTTCCCCGGCATGGAGCGCGTCCTGACCGTGATCGAGGGCGAGCTGCTCCTGCTGACCGTGGACGGCGAAGAGCATCCCCTGGAAAAGTACCGGCCCTTCAGGTTCTCCGGCGAAGCCGCCACCCACGGGGCGCTGCCCACCGGGGACATCCGCGACCTCAACGTCATCACCCGGACAGGCTCCTTCAAGGGCTACACGTCCATCATCGAGCTGTCCAAGAAGCGCGCACACCCCGTCTTCGACGGCCAGCTGGCGGTGCTGCTCCAGGGCCAGGCCACCGTCAGCCCCGGCGCCGCTGCGGAGGCCGACGACGGAACGGATGACATACGTGAAGCAGCCCCGGCTACCGCACCCGAGGCACTGGGCCGCTACGACGCCGTCGTGGGTTCCGAAGCCCGTTCCCCGGAAATCCTGGGCCGCGGCTTCCTGGCCGTGGTGTCGATAGACCGCGTCCAGGCCTAGCCAAGGGGTTGGCAGGCTAGCCTCGCCTTCGTTATCTGAGCCTTTCCACACTGGCCACGGGTGGGCGCCGCTCCTAGACTCGGGCTATGACCTCCACACCCTTTAATGCGCTTCTGTCCACCCAGATCGGCAACGAGTTTGCGGCCTCGCAGCAGTACATTGCCGTGGCCACCTGGTTCGCCAACCAGGACCTCCCGCAGCTGGCCCAATACTTCTACCGGCAGTCGGTGGAGGAACGGAACCACGCCATGATGATGGTGCAGTACATGCTGGACCGCGACATCGCTTTCAGCATCCCGGGAGTCCCCACAGTGCGCAACGACTTCTCCACTGTGACCGAGCCGCTGGCCCTGGCGCTGCAGCAGGAGAAGGAAGTGACAGCCAGCATCGAGGCCCTCTTCCGTGCCGCACGGGCCGAGGACGACGCCCTGGGCGAGCAGTTCATGCTGTGGTTCCTCAAGGAGCAGGTGGAAGAAGTCGCAGCCATGACCACGCTGCTGAACATCGCCGAGCGCGCTGACAACCTGTTCGACATCGAGAACTTCATCGCCCGCGAAACCATCGGCGACGGCGGCCGTGACGCCTCCGCCCCGGAAGCAGCCGGCGGCGCCCTGTAGCCCGGCCCAACTGAGTAGCAGCAGATGTCGTTTTGAGCTCTCAAAACGACATCTGCTGCTACCTACTTGGGCTCCGGAACCCGGCGGTGAGGTTGGCCACCAACGTGGCCACCCGCCGTCGGGCGTTGCTAGGCTGGAACCAAGGCTCCGCATCGGATCCTCCGGACGACGGTTCAGTACCCGGCACGCGACAAGACTGGCCAAAGGATCTGTCATGTCGTGGTTAATCCTCATTCTTTCCGGGGCGCTGGAGGCCGTCTGGGCCGCCGCGCTGCACCGCACGTTCCAGGCTTCAGGCCGGCGCCGGCTCGCCCCCGCGTTCCTCTTCCTCGCAGCCGTGCTCGCCAGCATGGCCGGCCTCGCCATTGCCATGCAGGCCATCCCCACCGGGACCGCCTACGCCGTCTGGGTGGGCGTGGGCGTGGTGCTGACGTCCGCCTACGCGATCATCACCCGGGCGGAACGTCCGACGGCGGCGCGACTGCTGCTGCTCACCGGGATCGCCGCGTGCGTGGTTGGCCTGAAGGTGGTGGCGTGATGAACAAGCGCTCCGTCGCCTGGCTGCTGCTGTTAGCTTCCGCCGTGCTGGAAGCCGTTTGGGCTACGGCCCTTGGCCTGTCCGACGGCTTCACCCGCCCGCTCCCCACCGTTGTCTTCGCCGTGACGGCAACCCTCAGCATGGTTGGCCTGGGGCTCGCCATCCGCAGCATCCCGCTCGGCACGGCCTATGCCGTCTGGGTGGGGATCGGGGCTGCCCTGACGGTCGGCTGGGCGATGGCCACCGGCGTCGAGCCTTTCAGTTTGCTGAAGGTGCTGTTCATCGCCGGGATAGTGGGCTGCGCGGCGGGGCTGAAGTCCCTGCCTGCCGGGAAATCTGCGAAGGTTATGCCTCGCTCTTCTCGGTGATCCACCAGCCGATGCCGAGCGGAAGCAGATACCAGAGGGTCAGGGACGAAACCACTTCCAGGGCCGTCGGTGCTCCCGGTCCGCCCATCAGTGCACCGAGCGCGGTAATAGTGCTGAGGTAGCCGCTGGCATCCGGGAGGAGCGTGAGGATGAGGCCATTTCCGACGAGGCTGACCAGGATGACGGTGATGATTGCCAAGGCAGTCCGGCGGATAGCTGCGGCCAGGGCAACCCCGAACATGGTGCTCAGGAGGCACGCGGCCAGCCCGTCCCACAGTTCCTGCCCTGCACCCTCGAACTGTCCGGTCCCGCTGCCGCCCAGGGCAGCAGCCACAACAGCCGACAACACAAACACGAAGAGCTGAAGGGCCACTGCCAGGAGGGCAGCAGCCAGAACCTTGGCCCAGAACTGTCCGACCCGGCCCCGCAGCAGCGGGTAGTAGACCAGCGTGGTGCGGTGCGCCGTGTCGGAGGTCATGCCTAATATGCCGATCAGTGGCATGGCCAGGGAGGTAAAAAGCCCGATGCTCCCTGCCAGGCTGGTGAACGTGACGGGGGTGCCTTGTCCCGTGCTGAAAACCGCCAACCCAACCACCAACGCCACAGCGATGACCGCGAGCACTGCGAAGATCGCCAGGGAGCTGCGTGTGTCCACCAGCTTGCGGATTTCGACGGCAACCAGGCGCGTAAAGCCGACCTGCCGGCTCTTGCCGTCACGGACAGGTGCTGACCGGAGAGTGGACTGGCTCATCGGATCTGCTCCAGAGTGTTGTTGCGGCTACTGAATTCACCAGACGTCAGCGCAAGGAATCTCTCCTCCAGCGCTGATTCGGTGACGTTGGACAGGTGCGTCAGCACGACCATGTGCTCAAGGCAGGCCCGGCTGATGTCCTCGGGGGCGGCGTCAATGTAAAGCTCTCTGCCGGAGAGGTGGAAGGTCCACCCCCGCCGGGTGCAGACTTCCGCGAGGCGGTCCGGTTCGACGGCGGCAGCTTTGGTGCTGGAGCTGACGCTGAACTCCCTGGCGGTGCCGGCAGCGACGATTCGCCCCCGGTCGATCATGACAATGTGGTCTGCCACGGCCTGCATGTCACGGAGGAGGTGGCTCGAAAGCAGCACAGTGCCGCCCTGGGCGCTGAAGTGCTTTAGGTAGTTCCGGACCCAGAGCGCACCGTCGGCGTCGAGTCCATTGGTTGGCTCATCCATGACCAGAAACTGCGGCCCGGCGAGGAGGGCCATGCCCAGGACCAATCGCTGCCGCATCCCCAGGGACAGCGATCCCACACGCTTTTTCCGCACCGTTTCGAGGCCCGCAAGGCTGAGCGCCTCCGCGACGGCGGAATGCGGCAGATCCAGCAGCATCGCGTTCAGTTTCAAGGTCTCCTGCAGCGAGCGGCCGGGGTGCAACGCTGTCGGGTCCAGGACGAAGCCGATGGTGCGTCCCGGACTTTCAAGGTCCTCGCGCCGGCGTCCGTCGAAAAGGACTTCGCCGGCGTCGGCGCGCGTCAGGCCGGCGGCAATCCGCAGCGTTGTGGACTTGCCCGCGCCGTTCGGCCCGAGGAAGCCGGTGATGGATCCTGGCGGGCAATCGAAGCTGACCGAGTCCACCACGTTCCGCCCGGCATATGCCTTGGTTACTCCCGTGAAGGAAATCCCCGAAACGGCCTCAGAAGCTAACCCCAATGGACAATCCCCTCACTATCCCCGGGCGCATCCCCTATGGCCCCGTTGAAGATATCACTAAAAATGATTGATAAACGCGGCATCCTGTGACTTGACGCCGAAGAGAACCGGCGGCCGGTTTAAGCTTTTGCCATGGACTCCCCCGAGATGAAGCAGGCACTCGCTACGCTCAGGCAGAGGCTCGACGGCGGCCGCCGGACGCTGCTGGGCATCACCGGTGCCCCCGGCTCGGGAAAGTCGACCTTCGCGGACTGGCTCCAGCAGCAATTCGGTGCGGGCCAGGCCGTGGTGGTTCCCATGGACGGTTTCCACCTGGGCAACGCCATCATCGACGGCACCCCGCTGCGGCAGCGCAAAGGGGCCATGGACACGTTCGACGTCGGCGGGTACCTCTCGCTGTTGCAGCGGCTGGTGCGGCGTGATGAGGCTGTGGTGTACGCCCCGGAATTCCGGCGCACCCTGGACGAACCGGTGGCGGCGTCGATCGCAGTCCCGGCATCCGTGCCGCTGGTGATCACCGAAGGAAACTATTTGCTTGCGGAGACACCGGAGTGGAAGAACGTCCGGGCGCAGCTGGACGAGGTCTGGTTCATGGACACCCCTTCCGCGCTTCGGTTGGACCGGCTCGTGGACCGGCACGTGGAATTCGGCATGGCGCGGACGGCGGCGGAAGCCTGGGCGATGGGCCCGGACGAGACAAACGCCGTGATGATCGAGGCCACGCGCCAGGGAGCGGACCGGATCATCCCCTGGGGCTAGGCATCAGCCCGGAATACTGGGGCCGAGGCCGGGGTTCTTGGCTGGGGAACAAGTCCACAAGGAACGGAGCACGCTCATGACTGCACCATTGATCCACCTCGGCGACGGCCTCAAGGTCAGCCGCTTGGGCTTCGGCGGAATGGCCCTCACACCGGTCTACGGCGGGACTGACCCGCACGACGCCCTCACAACCCTGCACCATGCCGTGGATGTTGGCGTCAGCTTTATCGACACCGCGGACATCTACGGCGGAGGCACCAACGAGGAACTCATCGCCCAACTGCTGAAGGACCGCCGCGGTGAAGTGCAGCTCGCCACCAAGTTTTCCCTGGTGGGCAACCCGGCGGACGGCTACACAGACATCCGGGGCGACGCCGCCTACGTCCGGCACGCCGTTGACGCCAGCCTGAAACGCCTGGGCACAGACGTGATCGACCTCTACTACATGCACCGCCGTGACCTCCGCGTTCCGATTGTGGAAACCGTGGAGGCCATGGCGGGGCTGGTACAGCAGGGCAAGGTCAAACACCTTGGCCTGTCAGAGGTGACCGCGACGGAACTGGCCGAAGCCCACGCCGTCCATCCGATCGCCGCGGTCCAAAGCGAATGGTCCATCTGGAGCCGCGATGTGGAACG
Organism: Arthrobacter sp. HS15c; assembly: GCF_040812005.1. Taxonomy (NCBI): domain Bacteria; kingdom Bacillati; phylum Actinomycetota; class Actinomycetes; order Micrococcales; family Micrococcaceae; genus Arthrobacter; species Arthrobacter sp. HS15c. The sequence goes on from NZ_JBFOHM010000010.1 coordinate 50,818, forward strand.
CAACGTTGTTCCGACCGCGGCTGGCCTGGGTGTTGGCTTTGTGCCGTATTCGCCGCTGGGCCGGGGATTCCTCACCGGCACAGTGGACGCTTCCAGCCTCGGAGCCAATGACTTCCGACGCCGGATCCCCCGTTTCGCGCTGGAAGCGGCCGACGCGAATCAGGGAGTTGTGGAGGCAGTCCAGGCTGTGGCTGCCGAGCTTTCCGCGACGCCTGCCCAGGTGGCACTCGCGTGGCTGCTGGAGCAGGGCAAACGGCTGGGACTGGCGGTGGTCCCCATCCCCGGCACGCGCAATACGCACCGGATCGACGAAAACCTGGGCGCCCTGTCCCTGGACCTGACCCCGACGCAACTGGACGCACTGGACCTGGCCGCGAACGCCGTCGTCGGCTCCCGCTCGGCGGACCCCAACTGGGTGTCCCAGGGCCGTGAATAAACTGAAGCCCATGGACACGCTCATTCACGACTTACGAGACATCACCATCCGCCGGATTTCGGTCAGCGAGATGGACAACAACGTCTATCTGCTGACCGCCAAGGCGTCCGGCGCGCAACTGCTGATTGATGCCGCGGACGACCTTCCAGCAATCCAGGGATTGCTGCAGGATGCCGCCGCGGACACCGCGGCGACACCCAAACTGGAGCTGATCGCGACCACGCACCAGCACTGGGACCATGTCCGCGCACTGCCTGCCCTGGTGGAAGCAACCGGCGCCAGGACGTCGGCCGGAACGGACGACGCCCCGGAGCTCCCGGTGACGGTGGACGTACTGCTGGACCACGGCGACGTCGGCAACTTCGACGGCTTCGATGTGACAGCAGTACACCTGCGCGGACACACGCCCGGGTCGGTTGCTTTCGTTTACCAGGACCCGGCCGGGCCTGCCCACATCTTCTCCGGGGATTCGCTCTTTCCCGGCGGAGTGGGCAACACCCAGAAGGATCCTGAGAGGTTCAACCAGCTGATTGACGATGTCAGCGAGCGGCTGTTTGATGCATACCCGGACGACACCGTGGTGCATCCGGGCCACGGCAAACCCACTACCCTGGGCGCGGAACGCCCCCATCTGGAGGAGTGGCGCGCCCGCGGCTGGTGACAGTGCAGTACCAGAAAGGTTTCGGCAGGCTCAACCACCGGTGGTTGAGCCTGTCGAAACCGAGTTAGTGCTGGTTAGCGGCTGCGGCGTTCGTTCGACGCCGGAGCTGACGCACGGCGCGGGCCGCTGCGGGCCGGACGGCCGTTTCCGCCGCCGTTGCCTGCGTAGGATCCGCCGGACGTTCCGCCAGTGTTGGAGGACCAGACTGCCTTGTTGCCGCCGTTGCCGCCACCGGCTGCGCCGGCACCTGCTGAGCGCTGTCCGCCACCAGAGCGGGCACCTGCACCGGCGCCGGCTGCTGCACGCTGGCCCGTTGCCGGGCGTCCGCCGCGCTGTCCGCCGGTGGTTGCCGGGCGTCCGGTACCACCGCGGGGAGCATCACTGCGGGTAACGCGTGAATCCGTGCGGCCTTCAGCGGAACGTCCGTCCGAACCGCGGCCGGCCGATGCACGGCCACCTGCCGCGGGGACGTCGTTGCGATGCGTCGAAGCTGCAGTGCCGCGGCCACGGGCGTTGCGGCGTGCGGCCGCTGCTGCGATGGCGCGGTCTTCGTTCTGCTCGATGACGCGGTCTGCGGCGGCGCGCGCTTCAGTGCGGCCTTCGTAGGCCACGGCGCGTCGCTCTGCACGGGGCAGGTCGGTGCGGGGAGCCTCAGCCGAGACCCGTCCGCGTCCGCCACGTCCGCCGCGGCCACCGGCGGTGGGTGCAGCCTGGGTAGTGCGGCGGGCGCGCTTGCGCTCGGCGTTGGCACCGGTGGAGGTGCCGCCGCCCTGCTGCTTGGCTTTGGCGGCCAGCAGCGCGGCGCGGGTGCGCGGATCGATTTTGTCGGCCATTTCGCCCACGAGTTCAGCAACCAGCGGGGAGTTGGCGGTGACGCGCTCGAAGTTGACCTCGACGCCGGCAGCCTTCATCAGCTTCTTGACGTCGGACTGCTGCTCCGGAAGGGTCAGCGTGACCACGGTGCCGTCCGAACCCGCACGGGCCGTACGGCCTGAGCGGTGGAGGTACGCCTTGTGCTCGGTGGGCGGATCCACGTGGATCACCAGTTCGACTTCGTCCACGTGGACGCCGCGGGCTGCGACGTCGGTGGCCACCAGGACGCGGACTTCACCGGAGGAAAACTCGGCGAGGTTGCGGTCACGGGCGTTCTGCGAAAGGTTGCCGTGGAGGTCGACGGCGGGGATCCCGGCGTCGGTCAGGGTCTTGGCCAGCTTGCGGGCGTGGTGCTTGGTCCGCATAAAGAGGACGCGGCGGCCGGCGCCGGAGGCGAGCTCAACGATCAGCTGCTTCTTGACGGTCTGGTCGTTGACCACCAGGACGTGGTGTTCCATGGTGGTCACCGCGGCCTGCGGGTCGTCCACGGAGTGTGTCAGCGGGTTGGACAGGTAGCGCTGGACGATCTTGTCCACGCCGTTGTCCAGCGTGGCGGAGAAGAGCAGGCGCTGGCCCTGGCTGGGGGTCATGTCCATGAGCTTCTTCACGACCGGCAGGAAGCCGAGGTCGGCCATGTGGTCGGCCTCGTCCAGGACGGTGACCTCAACGGCTTCGAGGGTCAGGATGCGCTGGCGGATCAGGTCCTCCAGGCGGCCCGGGCAGGCGATGACAATGTCGACGCCGGCGCGCAGGGCCTTTTCCTGGCGGGCCTGGGAGATGCCGCCGTAGATCACGGTGGTGTTCAGGCCCATGGCCTTGGCCATCGGCTCGATGGTGGCGTTGATCTGGGTGGCCAGCTCGCGGGTCGGTGCGAGGACCAGGCCCATGGGGCGGCCCGGCTTGCGGAAGTGCTTGGCTTCCCGCTCAGCGAGTCGTGCTACAAGCGGGATGGCAAAAGCGATGGTCTTGCCGGAGCCGGTGCGGCCGCGGCCCAGGACGTCGCGTCCGGCCAGGGTGTCCGGGAGGGTCTTGACCTGGATGGGGAACGGCTCAACGATTCCCTGGGCGGTGAGGGTGTCGGCAAGTGCTTTGGGCGTGCCGAGGGCAGCAAAAGTAGTCATGTAGTCAAAGGTCTTTCAGGCGGTATCCGTGCGGATATCGGCCCCCGATGCCGGTTGGCTCAAGGGTTTCGCCGAAGAAAAGTCAGGTGATCAACCGTGCTGCTGCCCAATTCAGGGCGGCGGCTGGGACCAAATGGAACGCGTTCATCGACGCAGGATGTGCCTCTCACATGAAAAAACCCGCTTCCCAAATAAAGGGCCTCCGATTTAAGGAGCAAGCGGGCATCACTGCACATCAAGTTCCACCAGTCTAGCATCCCCGCGCGTCTGGCCCCGCCCGGGACGGAAGGCCGTTGCCAGCGGGGGCCCTCCGGGAGCAGGCTTGAGGCATGACGCAACAGGGTGAGGACCACCACCACATAACGGACGACGGCGGCACCCGGCTCACGGACGAACCCCGCCAAAGTGCCGCTGAGGCCTGGGACGAAAGGTACCGCAGCAAGCCGAAGCTCTGGAGCGGCAAACCCAACCAGCAGCTGGTCCGCGAAGGAGGCGGGCTCCGGCCGGGCAAGGCCCTGGATCTGGGCTGCGGCGAAGGGGCCGACGCCATCTGGCTCGCGCAGCAGGGCTGGACCGTCACCGCCGTCGACGTTTCCGCCGTCGCGCTGGAACGTGCCGCCACACACGAAAAAGCCGCGCTGGAACGCGAAAGCGTGCACGCCGAAGGACCCGGCGAAATTCCCAGCCGCATCCACTGGGAACAGTGCGACCTGGCGGAATGGCAGCCGGAGGGAACGTACGACCTCGTGTCCTCCCAGTTCCTGCACTCACCGCAGTTTGCGTGGCAGGGTCCGCTGCGGGCGGCCGCCGCCGCCGTCAAGCCGGGCGGAACGCTGCTGATTGTGGGCCACCACCCGGACCGGCTGCCGCCATGGGGAAACCACACAGCGGCGGAAATGTTCTACACCCCGGCACAGCTGGTACAGGAACTCGGCCTCGACTCGCCGGAATGGCAAGTGGAGGTCAAAACCACGCGCGAGCGGGTGACCGCAGGACCCGACGGCCGGGAAGCCATGATCGGCGACACCGTGCTCCGGGCCACCCGGCTGGCGTGAGTTAGCGCGTAACCCGCGGCGCCACGGCGACCGCGGCGGCCGCAACCACAGCGGCAAGGGCGAAGACGCCGCTGAACGATCCCGCCGTCGTCGTAAATGCCGCGAACACGATGGCCGTGGAGGCGAGCGCCAGCGCGCCGCCCAGCGAGTCGGAGATGGACATCGCCGAGCTGTTGAAGCCCTCGTTGTCCTTCGTGGACAGTGCCAGCGTCATGACGCTGAGCCGCGGGTACAGCAGCCCCATGCCGCCGCCGGCAAAGATCCAGCCGGCAATCGCGACGGCGGCAGGCCAGTTAAGTGCCGTGGTGGCCAGCGCCAGGGTGATGGCGGCCAGGACCAGCGCCGAGCCGATACGCACCGCCGCACGGTGGTCCAGCCGGGCGCCGAGCCGGCCTTGGATTGCGGACGCACCGGCCCACGCCAGCGCGCCGCCCGTGAGGGTGAGGCCGGCGAAGGTGGGCGAGAACGCGTACTGCTCGATCAGGAGGTAGGGCAGATACACCTCGGCCCCGAAGAACGCAGCAGATGCCAGGCCACGCGTCAGGATCACGCTCGGAAGGCCCCGCCTGGCGGTCAGCGTTCCGCGCGGCACCAGCGGCCGGACGGCCAGCAAAGCAACCGCGACGGCGGCGCCCGCGAGGACGGCAGGGGCGGCGGGAATGCCGCCGATCCGGACCTCCGCGGACAGGTTCAGTGCCAGCACAGCCAGTGCCGCGAGCGCAGCCCAGGCCAGGCGGCCCACAGCCCACGGCGGGATTACTGCCCCCTGGGGTTGCCGGTCCACGCCGCGGAGCACCGGAACGATCATCACCAGTGCGGGCACCACGAGGCCCACCACGCCCAGGAACACCCAGTGCCAGCTCAGGACCTGCGCCACCAGGCCGGCCGCGAACGGGCCCACCAGGGACGGGATCACCCAGGCGGCGGCGAACGCGGCGAAGATCTTCGGGTGCAGGATCGCGGGGTAAACCCGGGCCACCACCACGTAGAGGGCCACAGTCATGGCGCCGCCGCCGAGCCCCTGCACCAGGCGGCCGGCCACGAGCGCGGGCATCGACGCGGCCATCCCGGCAATCAGCAGACCCAGGACAAACAGTGCCACCGAGGCGTAGAGCGGGGCGGCCGGGCCGCGCCGGTCGGACCAGTTCCCCGCCGCCACCATGCCGATGACTCCGGTGGCGAGCGGCCCCGCGAAGGCCAGCGCATACAGGCTTGCCCCGTCCAGGTCGCGGCTGACCACGGGCATGATGGTGGTCACCGCCAGCGACTCGAACGCTGCCAGGAACACCAGGGCACACGCACCGATGGTCACCCACAGGTAGGGCCGCTGCAGGATCCCTGCGGCGGGGTCGGTGGCTGGGAGGGTTGAATCGCGCACGGTAACGGCCTGGTCAGATGTCATGGACGCTAACCTAGGACCTCAACTAAGGTTGAGGTCAAGGCGTGCGGCCGGCTGGCGGAGCGGACAGGACCCCCGGCCCGGAACGCCGCTGATCCAACAGGGGGAAGCATGCCACAGGTAGCAGGCGGGACGCACCATGCCCTGAGCATCGGCGAGTTATCGGACCGCAGCGGAGTGGCGCCGTCGGCCCTTCATTTCTACGAACGCAACGGGCTCATCTATTCCGAGCGCACCTCCGGCAACCAGCGCCGCTACCGCCGGGATGCGCTCCGCCGCGTGGCGTTCATCCGGGTGTCGCAGCGGGTGGGCATTCCGCTGAAGGACATCCGCGCAGCCCTGGATTCCTTGCCGGAAGGACGCACCCCCACCAAACAGGACTGGTCGCGGCTGTCCCGGCTCTGGCGCAGCGAACTGGACGCCCGGATCGAGGCGCTGGAGCACCTCCGGAGCGACCTCGACGGCTGCATAGGCTGCGGCTGCCTGAGCCTGAAGGCATGCCGGCTGCAGAACCCGGAGGACAGCCTGGGCGGCGGCGGCACGGGCGCCCGCCGCTGGGAGACCGCAGGCGGGGCGGCAGGCGCCGGCGGCCAGGCAAGCAGCCAGGGCAGCAGCTAACCGCCGAGTTGCAGGCCCACCGCCGGCACAACGGCGCCCGTGGTGGTCGAGTCCGGATTCAGCATCCAGCCCACGCGCTTGACGCTGCTGAGCATCACCACACTCTCCACCAGCTCGATCCCGGGGATGCGCTGCTGCAGTGCGAGCTCCTGGGTCAGGACATCGGCCACGGACTGCAGCCACATGATGATCACAAAGTTGGTCCGCCCGGTGGTGGACGCGGCAAGGCGGACGTTGCGGAACCCGCGGATCTCGGCGGCCGCGGCATCGTGCTGGCCGGCCGGAACATTGGCGAACCACTGGCAGGTGACCGGATACCCGGAGAACTTCTGGGCCACCTCGCAGCGGAACGACAGCACGTGGCTGGCCAGCACCCGGTTCAGCTGTCGCTGGACGGTGGCGGGGTGCCGGCCAAGGGCGCGGGCGATGTCCGCCGCCGTCGCCCTGCCGTCCCGGGCCAGGAACGGCAACAGGTCACGGTGGCTTGCGGGCAGCGGCTCGTGCGTTGACGACGGCGGTGCGGAGCCGGCCGCCTCCGGACCGGCCTTGGCGCGCAGCGCGGCGACTTGGCCGCGGTCAAGCACGTTGAGCCTCCAGGAGTAGGCGCCGGTGTGCAGCCGGGTGCACAGCGCCGTCTGGTATTTCACCAGCCCGTCGATGTCCTTGAGCCGCGAGGCCACGGCGGTGCCGAATTCCTCCAGGGACGCCGTGATGGCCGTCAGCATCAGGTCGCGGTTGCTGGCCGCTTCGTCCACCGTGACGATTTCCGGGACGGCGGCCAGCGCCTCCGTGACATCGTCGCGGCGGTGCATCTCGCATTCCACGTCCACGAACGCCAGGCACATCTGCTGCGGATCTCCCATCAGGTGCGCCGTGACCCAGGACGCGCCGGCAGACCGCAGCCGTTCCCACCGGGCCGCAAGCGTGGTGGCATGGACGCCCAGCACCTCGGCTGCATCCGCCCAGCTCAGCCGCGGCGCGATCTGCAGCGCGTTGATGAGGGCCAGGTCCTCTTCGGTCAGCTCCACGTCAACCCCCTTTCGAGTGCACGAATCCAGCTAAATATAGCTTCAGCATGCATTTTTCCAGCGGTTTCTCGGGGTGTGAAGCAAGTCACGCCAGACTGGTGGCAGCAACACGCCCCCTGCACGAGGAGAACAGATGCCGATTACCGCCGACGCCCGCGAACTCCAGCCGGACCTCGCCCGTTTCCGCCATTCCATGCACCAGGAACCCGAAATCGGGCTGGACTTGCCCCGGACGCAGGAAAAGGTGCTTCAGGCCCTGGACGGCCTGCCCTACGAAATCACCCTGGGCAAGGACACCACGTCGGTCACAGCGGTACTCCGAGGCTCGGGCACCCCCTCCTCGGCGGACAGGCCCGCCGTGCTGCTCCGCGCCGACATGGACGGCCTTCCGGTGCAAGAGAAGACCGGCGTCGAGTACACGTCCAGGATCGACGGCGCTATGCACGCCTGCGGCCACGACCTCCACACCGCCATGCTCACCGGCGCCGCCACCCTGCTGGCCGAACGCCGGCACCGGCTAGCCGGTGACGTCGTCCTGATGTTCCAGCCCGGCGAAGAGGGCTTCGACGGCGCCAGCTACATGATCCGCGAAGGCGTGCTGGACGCCCCGGGCCGCCGCGTGGACGCAGCCTACGGGATGCACGTGTTCTCCGCCCTCGAACCACACGGCACCATTTGCACCAAACCCGGCGTCATGCTCAGCTCATCCGACGGCCTCGTGGTCACCGTCCTGGGCGCCGGCGGCCACGGCTCGGCCCCGCATTCGGCCAAGGACCCGGTGACCGCCGCCGCCGAGATGGTCACCGCACTGCAGGTGATGGTCACGCGCCAGTTCAACATGTTCGATCCCGTGGTCCTCTCCGTCGGCGTCCTGCAGGCAGGCACCAAGCGCAACGTCATCCCGGAGACGGCCCGGATCGAAGCCACCATCCGCACGTTCTCCGAAGCGTCAAGGCAGAAAATGATGGCCGCCATACCCCAGTTGCTGCGCGGCATCGCCTCGGCGCACGGGCTGGAGGTCGACGTCGAATACCTCGAGGAGTACCCGCTGACCATCACCGACGAGGACGAGACGCACACCGCCGAAAACGTCATCGCCGGCCTGTTCGGCGAATCCCGGCTTTCGCGCTGGGCCACACCGCTGAGCGGCTCGGAGGACTTCTCCCGGGTCCTGGCGGAGGTTCCAGGCACGTTCGTCGGGCTGAGCGCCGTCCCCCGCGGCACCGACCACGCCACGTCACCGTTCAACCACTCCCCGTACGCATCGTTCGACGACGGCGTGCTGGCTGACGGGGCCGCCCTGTACGCGGAACTCGCCGTCGCCCGCATCGCGGCGCTGGCGGCAGCACCGGCGTCGGCCGCCTCCTGACCGCCAGTTCCCAAGCCCATCTCCTGACCGCCCCTTCCAGGAAGAGAACCATGACCACAACCGCTAACCTCCACCGCACAGACTCCAGGTCCATGCGGAAAACCATCATCGGCACCGGCATCGGCAACGCCGTGGAATGGTACGACTGGGCCATCTACGCGACGTTCACGCCCTTCATCGCCAGCCAGCTTTTCAGCAAGGCGGATCCGGCGTCGGCAGTCCTGTCCACCCTGGCGATCTTTGCCGTCGGCTTCGTTGCCCGCCCGTTCGGCGGCTTCCTGTTCGGCTGGATCGGTGACCGCGTGGGCCGGAAGACCTCCATGACGCTGGCCGTGGGGCTGGCGTCCCTGGGCAGCCTCATGATCGGCATCGCGCCTACTTTCGCGAGCGTCGGCGCCTGGGCTTCACTCATGCTGCTCGTGGCACGGCTGGTCCAGGGCCTGGCCCACGGCGGGGAGCTCCCGTCGTCGCAGACGTACCTGTCCGAGATGGCACCGAAGGAAAAGCGCGGCTTCTGGGCCACCCTGATCTACACCTCCGGCACGGTGGGAATCCTCTTCGGCACGCTGCTGGGCGCCGTCCTGAACATGGTGCTCAGCACCGAGGTGATGAACGCCTGGGGCTGGCGCATCCCGTTCCTGATCGGCGCGGCCCTGGGGCTGTACGCCCTGATCATGCGGTCCCGGCTGCACGAGACGGAAGCGTTTGAAGGCGAGGCTGCCGCCGAGAAACGCGCCCCGATCTGGCCTCAGATTGTCCGGCACCGCAAGCAGGCCCTCCAGGTCATCGGGCTTACCGTCGGGCTCACGGTGATCTACTACATCTGGGGCGTGGTGGCCCCCAGCTACGCCACCACCGCGCTGAAAATCGACCGCGGCGAAGCCCTGTGGGCGGGCGTCATCGGGAACATTGTGTTCATCGCCGCGCTGCCGTTCTGGGGCAAGCTTTCGGACCGGATCGGCCGCAAGAAGGTGCTGTGGTCCGGGGCCATCGGGGCCGGCCTGATGCACTTTCCCATGACCTGGCTGTTGAAGGATTCGGCCTGGCAGCTGGCGGTGGGCATGTCCGTGATGCTGATCTTCATCGCCGCCAGCGCCGCGATTGTGCCGGCCGTCTACGCCGAGCTGTTCCCCACCAGCATCCGGACCGTGGGCGTGGGCGTTCCGTACTCCATCTGCGTCGCGGTGTTTGGCGGCACGGCACCGTACTTGCAGCAGTGGCTCGGCACATCGCTGCAGATGCCCGGCCTGTTCAACATCTACGCCGTCCTGCTGCTCGCCATCAGCGCGGCGTTCGTCTTCACCATTCCGGAGACGATGGGCAAGGACCTGACGCACTAACGTTTATCCCAAGCAGGTAGCAGCGGGTGCCCAACACGGCACCTGCTGCTACCCGGTTAGGACCTCAGCCGCCGATGAAACGGTTCCGGCCTGCGCGATAGCCAAACACCGCAGCCAGCACGCCGATCACCAGGAAAAGCACTCCCGCGGCCGTGAAGGATCCGGTGGCCTGGTGCAGCTGGCCCACCATCAGGGTGCCCGTGGACCCCAGCCCGTAGCCCACGCCCTGCATCATCCCGGAAAGGTGCGCGGCGGTGTGGCCGTCCCGGGTCCGCAGCATGATCATGGTCAGCGCCACGGCAGTGAGGCTCCCCTGCCCCAATCCCAGCAGCCCGGTCCACACCCAGATGACGTCGAGAGGGCCGAAGATGCTCAGGGCGAATCCGCCGCCGGTCATCAGCGCCACCACGGTGTTGATGGCCCGCTGGTCACGGAACCTCGCGGCGAGCGCGGGTGCGAACAGGGAACCGAGCATCTGCAGCCCGATCGATACGGACACCATCAGCCCGGCCGTCCCGCCGTCCACGCCGCGCTCCCGCAGGATGGGCGCCAGCCAGGCGAAGACGCTGAACGACATCATGGCCTGCAGCACCATAAAGACCGTTACCTGCCAGGCCACCGCCGAGCGCCACAAGTTAACGCCGTCGGAGACGGCCTGGTGCCGGACCGGGCGCTGCCGCAGCGCTACGGGCAGGAACAGCAAAAGTACGACGGCGGCAGGCACGGCCCAGGACCACAGCGCCGAAGTCCACTCCCCCGTCGCCGCGAAGACAGGGTAGGTAAAGCCTGCTCCGAGCGCGGCCGAAGCACAGATGGCTGTGGTGTACAGCCCGCCCATGAGCCCGAGGCGGTGCGGAAAATCGCGTTTCACGAGCCCGGGCAGGAGGACGTTGCAGAGCGCTATGGCGGCACCGCACGCAGCCGTTCCGGCCAAGAGCGCGGGAAGATGTCCTGTCCCCGGGATCAGGCCGCCGGTGTCCAGCGGCCGCAGCAGCAGCCCGGCCGTGAGCACCGCCATGGCGCCCAGCAGGACGCGTTCGGCCCCAAGCCGCCGTGCCAGGACCGGCGCGAGGGGAGCAAAGACGCCCAGGAGCGTGACGGGCACGGTGGTCAGGACAACGACGGCCCAGCCCGGCAGGCCGGCGTCGGACCTGATTTCGGGCAGCACCGCGGCGAAACTGGAGAACACCGTGCGCAGGTTCAGTCCGATCAGCACCAGGCACAGGCCCAGGTACACCAGAGCGCGGCGGCTGCCCGGGCCGCCCGGAAGCGCGGTGGGGGACGCGGCGGGAACGTCGTCGATCTCGGCGTCGACCAGGAGGTCCGGCCCGTCGGCGGGCTTGGAGGCAGTCACGCGCCTATTCTGTCAGGCTGTCCGCCCGCCTGGCGCCTGGCGGACCGTGGGAGGCCGCAGGATTACGCTGGGGCATGAGCGAACAGCAAACGACCTGGCATGACGCACACAAAGCCACGCTGACCGCAGGTGAAAGGGCCGCGGATGTCATGCGCAACAGCATGGGCAGTTGGCGGTTCGTCGCGGGATTCATCGTGTTCATGCTGTTGTGGGCGGCACTGAACTCCTGGGTCCTCGCGACACAGGCCTGGGACCCGTACCCCTACATACTCCTGAACCTGTTCCTGTCCATGCTGGCCGGCCTCCAGGGAGCCATCCTGCTCATCGCAGCAAAACGGCAGGATGCCATCGCCGCGGCCATGGCCCAGCACGACTACGACACCAATCTGCAGGCCAAGGCCGAAATCGAACGGCTCACCACCATCAACTTCGAACAACTGGAAATCCTCCGCGAACTTCGCGCCCTGGCGGCCAGCCAAAACAGCCGGGGCTGATTCCTCTATTCTGGAAGGGATGAGCGAAACCCCAGAAACCCCCCAGCCTCCGCATGTCCCGCGGCCGGTCACGCCCGGCACCCAGGCGTCATTCGGCACCTACGGCGGCAGGCCGGTCAGCTTCGTGCGGCGCGGAACCCGGCTGCAGGGCCGCCGCCAGGCTGCCTGGGAGGAGCACGCCGAACGGTGGGCAGTGGACGTCCCCCGGCACGTCGCGAACACGTCGGTGCACCCTGACTACACGTTCGACGCCGAAGCCGAGTTCGGACGCACCGCGCCCCTGATCGTGGAGATCGGTTCCGGCCTGGGCGATGCCATCTGCCACGCCGCAGAACAGAACCCGGACACGGACTTCCTTGCCGTCGAGGTCTACACACCCGGCCTGGCCAACACCATCATCAAGATCAACAGCCGCGGACTCAAGAATGTGCGCGTGGTCGAGGCCAACGCCCCTGAGGTCCTGGCCACCATGCTTCCTGCCGGTTCCGTCACGGAACTGTGGGTCTTCTTCCCGGACCCGTGGCACAAGTCACGGCACCACAAACGCCGCCTCATCCAGCCTGAGTTCGCAGACCTCGCGGCGCGGGCAATCAAGCCGGGCGGGCTCTGGCGGATCGCCACGGACTGGTCCAACTACGCCGTTCACGTCCGCGACGTCCTGGCCGGTTCGGCGGATTTCGAGAACCTGCACACCGGCCAGCGCCGTGGCCCGGAGAGCCCCCTGACCCAGGTGTGGCAGTCCGGCGTCGAGTCCCTGGTGGGCGGTGCGCCGGTCCGTGAGGGCCGTGCCCCGGTGAGCACCGCGCACACCGGCCCCAACGAGGGCATCGATGAAACCGGCGGCTGGGCACCGCGCTTCGAGGGCAGGATCCGCACCAGCTTCGAAGCCAAGGCACACGAAGCCGGCCGGCTGATCTTCGACCTCTGCTACCGCCGCCTGTAGCCGGCACCGCTTACGCGGGACGCCTGACCGTTGACGCCTGACGGATGGCAGCCTAGGCGGTCCTGATGGAGGAAACGATCTCCTTCAGGAGGTCCACCCGTGGCTCGACCTCGGGATTGGCGTAGGGCCACATGACCAGAACGCCGATAAACCTGCCGCTTTCCCAAACGCCCACGCTCGCGGCCACCATCGCCGTCCCCTCGGCGTCCGTGTAGCCCACCAGGACGGCGTACGCGGACCTGCCGGGAATGTTCAGTTCACCTTCGGTGAGCAGGGTCCCCTTGCGCTCTTCGAGGTAGAACTCGGACATCAGGTGTGCCCAGCCGTTTGCCTGCGGAGCACCCTGGACCGAGGTGTCGTCCTTGATGACGGTGACCAGGACATCGCCCAGCAGGCCGTACTGCTCGGTGTTGGGTCCGGCCGACGAGTCTTCCAGTACCTGGGTGTGTTCGGGGAAGTCGGCTATGAAGCCGAGCGGGGATTCGATGTGCACGTCAGAGCCTTTCGAGCTTCGTGTCGTTGGGGACCTTATAGTACGTGGACACGTTGGTGGTGGCCTGGTTCTCGGTCTTGACCTCCACCTCGCCGAGCTTGACGTCGAAACCGGCCTGGTTGGACGCCGTCACCACGGTGTTGACCTGCACCGTGGCGGAACCGGCCTCGTAGAGCTTGGCGGCGTCGGAAGCTGCCCCGGCGTCGTTGCCCAGCGCCACATTCCGCATGTAGCTGTCGATCACGGCCTTGTTCTCCGGCGAGTAGTCAACGTTGATCTTCACCGTGCCCTGGGTGCCGGCCGTGACTGTGGACTCCAACTTGGCGGCTTTGACGTCGGTGCCTGCAGTGACGCCTTCAGCCACAGTGCCTTCCAGGGAAACGGAGACCGACTCAATGTTGTTGCCCTTGTCCATGTTCACTTCCAGGCCGCCCTTGCCGGACGCTTCAAAGACCCGCCCGTCCAGGTCCAGTTTGCCTTGCGCGGACACCTCACCGCTGGCAGTGGCCGTCCCGTCCGTCAGGTTCCGCTCGTAGGCAAGATCCAGCTTGGCTGAACCCGATGCGGGTCCCGACTCGGCCTCGGCTTCCAGCGACAGCGTCCCCTTGGCCTTGTCCGTCTGGCCCGTTGATCCGTTGTCATCGGCCGCCTCGTTGATGGTGTCCAGGATGTAGCCCGGCGGGTTGCCGGCCACGTCCTTGATTTCACCTACGCTGTCGGGCGGGAGGTCCCTGTACATCTGTTCCCGGGCGGCTCTGGCCTCTTCGACGCTGCCGAAGGTGTACTCGCGGGATACCTCTCCACTGAGCGTGACGCCGGCGGTCCCTGTGGTGTCGTTGACGCCCAGGCCCATGTTTCCGTACACCTTCATGGTGGCCGAACCGTCAGCGTTCTCAACCACCTGAGTGCCCACCTCCGCACCGCCGTGGACCCAGGCAACCCTGGCTTCGATGGAGGCCTTGCCGGATTCGGTGTAGACAGGAATGTCCGACTTGGCGAGCTCCTGCAGGTGGCGTTTGGCCTGTTCCTGGGCGGATTCCGGGATGCCGCCGTCCATCCTCATGAGATCCTCGGCGAACGGGCCGTCCGCCCCTTCACCTTCGATCAGGTACTGGCGGTCCTTGGCGGAGAGGCTTTCCCACCATTTCGCTTGCTCCTCCGGGCTCGCGTCCAGCATCTTGGCCAGGCCCTGCTCGAGTTCTTCACGGTGGGCAGCAGCTTCGGCTGCCTTCTCGGCCTGTTGCCTGAGCCACTCCTTGGCCTGGCTGGCCATCGTTTGGAGCTTGTCCCAGACGCTGCTGCCGGAGCCGCCGCCCGACGAGGCATGTGACGCTTTTTCCTGCTCGTCGGCGTGCTTCAGCAGGATTTTGGAGTTCTCCCGCAGGCTGGACACAACGCGTTCCAGGCTGGGGCGGTGGCTGCCGGTCCAGTCCTGGCGGAAACGCTCGCCGTCGTTACCTCTCCACGGCGCAGCCTGGATCTGGCCCTGCAGCGACGTTGCCCTGGAGCTGAGAAGCGAGGCCGCCCTGTCCACGGCTTTGGCCAACTCGCGCAACTGGCTGACGTCAGCGCCGTACATGGTCATGGTGTCTCCCCAACAGAAGTTTGCGGCCCCGGGGCCGCCGTTTGACCATATCGTTCCACAGCATCCCTGATGCGGCGATGGGCATCACTCCCCATCAGCCCGCGGGCTGTTCGGGAACGGCTTCCCGTGGCACGATTGGCCTTGTGGTGGGGGCACACACATTTGCGCTCCCTGGGCGCTTGCACAAAGGAACCACCATCAAAAGAGAACTCAGGCAAGCCGCGGATGCGGCGGAGGATGCCACAAATTCACGCGCGTTGGAGCTGTTTGCGAGGGCAGGGTTCGCAGCCAGCGGTGTCCTGCACTTCCTGGTAGGCCTCATAGCCATCCGGCTGGCCACGGGCGGCAGCGGAAGCGCCGATTTCAGCGGCGCCGTGTCAGAGCTCGCCAGCCAGCCCGCCGGGCCCTTCCTGTTGTGGGGCAGCTTCGCGGCCTGCGCGGCTTTGGCCATCTGGCAGGCCAGCGACGCGATCTTCGACTACGGCCACCTGCCCACCAAGCAAAAGGCCGGAAAGAAACTCAAGGCCGCGGTTCAGGCTTTGGTGTTCGCCGGCCTGGCCCTGACGGTTGCCTCATTTGCGATGGGAACCGGCTCCGGAGCCGACAACCAGAAGTCCGCGAGCGACCTCACCGTCAACCTGATGAAGGCACCCGGCGGAGTGGCCCTCCTGGTCCTGGTGGGGGTTGGAATTGCCGTCACCGGGGTGATCTACGGCGTCCGCGGTATCAGGAAATCGTTCGAAAAACACCTCAGGATGCCTTCGGATCCCAGGGCCCGCACCGCCGTCACCGTGCTTGGCGTGACAGGGTACGTCGCCAAGGGCATTGTCCTGTTCCTCACCGGCCTGCTCATCGCGATCGCCACCTTGCGTGCGCACCCGGAGGAGTCGACGGGGCTCGACGGCGGGCTCAAGGCGCTGCGGGACCAGCCCTTCGGCATTTACCTGCTTGCGGCTGTGGGTGCCGGACTGATCTGCTACGGCATCTACATGGTGGTGCGGGCACGACTGGCCAATATGAACCAGTAGGGCGCAGTCCGGCCGGGCTAGGGTGGTGGCATGCCCCAGGTACGCGCCGAACGACTCATCCGCCTCGATCCGGAGACCGCCTTCGCCTTCTCCCAGACCACCGGCGACTTCCGGCTCAAATGGGATCCGTTCATCTCCGCCCAGGGATGGCTCGACGGCGCCCCCGCGGCCGGAAAAGGTGTCCGGACGCGCACGGTTTCGCGGATGGGACTGGTCATGGTGAGCGAGTACGTCTCCTTCGCCCCGCCCAAAAACGTGGGGATGACCATGGTGTCCGGCCCATGGTTCTTTGAAAATTTCGGCGGCGGCTGGCGTTTCACCCCGGACGACGGCGGCACCCGGGCAGTCTGGAAGTACACCTTCTCCTGCCGCCCGGCGTGGCTGCGGCCTGTAGCCGAGCGGATCGGCACCTGGCTGCTGGGCAAGGAGATCAGCAAGCGGATTGAGGCGTTCGCCCGTGCCTGCGAGGACCCGGAGCTGGTGGCCGAGTTCCGGGTCCTTTCGGCACGGCAACCATTTACGGGACCGTGATCACGGCGACGGTGTGCTGCGTTTCGTCGCGCAGTTCCACGCTGGCGATGCTCGCCAGCTGGACCGGCGTTGCGCCGGTGACACGGATCCTGCCGCTCGGGGTGGCCGTCCAGGCGCACGCCCGGTCCTCGCCGCCGTCGCGGTCCCTGATCCACAGCGAGAGCGTCCCGTCCAGCGGCATGCTGCTGCCGTTCACAGCGAGTTCGGTTCCCCAGGTCTTCCGCGCAAGGTCCACGCTGAAGCGCAGGCCGTCGCCGGACTGCACCGAATAGCTGGCGTCCGGCTGCGGCGGCCGGTTGATGACCGGCCCGGCGGCCAGGCCCAAGGCGAGGCAGGCGGCGGCCACGGCGCCCACCAGCGCCGCCCACCGCCGTCGTGATGTCCGACGGCGGGAGGCCAGCTCGTCAAGAACAGAACGCGGCGGGGATCCGGCCGGTTCTGCCTGCACGGGGATGCGGTGGGCTGCGGCGAGTGCCACGGCGTCCGGCACGGGGACCGCATCCAGCAACGCCGGCAGGCTTTCCAACTCGGACAGTTCAGCCCTGCAGTCGGCACAGGCTTCGAGATGGTCCTCAAAGCGCTGCGAATCGGCTGCGTCCAGGCCGCCGAGCAGGTAGACGCCCAGCAACTGGTGCCGATCGGAGGCGTTCACCGCTCCACCCCCATTTCATCCAGGATGGTCCGCAGGGCACGCACAGCGTAGAACGCCCGGGATTTAACGGTTCCACTGGGGATGTTCAGCTGCACGGACGCCTCGTTGACGGTGAACCGACGGTAATGCAACGCCACGAGGACGTCGCGGTGTTCGGCGCTGAGGCGGAGCAAAGCCTCCTCCATCAGGACGCGGTTGAGGAGCTCGTCCACCCGTTCCACTGCTTCGGCGGGATCCGTGAGTTCACGTTCCATGGCTTCCTGCGGACGGCGCTGAGCCTTGCGGTAGTTGTCGATCATGATGTTGCGCGCTGTCCGGAACAGGTAGCTGCGCAGGCTTCCGGTGATGTCAGGAGCCTGCTGCCAGACGCGGAGCACGGTCTCCTGGACCACGTCCTCGGCCAGCTGCGGATCGCGGGAGGCACTGAGGACAAACCGGCGCAGGGCGGCACCGTGCTCACGGTAGATGGCGGCCACCACGTCCTCGTCGAGGGGCATGCCGGCGCCTCCTGTCCCTGGTCCCGGTTTTCCTTTGTGCAGGCTCCCACCTGCAGTTTCCTGCTGGTACGACGTCCGCCGTCCGCAAATGGTTCACTGCCCCTGGGCAAGTGCCGGCCGGACGCCAAAGGGGTAGCGGTCCTTTGAACCATTCTTCACCCTGGCGCGTCATACGGGTTAGCGTCCGGTGATCCGACGCCGGGCCCCAGCCGAGGAGCATTCGATGAAACAGCATCTAGGCACCGGTCTCGCCGCAATGGCCCTGATGGCCGCCCTGGCAGGCTGCGCGGGCAGCCCGGGAACCACCAGCACTACAGCCGCCGCCACAAGCCCGGCAGCGTCCAGTCCGGCGGCCACCTCCGCCGCACCGACGGCCAGCTCACCAACCGCGGCAGCCGCCGTCGGCCTCAAGACGGCATCCTCCAGCGCCGGCACCATCGTGGTGGACGCGAACGGCATGAGCGTCTACTTCTTCACCAAGGACACGAAGGATTCCGGCACCAGCGCCTGCAAGGGGAACTGCCTCACCATGTGGCCGCCGGTCACCAGCACAGCGGCAACGCCGACAGCGGAAGGGGTCAGCGGAACGCTTGGCACCATCGCGACGCCGGACGGCGCGAAGCAGGTGACCCTGAACGGGCTGCCGCTGTACTACTACGCACAGGACAAAAAGCCCGGCGACATCCTCGGGCAGGGCGTGAGCGACGTCTGGTACCTGGCGAGCCCGGCCGGCGAAATGATTAAGACGGCGTCGACAGGCTACTGACGGCGGTTTCGGTATTCCCGGGCCCCTAGGGGTGGACGCTGGGCACGGGGACCGGAGCCGTGGCAGGCAGGGGCAGGGTTGGGGGCTGCCCCTCACCGTTCAGCGGTCCTCCAGGTGCGCCCGGCGTGACATTTTCGGGCAGCGTGTTCTCCGGCAGGGGGAGGTCCGGCAGGGGAAGGTCCCCGGGATGCGTGGGGGAGGGCGTGTGCTTCGGAGCCTGGCTGGTCCCCGTTTCCGCCGAGGGAGCGGCCGGCGGGGCACTGGCCGGCTCGCCCGGCACCGATGCCGGCGAGCCGGGCTGGGCCGGGGCGGGCGTTTCAACGGGCGCAGGGGCAGGGCCTCCGCCCGCGGTGGCCACGAACGACGTCACTGCATGCTGGAGCTGGCCGATGGAATCCCGGATGCCTTGGTCTGAGGCAACGGCAACCGCTCCCCCTGCTGCGAGCGAGGCTGCGACGGTAAGCGTGGTGAGCGTGATCCTGCGCCTGGCACGACGGCGGGCGGCGAGCTCATCGGTGGCGGCTGCGGGCGACGCGGTTGCCGGCAGGTCGGAGGCTTCCGGCCCGGGGTCTGCGGTGAAGTGACGGCCGGGCGTGGCATCGGGGACTGCCGCCAGGCGCGTGGTGGCTGCCGTCTGGCCGGCCGGCACAGTCCGCTCCGCCGGGGGCGCCATGAGTGCTGCCACCGCAGCGGAAGCCTGCGGCTGCCCGGCGGCGAGGCCGCGGAGTTCCAGCAGTGCTGGCCGAAGCACAGCATCGTCGTCGAGTCCTGCCTCTCGAAGCAGCTGGTCGACAGCCCCGTCGGTGCGGGAGCCTGGGGTGTCACTCATGATCTGCCTGGTTTCTTCTAAGAGTCTGGTCCTTGAGGTTTTGCAGTGCCCTGCGCTGCAGCTGCTTGATGGCGCCCTGGGACTTGCCCATGATGCCGGCCACCTGTTCGATGGAAAGATCCGCCACAATCCGCAGCGCCAGGACCTCGCGGTGGTCGTCGGCCAGGCCTTCGAGCAAATGGGCTGCGTTTCCGCCGGTGTGGCCGAGGGCGAGGTCCTCCGCGGAGGCGGTGCTGCGTCCGTCCTGCAGGGGGTCGTACGGAGTGAAGTCCGGCCGCCGTTCAACGCGCCGGTAGTGGTCCACCATCCGGGCATGGGCGATCGAAAAAAGTAATGATTTGGCGCCCTGCAGCCCGCCGGTCAGTTCGCCGACCTTGGGGTAGAACGCCAGGAACACGTCCTGGGTGACAGCTTCGGGGTCATCAACGCCGCGGGCCTTGAGGTAGCCCAGCACTGCGCCGGAAAAAGTGCGGTAGACAGCGCCGAAGAGCACGGCCGGGTCAGCGCCGGCAGTGTCTGCGAATATCTCGATATTTTCTTCGGCCAAAGTGTCTAGCACCAGTGGCTCCTCCATCCCGGGCGGCTGGACCGCGCGTCCCGGTTTCCGGAGCGGACGGCTCCGCTGCCTGTGTGGACTGCCGTGGACTTGCCCGCTTGGGCTGTCCCCGTGGACGGCCCCTTGAACGGCGTCCCGGACTGCGGGAAATCCGGCCCGAAGGGGCGGTTCCCGCAGTCCAGACTAGCCGACAGGGTCCTAGCGGGCCGAAACGGCGGGGGCGTCCACAACGTCGCCGGGTACAGCGGGAACAGCCGGCACAGCGGGAACGGCAGGCTCGCCGTCGACACCCGGAACGGCAGGGACCGCGGGAACAGCAGGCACGGCGGGCAGCTCGGGACGCTCAGCCTTGACGGCGGCGTTGCCTTCTGCGGCAGCGGCGGCGTCAGCGGAAGCTGCACCCTGCGCGATGACGTCCGCGCAGAAAGCGTCAACGTTGGTTTCGCCTTCTGCGGCGATGACCAGCGAGGAGAAGCCTTCGGAGGATGCGTTGAGTCCGCCATTGGCGAAGGCGGTGCAGAGGCCCAGTGAGGCGGCGCCGGCGGCGTCCACGGCGGTGCCGGCTGCGGCGGAGGCCTTTGCCTCAGCGGAAACCTCGTCGCCGGAAACGGCTGCTTCGCCGGTCACTGCTGCATCGCCGGAAACGTTGGCCTCAGCGGACTGGGTGGCATCGGCGGCCAGCTGCGGTGCCGGTGCGCCGAGCAGTTCGTGGGCGGTCTGCTGTGCTTCTACGGGCAGGGCGCCGGTTGCAGCGGCCACGCCGGTTCCACCGACGGCAAGGGTGCCTGCGGCCAGGACTCCGGCGGCGACTTTGCTGGTAGCAAGAACAGTGAACAGCGACATAAAGAAACTCCAAAACCTAGGGAACAAATCAGATCCGGTTCCGTGGAGGAACCCATCACCACCTACATCGCTGGCCGGATCGGAAAAGTTACGGCCGCCCCAAAATTCCTTCAAAAAGCTCCGCAGCCCGCCACTACGATCGAAGCATGCCCAACACCCAGGAGCCCCCGAAGACCGCCAGGACCTGGCAGACCATGCTGGACAGCAACCAGGCGCTGCTCCTGCGGAAGACAGGCAAAGACGTGGCCTACTGGGCCGGGCAGGCCCGCAGCGCCGGAATGCAGAACGACGCCCAGCTCCGCGCCTGGATGCGCGATGAGCACGGGGTCACTGGCTACGCGCAGTACGCCGTCTCCTGGGAGCTGTTCGGCTACCCGGAATTCATGCTCCGGGACGCTGACGAACTGATCGAGGGCCAGTACGCCAACCACACGCAGCTGCGGCCCATCGCCGACGCCATCCTCG
The DNA here is from genome assembly GCF_040812005.1 of Arthrobacter sp. HS15c. Taxonomy (NCBI): domain Bacteria; kingdom Bacillati; phylum Actinomycetota; class Actinomycetes; order Micrococcales; family Micrococcaceae; genus Arthrobacter; species Arthrobacter sp. HS15c. The sequence continues at coordinate 71,754 of NZ_JBFOHM010000010.1, forward strand.
CCTGGGCGTCAGCCACCGACGGCGTGGAGATCCAGATGCGCAAGGGCTATGTCTCGCTGCACAGTCCGCGCCGGAAGTTCGCGCAGGTCACCCGGACCACGAACACAGCCGTGGATGTCACGCTGCGGCTTGACCCTGCGGCTGGCGGCCGCCTCGAGGCCGTAAAGGTCCGTGCCGACGACGCCTTTGACCGCCGCGTCCGCCTCACCTCCCTGGACCAGGTGGACGGGGAACTGCTGGAGATACTGGCCGCTGCCCTGGACCAGAACCGCTAGGCAAGCCCGACGGCGGGTTCCCGGCCCGTTCTGGCGCCGCGCCCCGTCGTCGAACTCGCGGGAAAGGTGCGGTGTCGCCGGAACGCTCCCGCGACACCGCACCCTTCCGGCGAACGGGGCGGACCGGGCGGACCCGGGCCTCACCCACGCAGCCAGGGCGAAACCGGCCCGGGACCGGGGCGGGACTCCTAGGCGTCGACCATCTCGTCGTCGGCCTCTTCAAACTCGACGGCGGCAACGATTTCCTGGGTCGCGGGGTCGATCATGAAGGCCTCGTCGTCGTCTTCGACCATGATGAAGTCGCCATGGTCCGTGCTGAAGTGCCACGCCAGGGTCTTTTCGCCCTGGTGCAGGTAGTTGGGGTCGCCCATGGTGATCTTTTGCAGGGCGTAGCCGGCGATGTTGCACAGCTCGCGGATGATGACCTCGAAGTCCGGAGCATCCTCCAGCGCATCGGCGTCGGCCTTGGCCTGGCGCTCGGCAAGGTCGGGGATGAGGGCGACGAGCCGCTCGATGTGGGCGGTGAGCTCCCGGTCGTCCAGCACCAGGAGCCCGTCCTGCGCCCGGAGCCAGGCAGCGTTCAGGGCGGTGATGTTCTCCGATTCCAGGAGCTCCTCGAATTCGCCGTCGAGCTCGTCGAGGGCGCGCACGCCTTCGGTGGGTTCCTCGTCGTCGTCCAGGGCGCCGTCGAGGTAGCGCTCGGCGTCCTCCTCGGACAGGTCGTCGAACGCCTTGACGGTCCGGTTGAAGAGGTCCAGGTGGGCGGTGGCGCCCATGCTGGCCATGCCGTCGCGGACCAGGGTGTCCGTTTCGTCCCGGTCGAGGGAGGTGAAGACGTACTGTGCGAAGCCGCCCTCGAGGGACTGGGTGAGGTAGAAGTCAACGTAGTAGCTGCGGATGGCTACGGGGGACATTTCGTCGGTCTGGAGGAGTTCCCGGTGCATGGCATCAACCACCAGGACGTTCGCGTCCACGACCTCCTCGTCGGTTGCTTCGATGCTGCCGGTGGTCAGAACGACGGGCTGCTGGCTCGCGGTCATGGTTATCCTCACGGTTGAAAGCTGGTGGTGCTCTGAACACTTTTCACGCTACGTGGACGCGGACGCGCACGGTTGAGGCCCAGGTGAACGTCAAGCGAAGTTTGGGCGCCCGTTTCTGCGAACTAAGATGGATCAGATAACCATCGATCGGACACGGGTCCACCGTGGCCAGCTGAAAGTAGCGCGCACCATGCCATCCCAACCGGACGAGAGTGCGGCACTGGCAATACAGACACCCGCCATCAACGACCGTTCCCTCGCGGCCGGGCTGGCGTATGCCATGGGCAGCCGGGTTTCCGGGATTTCCTTCGACGCCGCCACCGGGCTGATGCTGGGCAAAGTCCGCGGAGGCGCCGACGTTCCGTACTCCACCACGGCAAAGCTGGTGCGGAAAACCGGCGGCTGGAGCTGCACCGTGGGCGTGTGCAGCTGCCCCGTCCGCAAGGACTGCAAGCATGTGGCCGCGCTGCTTTTCGCCGCGGAGGACAACCCCGCCATCCGCGTCCAACTCCTGGCCCCGGCCGAAGTCTCCCGGCTTTCCCGCCAGCCCGCCAGCCTCGACCTGGCCGACTGGGAGCAGGCACTGAGCCCGCTCATCTCCCAGCCCGGCATCACGCAGTCCAGCAACGGCATCCCGCTGGCCCTGCAGTTCGAGATTGAGGAGCCCGCCCCGCACTTCTCCTACACAGGCCGCCGCGACCCGCTCCGCAGCGTGCGCCAGCTCAAGGCCCGGCCCGTGATCATGGGGACCAAGGGCAAGTGGATCCGCGGCGACGTCTCCTGGAACACCCTCAGCTACCTGAACTTCCGGCGCGAATGCAACGAGTCGCACATCGAGTGGATGCAGACCTTCCTCGCCGCGCACACCGCCGCCGCCAACCGGGTCCACAACTCTTCGGCGCTGTGGCTGGGCCTGAACACTTTCGCCGGCAAGAACATGTGGGGCCTGCTCGCCGACGCCAAAAAGATCGGCCTCGCCCTGGTCCACAGCCGCGGCACCGAGCCGGTCCGGCTCGCGGAGTCTCCCGCCGCCGTCGGGCTTAACCTGAGCCGCTATGGCGCACCGGTGAGCGGGGACGCCGCTGGCGCTTCTGTGCCGGAAGGAACGGACGACGACGGCGGGCTGGAGCTCGCGCCCACCATCACCGTCGAGGGGGAAGATGTTGATCCGGCGTCGGTGGGGACCATCGGCCGCCCCGCGCACGGCATTTTCCTGACCACGGGCGGCGAAGCGCTACCCGGGGTTGCCACGGACTCCGTGATCACGCTTGCGCCGCTGGAAAGCGGGCTGAGCGAGGAACTGCTGACGTTTGTGACGGCCGGCAGCACCCTGCACATCCCGGCCAGGGACGAGACGCGCTTCCTCACCGGTTTCTACCCGAAGCTCAAGCAGGCCGCCCGCGTCACGGCGAAAGACGAGTCCGTGGAGCTGCCTGCCCTGGCCGTCCCCACCCTCTCGCTGCTGGCCAATTACGGCGCGGACCACCGGGTCCGGCTGCACTGGGAATGGCATTACAGGACCGGGAACCTGGTCACGGCCCAGCCCCTGTGGCGGCATCCCGGCGACCACGGCTACCGCGACGACACCGCCGAGGCCCGCATCCTGGAAGGCATCGGCCAGCCCTGGAACGTCGTCCCTGCGCTTGGCGAGTCCGCCACCGCGGGCTGGGGCACACCCCGCCTTGCGGCGTCCGTTGAGCTGAGCGGCCTGGACACGCTGGCTTTCACCGAGGACGTCCTGCCGGTTCTGCGCCAGGCCCCGGACGTGGCAGTGGACACCGCCGGCGACATCGCCGACTACCGCGAGGCCGAGGAAGCGCCGGTGGTCTCCATCTCCACCAAGGCCACGGAGCAGCGCGACTGGTTCGACCTTGGCATCCAGATTTCGCTCGAGGGCCAGCCTGTCTCGTTCGCGGCGGTGTTCTCCGCGCTGGCGGCGGGCCAGACCAAGATGCTGCTGCCCAGCGGCGCCTACTTCTCGCTGGACCTCCCGGAGCTGCACCAATTGCGGGCCCTGATCGAGGAGGCCCGGTCGCTGCAGGACAACAAGGACGCGCCGCTGCAGATCAGCCGCTTCCAGGCCGGGCTCTGGGACGAACTCGCGCACCTGGGCATTGTGGACCAGCAGGCCGCGGCCTGGCGCTCCGCGGTGGGCGGTTTGCTCGAAGGCGGGATCGATGGGCTGCCGCTGCCTTCCACCCTCAATGCCGAACTGCGGCCTTATCAGCTTGAGGGTTTCAACTGGCTCAGCTTCCTGTACAAACACAGCCTGGGCGGGGTGCTCGCTGACGACATGGGCCTGGGCAAGACCGTGCAGGCCCTCGCACTGATGTGCGCCGCCAAGGAACTCGGGCCTATCTCTGTTGACGGCTCGCCCGCTGACGGTTCTTCTGTTGGCTCCGGCACTGCGGCGCCTTCCGGAACCCCCGCGCCCGACGGCGGCACTCCCTTTTTGGTGGTGGCCCCCACCAGCGTCGTGGGCAACTGGGCGGCGGAAGCCGCACGCTTCGCCCCCGGTTTGACGGTCCGGACCGTCAGCGAGACCTTCGCCAAGAAAGGCCAGGACGCGGCCGTTGAATTGGGCGGCGCGGACATCGTGATCACCTCGTATGCCCTGTTCCGGATCGACTACGACTCCTACGCATCCAAGACCTGGGCAGGGCTGGTGCTCGATGAGGCCCAGTTCGTGAAGAACCACCAGTCCAAGGCGTACCAGTGCGCGCGGAAGCTGCCCGCGATCTTCAAGCTGGCCATCACCGGCACCCCGCTGGAGAACAACCTCATGGAGTTCTGGGCGCTGACGTCCATCGTGGCGCCGGGCCTGTTCTCCAGCCCCAAACGGTTCGCCGAGTACTACCAGAAGCCGGTGGAAAAGAACGGCGACAAGGCGCAGCTGGATAAGCTCCGCCGTCGGGTCCGTCCGCTGATGATGCGCCGCACCAAGGACCAGGTCATCCAGGACCTGCCGCCCAAGCAGGAACAGATCCTGGAAGTGGTGCTGAACCCGCGGCACCAGAAGGTATACCAGACACACCTGCAGCGCGAGCGGCAGAAGATCCTGGGCCTGATCGAGGACGTGAACAAGAACCGCTTCACCATCTTCCAGTCGCTGACCCTGCTGCGGCAGCTCAGCCTGGACGCGTCGCTGGTTGATCCGTCGCTGTCGGGCGTCCGGTCCTCGAAGCTGGACGTGCTGTTCGAGCAGCTGGAGGACCTCGTGGCCGAGGGCCACCGCGCGCTGATTTTCAGCCAGTTCACGGGGTTCCTGGGCAAGGTCCGGGAGCGGCTGGTGGAGGAGAAGATCGAGTTCTGCTATCTCGACGGCGGCACCCGGAACCGCACCGACGTCGTCAATGAATTCAAGAACGGCACCGCGCCCGTGTTCCTGATTTCGCTGAAGGCCGGCGGATTTGGGCTTAACCTGACCGAGGCCGACTACGTGTTCCTGCTCGATCCCTGGTGGAACCCCGCGTCCGAAGCGCAGGCCGTGGACCGCACGCACCGGATCGGCCAGGCTCGGAACGTGATGGTCTACCGGCTGGTGGCCAAGGACACGATCGAGGAAAAGGTCATGGCTTTGAAGGCGCGGAAGTCGCAGCTGTTCGCGGACGTCATGGAAGGCGACGCGCTGTCCAGTGGTTCGATCACGGCCGAGGACCTGGCGGGCCTTTTCAAGGACTAAGCTTCCTCGGCGCTGGGCGCGAACGTACACTTGCGGCCCTCCGGCCGCGCGCGCGAACCCCTCCAGGAAATGGCTTTTGGAGGGGGCCCGGAGGTTATCCACATAGGGCATTTGCTTCACGGTTCTTGGGGGTGCCTCGCAGGATGATAGGGGTATGGAAAGCGCCGCAGCAGTGGATTCAATGGAGGCCATGATGGCTTCCATGGCTGCGATTGCGGTGTTGGTGGACCGAACGGAGGGCCGCTCCGGGTCCACCGGTTCGGACCCGCTTCGTGACCAGTCGGATGCGTGCCTGGAGGGTCTTGAAGAGACGGCCCGGATGGAGGCCATGCTGGCCGCCAGGAAAGTGCGTTTCACCGCCGGGTTCGCCGACGCAACCCGGGCTATGTCCCCTCCGGATGAGCATCCGCAGCAGCGCATGGCCCGGGAAATGGGCGTCGTCGCCGAGGTCGCCTGTGCCCTGACCGTGAGCGAACGGACTGCATCAGCACTGCTCGCCGAGTCCCGTGAACTCACCACCACGCTGCGGCTGACTCTGGCCGCGTTGCAGGCCGGGAACCTTTCGTGGCAGCACGCCCGGGTCATGGTCGACGAAACAAGCGGCCTTGATCCAGCGGGCGCCGCGGCGTTGGAAGGCCACTTTCTGGGCCCGGAGGTCGAGAGCCTCGCCACGTGCCCGGCCGGGGAGATGGTTCCGGCGCGGTTCCGGCACAAGGCCCGGACCTGGCGGGAACGGCACCACCCGGTCAGCATCGAAAAACGCCACGCCAGGAGTGTCCTGGACCGGAGGCTGGAGTACGCCCCGGACCGGGACGGCATGGCCTGGCTCTCCGCCTACCTCCCCGCGGACCAGGCGGCCGGGATCTGGAACGGCATCACCGCCACAGCACGGGCCCTCCAAAGCCCCACCGAGGACCGGACACTGACCCAGCTCCGGGCAGACGTCGCCGCCAAACTCCTCCTCAGCGCCGGCTTCACCACCAGCACCCCAACGGGCGGCAGCACAGACGCCTCGACTGAGGGCGAGCCCGCCACCGGTATTGCTTCCGGCATCAGAGATGCGGCCTCCCCGGCCGCGCAGGTCCTCGTGACCGTGCCGGTCTTTGCCCTGATGGGCCTCACCGACGAACCCGCCGACCTCGACGGCTACGGACCCATCCCCGCCTCGATGGCCCGCAAACTCGTCGCCGACGGGGCATCCTCATTCCGCAGGGTCCTCACCGACCCTCGCAACGGCGCACCGCTGGAAATCGGACGGAACAGCTACCCCATCCCCGCAGCGATGCGGCAATGGCTCAGACTCCGGGACCGGAAATGTTCGTTCCCCGGCTGCAACAACCAATCCCTGGACAACGAAGCCGACCACATCCTCGCCTGGGCCGACGGCGGCACCACCGGCATCACCAACCTCGAGTCAGTCTGCCGAAAACACCACCGGCTAAAACACACCACCGGATGGACCCCCACCGACGCCAGCACCCACAAACCACCCGGCTGGACCTCACCCACCGGCCGCCACTACCAAAGCGAACACCACGACTGGGAACCACCCCAATGGCCACCACAAATCCTGGACGAGCTCAAGATCCTCGAAGAGCTCAAGCGCCAGGACCCTGGCGCGGCCATGCCCGACAGCCCGCCAGCCGATGACGCCCAGATAAGAGACACGTTGGTGGCAGAAGGCCACAGCTGCGGGAAAGCACTTTCCCGCATATGCTGTACGGAAATCTGACTAAGCCTTCTTGGAGATTTCCCATGCACCCGCAATCCCCTGCCCCGGGTTCCGCCCCTGATTCAGCCCGTGAAACGGCAGCATCCGGCGTCGTCCCGCTCAGCCCTGACGCCTTCAAAAACCCCTACCGGGATCCTGTCTGGGACGGCCCCACCGACCCCATCCTGGTTTCGGACCACCTGACCGGCGAGTGGGTACTTTTCTACACCCAGCGCCGGGCAACGGAACCCGGCCTGACCGGGGTCGAGTGGGTACACGGCACGGCCATTGGAGTGGCCGGTTCGTCCGACGGCGGACTTAACTGGACCTATCAGGGCACCCTGGACGGACTGGTCCCGCCGGGAACTGAATTGCCGGCCACACTGTGGGCGCCCGACGTCGTAAGGATCGGCGAACAGTGGATCATGTACCTGACGGTCCTTGGCGGGGTCCGGACCGACTGGACCGGCAGCGCCTCCATCGTCCAGCTCGCCAGCCGGGACCTCGTCACTTGGGAGTACCTCGGTGACATCGACCTTGACTCCCCGCGCGTCATCGACGCGGCGGTGGCCCTGTGCGGCGACGGCCAGTACCGGCTCTGGTACAAGGATGAGGCCCGCGGATCCAACACCTACAGTGCCGTGAGCGACACTCCGGCCGATCCGTCGTCATGGGTTGTTGAAGGTCTCACCATTCCCGGACGGCCCCACGAAGGGCCCAAAGTGTTCAAACTTGAAGGCCAGTTCTGGATGATCGTGGACGAGTGGCGGGGCCAGGCCATCTACCGGTCCGCGGACGCCGCAGGCGGCTGGACCCGGCAGGAATACCTTGGCGGCCTCATCCTGACGGCTCCTGAAACGGTCGACGGCGGTTCAGTAGTAGGCCGGCACGCAGACGTCGTGCCGCTGGAAGCATCGGCCGATGGCAGGGAGCGCGCCCTGATCGTCTACTTCACGCATCCGCACTGGAACGGCGCCGAAATCGACGGCATGGCGGCGGACGCCAAAACCCACCTCAGCCACGTCCGGGCCGCTGTACTGGAAGTCCGCGACGGCAACCTGATCTGCACCAACGTCTGACACGGAAACATCGCGACGAGTGCCCCTGCTTGGGCACGAACCTCTCGGCGGGCACGCGCACGCATGTCACCCTGGCCCGACGCCCCGGCACGACAAAGGGCCGAACTGCGGAACTATAAGCCAGCTGATGCTGACACCGGTCCGCTGTTCGGCCCTGCGCCGGACTCGTGCCCCGGGTGGTGCCAGACGGCACCACCCGGGCTTGATTCAGGGAATTTCAGGTCCGTTCCATTGGGGCCTATTGGACATCAGGCCCCGCTCCAGACCACCCACGTGGGGATCAGACGCGCTGCGGCGAACCGAGCTCCACAGGGTCTTCGTCGGTAAGGTAGGCGAGCTCCGAGTGGGCTGCGATGTCGATGCCGCGGAGTTCGTCTTCGGGCTTGATGCGCAGGCCAATGGTCTTGTCCAGGATCTTGGCCAGGACCCAGGTGATGCCGAACGAGTACACCAAGACCGTGACGGTGGCCAGAGCCTGAACCCCCAGCAGTTCAACGCCGCCGCCGTAGAAGAGGCCGCTCACTCCGTTCGGGGCTGCGTCAGTGGCGAACAGGCCGATCAGCAGGGTTCCGAGGATGCCACCCACGAGGTGGACGCCGACGACGTCGAGTGAATCGTCATAGCCAAGGCGGAACTTCAGTTCGATGGCGAGGGAGCAGACGGCACCGGCGATGGCACCGATGGCCAGTGCGCCGAGCGGGCTGACCGCGCCACAGGCGGGCGTGATGGCAACGAGGGCAGAGATCAGGCCGGACGCTGCGCCCATGCTGGTGGCCGCTCCGTGGCGGAGCCGCTCAACCAGGGCCCAGGCGAGGAGCCCGGCAGAAGCTGCAACTGCCGTGTTCAGGAAAACAACGGAGGCGGACTGGCCGGCGGAGAGTGCAGAGCCTGCGTTGAAGCCGAACCAGCCCACCCAGAGCAGTCCGGCACCAACGAGCACCAGCGGACGGCTGTGCGGCTTGGTGTGCTCCATTTTGGGCCAGCCGGAACTCTTGCCCAGGACCAGGGCCAGGGCAAGCGCCGCGGCGCCGGCGTTCATGTGCACGGCGGTTCCACCGGCGAAGTCGATTGCCTTGATGCCGCTCGCGATCCAGCCGCCGGTAACGCTGCCGTCGGCCGAAGAGAAGGCGAACACCCAGTGGGCGATGGGGAAGTAGACGATGGTTGCCCAGATTCCGGCAAACAGCATCCAGGCGCCGAACTTCATACGTCCGGCTGCCGCTCCCGCAACCAGGGCCGTAGTGACACAGGCGAAGAACAGCTGGAATGCGGCGAAGAGAATCACCGGAATGGAGGCTGCCTCATCTGCGGCGAGCAACTGTCCCATGCCGGGGAATTCCGTAATGTCCCCGATGAGCCCCAGGCCGCCCACGGAATTTCCGAAGGCCATAGAGTAACCGAAGAGCGCCCAGAGCACTGCCACCAGGCTCGCGCCGCCGAAGCACATCATCATCATGTTGAGAATGCGACGAGACCCCACCATGCCCCCGTAAAACAGGGCCAGGGCGGGGATCATCATACAGACCAGCGCTGAGCTGGCCAGAATCCAAGCGACATTTCCCGAATCCATGGGAAACCCCTTTCGTGATGCGAAGAGAGAACGGAAATTGCCGGTCAGAGCCGCTCCGGAGGAGGGACGCGGAATCAGTACCACGTTCATCGGAGGGCAGCTATTGCCGTCTGGTTCCAACTGTATGGCGGCAGTTCCGCGGTGGGTTTCCGGCTGGTTAAATCGACGTTTCGGTCACGGGCACGCCAGTTTCACACGTCCCTCGAACGTACTTTGGATGCAGGGAATCGCCCGATCTGACGCCGGATTTGCAGGACTGATCAGCGTGGCAGGGTCAGCGTGCGCAGTTACTTGGCGGAGATGGCCAAAAACCTGATGGGCAGGTCCAGCAGCTCCAGCGGCCCGTGCGGACCCTCGCCGTCCAGCAGGAGGGAGTCGCCAGCTTCCATGGAGTACTCGTAGGCGCCGTGCCCGTAAACCATCTTCCCCGCCAGCATGTAGATGAACTCAGTGCCCGGGTGCTGGAACAGCGGAAAGACATCGGAGGCGTCGGTGAGCGTGACCAGCGTGGGTTCCAGCGCGTCGGTCCGGCCCTTGAGCGTGCCCAGGACGCGGTACTCATGGCCATGCTGCGTGCCGCTGCGGACAGTCAGGCTGCCCTGGCCGTTCTTGGTGAAGGTGGCATCACGGTCTGTGTCGGCACCGCGGAAGAGTGCGGTGACGGGAATCTTGAGGCCGTCGGCCAGCCGCTGGAGTGTCGTCAGCGAGCATGAGGTGGTTGCCGTTTCGATCCGCGAGATCATGGCCTTTGACAGGCCCGTCCGGGCAGCGAGGTCCGCCGAGGACAGGCCGTTGGCGGTGCGGTAGTGCCGGACCTGCGTGGCGATGACCTGCTCCAGTTTGCCCGCGACGGCGGCAGCATCAGCCGGGGTGCCCGGGTCCACGACGGCGGCCGTACCGGCAGCGGTGGTCGCGGTGTCTGTTTCCTCCGGGGCGTGATTGGTCATAGGAGCCATCATAGGTGGCGGGGCCGTAGCGAAAGTCCTGCCGCGAGCCTACTGTTTTGAGAGGGCATGGGAGTGAAAGGACGACCAATGCGGACCGTGACCTACGGCGCGGCATGCAGCCTCGACGGCTTCATCGCCGGCAATAACGACACCTTCGACTGGATCCACTTCAGCCGCGACGTGGAGGAAGTCATGGCCCAGTACTGGTCCACCGTGGATGCCGTCCTGATGGGCCGGAGGACTTGGGAGTTCGCGGCAGCCCAGGGCATGGGCGATGAGCCAGCGTCCGCCAGCAACGAAGGCAGCGGGATTCCGGCCGTCACCACGTACCTCTTCTCCCGCACCCTCGCCGAGGCCCCGGAAGGCGTGGAGCTAATCTCCTCCGATGCCGTCGGGTTCGTCACCCGGCTCAAGCAGCAGCCGGGCAAGGGAATCTGCCTGATGGGCGGCGGTGACCTGGCGGGGTCGCTCTTCGAAGCCGGAGCCATCGACGAAATCAGCCTCAACGTTCATCCCGTCCTGCTCGGCTCGGGTGTCCCCTTCTTCCGCGACCCCGGACGGCGGATCAGCCTCGAACTGACAGAGTCGCGCACGCTCGACGGCGGCTGCGTGCTGATGAACTACCGCGTGCGGACCTGAGGCTGCCGCGGAGGCCAGCGGAAGGAAAAGCGGCTAGCCGATGCCGCGCGCCTCGCCCAACAGCCCTGCCAGCGAGTCCGCGAGCGCAACGGCGCCTGCCTCGGCGTCCCAGTCCTCCACCAGCTCATCGGGCGAATGCGAAACGCCCGTGGGGTTGCGGATGAACAGCATCGCCGTGGGGATCTGCGAACTGAGGACCCCGGCGTCGTGCCCTGCCCCGGTGTCCAGCACAGGCGCGGCCGGAAGCAGCTCCTGCAGCCGGTCCCGCAGCCCGGCATCAAAGCGCACCGTCGGACTGAGGGACTCCATGCTGAGGCTGGAGGCGCAGCCTTCCTCGGCCGCCATGACCTGGGCGTTCAGCCCGATCGCCTCCACCAGCGCCGCCGTGATGGAGTCGTCGGGATGCCGCACGTCGATCCACAGGTCCACCCGGGAGGCGATCACGTTGGTTCCGCCGGGGACGGGCTGGATCCGCCCCACGGTGGCCCGAGCATCCCGGTACTTCCGGGCGGTGTCGCGGATGCCCACCATGACCTTGGCGGCCGCGATCATGGGGTCTTTACGGTCCTTCATCAGCGTGGTGCCCGCATGGTTGCCCTCGCCGGTAAGCGACAGTTTCCACCGCCCATGGCCCAGGATCGATGACCCGATGGCCACCGGCTGGTTCAGGTCGATCAGGCCCCTCCCCTGTTCCACGTGCAGTTCCACAAACACGCCCAGCTGCTGGAGCGCCTTGTAGTCGGCACCGATGAGCCGCGGGTCCTGGCCGCTGGCGGCGGCGACGTCCGCATACGTGTTGCCGTCAGGATCCTTGAGCCGGCGGGCCTTGTCCGGGTCGAGTTCGCCGGTCAGCAGCCGTGACCCCAGGCAGGCCACGCCGAACCGGGACCCTTCCTCTTCGGGGAACACTGCAATGGCCAGCGGGCGGCGGGGGCGGAGGCCGCGCGCCTTGAGAAGGTCGACGGCGACCAGTGCCGAGGCGACCCCCAGCGGCCCGTCGTACTCACCGCCGCCGGGGACAGAGTCGAGGTGGCTGCCGGTGACCACCGCGTTCCGCCGCGTACCTGTCGCGGTATCCCACCACGCCCAGATGATGCCGTTCTGGTCCGTATGGACGTCCAGCCCGCGGCGCCCGGCCTCCGCTATAAACCAGCTCCGCAGCTCCGTCTCGGCCCTGGAGAACACCGGCCGCGAGTAGCCTCCCCGGGTCCTGTCGCGGCCGACGTCGGCAATGTCCCTGAGCAGGCCGCTCACCGTGGCGGCGGGCTGCTCAGCCGATGGCGGCTGCGCTGCTTCCGGCTGGGTTGGCAGGAATGCGGAAGAGATGGGGGCAGTCACGGGCGTCCGTTTCTCGAGATGGGTGCAGTGAAAGGCATGCGGTCAGCGGCCGCTGACCGCATGCGTCGCGGTCCGGAAACGGAGCGGCACGTTGGCCGCTCCGGTGGCCAGGTCCGCCGCCCACCGGCCGATCAGCGGCGCGAACTTGGCGCCGTGGCCGGAACACGGCGAGAGGATGGTGAGGTTGCGCACGCGGTCGATGACGAAGTCCTCGTTGGGCGTATTGGTGAACAGGCAGGTGGTTTCGGCGTACGGCTCGGGGTCCAGGCCCGGCAGGAAACGGCGGACGTAGTCCACCACCCGGCGGCGGTTGGCGGGGTCCACTTCGCCGGTCTGTTCGGCGGCGGAGCGAAGGAACCTGCCGCCGTTGTACTCGGCCACCTTCTGCCCGGCAAAGCCGGCGTCGCGCCCGCCGGGCAGGCCGTAGACCTGGATGTCTTCACGTTTATGGATGAACGTCGGCCAGGAACCGTCGGGAACAGCGCCGGCGTCGTCATCCTTGTAGCGGAAGTGGAACGCCTGCTCCTGCCGCACCGTGATTTCGGGGAGCCCGGCAAGGAAGCCCGAGGGAAGGGACAACTCCCCCAGCAGCCCGGGCAGCCAGCCGCCTGCGCTGATGACCACATTGCCGGCGTCGAACGTTTCCCCTGTGGCTGAGGTGAGCCGGTAGCCGGCCGCGGTCTTGTCCACCCGCTGCAACTGCCACCCCGTCACCAGCCGCGCGCCGTGCCTGACCGCCTGCTCCACCATGGCGTTGACAGCTGTCTCAGCATCGATCACTCCCGCGTCCGGATGCCAGAGCACCTCCGTGTCGAAGGCGATCCGCGGCCAACGCGCCGAGGCCTCGGCCGCACTCAGCAGCTCGTGCTTGATCCCCGCCCCTGCCAGCACTCCGGCGAGCAGCCGCGGATTTCGTTCGGAGCCGAAGTCAGCTGCCCCCGCAGGAGTGATCAGCTCGGAGCCGCTGTTCAGCGCCAGGACATCCCACAATGCCTTGGACTCCTGCACTGCGTGCGTATAAAAGGGGTCCGGGTAGGCGTAGCGGAAGATCCGGGCGGACCCGTGTGAGCTGGCGTCGTGGCTGGCCGGGACGTTGCGTTCCAGGATGGTGACCTGGTGTCCGCGGGCCGCGAGCTGCCACGCCGTGGCGGCGCCGGCCATGCCGGCGCCGACCACCACGTAGTCGGAGGAATCGGTCATTGTGCGCTCCTGTTCCGGCGCTTACTTGGCGCCGGGGATCCAGCTGGTGCCGGCCAGCGGCACGCGGGCCATGGCCGAGGCTTCGATGGTGAGTGCCACGAGGTCCTCGGGTTCCAGGTTGTGCAGGTGCGACTTTCCGCAGGCCCGGGCGATGGTCTGGGCTTCCATGGTGAGGACGCGCAGGTAGTTGGCCAGGCGCTTGCCGGCCGCCACCGGGTCCAGGCGGGAGGCGAGCTCCGGATCCTGGGTGGTGATGCCGGCGGGGTCGCGGCCGTCCTGGAAGTCGTCATAGAAGCCGGCTGCGGAACCCAGGGCGGCGTATTCGGCGGCGTAGCGGGGATCGTTGTCGCCCAGGGCAATCAGCGCCGCGGTGCCGATCGCCACGGCGTCCGCGCCCAGCGCCATGGCCTTGGCGACGTCGGCGCCGGTGCGGATGCCGCCGGAAACGATGAGCTGGACCTTGCGGTGGACGCCGAGTTCCTGGAGCGCCTGGACGGCCTGCGGAATCGCGGCGAGGGTGGGGATGCCGACATTTTCGATGAACACCTGCTGGGTCGCGGCGGTGCCGCCCTGCATGCCGTCCACCACCACCACGTCCGCTCCGGACTTCACGGCAAGCGCGGTGTCGTAGTACGGCCGGGAGGCGCCGATCTTTACATAGATGGGCGTCTTCCAATCGGTGATTTCGCGCAGCTCGCCGATCTTGATCTCGAGGTCGTCCGGGCCCGTCCAGTCAGGGTGCCGGCTGGCCGAGCGCTGGTCGATCCCCACCGGCAGAGTGCGCATTCCGGCCACGCGTTCGGTGATCTTCTGGCCCAGCAGCATGCCGCCGCCGCCGGGCTTGGCACCCTGGCCAAGCACGATCTCGATGGCGTCGGCCTTGCGGAGGTCATCCGGGTTCATGCCGTAGCGGGACGGGAGGTACTGGTAGACGAGGTGCTTGGACTGGCCGCGCTCCTCAGGCGTCATGCCGCCGTCGCCCGTGGTGGTGGAGGTACCCACCTCGGATGCGCCGCGGCCCAGCGCCTCCTTCGCGTTGGCGGAGAGTGCGCCGAAACTCATGCCGGCGATGGTCACCGGGGTCTGCAGGTGCAGGGGCCGGCTCGCGTGCCGGTCGCCGAGGACGACGTCGGTATCGCACTTTTCGCGGTAGCCCTCCAGCGGGTAGCGGGACATCGAGGCGCCCAGGAACAGCAGGTCGTCAAAGTGCGGGACCTTGCGCTTCGCGCCCCAGCCGCGGATGTCATAGACGCCGGTGGCCGCGGCCCGCTGGATGTCCGCGATGGTGGCGCGGTCGAACGTGGCGGACTCGCGCAGGCCCAGTTCAGCGATGTCCTGGGGACGGTCCTGGGTGTAAATCGGTTCGGAGGTGATGGTCATGGGAGGCTCCTAGTACGACGTCGAGTTGTCGACGTGGAAGTGGTAAAGGTTCCGGGCTGAGCCGTAGCGCTTGAAGTCGGCCGGGTTGTCGCTGCGGCCGGCGGCGGCCAGCAGCTCCCCGAGTTCGGCCAGGTGCTCGGCTTTCAGGGGCTTTTCGATGCAGTCAGCGCCGAGCGACGCCACAGTGCCCTTGACGTAGATCCGGGCCTCGTAGATGGAGTCGCCCAGGGCCTCGCCGGCGTCGCCGCAGACCACCAGGCGGCCGGCCTGGGCCATAAACGCGGACATGTGGCCGATGTTGCCTCCCACCACAATGTCCACGCCCTTCATCGAGATGCCGCAGCGGGCCCCGGCGTTCCCGTCGATGACCACCAGGCCGCCGTGGCCGGTGGCGGCCGCGGACTGGGACGCGTCGCCCGTTACGTGCACCCGGCCGGACATGATGTTTTCCGCGAGTCCGACGCCGGCATTGCCGTTGATGGTCACGTCGCCTTTTTGGTGCATCCCGGCGGCGTAGTAGCCGGCATGGCCTTCGACGGTCACCGTGACGTCCGCGTTGATGCCGACGGCGAGGCTGTGCTTGCCGCCAGGGCTGGTGACCGTCCAGGACTGGCCGTCGGCTGCGTTGTGGAGGGCCTGGTTCAGGTCCCGGACCGGGCTGCCGGCCAGGTCCACGCTGAAGGAGCCAGGGCCCGTTTCCGTGCTGACGGCTTCCTCGGCTGCTTCGGTGCTGGTTTCGGGTGCTGTCAGAGTGACCATGTGTAGACCTTTCCGGGTTCCGGTTCAAAGATGCGGGCGTTGTCGATGCCCGGCAGGGCCGCCAGGGCGCGGTATTCGGAGGCCATGGCCACGTAGTCGGCGGTTTCGGCGATGATGGCGGGCTTGCAAGCGATCGGGTCCCGGACCACGGCCATGCTGTCCGCGGTGGTAACCACCAGGGTGTAGAAACCATCGAAGACCTTGCCCAGGTTCACCAGGGCCTCCTCGAGGGTGTCGCCCTGCTCCAGGCGGGAGGCGACGTAGCGGGCGCCCACCTCCGTGTCGTTGTCGGAGTCGAACACCACACCGTCGCGCAGGAGGCCCCGCCGGATGGTGGCGTGGTTGGAAAATGAGCCGTTGTGCACGAGGCAGAGGTCATCCGCCACGGAGAAGGGGTGCGAACCTCCGGCCGTCACAGCGGACTCGGTGGCCATCCGGGTGTGGGACAGGCCCTGGCTGCCGGCCATGGCCTCCAGCCCGTGCTCGGCCGCGATGTCCATCGGGTGGCCAACACTCTTCATCACGGCCACATGCTCACCGCGGCCGATGATGGTCGCCGCCGGGAGGGTTTCGCTGACAACCTTCACCAGCAGATCGGTGCCGACGGCGGCACTCACCAAAGTGGTGTCGCCCACCACGCGCACGGCCGCCTCGGCGTCCGATGGGAGCATGCCGGCGATGGCGAGCTGGATCTCCGTGATGGGCAGGCCCTGGTCCTTGCCGAGCAGGCTGAGCGTGGAGGTTCCTTCCGAGACCAGGCCGGGGGTGTTGTAGACGGCCAGGCCGGCAGAGTCCGGTCCCCGGTCCACGATCTGGCACATCATGGAAGACAGGAGGCTGCCCATTTGGGGGTGCAGCAGGGGGTTGCGCAGCTGCAGCGCGGCAATTCCACACATGGTGTGTCCTTTACTTGCTAGGGGTTCTCGGATCGGTGTTCTCCGATCGATGACGGGCTAGATGGACGTCAAATACGTGCGGATTTCCCAGTCGCTGACCTGGTTGTGCCAGCTCAGGAATTCCTCTTCCTTGGCGTCCGCGTAGTACCTGCCGATCTCGGCATCGCCGCTAAGGCTGGCAAGGATCACCGGATCGCGGCGCAGGGCTTCCACAGCATGGAGCAGCGTAGCCGGCAGCAGATGGGCATCGGGCTTCGACTCACCCGGGCCAGACGGCAGCCCGGGGTCGGCAGCCTTTTCCACGCCGTCCAGCCCGGCCGAGATGGCCGTGGCGATGGCAAGGTAGGGGTTCGCTGAGCCGTCGCCGGAGCGGAGCTCGATCCGTTTGTTGTCCGGGACGCGGATCATGTGGGTGCGGTCGTTGCCGCCGAAGGACGCCTTCCGCGGCGACCAGGTGGCGCCGGAGGAACTGGTGGTGGCGCCCGAGCGCTTGTACGAATTCACCGTCGGAGCCAGGAAGGCCTGCAACGCAGGCGCGTGCTCCAGGATGCCGGCGATGAACGAATAAGCGAGGCCGGACAGCCCAAGGCCGCGGCCGCCGTCGTCCGCTCCACTGCCGTCCCCACTGTCATCCCCAGGGAACAGCGCCTCGGCGCCGGACCACAGGGACAGGTGGAAGTGCAGGCCCGTGCCGGTCCGGTCGGTGAACGGCTTGGGCATAAACGTGGCGGTCATGCCCCGCTGCTCGGCCAGGATGTTGAGGATATAGCGGAGGGTGACCACCCGGTCCGCGGTGGTCAGCGCGTCGGCGTAGTTGAAGTTCTGCTCGAACTGGCCGGCAGCATCCTCGTGGTCGTTGGCGTAGTTGCCCCAGCCCAGCCCGTTCATCGCCTCGGAGATGGAGGTGAGGTGGTCGTACATCCGGGTGACGCCGCGGGCGTCGTAGCAGGGGCGGGGCGAATCGTCGCGGGCGTCGGCGGTACTCAGCGTCCCGTCGTCGTTCCTGTTGACCAGGAAGTACTCAACCTCGGCGCCGATTTTCGCCTGCATGCCCTGGTCCGCGAGCCGTGCGAGGGTGTTTTTCAGGATGACCCGCGGCGCGTACGGCCAGGGCTGGCCGTTGACGTGCGGATCGCAGTGGATGATGGCCAGGCCCTCCTTGATGAAGGGGACCGGGGTGAAGGAGGCCAGGTCGGGGACCGCGATAAGGTCCGCGTCCTGCGGCTTCTGGCCGATGAGGCCTGCCGCGTAGCCCGCGAAGCCCATGGCCCCGGCTTCGAGCTCGTCGGCGGCCTCGACGGGGACGAGTTTGGCGCAGGGCTTGCCGGTCATGTCCACAAATGTGGCCAGGATAAAGCGGACATCGTGGGCCCGGGCGATGTCGGCCAGGGAAATTCTGTCGGTAAGGGGTGAAGCGGATACAGCAGGGGTTGCGACACTCGTCATCGAAACGTTCCTGTCCGGTTGGCGTTAGCTACTAGTAAACCTTGTTGAACCAGAGTAGCCAATTCACCGTTACGGGCGTCGTGCGGGAATGTTAAATGCGCGTTACGCGGGGTGGGGGGACGGATCTGAGGCGCGCCACGAGAGTCGCGGCGAGCAGCGCCGTCGCGATTTCCAAGGCGATGACCAGCAGGAGTCCGCCGGCGCCAGCTGCGTCCGCAATGTTCTGGCCTGCAACGTTCGACGGCGGCACTCCGGCATGTGCGTGGCCGCCGGAACCTGCGCCGAGCAGCAGGACGCCGTGAACGGCAGCCATGGAAACGGCGCACCCCATGACCCTGCGCAGGGCGCCCACCCGGTTGTGCCGCCAGATGTGCAGGGCGCACGGCAGGCAGACACCTGCGAGTGCGAGCATGAGGACACTCAACAACGCACCGTGCTGGTTTTGGACGGCGAGCCACACGTGCACGGCACTGGAGGCTGCCACCACCGCGGCGCATACCCGAGGATGCAGGACGGGCCCGCCAATGCGGGCCCGTCGGGTCAAGGTCATGGGATTTTCCTAGCTGTGGCAGCTGCCGGAGCCGGCGTCGCTGTGGCAACCTCCCGCTGCGCTGGATCCGCCGGCGCTGGCGGGCACGTCCAGGACGGGGCTGCGGTCGAAGAAGCCCTCAGGCCGCAGTTTGAAGCCCACGGTGTCCACGGGCATGATGGGCCAGTCCTCGACGCGCGGGAAGTGGGTCAGGCCGAAGGTGTGCCAGAGCACGATGTCCTGGCCGTCGATTTCGCGGTCCTGCGCGACATAGGCGGGCAACCCTGCGCCGCCGGGGTGCTGGTTCACGAAGTCGCCCGTGGGGTAGCGCTCGTCGTCGGCGTAGCGGGTGACCCACACATCCTTGGTGGCGAAGGCAGCCCGCCGCGCGATGGACGAGTCCGGATCCGCCAGGAGCGTGGGCTGGTTCTGGGCGTGGAGCTTGTAGCCCACGGGCTCGCCCAGGCGGTTGCGGGACTGCGGGTTGGAGATGATCCAGGTTCGGCCGGCCCGGGCGTCGGCCTCGCGGACGGCATCGGATTCGCGGGCCAGCACGGTGCGCTTGCGGGAGAAGGCGTTGCCCCGTTCATTTCCCTCGCCGATGGTCTGGCGGACCACGTCCTCTTCCTCGACGCGGTTGGTGAAGCCGTCGATGGCCATGTCCAGGCGGGCGCTGAAGAGGTGCTGGTGGAAGGGTGCGCCGAGGCCGGGTGCCAGCTGGGAGATGTTGTCCGAGCCGCCCTCGGGGAAGGCGGAGGTGAAGACGACGCCGGTTGCCTTGGCTTCGAATTCGATGGTGCCGTCCAGGTAGAGGTACCAGTAGAAGCCGTAGTCGTAGTTGCCGATGGTGGTGAAGAAGGAGATCACCAGGCGGCGGTTCCGGCGGGTGTAGTTGATGCCGGTCCAGAGGTCGCTGTGCTTGGAGAGGATCCCCCAGTCCTCCTCGTGCATGCAGATGCCGTTGCGGATCTCGCGCGGGTTGCCGAAGGCGTCGCTGATGACGGGGCTGAGGTAGGTGATGTCGCCGAGGCAGTCGCAGCCCAGCTCCAGGGAGTTGGCGTACTGGCCCACGAGGTATTCGCCGGTGTCGAAGTAGTTCTGCCAGGACCGGATGGGCGACGGGTCACCGTACGGAACAACCATTTCGGCGATCGAGGCCCGGTTGATGATGGGCCTCAGCCGGTCGCCGTCCTGGAACGCGATGTTGTGCAGGACCACGCCTTCGCGGACGTCGAAGCCGACGTCGAGGCTCCATTTCTCCCACTCCACGTGATTGCCGCCGCTGACGGTGAAGCTGGGACCTTCAGGCTGGGTGATGCTGATCGGTTTCTGCGTGGTGCGGAGCGGGCCGGTCAGTTCGGGGTCTGTGTAGTTGCCGTGCTCGGCCGGGATCGGCATGGCGCCGAGGTCCAGGACCCGGGTGACTTCCTTGCTGACCACATCCACGTAGGCCACGAGCCCATCCACGGGGTGGGCCCAGGCGCTGTCCTCCCTAAAGTCCTGCACAAACGCCAGGCCGCGGAGGATGCGGCGGCCTTTTTCCTCCGGGTACTCGAAGACACCGGCCGAGAGCGGGGCGACCCGGACCTTGGCGACGTCGAGCCCGCGGTCCGCCAGCGCCTTGAGCCAGCGGTCATCCGTGGCCAGCAGCGATTCCACCACTTCGAATTCCTCTTCCAGGACCGGCAGTTCGCCGGTAACGGCAGTGTCCAGTTCGACGGCGGACACCACCTCGCCCCGCGTCACGGAAACCACCGCATCCGTGGACGCGCCGCCCGCAATGTCATGGAGGAAAATGCGGAACCTGCGGTCCTCGGCGGGGATCACGAGGGCGGTGTCCCCGACGGCGGCGGCAGCACCGCCGCCGGCGTGCACGCCGGCGAGACGTCCGGCGTCGGAATTTCCGAGGGCGGCACTTCCGCGGGCGGGGTCCAGCAGGCCCAGGTAGGCGATGCGCTTTTCAGCCCCAAGGTGTCCGGCGGCGCGCAGGATGGCCTGGACCTCGGTGATTTCGCCGCCTGATGCCAGGCGGTACTGGGTAACTGTGTCAGCTGCTGCAAGCGTCATGGGTGACCTTTGTCCGGGACCGTGGCTGGTCGGAATTTTTATTTTCTATACTTGTAGAGAATAAGCGTCCGTAAGATGACTCACAAGAGTTTGAGCAAAAACATTTCCGGGGAGCGGCCGCGGTGCCAAAGATAGTTGACCATGACGAGCGGCGCCTGGAACTGGTGGATGCCACCTGGCGGATCATCGCCCGGCTGGGCATCGAGGGCGCAACGATGCGCGAGATCGCGCTGGAGGCAGGCTTCGCCAACGGGGCCCTCAAGCCCTACTTCCCCACCAAGGACACCCTGCTGGAGTTCGCGTTCGGGCACGTCTTCAACCGGACCAACCAGCGCGTCGCCAAGGTCACCGAGGGCAAATCCGGACTGCCGGCACTGCGCGCCTTCTGCCTGGAGGTGCTTCCCCTGGACGAAGAACGGATCAACGAAGCGCGGATTGTCATCCCGTTCTGGCAGAAAGCTGTCAACGACCCGCAGAAGGCGGAGATCCACCAGCAGTCCATGGACGAGTGGCTTGCTGCCATCCGGCAATACCTCGCCGAGGCCCGGGAGGCCGGCGACGTCAGTGCCGCCGTCGACGACGCCACTCTGGCCAGCCAGCTCCTGAACATGCTGCTGGGGGCGCAGATCGGAGCAGCACTGGCCGCAGGCCCCGACGCCGATCCCGGCCTGGCCGACCAACTCGAGGGCTACCTCGCCCTGCTGGCCGGGTAGCCGGGCTTCGCCAGCCACGCGCCCGCCCTAACCCCACCAAAACCAGCCCGCCCCAGCAACAGCAGACCACCGCAGCACCTGACCCAAGCACCTGACCGCCCGGCATCCCGGGAGGCCCGCAAGGAGAATTCCACCCATGACCATCCCCGCTGAGATCGACACCCCGGACATCATGATCGACGTCGACATCCTCGAACGGAACATCGCCCGGATGGCAGAGGCCGTCCGGGCGAAGGGCCTCGCCCTCCGTCCCCACGCCAAGACCCACAAGATCACCGAGATCGCCGCCCGCCAGATGGCCGCCGGAGCGGTCGGACTGACGGTGGCAACCATCGGCGAAGCCGAAGTTTTCGTAGATGCAGGCATCGACGACATGTTCATCGCCTACCCCCTCTGGATTTCGCCACAAAAGGCCGAGCGGCTCCGGCGCTTGGCGTCAACGGCAAAAGTCGCGGTCGGCGTGGACTCCGCTGCGGGGGCCAGCATGTTGGGATCCAGCCTCGGGCAGGCGGCCGGGAGCATCAGCGTACTGGTCGAAATCGACAGCGGGCACCACCGCAGCGGTGTCCGCCCGGAGGCCGCGGCGGCGGTTGCCGAAGCCGCCTCGCGCGCCGGCCTGCAAGTAGCGGGCGTGTTCACCTTCCCGGGGCACAGCTACGCCCCCGGGATGCCGTTAGAGGCCGCCGCACAGGAGCAGCAGGCGCTGCGGGAGGCCGCCGAATCCCTGGTCGGGGCTGGATTCGAAGCGACGCGCCGCAGCGGAGGCTCTACCCCGACGGCGCTTCTGACCGAAGGATCCGAGGCCACCGAAGTGCGTCCCGGCGTGTACGTCTTCGGCGACGCCCAGCAGCTGGAGCTGGGCCGTTGCGCCGTGGAGGATATCGCGCTGACGGTTGCGGCCACCGTGGTGAGCCACCACGAGACTCCGCCGGATGCCCCGGCACGCTTCATCATCGACGCCGGCAGCAAGATCCTGGGCAGTGACCGGCCTGCCTGGGCGAGCGGTTTCGGCCGGCTGATCGACCATCCGGACGCCCGGATCACCGCCCTCTCGGAGCACCACGCCACCGTCGAGTGGCCCGACAGCCAAACCCTGCCGCCCATCGGTGGTCGACTGCGCGTGGTCCCCAACCACGTCTGCCTGGCCATCAACCTGGTGGACGACGTCGCCGTGACCAGCAACGGCGCACTCGCGGACCGCTGGGCCGTGGCAGCCCGGGGCAAAAACAAGTAACAGCTCCCCGACGGACGGCAGACCCCACATCGGAAGTCTTTTTTCGCCAACTGTTGAAAAAAGATGGCATCCGGCGCTAACCTGAGTGAACTGTGTCCCAGGACACAGCCCCGGGGAACCCGCGTTATGCGGCCATCCGTCGTCAGGACCATCCATGCCAGCTGCAGTCCAGCCCGCCAGCCAGAACCTCAAATCCAGCGTTGCGCTGACGTTTGACCACTGGAAACACCTCGTGGCGGAGTCCTTCGTGCCGCTCGCCGCCCGGACAGCAGACGTTGACGGCTTCCGCGGGCAGCTGCGGTCGCGGGTGCTGGACCGGATGTCCGTCGTCGAAGTAACCGCCACCTCCCACGAGGTCCACCGCACCCCTGCCCTGATTGCCCAGGCCAGCGAACGCTACTTCAAACTCAACCTCCAACTGGAGGGCACCGGGCTCCTGATCCAGGACAACCGCGAGGCCCTGCTGCGGCCCGGGGATCTGGCCATCTACGACACCAACCGCCCCTACACCCTCGCGTTCGAGGAAGAGGCGCGGATGATGGTGGTGATGTTCCCCTGCGACGCCCTCTCGCTGCCCACGGACTACGTGGGCCAGCTCGCGGCAGTACGGATGGCCGGCAGCACGGGCCTGAGCGGGATCGTGGGGCAGTTCATCCGGCAGCTGTCCGAAAACCTTGAGGTCCTGAGCGGCCCCAGCGGCTCACGGCTGGCAACGAACGCCCTGGACCTGGTGTCCACCCTGCTGCACGCGGAAATGGACATCGCCCCGGACCGGATGAAGCCACAGACCCTCCTGGCCGTGTCGGTGCGCGAATACATCGAAGCCAATCTCTCCGATCCCCAGCTGTCACCGGCCAGCATTGCCGCGGCGCACTTCATCTCGACGCGGCACCTGCACAATGTCTTCCACGAGTCGGGCACCACGGTGGCCACGTGGATCCGGTCCCAGCGGCTGGACGGCGCACGCCGCGAGCTGCGGGATCCGCTGCATGCCGGCAAGCCGGTAGGCGCTGTCGCCGCCCGCTGGGGGTTCCTCGACGCAGCGCACTTCAGCCGCACCTTCCGTGACGCCTTCGGCGTCTCCCCCAGCGACTGGCGCCGCGGCGCCTGACCGCTCAGCGGACGCGCCGGCGACCACCCGCCATCGGGCATTTCCGGAAGGTCGGCAGGAACAGCAATGGCCCGGCGCGGATTGATTCCGCGCCGGGCCTTTGCGCTCCCCCGTCGGTTGCCGGAGGCCGCGCCTAGTTGGCGGCGTGCCCCAGGGCGGCAAGCCCGCGGCGGCGCTCCACCTGACGCTCCACCAGCACACCGGCAGCGAACACCACCGGGACTGCCACGAGCAGGGCAACTGCGGTCTCGGCGCTGCCGCCGATCAGGGACGTGAAGTTGCTGACCACCAGGTAAAGGACCCAGGCCAGAAGTACGGACGCTAGCGCCGGCGCGAGGAGGGTCTGCCAGAGCTGCCCGTTGATCCGTTCCCGGCGGAAGAAGCCGACGACGGCGATGGAGCACAGCATGTACAGCACCAGGAGTGCCGCGACGGCCAGCCCGCTGAACCACGAGAACAGAGTCAGGACGGGGTCCAGCGCCAGCACTGCGAAGGGGACTACGAGTACGACGGCGGTGGCACTCTGGATCCAGGCAGCCGCGGCGGGCGCACGGTGCCGGTTGGTCCGGGCAACGATTGCGGGCAGGGAACCGCGCAGTGCCAGCGAGTGGAGGTAGCGGTTGATGCCGTTGTGGAAGGCGATGATCCCGGCGAGCAGGGAGGTGACCAGCAGGATGCCGGTGGTGATTCCTGCCCAGGGTCCGAACAGTTCCACCATGGGCGTGAGCACAAAGGCGGTGGAGTCGCCGGATTCCAGGGCGGCGCCGGCGGCGTCAATGACCTGGGACGGGCCGTAGTAGCTGACCAGCATCCACGAAATGAAGGAGAAAAACACGGAGATAACGCCCACGGAAAGATAGGTCGCCCGGGCCACCGTCCTGTGGGCGTCCTTGGCCTCGGCGGAGTAGATCGCCGTGGATTCGAAGCCGAACATGGAGGCCACCGCGAACATAATGGCCACGCCGGGGGCACCGGTGGCAATGGCTTCCGGCGAGAAGGATGCGGCAAGACTGAGACCTTCCGGACCGCCGCCGCGGAACAGGACGGTGAAGCCGAACATCAGCAGGACGGCAACTTCCAGCCCCACCAGCAGGGCCAGCACCCGGGCGCCGAGTTCGATGTTCAGCGACCCCAGCACCTGGACGCCGGCCATGGTGACCAGGGCAAACAGCCACCACGGAACGTCCAGCCCGATGGAGGCCAAGAGCCCGGAGAAAGCGGCGCCGTAGAGCCCGTACATGGCGGCCTGGACCGTGCTGTAGGCCAGCAGCGCCAGCCAGGCCGCGCCAGCCCCGATCCTGCGCCCGAAGGCGGCGGTGACGTAGGCGTAGAAGGCGCCGTTGGCCTGGATCTTCCGGCTCATCGCGACAAATCCCACCGCGAAGATCACGATCACGATGCCGACAATCAGGTACGCGCCCGGGGCACCGGCGCCGTTGCCGAGTGCGGCCGCGAGGGGCGAAGCTCCGACGATCCCGGTGAGGGGCGCCTGGGCGGACAGGACAAAGAACAGGATGCCCATCACGCCGATGCTGCCGGCGCGGAGGGCGGTGGAGTGCTCCGTGCGCGGAGCGGCTTCAGTGGTCCGGGACTCGGAATTCGAAATACTCATTGGATCCTTCTTAACGGTCATGAGCGTTGGGGAGAGGGCGCTCCGCGAGAGGGCAGGCGCCGATGAATCCAGCATGGCAGCGGACACGGCCTTTGCCTTGTCCTGGAGCGATCAGTTGTTGTGTGTGAGTGCAGTGACCGTCTTCCGACAATGGACAACCCCTGAAACGCCGAAGGCCGGTCACCGCATGTCTGCGGTGACCGGCCGTGGGGACCGTTGTGTGTGGGGACCGTGTGCCGGAACGGAGGATCAGCTGATCCCGGCCGGAACCTGTTCAGCGGGTTCTTCAGAAGTAATCGGGACGTTCCTGGCAGCTGCAGCCCTGACGAACCTCGGGCCGGCTGGTCCGAATGCGTCTGCAGGCTCCGGAAAGAGCCAGAGCACCAGGGGGTACAGGACAGCAGCCAGGCCGATGGAAACGGGGATGCTGAGGTCCACGCCTGCAGCGAGATCACCCAGCGATCCCGTGAATTGGCCGGGGATGTTGACAAAGAGGATCCCCATCACCGCCGCAAGGATCCAGACTCCCATGGCCCTCCAGTTCCAGCCATGGTTGAACCAGTATTTGCCGCCGGACTGCCGGCGGTTGAAGACCTGCAGGGAATCGGCGTGATACCAGCCCCGGCGGACAACGTAGCCGATCATCATGATGATCATCCACGGTGCGGTGCACGTGATGATCAGGACGGCGAACGTGGAGATGCTCTGCACCACGTTGAAGGCGAACTTGCCCACAAAGATGAAGACGATGGCGATGGCGCCGATGAAGATGGTTGCCTGGACCCGCGAAAACCGGGGGAAAACGCTGGAGAAGTCCAGCCCCGTGCCATACAGCGCCGTGGTCCCGGTGGACATGCCACCGATCAGGGCAATGAGGCAGACTGGCAGGAAATACCAGGCCGGGGAAACAGCCAGCAGACCGCCCACATAGTCAGAGCTCTCAAAGAAGGCCGGTGCCTCGGTGGCGATGATGGTGGCGGTCACCAGTCCGAAGCCGAACGGAATGAGCGTGGCGATCTGGGCAAAGAAGGTAGCAGCCATGACCCTGATCTTCGGCGTCTCAGCGGGAATGTAGCGGGACCAGTCTCCCAGGAAGGCGCCGAACGAGACGGGGTTGGACATCACGATCAACGCAGAACCGATGAACGACGGCCAGAACAGGGCGTTTGTGGCGGCGTCCGCGGCGGGGCCGAACATGCCTGCGTAGGAGGGATCGAAGGCTCCGGCAAAGGCGAAGATGCCGAGCAGGAACAGCAGCGATGCCGCCACCACCGCGATCTTGTTGACCAGGAGCATAAACCGGAATCCGTAGATGCAGACCGTTAGAATCAGGAGGGCAAACACGCCGTAGGCGATGCTGAGGGTGACCGGGTTCTGCGGTACGCCGATCAGCCGGTTGGCCCCTCCAACCAGGGCATCGCCGGAGCTCCAGACGGAGATGGAGAAGAAGGCGAAAGCCGTCAGCAGGGACAGAAACGAGCCCACCACCCGGCCGTGGACACCAAGATGGCCGGAGGATGACACGGCGTTGTTCATCCCGTTGGTGGGGCCGAAAACTGCCATCGGCGCCAGGACCAGCCCGCCTGCCACCACCCCCAGAAGCGTGGCCAGGAGCGCGTCTTTGAAGGAGAGCCCAAAAAGAATAGGGAATGAGCCCAGCACCACGGTGGCAAACGTGTTGGCGCCACCGAACACCAGCCGGAACAGGTCCAGAGGCCGGGCACTTCGGTCCTCCGCCGGGATGGGCTCAATACCGTGCTTTTCGACCTCTGTCGCTGCCGGCACGTCGGAGTTGATTGTCATGAGGAATGCCTTTGCTTAGGAAACGGAGGCTGGTGAGAGGTGTTCGTGGATGGCCAGGATCCCGCCGTCCGGGGTACTGGAAAAGATGATGGATTCACGTTCATGGAGTACATCCCTGACTCCCGCCACCTCCACTACCGTCCGCACATCATGGCTGAAGACGGCACCGGTACCCGCCACCTGGATGGCCTGGCCCGAGCTGTGGCACTCGATGACCCGCCAGCCGGCTTCCTGCCAGCCGCGCCAGAGATTTCGGTATTCCTCCAGCCAATCCGGGAAGGTTCGCTGTGGAACACGAAGGTGGCATCCTCCGCGAAGCATCCGAAGTAGGCTTCGAAGTCCGCGGCGGCGAAGGCATCAATCACCGTCGTGGCAGCTGCCTGCACGTCGGCCTCGCAAAGTATTTTCATGGTCCGCTCCTGGGCCGCTGGGCCTGATCGTCATCGAGCCGGGACCGGGTGATCCAACTCACAATGTGACCATTGAACATCAAGTATTGCCTGCAGGGCAACAAGTGCCGAGGCATCTCTCCGTTTGTTACGCCAACGGACAGCTTGACTGTTCGCCTCAGGTCAACCGCCGTTCGCTGATACACAAGACGGCCCGGAGGCAGCGGGGCAGACTCAAGGCATAGCCTCAGGCCACGCCGGCCGGTGCGCATTGCCTACTCGAAGTGGAGTACCCCATGGAAACCTACGACGCCCTGCTGGCCTCGATCACCCCGGCCTCCGGCGAAACCCGGACCATCCTTGACCCCGCCACCGGCAGCCTTGTCGGCGAAGCCCCGGTTCACACCGTCGAGGACCTCGAAACCGCCATCAAAACTGCCTCTGCGGCGCAGCCGGCCTGGGCCGCCCTCGGCCACGGCGCCCGGTCCGCCGCGCTCCTCAAGGCCGCCGACGCCGTCGAACGCTCCGCCGAAGAACTCGCCCGGCTGCTCTCCCGCGAGCAGGGCAAACCCCTGAACGGCCCGAACGCCCGGTTCGAAGTGGGCGCCTGCGCCGCCTGGCTGCGGGCCACCGCCGGCACCCCGCTGGAACCTGAAACGGTGGTGGACGACGGCGAAACGTACGCCGAACTGCACTACCGGCCCATCGGCGTCGTCGGTGCCATCGGCCCCTGGAACTGGCCAATGATGATCACCATCTGGCAGATCGCCCCGGCCCTCCGGATGGGCAACGCCGTCGTCGTCAAACCCTCCGAATACACCCCGCTGTCCGTCCTTGCCCTGGTCAAGGTCATCAACGAGGAACTGCCCGAAGGCCTCCTGACCGTCGTTTCCGGCGGCCGCGAGGTAGGCGCACGCCTCTCCGAACACCCCGCCATCGGCAAAGTCATGTTCACCGGCTCCACCGCCACCGGAAAAGCCATCATCAAATCCTCCGCGGACACCATCAAACGGCTCACCCTTGAGCTCGGCGGCAACGACGCCGGCATCGTCCTGCCCGACGCCGATCCCGCAGCCATCGCCGAGGGCCTGTTCTGGGGCGCCTTCATCAACACCGGACAGACCTGCGCCGCCCTGAAGCGCCTCTACGTCCACGACGACATCTATGACGCCGTCTGCGAGGAACTCACCAAGGTCGCCGCCGCGATGCCGATGGGCGTGGGACTGGACGAAAACAACGTCCTCGGCCCGCTGCAAAACAGGGCGCAGTACGACATTGTGGCAAGCCTTGTGGAAGCCGCCCGCGACTCCGGCGCCCGGATCCTCCTCGGCGGCGACCCGGACACCGGCCAGCCAGGCCATTTCTACCCCACCACCCTCGTGGCCGACATCGACAACAACAACCCCCTGGTCACCGAGGAACAGTTCGGCCCCGCCCTGCCGATCATCCGCTACAGCACCGTGGACGAAGCCATCAGCATGGCCAACGGGCTCGACGTAGGACTCGGCGCATCCGTCTGGTCCCCCAACCTCGCCGAAGCCCGCAAAGTCGCCGCCCGGCTCGAAGCCGGCACCGTCTGGATCAACAAGCACGGCGCCGTGGACCCCCGAGTCCCCTTCGGCGGAGCCAAGCAGTCCGGCTACGGCCTCGAATTCGGCGTCGAAGGCCTGAAGGCCCTTGGCGTCCCGCAGGCCATCAACGGCTGAGGCGCTGGGTTCCTCGTAAAGCCGGCGGAGGGCCCCGCGCATGGAAGACTTGCGCGGGGCACTTAGCGACAGAAATGAGGAAAGCGGCTTGGACGGAGTCTTAAAGGGATTCTTTGTGGTGGGCGTGGTCCTGCTCATCGGCTATCTCCTGGCGAGGACCAACGCCCTGGGACCGCACGGGACAAAGGTGCTCTCCACGCTCACCTTCATGGTGGGGCTGCCGAGCCTAATGTTTTCCATCATCGCGACCCGCCACATCTCCGAAGTCCTCAGCCAGACAGGGCTGATCGCGCTGATCACCGCCGTGTCCGTCATGGCCCTGTTCGCCATCACCGGGGCAATCTGCCGGTGGGGTGTCCGGCGGACCACCATCGGAGCACTGGCCACGGGAATCGTGAATTCCACCAACCTCGGGGTTCCGCTGTCGCTCTACGTCCTCGGCAGCGCCACTTTCGTCACGCCGATCATGCTGTTCCAGCTGGCCATCCTTACCCCGGTGGCGCTGACCATCCTGGATCTTACGGACCCTGCGGGGAAAAAGGCGTCGGTGCGGCGTATCCTCGCCACCCCCTTCCGCAACCCCGTCACGGTGGCCGCGATTCTCGGGATCATCGTCAGCGCCGCCGGGATCGAACTGCCCGCGCTGGCATTGGATCCCCTGGTCCTCGTGGCCCAGCTGACCGTGCCGCTGATGCTGATCATTTTTGGCATGTCACTCCATGGGCTTTCGCCGCGCCAAGGGACCGGCGACCGCGCCCCCACGCTGCTGGCTGTCATCCTCAAATCGGGAGTCCAGCCCGCCCTTGCCTGGGCCCTGGCCGTGTTTGTTTTCCACCTCGACGACTTCAGCACGTTCGTTGTCACGGCCTGCGCAATCCTACCCACCGGCCAGAACGTGGTCCTCTACGCGGTCCGGTACGGCGTGGGGCAAAACCTCGCGCAATCAACGGCCGTCATCACGTCGGTCCTTGCGGTCCCGCTGCTCCTGGGCGCGGCCTGGCTCCTGGGCTGATTCCCGACGGCGGCGGGCCGGGACACGTCATGCCCCGGCCCGCCGTGGTGCTCGCCTGAGTCCGGCCGCCGCAGCGGCTCAGCCCTGCTGGAGCGCGGGCTCCTGCAGCCACGGCCTCGTGGGGGTCTGTCCCAGCTGGTCGTTGAACTCCTGGGCTTCGCGGTAGTAGTCGAGCATGGACAGCCGGGATGCTGCCGCAGGATCCAGCAGGATCACGGCCCGGCGGTGAAGCTGCAGCACCGAGGCCGGGCAGTTGGCGCTGACCGGACCCTCCACCATCGCCTGGACGGCGGCGGCCTTGTTCTCCCCCATGGCCACCAGCACTGCCAGCTTCGCCTCGCGGATGGTCCCCAGCCCCTGGGTCAGGCAGAGCCGGGGGACGTCGCCGTCAGGGAAGAAACGGGCGTTGTCCGTGCGGGTGGCCCCCGCCAGGGTCTTCACCCGGGTCCGCGAAGCAAGTGACGACGTCGGCTCGTTGAACCCGATGTGCCCGTTGGCCCCGATGCCCAGGATCTGGATGTCCACTCCCCCGGCTGCCGCGATCGCTGCGTCGTAGCGCTCTGCTTCGGCAACCAGGTCGGCCGCGTCCCCCTGCGGGGTAAAGAGCCTCTCCAGGGGCAGGTCCACATGGTCGACGAACTCGCGCCGGATGGTGGAGTAGTACGACTGTTCGTGTTCCTTCGGCAGGCCCGCATACTCGTCCAACGTAAAGCCGGTGACCTGGCTGAAGCTGAGCTGCTCCTCGCGATGCCGCCGGATGAGCTCCTGGTAGGTGGAGCTCGGGGACCCTCCGGTGGCAAGGCCCAGGACGGCCGGACCCTGCCGGACCCTGGCCTCGATAATGTCCGCCGCCCGGGCTCCTACATGGTCGACGGACTCACACAGAACTATCTGCACGGTCATTCCTTTCCTGCGTTTGTGGTGTGCCGGCACGGTAGGCCTGCACGAGTTCAAGTTCTTCGGTGGCCGCCAGCACGTCCGCGCGGTATCCCGCGGCGATGGCGCCGACCCGGGTGGGGCCCCGGTCGAGCCCCATCAGCCGGGCCGGGGTGGAGGAAGCGGCGGCCACGGCGTCGGCGAGCGGGATCCCCCATTCGACGCAGCGGCGCAGGTTCTCCAGCAGGAAGCTCGTGGCCCCCGCGATCGCGCCGGGCTCATCCCCTTCCGCCGCGTGGGCACCTCGCGCGGGGGCCAGCCTGGCCACCCGGTCGTGGACCAGCACGTCCAGGCTGCCGAGGGTGTAGTGCCCGTCGGACATACCCGCCGCCGCCATCGCATCCGTGATGAGGGCAATGGAGCGGGAGCCCACGAGGTTGAAGACCATCCGGACGATTTCCGGGTCCAGGTGCACGCCATCGGCAATCAGCTCCAGGACCATGTGCCCGGGTGACTGCTCGGCGGCCTGCAGCATCACCGCGACCGGCCCGGCAGCCCGGTGGCCCAGCGCTGGCATCCGGTTGAACAGGTGCGTTGCCGACCACGAGCCCGCGTCCCCTGCGCCGGCGCCCTCCCCGTCGGCAGCGCCCAGGACGTCCCGGGTCTGCGCCGCGGTGGCATTAGTGTGGCCCAGCGAAGGCACCACGCCGTAGTCCCGGCACAGCTGTACCAGCTCCGCAAAATGGGGGGTTTCCGGGGCCAGGGTCAGTGACCGCACCGTCCCGCGTCCGGCCTCCAGCCATTGCTTCAGGAGCGCCGGATCGCCGTCGATAATGGCGGCAGGGTCCTGCGCGCCGCACATGCTTTTGGTGATGAACGGCCCCTCCAGGTGCAGGCCCGCCAGCGTGCCGTCCGCCACCAGGTCCCGCAGCACCGCGATCTGCTCCAGCAGCACCTTCGACGGCGCCGACACGAGCGAGGCGAGGACCGACGTCGTGCCTTCAGCCGCGTGATGGGCGGCGGCCAGGCGGGCCCCCTCGGCGTCCGCGGAGAAGGTGTCCCCTCCGGCGCCGTGGCAGTGCACGTCCACGAGCCCGGGCAGGATGAGTGGCACCTGCCGGATCCCGGCGTCGAAAGTTTCCGGCAGGTCCGACGTCGGGCCGCACCACTGGATGGTTCCGCCGGCCATCACCACGGTGCCGTCGTCAATCACCGGATCGCCGGGGAGGCCGGTGACGAGGCGGCCCCGCAGCCCCACCACGCCGCCGTCGCCTTCGTTTACCAGGTCCACCGGACGCTCAGCTTGCATCGGCTTTGGCCATGGAGCCGTTCTCGTCCGTTTCATCCTCGCGGCCCATGGTGCGCAGGTTCCAGCGGCGGATCACAAAGCGGAACACCACGTAGTAGATGGCGGCGTAGACCAGCCCGATGGGGATCAGCCAGAGCGGGTTCTGCGCGATGCCAAAGTTCAGGACGTAGTCGATGGCCCCGGCGGAGAACCCGAACCCGTGGTGGATGCCCAGGAAGTTGACCAGCATCATGGACGTTCCGGTCAGGAACGCGTGCACGATGTACAGCGGCCAGGCCACGAACATAAAGGAGAATTCGAGCGGTTCGGTGATGCCCGTGAGGAACGCAGTGAGGCCGGTGGAGAGCATCACGCCGCCCACGATCTTCCGCTGCGACGGCTTGGCTTCCTGCCAGATGGCCAGGGCGGCGGCGGGCAGGGCGAACATCATGATGGGGAAGAAGCCGGTCATAAAGACGCCGGCGGAAGGGTCGCCGGCGAAGAACCGGTTCAGATCGCCGTGGACGCCGTTGTAGTCACCAAGGATGAACCACACAACGGAGTTCAGGATGTGGTGCAGCCCCAGCGGGATCAGCAGCCGGTTCAGGGTGCCGTACACGCCGCTGCCCACGACGGTGTTGTCCGCCACGGCGTTGCCGACGGCGGTCAGGCCGGTGTTGAAGTACGGATAGATCAGGGCCAGGAGCACGCCGATCACAATCGCGGCGAAGGACGTCAGGATGGGCACCAGCCGGCGGCCGGCGAAGAATCCCAGCCAGTCCGGCAGGGTGGTGCGGTGGAAGCGCTGCCAGAGCAACGCCGTCGTCAGGCCCATCACGATGCCGGCCAGCACGCCGTAGTTGATGACGGGAGCCTTGCCGCCCTCCTCGGCTGCGCCCAGCACCAGCGGCGCCATCACCTTGAAGACGTTGGTCAGGACCAGGTAGCCGACGACGGCGGCGAGGGCCGTGGAGCCGTCGCCCTTCTTGGCGAAACCGAAGGAAATGCCGACGGCGAAGAGCAGCGGCAGGTTCTCGAACAGTGCACCGCCGGCGGCGCCGATGACCTGGGCGACGGTGGTCAGGGATTCGAACCTGCCCAGCAGGTCGTCCTGGCCCAGGCGGAGCAGGAGCGCGGCCGCGGGAAGGGCCGCGATGGGCAGCATGAGGCTGCGGCCGAAGCGCTGCATGTTCTGCAGCGCTTTGCCATTGCCCTTGGTCTTGCCCGGTGCGGGGGCGGCCGCTGTGGGATTTTCCGTGGTCATGATGTTCCTCGTCTCGAAGAAGGTGGTGCTTGTGCGGGGATGCTTGTTTCAGTAGAGTCTAGCTAACTGGTTATAACCAGTGACAACCATCACTGTGAAGGGCGGCGGCCTCAGTTGTCAACCTCAAGCCGAAAATTGGCTTCTGGAACCGCCGCCTTTCACCGCTTACCAACACCGGGAGTGGACATGTCCAAAGCAGAAATCATCCTCGCCGCCCTTGGCGGCGCCGGGAACGTCGAAGAGATCGAAGGCTGCATCACGCGCCTACGCACCGAAGTGGTGGACGCATCCCGCGTGGACGAGGCCGCGCTGAAGGCTGCCGGCGCCCACGGCGTCATGATGTCCGGCACGGTGGTCCAGGTTGTTGTGGGTCCCGAAGCAGAGAGCCTCGCCGAAGACATCCAGGACCTGATGTGAGCACGGCTGAAGTGAGCAGCCCCGACGTGAGCACCCCCCAACTGGGCACCGAAGCGCCGGCCCTGGCCATCAGCGTCGCCTCGCCGCTGCCCGGCCGGCTCATCCCGTTGAGTGAAGTGCCGGACCCGGTGTTCGCCAAAGGGCTCGTGGGCGGCGGCGCCGCTGTGATCCCGGATGACGACGCCGGTGTGGTCACGGCCGTCGCGCCGCTGGACGGCAAGGTGGTCAAGGTGATGCCGCATGCCTACATCGTCCAGCACGCGTCCGGGCCTGCCGTCCTGGTCCACGTCGGAATCGACACCGTGGGCCTGAAGGGCGAGGGCTTCACGGTGATCGCGCAGAAGGGCGACCAGGTCCGCGCCGGCGATCCCATGATCACTGTGGACGTCACCCTCGTCCGCTCGAGGAACCTCAGCATGTGCAGCCCCGTGGTGGTCCTGGACACCGCGGCGGACACCATCGCGGCCCCGGCCGCCGGCGGGCGCGTGGAAGCGGGCGCGCACCTGTTCGATCTTCCTGGAAAATAGGAGACATGGATACGGCAGGGGAACTGAAGCACGTCTGGGTACGAAGGCAACTCCAGGACCTGGTGTCCAGCACGTTGCGGCCCGGCGATGCCCTGCTGGGCGAGCGCCAGCTGGAGGAACAGTTCGGGGTCTCGCGGATCACGGTCCGCCGGGCCATCTCGGACCTGGTCCAGGACGGCGCGCTGGTCCGGATCAAGGGCAAAGGGACCTTCGTTTCGCACGGGCTGGTCCGGTCCACCCTGCATCTGGCCTCCTTTAACGAGGACATGCGGCAGGCCGGCTTTGAGCCCAGCACCCGGGTTATCAACGTGTCCACGGCCCTGCCACCGACGGCGGCCGCCGAGCACCTGGGGCTGGCTCCGGACGAGCCTGCCTACCTGGTCCGCCGGCTCCGCCTGGCCAACGGCGCACCGGTCAGCGTGGACGAGTCCTGGCTGCCCCCGAGCCTGCTGCCGGACCTGCTCTCCTCGGACCTGACCGGCTCCCTCTACCGGGCCTTGGGGGCTTCCGGGTTCCCGGTCCAGCAGGCGGAGCAGACGGTGGAGGCCGCCGCGGCGTCGGAGGATACGGCCGCACTGCTGGACATCGAACCGGGGGCACCCGTCCTGCTCTTCAAGCGCCGGTCCTTCACCGGGACCGAGGAGCCGGGAACCCCCATCGAGTACGCGGTCTCGACGTACCGTTCAGACCGCTACCAGGTGTCCATGCGCCTGGCGCTGGGCTGACCCGGCCGGGTCCCGCGACCTGGCCGGGGGGCGGCATTAGGCCGCTTTGGGCTGGTTTGCGGACGGCGGCCATTGCCGCTGGTAGGTTGGCTCCATGCGTGAAACCGCCGATGTGGATGAGGCTGCCAGGCAGCAAGTACTGAGCGTCCTGGAGGCCGACGACGGCATCCAGCGCGCGGATCCTGACTGGCCGGAATTTGTTCGAAGGCTGGACGTTCACTTCCCTGATCTGTGCGGACTGTTCCGTTCCCTGTACGGGTCCCGGGCGGACTGGCAGGACCAGCTGGGCGCCCTGGTCCTGCAGTGTGCCCGCTCCTGGCAGGAACGTCCTGCGGGCCTGAAGGCGCTGGACGCCGAGCGTGAGGGCGACAGCAACTGGTTCCAGTCCAACCGGATGCTCGGCGGTGTCTGCTACGTGGACCGGTACGCCGCCAGCCTCGACGGTGTCCGCGACCGGATTCCTTATTTCAAGGAGCTGGGGCTGACCTACCTGCACCTGATGCCGCTGTTCCTGGCACCGGAACCGTTCTCCGACGGCGGATACGCCGTCTCCAGCTACCGGGAAGTCAACCCGAAGCTGGGCACCATGGAACAGCTGCGGGCCCTGGCATCGGAGCTCCGCGAAAACGGCATCTCCCTGGTGGTGGACTTCATCTTCAACCACACCTCCAACGAGCACCACTGGGCCCGCCGGGCGGCTGAAGGGGACCCCGAATACAGCGACTACTTCTGGATCTATCCGGACCGGACCATGCCCGACGCCTTCGAACAGACAGTCCGCGAAATCTTTCCCGACGACCATCCCGGCTCCTTTGTCCCGCTGACGGACGGGCGGTGGGTGTGGGCGACATTCCACACCTACCAATGGGACCTGAACTACGCCAATCCGGCCGTGTTCCGCGCCATGGCGGGCGAAATGCTGTTCCTGGCCAACCAGGGCGTGGACATCCTCCGCATGGACGCCGTTGCCTTCATCTGGAAGCAGCTGGGCACACCGTGCGAGAACCTGCCCGAGGCCCACTTCCTGCTGCGTGCGTTCAACGCCGTGTGCCGGCTGGCGGCGCCGTCGCTGCTGTTCAAATCGGAGGCGATTGTGCACCCGGACGAGGTGGCGCTCTACATCGATCCGGCCGAGTGCCAGCTCTCCTACAACCCGCTGCAGATGGCGCTTATCTGGGAATCGCTGGCCACACGCAACGTTTCCCTGCTGTCACAGGCGCTTGAGCGGCGGCACAACATCGCCGACGGGACGTCCTGGGTGAATTATGTCCGCAGCCATGACGACATCGGCTGGACGTTCGCCGACGAGGACGCGGCAGAGCTGGGGATCAACGGCTTTGACCACCGCCGGTTCCTCAACGCCTTCTACGTCAACCGGCACCCCGGCAGCTTTGCCCAGGGCGTCCCGTTCCAGGACAATCCGCGCACCGGCGACTGCCGCATCTCCGGGACCACCGCCTCCCTGTGCGGACTGGAGGACGATCCTGACCACGCGGTAGGCAGGATCCTGCTGGCCCACTCGGTCGCGTTCAGCACCGGGGGCATCCCGCTCCTGTACCTCGGCGACGAGGTGGGGCAGCTGAACGACTACCAGTACGCCATGGAGGACGGGCACGAGTCGGACAGCCGCTGGGTCCACCGGCCACACTATCCGGCGGAGCAATACGCCCGCCGGCACGATCCGGCCACTCCTGAGGGTGCCATCTACGCCGGCCTGAAGCGCATGATTTCCGTGCGTGCCCAGACGCCCGAACTGGCGGGCACACGCCTCATCGATTTCCACACCAACGCCCCGGGAGTCCTGGGCTACCAGCGCCCCGGCGAATCCGGCACAGTCCTGGTCCTCGCCAACTTCAGCGACGGCCCGCAGCAGCTTCCGGCGGTGACGTTCTCGGGGTTCTCGGCTGCCGCCGTCGACCTTCTCACGGACGCAGCGCGCAGCCTCGCGGACGGCGTCACCCTGGCCCCGCACGAATACGTCTGGCTCCGCGTCACCCCCAAGTAAGTAGCAGCAGATGCCGTTTTGAGGGGACGGTTTCAGGCGGTCATCGCAACAGGAATGTTCTGATCATTTCATTTGGGGTGCAGTAGTCGAAGCGTTGTCGGGGTCTGTCGTTGATTTGGTGGGCGACGTAGTCGAGGTCGGTTTGGCTGTGGACGCTGAGATCGGTTCCCTTGGGGAAGTACTGGCGGAGCAGGCCGTTCATGTTCTCGTTCGAACCGCGCTGCCAGGGTGAGTGGGGATCGCAGAAGTAGATATCAATATCGGCTGCGATCTTCACTTCCTTGTGGCGGCGCATTTCGGTGCCCTGGTCCCAGGTCAGAGACTGGCGCAAGTGGTCCGGGAGGGCGCCCATTTTGGCGATCAGCCCGTTCCTGACAGCTTCGACCCGGTTCACGCCGTGCTGGATGTGGATCAGCATCAGGAATCCTGTGGTCCGCTCCACAACGGTGGCGATACTGCTCTTGCCGTCCTTGCCCAGGATGAGATCGCCTTCCCAGTGGCCGGGAACGGCCCGGTCTTCGACCTCGGCGGGGCGGTCCGCGATCATGACCATGTCCTGGATCCGGCCGCGGCGTTCATCGGGCCGGCGCTGGGGCTTGCGCAGGGTCCGGCCGGTGCGCAGGTTCTTGGCCAGTTCCCGCTTCAGCCCGCCGCGTGACTCCACATAGAGGGACTGGTAGATCGTTTCGTGTGACACCCACATCTCCGGGTCGTCGGGATAGTCCTTGCGGAGCCGGCCGGCGATCTGCTGCGGGGATGACCGGCCCTGAAGCCCGTCCTGGACCTTTTCGCGCAGCTTCTCGTTAGTCACGAGCTTAGCCAACTTCGGACGCCCCGCACGGTCGTGGGCGCGGGCATGGGCGGTCGTCGCCCGGTAGAGATAAGGCTGGTCTGCGTTGCGGCGCAGTTCCCGTGACACGGTCGAGGGAGCCCGGCCCAGCCGCCGGGCCATTTCCCGGACGGCCACGCCCTGAGCCCGCATCACGGAGATTTCCTCGCGCTCACGGAAGGTCAGCGAACGTCCCGCCAAGGCGCGGCCACGGCGGGGCCGGATCCCGCCCACGGCCCGCAATTCATTCCGGACAGTGGTCACCGACCACCCAACCGCGGCGCCGGCGTCGTAATACCCGCCGCCCTCAGCCACCTGCTGCCAGAACCTCTGGACAACCTCAGCCACCAACCGATTCGAGAACTTCGCCATGGAAATCAACACCCCTTAATAATCAAGGTGTTGCGATCACCGCATGAAGCCAAGGGCTGAAAACGACATCTGCTGCGACCCAGTTGGGAGGCTGGGCGCGGGGCGTGACACCATACGGATCATGGCCCAGAAGATTGCGTACCAGGGTGAGCCCGGCGCCAACTCCAATATCGCGTGCAAGCAGATGTTCCCCGAACTGGAAAGCGTTCCGTGCGCCAGCTTCGAGGACGTCTTTGAAGTGGTGTCCAGCGGCGACGCGGACCTTGCCATGATCCCGATCGAGAACTCGATTGCCGGCCGGGTGGCGGACATCCACACCCTCCTGCCGCACTCTGGACTGCAGATCGTGGGCGAGTATTTCCTGCCCATCCATTTCGACCTGATGGGGATCCCGGGCAGCACCATCGAGGCCGCCACCGAGGTCCACAGCCACATCCACGCCCTGGGCCAGTGCCGCCGCCTGATCCGCGACGCCGGCCTGCGTCCGGTCATTGCCGGTGATACCGCCGGTTCAGCCCGGGAAGTCCGGGAGTGGAACGACCCCAGGAAGCTCTCCCTCGCTCCCCCGCTTGCGGCGGTCCTGTACGGGCTGGAGGTGCTCGCCTCCCGGGTGGAGGACGACCCCTCCAACACCACCCGGTTTGTGATCCTGGCCCGCGAAAAGGAACTGCCGGCCCGGGAAACCCTCCCCGGACCGGCAATGACCAGCTTCGTCTTCCGCGTGCGGAACGTACCGTCAGCGCTCTACAAGGCGCTGGGCGGCTTCGCCACAAACGCCGTGAACATGACCCGGCTCGAGAGCTACATGGTGGGCAACGAATTCTCCGCCACGATGTTTATGGCCGATGTCGAGGGCCACCCCGAGGACCTGCCGCTGAAGCTGGCCCTTGAGGAGCTGGACTTCTTCACCACCGAGGTGCGGATCCTCGGCGTGTACGCCGCCGCCGAGTACCGGGCGGTTCAGGCCGCCGCAGCCGTCTGACGCCGTTTTAGCAGCGGCGCGAAGAACGCGGCGAGCTCCGCAGTCGCCGTCAGGGGCAGGACGTTTGCCACGTACTGGTCCGGCCGGACCACCACCACAACGCCGCCGCGGTCCAGGCCGCGCTGTTCAAAGATGTCGGCTTTCGGGTCGGTGCCAAAGACCTTCTCAAGGTAGGTGAGCCGGAACGGGCCCACCGTCGGCTTGAAGGCGGCCGGGACAGCGTTGATATCGATGTCCGTATGCGGCTGCTGGTAGATAACCTTCACATCGAACCACGCGTCAACGTCGGCGCCCGACGGCGTTGCCGCCAGCGGTGAGTCGGGCGAGTTCGCGATCCACTCGGCGAAGTCCGCGGTCGCCGATGCGGTGCCCGCCTCTTTCGTGCCGGGTGAGGCCGCGTCTGCGAAGACGTAGATGCGCCACCGGCCGTCCGCTGTGGCGTGGTGGCCCAGCTGCATCGGGTTGGTGTCGCAGACCCGGACGACGGGTGCGGACTTGAACCGCTTGCCGACGGAGAAGCCGGTGGCCAGGTCCTGGTGCTTCGCCTCGGCGACCACCATGGAGGGCGCATACTGCGTCATGAATCCGGCGGGGAACTCGGCAGTGCTGACGTAGAAGTTCTCCAGCTCCGTGGGGTCTTCGAACTCCTCGGGCTTTTTGGCCATCAGGGTGGACCACTCTTTGTCGAAGTCGATGAGGTTCTTCGCCACCACCTGGCGCTCGGCCGAGTACGTGGCCAGCAGGGATTCCGGGCTGCGGCCCTCGAGGACGTGCCCTAGCTTCCAGCCGAGATTAAAGCCGTCCTGCATGGAAACGTTCATGCCCTGGCCCGCCTTCGCGCTGTGCGTGTGGCAGGCGTCGCCCGTGATGAACACGCGCGGCGAGCGCGTACCGCGCTCCTCCGGGAGGACGTCGTCGAACCGGTCAGTCAAGCGGTGGCCCACCTCGTAAACGCTGTGCCACGCTACGTTTCGGACGTCCAGCGTGTACGGGTGCAGGATCGCGTTGGCCTTAGCGATGATCTGCTCGATGGTGGTGTTGCGGACGGCGCCATGGCTGTTCGGATCAACCTCGCCGAGGTCCACATACATGCGGAAAAGGTGGCCGCCTTCGCGGGGAATCAGCAGGATGCTGCCGCCGGCGCCGGACTGGATGGCGCACTTGGTGCGGATGTCCGGGAAGTCCGTGACGGCGAGGACGTCCATCACACCCCAGGCGTGGTTAGCCTGGTCGCCGGCCAGGTGGCAGCCGATCGACTCGCGGACCTTGCTGCGTGCTCCGTCCGCACCCACGACGTACTTGGCGCGGATGACGCGTTCGTGGCCCTCGTTCGGGCCGGCGGTGTGAAGGAGCGTCACGGTGACGGGGTACTCGCCCTCGCCGGTGACCTTGAGACTGCTGAACTCGTAGCCGTAGTCGGGGGCCATGCGGGTTGGGGAATTCGCCATGAACTCGGCGAAGTAGTCCAGCACACGGGCCTGGTTGACGATCAGGTGCGGGAACTCGCTGATGCCTGTTTCGTCGTCGACGGCGCGGGCGGCACGGATGATGCGGGAGTGGTCCGCGGGGTCCGGCTTCCAGAACGCCATCTCGGTGATCCGGTATGCCTCGGCGATGATGCGCTCGGCGAAGCCGAAGGCCTGGAAGGTCTCGACGCTGCGCGCCTGGATGCCGTCGGCCTGGCCGATGGCGAGCCGGCCGCCGCGGCGCTCAACGATGCGGGTGGTGACGCCGGGGAACTGGGAAAGCTGCGCGGCGGCGAGCATGCCGGCAGGCCCGGAGCCGACGATGAGAACGTCGATTTCGTCGGGAAGCTCAGTGGGCCGGTCGATGCCGACGCCGGCGGCCGGCTGGACCCGGGGGTCACCGGATACGTAGCCGTGGTGGTGGAACTGCACGGGATGTCCTCACTTCGTTGTGTGGCTGGGTATCGCCAAATCGGTGTTCGATAATAGAATTTTACGTTCGATAATAGAAAATTTGCTCTGTGATCCAGAACTCTACGCCAGGTTTGAACCGCGCGACAAGTGCCAATTCTTCGGCCCGGAAAGGTGTTGACGGATCCGGCAGTCCGGGTCCATAGTGATTCGTATACGATTTCGTACTCGATGAGGAGTAACTCTTGGAACAGGTCACCGACCACATCCTGGCCGCGGCCCGCAAGGTCATCGCGGTGCATATCAACTACCCCAGCCGGGCCGCCCAGCGCGGCCGCACGCCGGAACAGCCCTCCTACTTCCTGAAGCCGGCCTCCTCGCTGGCTACCGGTTCGGTGGGGGCCCCTTCCGTTGTGGAGCGCCCGGCGGGCTGCGAACTCCTCGGCTACGAAGGCGAGATCGCCCTGGTGATCGGCAAGCCGGCCCGCCGCGTCGGCCTCGAGGATGCCTGGAGCCACGTCGAGTGGGTCACCGCCAGCAACGACCTCGGCGTCTACGACCTCCGCTACGCGGACAAAGGCTCCAACCTCCGCTCCAAGGGCGGCGACGGCTTCACCCCCGTCGGCCCGGGACTGATCGCGGCAGACACGGTGGACCCCGCCGGACTCCGCGTCCGCACCTGGCACAACGGCGAACTGGTCCAGGACGACACCACCGAAGACCTGCTCTTCCCGTTTGCCCGCCTCGTCGCCGACCTGTCCCAGCTGCTCACCCTCGAAGAGGGCGACATCATCCTGACCGGCACCCCGGCCGGCGCCTCCGTTGCCAAGCCGGGCGACGTCGTCGAGGTTGAAGTCAGCGCCGGCGATGCCACCACCGGCCGCCTGGTCACCCGGGTGGAGGAAGGCACGACGGCGTTCGCGGACTTTGGTGCCCAGCCCAGGACCGATGATGTGCAGCGGGAGGAAGCGTACGGTTCGCGGGAAGCGGCAGGCCTTTCGCCTGACCAAAGCGCCGCCGTCGGGCCTGTCCTGACTCCCGAGCTGAAAGCCAAACTGGAGAGCGTCTGCACCGCCACCCTCTCCTCCCAGTTGCGCAAGCGGGGGCTGAACAACGTCAGCATCGACGGGCTGACCTCCACCCGGCCGGAGAAGCGGATCGTGGGCCTCGCCCGCACCCTGCGTTACGTGCCCAACCGCGAGGACCTGTTCAAGACCCACGGCGGCGGCTTCAACGCCCAGAAGAAGGCGATCGATTCCGTGAACCCGGGCGAGATCCTGGTCATGGAGGCCCGCGGTGAGAAGGGCACCGGCACCATCGGCGACATCCTGGCCCTGCGCGCCCAGGTCCGGGGAGCTGCCGCCATCATCACCGACGGCGGTGTCCGGGACTTCTCCGCCCTGGCCGCAATGGACATGCCCACGTACTACGCCAATCCGCACCCCGCTGTCCTGGGCCGCCGGCACATCCCGTGGGACACCGACATCACCATCGCCTGCGGCGGCACCACCGTCCAGCCCGGCGACATCATCGTGGCGGACTCCGACGGCATCCTGGTGATTCCGCCGGCCCTCGCCGACGAACTGGCGGACGACTCCATCCAGCAGGAAAAAGAAGAGACGTTCATCTTCCAGATGGTCCAGGAAGGCAACAGCGTCGATGGGCTGTACCCCATGAACAAGGAATGGCAGGCACGCTTCCTGGAGTGGCAGAGCCGGCAAGGAGCCCAAGGTGACTGAGACCGCCGTCGAAAGTAAGTCCCAGCAGGCGTATGCCGCCGTCAAGGCCCGGATCGTGGAGGGCACCTACACCCCGGGATACCGGCTGGTCCTGGCCGGCCTGGCCAAGGACCTCGGCTTCAGCGTGGTCCCGGTCCGCGAAGCCATCCGCCGGCTCGAGGCCGAAGGCCTGGTGAAGTTCGAGCGGAACGTCGGTGCCACGGTGTCCGGGATCGACCCCACCGAGTACCTCTACACGATGCAGACCCTGAGCATCGTGGAGGGCGCCGCCACTGCCCTGTCCGCTCCGCTGATCGGGGAAGCGGACATCGCCCGGGCACGTGCTGTGAATGAGGAAATGCGCGACTGCCTCCAGCACTTTGACCCCATCCGCTTCACCCGGCTCAACCAGGACTTCCACAGCGTCCTGTTCGAGCACTGCCCCAACCCGCACATCCTTGACCTGGTCCACCGCGGCTGGAACCGGCTCGCCTCGCTGCGGTCCTCGACGTTCCGCTTTGTTCCCGGCCGTGCACACGACTCCGTGGACGAACACGAAGCCCTCCTGAAGCTCATCGAAACCGGTGCCGACGCCGACACCATCGAAAAAGCCGCCCGGCTCCACCGCTCCGCCACCCTGGACGCCTACCTGGCCCAGGCCAAGAACATCTGACAGTCCCCAGACCCGCACGAAAGCAGTAAGGAAACAACAATGACGTTCACTGCAGCAGACACCGCCACGCACTACGTGCCGCAGGACCTGCCCACCCACATCCAGCACTACATCAACGGCGAGTTC
Source organism: Arthrobacter sp. HS15c (assembly GCF_040812005.1). NCBI lineage: Bacteria > Bacillati > Actinomycetota > Actinomycetes > Micrococcales > Micrococcaceae > Arthrobacter > Arthrobacter sp. HS15c. Next base: position 115,571 of record NZ_JBFOHM010000010.1, read on the forward strand.
GTTGACTCCGTGGGCGGGAAAACCTTCGACGTCCTGGACCCGGTCTCCAACACCAACTACGCCACCGCCGCGGCCGGCCAGAAAGAGGACATCGACCTCGCCGTCGCCGCCGCCCGCGAAGCGTTCACCAATGGCCCGTGGCCGAAGATGAAGCCGCGCGAACGCGCCCGCATCCTGAACAAAATCGCCGACGCCGTCGAGGCCCAGGAAGAGCGCCTGGCCGAACTGGAAACGTTCGACACGGGTCTGCCGATCACCCAGGCCAAAGGCCAGGCCCTGCGCGCGGCCGAGAACTTCCGCTTCTTCGCGGACCTGATCGTCGCCCAGTTCGACGACGCCATGAAGGTCCCCGGCGCCCAGATCAACTACGTGAACCGCAAGCCGATCGGCGTCGCCGGCCTCATCACGCCGTGGAACACCCCCTTCATGCTGGAGTCCTGGAAGCTCGCCCCGGCACTGGCCACCGGCAACACCGTGGTCCTGAAGCCAGCCGAGTTCACGCCCCTTTCGGCCTCGTTGTGGGCGCAGATCTTCAAGGACGCTGGCCTCCCCGACGGCGTGTTCAACCTGGTCAACGGCCTCGGCGAGGAAGCCGGCGACGCCCTCGTCAAGCACCCCGACGTCCCGCTGATCTCCTTCACCGGCGAGACCACCACCGGCCAGACGATCTTCCGCAACGCCGCGGCCAACCTCAAGGGCCTGTCCATGGAACTCGGCGGCAAGTCACCCTGCGTGGTGTTTGCCGACGCCGACCTCGACGCCGCGATCGACTCCGCCCTGTTCGGGGTCTTCTCCCTTAACGGCGAACGCTGCACGGCCGGCTCCCGCATCCTGGTCGAACGCGCCATCTACGACGAGTTCTGCGAAAAGTACGCCGCCCGGGCCAAGAACATCGTCGTGGGCGACCCGCACGACCCCAAGACCCAGGTGGGCGCACTCGTCCATCCGGAGCACTACGAGAAGGTGGCCTCTTACGTGGAGATCGGCAAGTCCGAAGGCCGGCTCCTGGCTGGCGGCGGGCGGCCCGAGCACCTGCCGGAAGGCAATTACATCGCACCCACGGTGTTCGCCGACGTCGCCCCCGATGCCCGGATCTTCCAGGAGGAAATTTTCGGCCCGGTCGTCGCGATCACCCCGTTCGAGAACGACGACGAAGCCCTCGCCCTCGCGAACAACACCAAATACGGCCTCGCCGCCTACATCTGGACCCAGAACCTCACCCGCGCGCACAACTTCTCGCAGAACGTCGAGGCCGGCATGGTGTGGCTGAACAGCCACAACGTCCGCGACCTCCGCACCCCGTTCGGTGGCGTCAAAGCCTCGGGCCTGGGCCACGAGGGCGGCTACCGCTCCATCGACTTCTACACCGACCAGCAGGCAGTCCACATCAGCCTCGGTTCCGTCCACACGCCCAAATTCGGCGCCTAACCACCCGACCCCCTTTCAAAGAAGAGAGAATCCGATGACAAACTTCGTCCCCACCCCAAACGCCCCGGCACCGGACATCGTCCGCTGCGCCTACATGGAAATCGTGGTCACCGACCTCGCCAAGTCCCGCGCGTTCTACGTGGACCTGCTGGGCCTGCACGTCACCGAGGAAGACGAGAACAACATCTACCTGCGCTCCCTCGAGGAGTTCATCCACCACAACCTGGTGCTCCGCAAAGGTCCCATCGCCGCCGTCGCCGCCTTCGCCTACCGGGTGAAGTCCCCCGCCGAAGTGGACGCCGCCGAGGCGTACTACAAGGAACTGGGCTGCCGGGTTGAGCGCCGCAAGGAAGGCTTCACCAAGGGCATCGGCGACTCCGTCCGCGTCGAGGACCCGCTGGGCTTCCCCTACGAATTCTTCTACGACGTGGAGCACGTGGAACGCCTCACCCAGCGCTACGACCTCTACTCCGCCGGCGAGCTGGTCCGGCTGGACCACTTCAACCAGGTCACCCCGGACGTCCCCCGCGGCCGCAAGTATCTGGAGGACCTCGGCTTCCGCGTCTCCGAGGACATCCAGGATTCCGACGGCGTCACGTACGCCGCGTGGATGCACCGCAAGCAGACCGTGCACGACACCGCCCTGACCGGCGGCAACGGCCCGCGCATGCACCACGTCGCGTTCGCCACGCACGAAAAGCACAACATCATCCAGATCTGCGACAAGATGGGCGCCCTGCGCATCAGCGACAGGATCGAACGCGGCCCCGGCCGGCACGGCGTCTCCAACGCCTTCTACCTTTACATCCTGGACCCGGACGGCCACCGCATCGAGATCTACACCCAGGACTACTACACCGGCGACCCGGACAACCCGGTCATCACCTGGGACGTCCACGACAACCAGCGCCGCGACTGGTGGGGCAACCCCGTGGTCCCGTCCTGGTACACAGAAGCCTCCCTGGTCCTGGACCTGGACGGCAACCCGCAGCCGGTCGTCGTCCGCGAGGAGAAGAGCGAAATGGCCGTGACCGTGGGCGCGGACGGGTTCTCCTACACCCGCAAGGAAGGTACTGACGGCGCGGTCGAGGGGTTCAAGCTCGGGGCGCAGGTCTAGCCATGCTGGACGTGAAGACGATCGAGGCCATCGCCGACGAGCTGCTGGAGGCCGGGCGTTCCCGGACTCCGGTGCCGCGGCTCACCACACGCTACCCGGAGATGACGGTGGAGGACTCCTACGCCGTGCAAAGGCTGTGGCGGGCCCGGAACGAGGAAGCCGGCCGGACGCTCGTGGGCAGGAAGATCGGCCTCACTTCCAGGGCCATGCAGGCCGCCACCGGCATCACCGAGCCGGATTACGGCGCCATCTTTGATGACATGGTGCTCGAAACCGGCTGCTCGGTGGCCTGGGACAAGTACACGCATCCGCGCGTGGAGGTGGAGCTCGCGTTTGTCCTGAAGGACGCGCTCAAAGGCCCGGGCTGCACCATCTTCGACGTCCTGAACGCCACAGACTACGTGGTTCCGGCCCTCGAGATCCTGGACTCCAGGATCGAAATGGAGGGCCGGACCATCGTGGACACCATCGCGGACAACGCCGCGATGGGAGCCATGGTGGTGGGCGGGCGCCCGGTGAAGCCCGACGCCGTGGACCTCCGCTGGGTCTCGGCCATCCTGTATAAAAACCAGACAGTGGAGGAGACCGGCGTGGCCGCGGGAGTCCTGGACCACCCCGCCAACGGCGTGCACTGGCTGGCCAACAAGATCGCCGCCCACGGCGACGGCATGAAGGCCGGCGACATCATCCTCGCCGGCTCCTTCACCCGCCCGCTGTGGGTGTACAAAGGCGATACAGTCCACGCCGACTACGGACCACTGGGGAGCATCACATGCCGCTTCGAGTAGAACCGGACGCCACGTTCCGCGACGCCCTCCGCAGTCAGAACGGTAAAGCAGGCCGCCCGCTGGCCGGAATGTGGGTGTGCTCCGGCAGCCCGCTCATCGCAGAACTCTGCGCCGGGGCCGGCCTGGACTGGCTCCTGGTGGACGCCGAGCACAGCCCCAACGGGCTCGAATCCATCCTCGCCCAGCTGCAGGCCATCCACGGCTACCCGGTCCACACCCTGGTCCGGCCGCCGGTCAACGACACCGTGGTGATCAAGCAGTACCTGGACCTCGGCGTGCAGAACCTGCTCATCCCCATGGTCAACTCCGTGGCCGACGCCGAAGCCGCGGTGGCCGCCACCCGCTACCCGCCCCAGGGCGTCCGCGGCGTCGGCTCCGCCCTGGCCCGCGCCGCACGCTGGAACCGGATCCCGGACTACCTGGCACGCGCTTCGGAAACCGTCAGCGTGACCGTCCAGATCGAATCCGCCGCGGCCGTCGAAGCCGTGGCGGAAATCCTGGCCGTGGAGGGAGTGGACGCCATCTTCCTCGGCCCGTCCGACCTCGCCGCTTCCATGGGCGTACTGGGACAGCAGGAACACCCTGACGTCCGTGCCGCCGTCGAACACTGCCTCGCCGCCGCCAAAGCAGCCGGCAAACCGGCCGGCGTTAACGCCTTCAACCCGGCCACCGCACGCAGCTACATGGCATCCGGGGCCTCGTTTGTCCTGGTGGGCGCCGACGTCGCCATCCTGGCCCGCGGCTCCGAAGCCCTCGCCGCCGAGTTCATCCCCGCTGCAACGGTGGTTGAGCCTGCCGAAACCCCCGCCAGCTACTGACACGAAACCCGGTGGTTGAGCCCGTCGAAACCCCCGCATCTCGACAAGCTCGATCACCGTCCCCGACCTAAAGGACTCCCCCGATGACACTTTCTGTGATCTCCCCTGCCATTTCGCCGGAGCGCGAGGCCGCCCTCCTCGCCTCCGTCCCCACCGGCCTGCTCATCGGCGGTCAGTGGGTGGACGCGTCCGACGGCGGCACGTTCGACGTGAACGACCCCGCCACGGGGAAGGTTCTCGCCACCCTCGCCTCGGCCACGAGCGAAGACGCCGTCGCGGCGCTGGACGCCGCGGACAAGGTCCAGGCGGCCTGGGCACGGACTGCGCCACGCGTGCGGGCTGAGATCCTGCGCAGGGCCTTTGACCTGGTCACTGAACGGGCGGAGGACTTCGCCCTGCTTATGACGCTGGAAATGGGCAAGCCGCTGGCCGAAGCCCGCGGCGAAGTCACCTACGGCGCGGAATTCCTGCGCTGGTTCTCCGAAGAAACCGTCCGTGACTACGGCCGATACCTCACCACCCCCGAGGGCAAAAACAAGATCCTCGTCCAGCACAAACCCGTCGGCCCGTGCCTGCTGATCACACCATGGAATTTCCCACTGGCGATGGCCACCCGCAAAGTCGCCCCAGCCGTCGCGGCAGGCTGCACCATGGTCCTCAAACCGGCCAAACTCACCCCGCTCACCGCGCAGTACTTCGCCCAGACCATGCTCGACGCCGGCCTGCCCCCAGGGGTCCTGAACGTTGTCTCCTCCGCCTCGGCTTCCGGCATCTCCGGCCCGCTCCTGAAGGACTCCCGGCTGCGGAAGGTGAGCTTCACCGGCTCCACACCGGTGGGCAAGCGTTTGATGGCTGACGCTGCGCAAAACGTGCTGCGGACCTCGATGGAACTGGGCGGCAACGCACCGTTCATTGTGTTCGAGGACGCGGACCTGGACAAGGCCGTCGAAGGGGCCATGGCCGCAAAGATGCGGAACATGGGCGAAGCCTGCACCGCCGCCAACCGGTTCCTCGTCCAGGACACCGTCGCACCCGAATTCACCCGGAAGTTCGCCGCCGCCATGGGCGCCCTCACCACCGGCCGCGGCACCGACCCCGGCACCCAGGTGGGCCCGCTCATCGACGCCGGCGCCCGCGACGACGTGCATGCACTGGTGAGCGCCGCCGTCGACGCCGGAGCCACCGCCCTCACCGGAGGCACACCCGTGGACGGTCCCGGCTACTTCTACCCGCCCACCGTCCTGGCCAACGTCCCCAACAACGCAGCAATCCTCCGCCAGGAGATCTTCGGACCCGTCGCCCCGGTCACCACCTTCAGCACCGAGGAAGACGCCATCCGGCTCGCCAACGCCAGCGAATACGGCCTCGCCTCCTACCTCTACAGCCGCGACTTCAACCGGCTGCTGCGGGTGGCTGAACAAATCGAGTTCGGCATGGTGGGCTTCAACGCCGGCGTCATCTCCAACGCCGCAGCACCCTTCGGCGGAGTCAAGCAGTCCGGACTCGGACGCGAAGGCGGCTCCGAAGGCATCGCCGAATACACCACCACCCAGTACATCGGCATCGCCGACCCCTACGCCAGTTAGCCCATGGCCGGGGCCGCCGCCGTCCGGGAGCTGAACTGGCGGCGGGCCCAGCGGGCGAGCTTCTTGCCCTTGCCCTTCCACCAGTTGTCCTCGTCCGTGTCGTGGTGGAGCCGGAAAATGATGGCCACCATCACGAACATGGACATCACCACATCCATCCAGGACCAGGTGACAGCGCCGATCAGGACGCTCAACCCCGTGGACACAATCGACGGGATGGCCAGTGTCCGGAAGACGGTGGAAGCCACATACCGGCGGTGCGACCTCGGTACGGACAGAACGCGGACCATGTCGAAACAGACGCAGACCACCACCACCACCTGACCGATGGCAAGCAGGATCTGCCCCGGTACTGAACCGGCGAACATGATGAATGATGAACCAAACACTCGAATGCACCCCCAAAGGCTTGAAACCTGCGCTGTGAGACTCAGCTGCAGGTTCCATTCAAGCCAGGGGCGCCCGGCCCGTCACGAGTAGTGGGTACTCGAATTGCTGGTGGGGGTTCTACTAACTACTCGCCCAGGGCGCGGGGCCGCCAGACCACCACGGCCTGTGACCTCGCGCGGGGGCGCTGGCCGCGGGCCAGGCTGACCACGTCGCCGGCAGCGCCGGCGGCAAAGATCCGCGAGTCAAGGGGATCACGACGGCGGCCCAGCTCCTCGGTCAGTTCGGTCACCCTGCGCTGCAGCGCAGCCACCTGGTTTTCGAGTTCGAGGATCCGTTTGATGCCTTCGAGTGAAACTCCTTCGTGCGACAGCCGCTGGACTTCGCGCAGCATGTTGACGTCCCGCTGCGAGTAGCGGCGGGACTTGCCCGGGGCCCGGCTCGGCGAAACGATGCCCAGCCGGTCGTACTGCCGGAGCGTCTGCGGGTGCATGTCCGCCAGTTCGGCCGCCACCGAGATCACGAAGATCGGCTGGTCAGCGCTGATGTCCACGGTCTGCTCCGTTGCTTAGAGCCGGGCCTTGGCGGCCAGGCCTTCACGGACATCGGCGTCGGCCGTGGCCTCGGCAAAGGCCTTCACGGCAGCTTCCGCTTCCTTGTTCAGGTTTTTCGGAACCGCCACGTCGATGGTCACCAGGAGATCGCCGGTGACCTTGGAGGTCTTCACGCCGTGTCCCTTGACCCGGAGCGTACGCCCGGACGGTGTGCCGGCAGGTACGCGGACCTTGACCGTCTCGCCGTCGATGGTGGGCACCTGGATGTCGGCGCCCAAAGCGGCTTCCGGGAAGGTGACCGGTACGTGGATGCGGAGGTTGTCGCCGTCTCGCGTGTAAAAGTCGTGGGCCTTGACCGTGACAGCCACCATGAGGTCGCCGTTGCCTGCCGGTCCGGGCTGGCCCCGCCCGCGGACGCGCACCTTCTGGCCGTCCTTGATGCCGGCGGGGACGCGGACCTCGATGACGTCGCCGCTGGGTTCGCGCAGGCCGATGGTGGTGCCGCGGATGGACCCGGCGAAGGAAATGCTGGTTGTTGCGGTGCGGTCCGCGCCCTTTGTCGGCGGGCGCTGGAAACCTGTCTGGCCGCCGAACCCTCCGCCGCCGAACAGGTCAGCGAACTCGGGCGGAATGCCGCCGGACGTGCTGAACCCGCCAGCGTGCCGCCCAGCGTTTCCGGTGAAAAGGCCTCCGAACATGTCCTCGAAGCCGCCATTGCCGCCGCCGGCACCGCCGGGGGCGAAGCGCGCCCCGCCGCCCATGGCCCGGATGGCGTCGTACTGCTGGCGTTCGTCCGGATCCGAGAGCACCGAATAGGCCTCGGAGATGTCCTTGAATTTCTTCTCCGACGCAGCGTCCCCCGAGTTGGTGTCCGGGTGGTGCTGGCGGGCAAGTTTCCGGTAAGCCTTCTTGATATCGGCGTCGGAAGCGTCCTTGGCGATACCAAGGATCGCGTAAAAGTCCCTGTCCACCCAATCCTGGCTAGCCAATGGCGTTTCCTTTCTCGTTCAAACCTTAAATGCCCGGCGCGTTGATGCTCCGCTGGATAGGGGGCCGTGCCCGCTTCGCGGTGCCCGCCACGCCGCGGCCCCCTATCCAGCTGCGCTGCGCTCATCTCACCTTAGGCGAGACAACCGCCGAGCGACGGACGGATAAGGGGGCCCGGGAGTGGCATCGGGCCTGCCGGAGCTGGGTGGCTAAGGATCGCAGATCCTGGCCACCCAGCGTAGGGGCGGGGCCCCCTTATCCGTTCGGCGCGTTCACGAGCGGACTACGCCGGAACTGCGACGATGACCTGTGCGGCCCGGAGGACGCGTTCGCCTGACTTGTAGCCGGAGCGGAGCACCTGGCTGACGGTGTCAACTTCGATGTCCTCGCCGGGCTGCTGGATGAGGGCCTCGTGGATCGTGGGATCGAACTCCACGCCGGTCTCATCGATGCGGACCAGGCCGTACGTCTTCAGCGCATTCTCCAGCTTGGTGGCGATCGCGGCGAACGGTCCGTCGGTCAGGTCACCGTGCTGGCGGGCAGCGTCGACGTCGTCCAGGACCGGAAGCAGCGAGTTCAGGACGCCGATGACGGCCATCTCCCCTGCCACGGCACGGTCGCGTTCGACGCGCTTGCGGTAGTTGACGTACTCGGCCTGGAGGCGGAGCAAGTCGTTCTTCAGCTCGGCTGCCTCGGCATGTCCTGCGCCCTGGGCCACGGATTCCTCGGCCGGCACCTCGATGCCGTTGAGGATTTCCTCGGCCTGGGCCAGTGCGTCACCGTCGGTGTCGGCGGGCTCGGCGGCCGGCGAAGCCGCCTTGGCAGCCGATTCGCCTTCCGGGTGCCGTGCCTGCCCGGTCACCGGGTCAACCTTGCGGTTGTCCCGGATGACCGGCTCCTGGTGGCTGCTGCCGTTTTTGTCCCCGTGGTCGGATGAAGAGTTGTGCTCTTCCTCGTTACCGTGGTGCGGCATGGCTACTTCTTCGCTTCGTCTTCGTCGATGATTTCGGCGTCGACGATGTCTTCTTCGCCCGAGGCAGAACCCGTCTTGTCACCTGCGGGAGCGGCGCCTTCGGCACCTGCAGCGCCGGTGGCGCCGTCCGGTGAACCGGCCTGGGCGTAGATGGCCTCGCCGAGCTTGGACTGGGAAGCCTGCAGCTTCTCGAACGCGGTCTTCACTGCTGCGTCGTCCGTGCCTTCGAGGGCCTTCTTGAGGGCGTCGACGTCGGCCTGGACCTCGGTTTTGACCTCTTCAGGCAGCTTGTCGGCGTTGTCGGCGATCAGCTTGTCCACGGAGTAGGCGAGCTGCTCGGCCGTGTTGCGGGTGTCGGTCGCCTCGCGGCGTGCCTTGTCCTCCGCTGCGTGCTCCTCGGCGTCCTTGACCATGCGGTCAATGTCTTCCTTGGAGAGGCTGGAACCGCCCGTAATGGTCATGGACTGTTCCTTGCCGGTGCCCTTGTCCTTCGCGGAGACGTGGACGATGCCGTTGGCGTCGATGTCGAACGTAACCTCGACCTGCGGGACGCCGCGCGGAGCCGGCGCGATGCCGGTCAGCTCGAACGTGCCCAGCGGCTTGTTGTCGCGGGTGAACTCGCGCTCGCCCTGGAAGACCTGGATGGCCACGGACGGCTGGTTGTCGTCAGCGGTGGTGAAGGTCTCGGACCGCTTGGTGGGGATGGCGGTGTTGCGCTCGATCAGGTGCGTCATGACGCCACCCTTGGTTTCGATGCCGAGGGACAGCGGGGTGACGTCGATCAGGAGGACGTCCTTGCGCTCACCCTTCAGCACGCCGGCCTGGAGTGCTGCGCCAACGGCCACAACTTCATCCGGGTTGACGCCCTTGTTCGGCTCCTTGCCGCCGGCGAGTTCCTTGACCAGATCGTAGACGGCGGGCATGCGGGTGGAACCACCCACCAGGACGATGTGGTTGATGTCGGAAAGCTTGATGCCGGCTTCCTTGATGACATCGTGGAACGGCTTCTTGGTGCGCTCCAGCAGGTCCTTGGTGAGGTCCTGGAACTTGGCGCGGGTCAGCTGCTCGTCCAGGTGCACCGGGCCGTCGGGGGTGACGGACAGGTACTGGAGGGAAACGTTGGTGCTGGTGGAGGAGGACAGTTCCTTCTTGGCCTGCTCGGATGCTTCGCGGAGGCGCTGCAGGGCGATCTTGTCCTTGGACAGGTCGATGCCCTTGACCTTGAGCTGGTTCAGCAGGTAGTCCACAACGCGCTGGTCCCAGTCGTCGCCGCCGAGGCGGTTGTCACCGGCCGTGGAGCGGACCTGGATGGTGGAGAAGTTGTCTTCGTCCTTGCCAACTTCGAGCAGGGAGACGTCGAACGTACCGCCACCGAGGTCGAAGACGAGGATGAGTTCGTCTTCCTTGCCCTTGTCCAGGCCGTAGGCCAGGGCTGCGGCGGTGGGCTCGTTGACGATGCGCAGGACGTTCAGGCCCGCGATTTCGCCGGCCTCCTTGGTGGCCTGGCGCTCGGCGTCGTTGAAGTACGCGGGAACGGTGACCACTGCGTCGGTGACCTTTTCACCCAGGTACGCCTCGGCGTCGTTCTTCAGCTTCATGAGGATACGCGCGGAGATTTCCTGCGGGGTGTACTTCTTGTCGTCAATGGCGACGCTCCAGTCAGTGCCCATGTGGCGCTTGACGGAGGCGATGGTGCGGTCAATGTTGTTGACGGCCTGGCGCTTGGCGATCTCGCCGACCAGGACTTCGCCGGACTTGGAGAATGCAACGACCGACGGCGTGGTGCGGCCACCCTCGGCGTTGGCAATAACGGTGGGCTCGCCACCTTCGAGAACGGAGACGACGGAGTTGGTGGTTCCGAGGTCGATACCTACTGCACGTGACATGTGTTGCTTCCTTCTTTCCTTGGAAACTTGCTGGCGCCCACTCATTGAGCGTTCTGCACTCAACTTTACCCCGGGCCGGAAAGATGTCAATCCAAAGTTGAGTCAAGTACGCTCAACTCTGGATTCTCGACCGCAGGAAAGGCGTCACCTACCCCGGATTTCCGGGGTTTTCGTTTGGCCAGACAGGGCGTTCGGACCCGTTTCGCTGTGCGTGAACGGGCCGCGGTGGGCGATGCACAGAGGGGATGGGGTCCGTTCTAAGAGTTCCGGTCCTCATCCACCTCAACCTCGCGCGCAGTTCCAGACGTGCCCGCATCGCCGTAGTCGCCGTCGGGATATTCCCCGTCCACGGGCTGATCGGCGGGAGCCTCCACGCTGCCCGCGTCGCCGTAGTCGCCTTCGGTGTACTGCCCGCCTTCGCCTTCCAGCCCCGGGGCCGAACTGCCCTTGCGGGGCTGCCCGCCGGCTGCGGATTCACGGTTTTCGGTCATGGCGGCATCTCTCCCTTGAGCTTCCGCGTCCCTTCGGGCGCATTTGGAGTCTACTCAGCATGGAGCCGGCAAAACAGGGGCGGCCAGGACGCCGTCGGCGTCACGGACGGCACGCTTTTGCGGCTGCAACGATGTTTCCGGCGCGGAAATCCGGGAGGCACCACCTGCCGGAGCCGCCAAAAGCGTGCCCAGCGTGACGCCCCGCCGCCAATTAGCTCGACCGCAGCCCCACCAGACCCGCAAGCACGGTGAGATGGTGCTCAAAGAGTTCGTCGCGTGCACTGAAGGTATCCGGGCCGTACTGGCCGAATACCTCGAAACTGACGGCACCGAATATCGACGTCCACACGAGCGCGCCGTTCGCCAGGATCTCGCGGGGCACGGCAAGCCCAAGTTCGGTACGGATTGCGTCAAAGTCTGCGGACAAGGAAGGCACGACGGCGGCACTCGCCGCCGGCACCAGTGCACCGTCGCGGTGGGCGGCGTCAAAAATGCTGATCAGACGGAACACCACGCGAGTGCCCGGCATGGTGGTCCGCCCCGCGGGCGCCTGGTAGCCGGGCACCGGACTGCCGAACAGCAGCCCGTAGCGCGCAGGCTCGCGCAAGGCCCAATCCCGGACGGCCCTGCCGAGCGCCCTAAACCGGCCGGCGTGGTCGCCCGAAGGCACCGCGTCCACCGCCTTGTCGACGGCGTCGCCGAGTTCGCCGTAGGCGTCCACCAGCAGGAGGGTAAGGAGTTCGTCGCGGTTGGCCACGTAGCGGTAGACGGCCGAGGAGACCACGCCCAGGTCCCTGGCGACGGCCCGGAGGGACAAGGCCGCTGCGCCATGCGTGGCCAGGTGGTCCCTGCCCAGCAGGACGATGTCGGCGATGGTCTGGGCCCGGGCCCGTTCGCGCGGCGTCCGACGGGCGGTTTCCGCTTCCGCGGCAGCGTCACTCATGGCTCCAGCATCGCACAAAGCAGAGCACTGTCAACAATTGAGAGCACCGCTCTTGACATGTTCCCGGCGCAGGCGCAGGCTTAATAGAGAGCGGTGCTCTCTAGCGGAATCCTTGAGGCGAAATCATGAACGATGTCTACGTTGTTACCGGAGCCGGGCCCGTGGGCTGGACGGTCGCAGAGCAGCTCGCGGAGCGGGGAAAGAAGGTCCGGATCCTCACCCGGTCCGGCAATGGTCCCGAGCACCCCTTGGTGGAGCGGGTGAAGGCGGACGTGCAGGACGCGGCCCAGCTGCGGGACGCCTTCTCGGGCGCCACCGCCGTCTTTCACTGCATCCACGGCTCGTCCTACACGGAGGACGCGTGGCAGGCCGAACTGCCCGTTGCCGAGCAAAAGGTGCTGGCCGCGGCCGGCGGGGCGGGCGCCGTCGTCGTTTTTCCCGAGAGCCTCTACTCATACAGCGAGCCCGGACGCCCCATGACCGAGGCTGGGCCGCGGACGGCGCATGGAGGCAAGCGGGGCGTGCGGACCGCGCTGCTGGACGCGAGGAACGCCTCACCGACGGACACTGTCAGCGTGGTGGCCGGCGACTTTTTCGGACCGCGGGTCAGGACCTCCCACGCCGGCGAGCGCATGGTCCCCGCCGTGCTGGCCGGCAAGAAGGTGTGGGTGATCGGGAGCGCCGACCAGCCGCATTCGTTCACCTACGTACCGGACCTGGCCGCGGCGATGATCCAGGCAGCGGGGACGCCCCCGCTGTGGAACAAGGTGTGGCACGCCCCCACCGGCCCGGCAGTCACGCAGCGGCAGCTGGCCACAGCCTTCACCGACGCCGGCGGGGTGGCCGCCCCCAAGCTGGCAGGCATACCGGGCTGGGCGCTCAGCGCGCTCGGGGTGTTCTCGAAGGATGTCCGCGAACTGGCCGAATTGCAGTACCAGTTCGCTGAGCCTTTCGTGATGGACTCGGCCGCGAGCCAAGCAGCCCTCGGCCTGCGCCCCATGCCCCTTCCGGAAGCGGCTGCGGCCACGGTGGCCTGGTGGCGCGCGCAGGGCTAAGTGCGAGGCCTAGCGGCGGCCGGCGCCCTCCGGCTCGGCCTCCAAGGCGCCGGAGTCCCCCGCCAGGGCCGCATCCAGCTCCGGGCGCCCCAGCTTCGACGGCCACCAGATACGCGGGCCGATGTCGTATGCCAGTGCGGGGACCAGCAGCGAGCGCACCAGCACGGTGTCCAGCAGCACGCCGAAGGCCACAATGAACGCCAGCTGCACCAGGAACATGATGGGAATGACCCCGAGGGCAGCGAACGTGGCGGCGAGCACCACGCCGGCCGAAGTAATCACCCCTCCCGTCACGCCGAGGCCACGGAGGATGCCTGGCCGTGTCCCGTGCTTGAGAGACTCCTCGCGCACCCGGCTCATCAGGAAGATGTTGTAGTCCACGCCCAGTGCCACCAGGAACACGAACCCGAACAACGGAACGGTGGCGTCGGCGCCCGGAAATCCGAAGACATTGTTGAATACCAGAGCGGAGACGCCCATGGCAGCCGCATACGACAGCACAACGGAGAGCACCAAGAGGACAGGCGCCACCACGGAGCGAAGCAGCAGCATCAGGATGAACAGGATGACCACCAGCACGATGGGGATGATGATTACCAGGTCGCGCTGGGCTGTGGTGTTCGTGTCCAGCGCCGTGGCCGTCACGCCGCCCACCAGGGCGCCGGCGTCGATCGTTTGTACATCCTCACGCAGGACCCTGACGGCGTCCTCCGCCTCAATGGAATCCGCCGCAAAGTTGAGCGTGGCATTGATCAGCACCTTGCCTTCCCGGACGTCCGGTGCGCTGGGAGTCCCGGGGGCGCCAGTGATGGGCACACTGCCTGCAGCCAGGAGGTAGGCGCCCCCTACGCCGTCGGCCGCCTTCACCTTGGCCAGCACCTCGTCAGCCTTGCTTTGGTCCGCAACCACGACGGCGGGGCTGCCGCTGCCGGCGTCGAAATGGCGCGCCAGCGCGTCCTGGCCGTCCACCGCGTTGGAGGCTGAGAGGATGACGTCGGTCTGCGGCACACCGTTGGCCTTCAGCTGCAGCACGCCGGCAGAAGCCACGAGCAGCAGGAGGACCGATGCGACCCAGACCGTGCGCGGGCGGCGCGATACCAGCGAACCCGTGGCCCGCCAGATGCCCTTCTGCCCTTCGAGTCCGGTGACCAGCTCGGGCTCGCGCTCGCCCGCCGGAACGAGCTTGGGACGGAACGGCCAGAACGCCGCCCGGCCCAGGAGCGCCATCAGCGCAGGCAGCAGGGTCAGGGCCGCAAACAGCGAGCAGAGGATACCGGCCGCCGCCACCGGACCCAGCGCCTTGTTCGAATTGAGATCGGAGAAGAGCAGGCACAGCAGGGCGATGATGACGGTGGCGCCGGAGGCCAGGATCGGTTCGAACGAGGCCTTCCAGGCGGTCAATACGGCGGCTGTCCGGTTGGTGGTGTGGGTCAGCGCCTCCCGGAACCGTGCCACGTAAAGCAAGGCGTAATCCGTGGCGGCGCCGATCACCAGGATGGACAGGATGCCCTGGCTTTGGCCGTTGAGCTGGATCCAGCCGAGCTTGGCCATGCCGAACACCAGCAGGATGGCGGCGCACAGGGCGAAGACGGAGCTCAGGAGCACGGCAATGGGCAGGAGGAGGGAACGGTAGACGATCAGGAGGATGACAAACACCGCACCGAGCGCCACCAGCAGCAGGATGCCGTCGATACCGGCGAAGGCGCTGACCAGGTCGGCCGTCAGCCCGGCGGGTCCCGTCACAAAGGTCTGCATGCTTTCGGGCGCAGCCTCAGCGAGGAAGGCCCGCAGCTCCTGGACCGACTCCTTGGTCTCCCCGGAGGACCCCATCGGGGCGATGAACTGCACGGCCTTGCCGTCTTCCGACCGGATGGGGCCGATCACCGCGCTGCCGAGGTCCAGCTCTTCCAGGCCGGTTTTCAGGGAAGCCAGCTCGCCCAGCTGGGCAGGGCTGATGGCGGCCCCGCTCTCAATAACGATGACGGCCGGGATCTCGTCTGAATCGCGGAACTTCGCCTGCCAGTCCTGCGCGGCGGTGGCCTCGGCGCCGGCGGGAAGGAACGAGGCCTGGTCGTTGGAGGAGACCTCATCGAGCCGGCCGAAGGTTGGTCCGCCCACCCCGGCGATGGCCAGCCACGTAAGCACCAGCAGGACGGGAATGAGCCAGCGCAGCCAGAACGGGACCCTTGCGCTGTGTTGGGGACTGGATTTCATGATTCCTTCTGGGCTCGGGAACGGAAGCAATACAATTGATTCCATCATAGAGTATCTCCATCATAGAGATAAGTGAGTAGGCGATCGCAGTTGCGGAGAGTCCGCCCGGCCGGCATTGCTGGAGTAATATCCGTCAGGGCACCAGGCAAGCGAGCAGAGGAGGTGGAACATGACAGAGGAAGCGTTCCAGCGTCCTGCCAACTCCGCGCCGCAGTCCCTGGTCCGCCTGCTACAGGACTTCACGCTTGAGGCCAACCGCTACGTGGATACCGCGGGCGGCCGGAACGACATGCACCGGACGGACCTCAACGCACTCGCCGTCATCATGCGCCACACCGCGAAGGGCACGGTGGTCACTCCCGGCATCCTGCGCAAGGAGCTCCACCTCAGCTCGCCGGCCACCACCGCCCTGATCGACCGGCTGGACCAGTCCGGGCATGTGGTCCGCGAGCGGCTTGGCACGGACCGGCGGCAGGTCCAGCTCCGCATGACGCCCAAGGCGTTCCAGGACGGCGGAGCCATGTTCATGCCGCTCTCGCGCCACATGGGCACGGCCATGGCCGCGTTCTCCCCTGAAGAGCTGGAGCTCGTGACACGCTTCATGACCGCCATGGTGGAGGCCACCATCACGGCCCGCCAGGAAGCGGCCGACGGCGGCCCCGCCTCCGCCACACCGCCAGCCTAGGGCGAACGCGCGACGGCGGTTCCTCCCATTCGAAGCACCGCGGCGGTAGCGTTTGGTTATGAGTGCGGAGCAGCCCGGAGACGATGTGTACACCCACGGCCACCACGAGTCGGTGGTCCGCGCCCATGCCTCCAGGACCGCTGAGAATTCGGCGGCCTTTGTTCTCCCGCACCTCACACCCGGAACCTCAGTGCTCGACGTGGGCTGCGGGCCCGGGAGCATCACCTGCGATTTCGCAGGGCTGGTGGCGCCGGGAAAGGTCACCGGGCTGGACCGGTCGCCGGACATCATCGCGCAGGCCTCGGCGCTTGCCGCCGAACGCGGCGTGGACAATGCGGAGTTCCTGGCCGGGAACATCTACGACCTTGATTTCGAGGACGAAACGTTCGACGTCGTCCACGCCCACCAGGTGCTGCAGCACCTCACCGACCCGGTGGAGGCGCTCCGGGAGATGCGGCGCGTGGCAAAACCGGGCGGGATTGTGGCGGTGCGGGACGCCGACTTCCACGGCATGAGCTGGTACCCCGCCTTGCCAGAGCTGGACGAGTGGATGGATCTGTACCAGCGGATCGCCCGCCGCAACGGGGCGGAGCCCGACGCCGGGCGGCGCCTGGTTTCGTGGGCGCAGTCCGCCGGCTTCACCGACGTCGCCCCCACCAGCAGCAACTGGCTCTACGCCACCGGACAGCAGCGCCGCTGGCAGGCCCGCGTCTGGGGCGAGCGCGTGCTGCATTCCGCCTTCGCCGAGCAGGCTTTGGAGTACGGCTTCGCCAATGCCGCGGACCTCGCGCGCATATCCGCGGGCTGGCACCGCTGGGGATCCACCGACGACGGCTGGTTCCTGATCCCGAACGGCGAGGTCATCGCCCGGGCATAGGAATACTGGGCTGCCGCTACGCGGGCGCACCTTCTGGCCTGGCCCGACTTTTCCACATGGGGAAGTTCATCTCTGCCCCTCACCACTGCGCCCTTATAGCGTCATTCCATGATCATTCAGGCAGGCTTTGACCTCGAGATTCTTGCCCGCTTGTTGATAGTGCCCGAAGGCAATGTACTGCCCAAGCTCGTTGTCATTGAACTGGACGCCGACATGCAGTTCGCGGACATCCAGGTTGTCAGCCATCAATTCGGCGGGCGGCTGGAGCCCCATTTCGACGCCATCCTGCGCCAACTGAATACCGACAGGACACGCTACTTTGCCATCGCCCACGCCGGGGCCTGGCCGGAGTGCACGGCCGTCGACGCGCCGATTCTTGCAGAAGCGGAGGCGCTGCGAGCAAGTGCCTTGCAGCGCGGGTTCCTCATGATCGGGCATTTTGGCCTCGAAGGTGACGAATACATGTCCAATGGGCCGCACTACTACTTTGACCGCTACCACCTCAGCCTCCCTTGCACCATGGACCATTGGGTGCACTCAAGGCATGGCAAGTGTGGCTGACCCTTTTCGGATGACAGGTCTGCCTGAGAGCGCGCGTCCTCGGGAGAGGCTGCTTCGGTTGGGAATTGGGGCCCTCAGCGATCCGGAACTGGTGGCTATTCTGCTTGGTTCAGACAGGCCGGAAGGACTCACCCTGGTGACCGCCGATGAGGATCTCCAGGCATTTGGCCCCGTGACCACCCTGTGGTGAACGGGCACTAAACTTGGCAGGTGCAATTCTCCCTTTGGCTCGCCCTCGCGGGCGCCGGCGTCCTGGTCAGCTTCACTCCGGGTGCCGGCGCGATCAACACCATGAGCAACTCCCTGACGTCCGGATTCCGCCGGTCCATCTGGGGGATCCTGGGCCAGCAGGCAGCCCTGGTCCTCCACGTGATGATTGTTGCCCTCGGGGTGGGGGTGCTGGTGGCCAGTTCCCCGGTCGCCTTCAACGTGATCCGTTACGCCGGAGCCGCCTATCTGGTGTACCTGGGCATCCGCCAGTTCCTGGCCAAACCGCAACCCGACCAGGAAACGGCCGGGTCCCTCCGCAACGAGCCCGCCTGGTCCATGTTCCGGCGCGGCCTGTGGGTCAACCTGCTCAACCCCAAGGCGATCGTCTTTTTCCTGGCATTCATGCCGCAGTTCATCCGACCCGAACAGCCGCTCATGCCGCAGTACGTTGTGCTGACGGCCACGGTGGTCGCGATCGACATCCTGGTCATGTGGTTCTTTTTCGCCACTGCCGCCAAGTCGTTCCAGCGCTTCACGCACAATGCCCGCGGGCAGCAGATCCTCAACCGGATCTTCGGCGCCCTGTTTGTGGCTGTCGGCATTCTCCTTGCCCTGATCCACTGACCCAGGACCGCGCAGCGGCCCAAAATGAACAGTCGCAACCGTAATGTGACGGGTTTTGCAATTCTCTTTACGAATCCACGAAACATCCGGAAAACCGGCTAGCCAAGAGCGGTGGTATCAAGCATGCTTAGCACCATGAACTCATCGTCGAGCCCATACCGGATCATTGCCGTCTGCACCGGAAACATCTGCCGGTCACCCATGGCCGAACTGATGCTGGCCGCGGCACTGCAAGCGGAGGGGCTCGACTCCGCCGTGAAGGTGGACTCCGCCGGGACCACCGGCTACGAGGCCGGGCGTCCCATCGACCCGCGGGCGGCCCGCCGGCTCGCGGCCACGAAACTCACTTCCGACCGTCACATCGCCCGCGAATGGCAGGCCGGCTGGTTCCGTGAGCGGGACCTGATCCTCGCCCTGGATGTCGACCACTACGCCTGGCTGCGCGAATACGCTCCGGACCAGGAAGCCATGGACAAGGTCCGCATGCTGCGCAGCTTCGACCCGGCGGTTGCCCACAAGGACCTGCTGGACCAGGGCATCGAGGACCCCTGGTACGGCGGCCAGGCTGACTTCGACGCCGTGTGGCACCAGATCCACGCGGCCCTGCCGGGGATCATTGAGCACGTCCGGTCCGTCGTCGGGAACCAGGGTTGGCACCGGCTGCAGGAGCATCAGCAGGTACGCTCTATTTCATGACCCCCGCACCTGTGATCATCGCCATCGACGGGCGATCCGGCGCAGGGAAAACCACTCTTGCCATCGAACTTGCCGCCCGGCTGCGGAACCACCACAAGGTCGCCCTCTTCCACCTCGAGGACATCTACCCCGGCTGGAATGGCCTCGCCGCCGGCATCGAGCGCTACATCTCCACTGTCCTGACGCCCCTGAGCCACGGCGAACGCGCCACCTGGACCAGCTGGGACTGGGAAAAACACTACGACGGCGACACCCGGGTCACGCTGCCCGCCGAGATCGTGATCATTGAGGGAGTGGGCGCCGCAGCAGCCGGGGCCCGGCCGCTGCTCAGCGCCGTGATCTGGGCCGACTCCCCTGACGACGTCCGCCGGACTCGGGCGCTGGACCGTGACGGTGGAACCTATGAGCCGTTCTGGGACCAGTGGGCTGCCCAGGAGGACGCGTGGCTCGCCGGCGATGACGTCCCGGGCCACGCGGACATCCGCGTGCTGAACCAGGCGGACGGCGCGGCCCCCGCCGATGTCCTGCAGCTCCTGACCTACCTGCCCTCGCTGGCACCGGCATTGGTCCCTGAGCTGTCCGCCCGCCGGGGCCTCCGGCTCCGCGCGGAACGGCTGGACTGCCGCCCGGACGCGGCGGAACTCTTCGCCGGGCTGTACGGCGGTTCACTCAACGCCGTCTGGCTGGACTCCTCCAATGCCTCCTCGACCCCGCCGGTCGGGCAGTCCCCCGCCGCCGGGCGCGGCCGCTTCAGCATCCTGGCGGACGACGACGGCGTGTTCGGCCAGACGGTCACGCACCGGTCAGGCGAGAGCCAAATCGCCGCCGGCTGCGCCACCGCCCGGGTGCCGGGTCCTTTCTTCCGCTGGCTGGACACTGTCTGGGGACGCCGGGCGGTCCGCACTCCGGAGGGTTATCCCTGCGACTTCGCCCTTGGCTGGCTGGGTTGCCTGGGCTACGAGCTCAAGCGCGAAACCGGCGGCTCGGATGTCGCCGCAGCAACCCCGGATGCTGCCCTGATCTTCGCCGGCCGGGCCGTGGTCCTGGACCACGCCGAGGGCGCCGCCTGGCTGCTCGCGCTGGAGGCACCGGACACGGACGGCTGGCTGGAAGCGGCACGGAGCACCGTGCTGGCCGCGGCCGCAACTGCGGAAGCACCCTCAGCGGCCCAGCAAAATGGCGCGACGGCGGACCAGGCCGGCGGCAGCACCGCCGTCGTACGTCCGCCGGTGTTCAGCAGCCGCGACAGCGAGCCGGAGTACAAGGACAAGATCGTGGCCGCCCAGCACGAAATCGGCGACGGAAACTCCTACGAGGTCTGCCTCACCACCATGCTTTCGGCGCGCGTGCCCGCGGCGGAGGCTGCACCATGGAGCACGTACCTGGCCCTGCGCCGAAGGAACCCGGCGCCGTTCGCCAGCTACCTGCGGTTCGGCGGGCTGGCGGTGGCCAGCACGTCGCCGGAACGGTTCCTCAAGATAGCGTCCGACGGCGGCATGCGCGCCGAGCCTATCAAGGGCACCCGCCGCCGGGCCTCGGATCCGGTCCTTGACGCCCAGCTGCGCCGCGACCTGGAAACCTCGCTGAAGGACCGGGCCGAGAACATCATGATCGTGGACCTGCTGCGCAATGACCTCAGCCACTTCGCGGAACCCGGATCCGTCACCGTCAGCAGGCTGTGCGCGATCGAAAGCTACGCCACAGTGCACCAGATGGTCAGCACCATCGACGCTAAGCTGCTGCCCGGCTCGCCGCGGGCCGAGGCCGTGGCGGCGTGCTTCCCGGCAGGATCCATGACCGGCGCCCCCAAGATCAGCACCATGGCCATCCTGGACCGGCTGGAGCAGGGCCCCCGCGGCCTCTACTCCGGGGCGATCGGCTACTTCTCGCTCAACGGTGCCACGGACCTGGCCGTGGCCATCCGCACCCTGGTGATCGACACCGGCTCCGCGGACGTGGATGGCTCCGGGGACGGGGACGGCGGCGGGCCCGTGGCGGAACTGACGCTCGGCATCGGCGGCGCCATCACCTCGGACTCCGTTCCGGACGAGGAATACGACGAGATCCGGGTCAAGGCCTACGGCGTGCTGTCCACGCTGGGCGCGGACTTCCCCGAGGGCTAGGGCCTACTGGACCGTCGCGGTCAGCCTGGCAACGTTGTCGATATAGCGGGCAGCGAGCGGCCTGTTCAGCCAGTCCTCGAGCTTGAGTTCGTGGGAAATGTCCCGGTACGTGTTCTCCACCGCACGCATGTCATTGACAATGTCCGCGCCCAGGAGCATCACGGACACTTCCATGTTCAGCGAGAAGGAGCGCATGTCCATGTTGCTAGAGCCGAGGACCGCCACTTCATCGTCAATGGTGAAGTGCTTGGCGTGGAGCACAAACGGGGCCCGGTAGAGGTAGATCTTCACCCCGG
Organism: Arthrobacter sp. HS15c; assembly: GCF_040812005.1. Lineage (NCBI taxonomy): Bacteria > Bacillati > Actinomycetota > Actinomycetes > Micrococcales > Micrococcaceae > Arthrobacter > Arthrobacter sp. HS15c. The sequence goes on from NZ_JBFOHM010000010.1 coordinate 136,870, forward strand.
CCTCCAGCAGCGCCTCATAGTAGGACTGCTGCGCGTGGTGGACCAGGAACTGGTCGCCCTTCTCCGAGACGAACAGTTCCACATCCACGCCGCGCTGGGCGGCCGTGGTGATGGCATAAAGCAGTGAATCGTCTGGCACAAAGTAGGGGCTGCAGATGGAGATTCGGTGCTGGGCGGAGTAGATCAGGGTGGTGAAGAGACGCAGGTTGTTTTCGGTGATGAACCCCGGGCCGCTGGGAACCACCTGGGCGGTGACCGTGCCAGGGGAGGGATTGGCCGGCAGCTGCAGCTGGTGTTCCAGGGACTCGTCGGTCTCGCTGAGCCAGTCAGTGGCGAAAACAACGTTGAGCGTGGTGACGATGGGACCGCGCAGGCAGGCCATCAGCTCCACCCATTCGCGGCCGGCCTTACGGTGCTTGGGGTTGTTGTAGGAGGGCTCGATCAGGTTCTGCGATCCGGTGAAGGCGAGTTCGCCGTCGATCACCATGATCTTGCGGTGGTTGCGGAGGTCCGGCCGGCGCCATTGGCCATGGATGGGCAGCAGCGGCAGCATGCGCTTCCACTGGATCTTGCCTGATCTCAGCCGCTTGAGCAGGTTGCGGTAGCCCTTGACCCGGAGGGTGCCGATGTGGTCGAACAGCACCCGGACTTCCACGCCGCGCTCAGCAGCCTCTTCCAGCGCGGTGAGCAGGTCGTCGGTGATGTGGTCTGTGCTCATGATGTAGAACTCGGCGTTGACGAACGTTTTCGCCTTGCGCACCGCCTCGGTCATGGCCAGCATCGAGTCCGGATAGCCGGGGATAAGCTCCACCGAGTTGCCGTCCACCATGGGAAGGGAGCCCAACCTGCGGTTCAGCTCACCAGCGGACCTCACCCACTCCGGTCCGGGGTATTCACTTTCGACGTCGGCGAGCGCCGAGATGCCGGACCGCACGCGGGCGTTGACGGTTTCCTGCTGCTGGCGGCGGCGGCTGGACAGCTTGAAGTTACCGAACAGCAGGAACAGGACCAGGCCCACGAACGGGACAAAGAAGATGACCAGCAGCCAGGCCATGGCGGTGGTGGGGCGCCGGTTGCCGGGGATGATGCCCAGGGCTGCTACCCGGATCACGAGGTCGGCGGCGGCGAGCAGCAGGGTCAACCAGCCCGGCACCGTGCCGGCAAGCGAAAACGGCCACAACACTTCGAAAACCCCCGGACTATGTGCACCCTCCGGACGGTTTCCGGCCAAGGCGTTGACCACAGCTTAGCCGCGGGCGGCCGGACTAAGCTGGAGCCATGACTTCTCCTGCTTCCGTGGTGCTCGTTTTCCTGGATCCCGGGTTCCCGGCCGGCCGACTGGCGGATGCCTCGCAGCCGCAGCTGATGGTCACCGACCAGGGGGCCACCCGTGGTGACGGCGTGTTCGAGACAATGCTGGCAGTGGGCGGAACGGTCCGGAAGCTCCAGGCGCACCTGGACCGGCTGGAGGGTTCTGCGGAGGCACTGGACCTGGTGATTCCGAACCAGGACCAGTGGCGTGCGGCCATCGCGACGGGCGTGGCGGACCACCGGGCGCAGCATCCCGCGCCCGCCCCCGCGGAGGACGAGCTGGTGGTCAAGCTCGTAGTCACCCGCGGGGTGGAGGGCGCAGCATCCCCCACGTGCTGGGTCCAGGTTTCCCCGGTGGGCGCTGCCGCCCGCCGCCAGCGCGAGACCGGCATCGACGTCATCCTCCTGGACCGTGGCTACGACAGCGGCGTGGCCGAGCGCGCCCCGTGGCTGCTGATGGGCGCCAAGACCCTGTCCTATGCGGTCAACATGGCAGCGCTCCGGCACGCGCACAAACAGGGCGCCGACGACGTCATCTTCACGTCCTCCGACGGCCGCGTCCTGGAGGGGCCAACGTCCACTGTGCTGCTTGCGCATCTGGAAACGTCCGACGGCGGCGCCCGCCAGGTCAAGCGGCTCATCACGCCGCAACTGGACAGCGGCATCCTTCCCGGGACGTCCCAGGGGGCGCTCTTCACTGCCGCCAAAGCAGCGGGCTGGGAACTCGGCTACGGGCCCCTGGAACCGCAGGACCTCCTGGACGCCGATGCCGTCTGGCTTATTTCCAGCATCCGGCTGCTTGCGCCCGTGAACCACATCGACGGCAAGGAAATCGGCACGCCCGCCATCCAGAAGCAGCTGACATCCGAATTGAACGAGCTGTTCGCCGGGATTAAATAGGCCTGCTTTCCGGGCTAGTTAATCCCGGCGTGCTGCGTTCCGGGGTACTCCGGCCCGGTGACGTGGCTGCCCCACTGGGTCTCCGGGCCTTCCTGCCCCTCGCCCAGCGCCTCCCACATGGCGAGGTGGCTCATAAAGTGCTCCGGTGCCGCGCCGTGCCAATGCCACTCCCCCGGGGGTGTGTAGATCGTGTCGCCGGGCCGGACCTCGATGACCTCGCCGCCGCGGGACTGGACCAGGCCCAGGCCCTCGGTCACGTGCAGGGTCTGTCCGTTGGCATGGGTGTGCCAGGCGGTGTGGGCGCCGGGGCCGAACCGGACCATGTTCACGCGCAGCTGCGAGGGCTCCTCGCCCCGGGCGATGACGTCGAACCAGACGTCACCGGTGAACATTTCGGCGGGTCCCTTGGTGCTGGGGGTTTTGGGTTGGATTTCCAAAATTCTCCTTGGTTGGGCTGTGGACGGTGGTCCACCCTTCAACGCTAGGGCGCCCCGCGTTCCCGTGGGAGGGTCTGTCAGTACCTGTACCAGCAGGGCCTTCCGCGCAGATACAGTAGGGGGTTTGCTGGATAAGTAGCGACACCGCTCCCACATCTTCCACCCAACCAACCGATCCCCTACCCAACTTACGGAGAACCATGCTTACCGCCAATGCCTACGCCGCCCCGTCCGCAACGGGCGACCTCATCCCCACAACCGTCGAACGCCGCGACGTCGGCGCGCATGACGTCCTGATCGAAATCAAGTTTGCCGGCATCTGCCACTCGGACATCCACACCGTCCGCGGCGACTGGGGACCCCAGCAGTACCCGCTCGCCCCAGGCCACGAAATCGCCGGCATCGTCACCGAGGTCGGTTCCGCCGTCACCAGGCACACCGTCGGCGACCGCGTGGGTGTCGGCTGCATGGTCAATTCCTGCCGCGAATGCGTCAACTGCAAGAAGGGCGAGGAGCATTACTGCCTCAACGGCATGACCGGCACGTACGGCGCCGTGGACCGCGACGGCACCATCACACAGGGCGGCTACTCCACCCACGTGGTGGTGACCGAGGACTTCGTCGTCAGCATCCCCGAAGGCATCGAACTCGACGTCGCCGCTCCCTTGCTGTGCGCGGGAATCACCACCTACTCCCCGCTGCGGCACTGGGGTGCGGGTCCCGGGAAGAAGGTCGCCGTCGTCGGACTGGGCGGCCTGGGCCACATGGCCGTCAAGCTCGCACACGCCATGGGCGCCGAGGTCACCGTGCTCTCACAGTCCCTGAAGAAGCAGGAAGACGGGCTGAAGCTGGGCGCGGACCACTTCTACGCCACCAGCGACGAGACCACGTTCCCGGACCTGGCTGGCTCCTTCGACCTGATCATCAACACGGTCAGCGCAGCGATCGATATCAGCGCGTACCTGCAGCTGCTGACCCTCGACGGCGCCCTGGTGAACGTGGGCGCTCCGGCCGAGCCGCTCCCGGTCAACGTCTTCTCGCTGATCATGGGGCGCCGGTCCTTCGCGGGCTCCGCGATCGGCGGCATCCGCGAGACCCAGGAAATGCTCGACTTCTGCGCCGAGCACAACCTGGGCGCCGAGATCGAGGTCATCCCGGCGAGCAAGATCAACGACGCCTACGAGCGTGTCCTGGCGTCAGACGTGCGCTACCGGTTCGTCATCGACGCCTCCACACTTTAACTAGGAGCGTGGCCGGGGAACCTGCGGGCTTTACGCGGGTTCCCCGGCCCGGTAGTCGAAGCGTTCCAGGACGGCGCTGCCATTCCGCACGGACAGGCCCATGACCCGGCCGGTGAACCCTCCGGCCACTTCGCTGGACAGATAGCGGCCGTCCAGCGTGGCCAGGGCGGTCAGCTGCCCGTCCTGTTGGAAGCCCAGCGAGACATCGTCCGGCCCGTAGTTCTTCCCGGGCAGCCCGGCATTGGGCGCTGCACTGCTGACGATCACAAGCTGCACGTCGCCCTCAGCCGGCGCCCCGCCGTCGACGTGCCCGCAGGCGGCCGAACCCAGCTCCTGCTGGAGCGGCCCGATCCGGGCGACGGCGCGGACAGTGGTCCCGTCCGTTTCCACCCCGTACCAGTGCGAGGCATCGACCCGCAGTTCGAACCTGGCCGTGGCACCGTCCCGGGGCCGGACCGACGCGCATCCCGTCCATGCCTCGTCCCTGACACGCGTGGCCAACAACGGCCCAACGTCCCCGTTGCCGCTTCCGCTGATCAGCAGGCCTTCAGCATCCGGTGAAGTGAACGACGCCGGGTCCTCCCCGGGCGCGATCCAGCGCAGGTGCAGCTCCCCTGAGCGGAAATCGTCGGTGAACGAAGTGGGCACGCGGGGCACCTGGTAGTGGTCCTCCTCGAACGCCGGCCAGCCCTGGTCCCACCGGATGCCTGCCAGGAAGGTCTCCCTGCCCAGCACGTGGTAGCCGGGGACGGAGCCGCGGGGGCGCACGCCCAGGTAGACCGCGGCCCATTCTCCCGACGCTGTCTGCACCAAATCAGCGTGGCCGGTGTTCTGGGCTACGGCAGCAGTGCTCCGGTGGCTGAAAATGGGGTTCTGCGGGTGCGGCTCGAAAGGCCCCTCCGGCGCCGCGCTCCGGCTCACCGACACCGCGTGGCCGCGCTCGGTTCCACCCTCGGCCAGCAGCAGGTACCACCAGTCCCCGACGCGGTACAGGTGTGGCCCCTCAGGGAAGGCCAGCCCGGTCCCCTGCCACACCTTCCGGGGCGGTTCGAGCAGTTTGCCGGCCTGCGGATCCAGCCGGGCCTGGACAATGCCGGACCCGTTGTCGGCCGGGCCGAAACCCATCCAGGTCAAGTAGCAGTTTCCGTCGGCGTCCCACGCAAGGTCCGGGTCGATGCCGAGTGTCCCGGGAATCTGCACCGGATCGCTCCACGGACCGGCCGGATTATCTGCCGTCAGCAGCAGGTGTCCGCCGCCGAACTCGCTCATGTTGGTTGTCACGAACCAGAAGGTGCCGTTGTGGTACCGGAGGGTGGAGCCGAAGATGCCGCCGGAGGGCCGCCTGTCGCCGGCTGCGAACTGGGAGCGCCGGGTCAGGATGTTTCCCACCTGCTCCCACGTGACCAGGTCGCGGCTGTGGAACACCGGAGCCCCGGGAAAGTACTCAAAGCTGGAGGTGGCCAGGTAGTAGTCGTCACCGGCGCGGCAGATGGTCGGATCCGGAAAGAATCCGGGGATGACGGGTGCGGTGGAGGCGGGGAAGGAAACGGGGAAGCCCGCAGCCGGAGGAGAAGCCAAAACTGCGTTCTCAAAAACGTCGTCGGTCATGCGCTGTCCACCCTGGATCGGGGCCTGTGGTGAGCCAGCAGGCCGGGAGATTCCACCCTAGGGTCCAGAGCAGCCGCGGGGCACCGGTCTTTTCATTGGCTGAAAGCCTTGGCCATCGACGCCGAGACCACGCACCATCACCCTGTTGGGGTGGCGGGCAGAGCCGTAAGGTGTGATCCATGACCTCAATTGAAGTGCCAGACGACAAGCTGACGTTCGACGAGTGCTGGGAGCTGCTGGCGGATGAAACGCTGGGGCGGATCGCCGTCATCGTGGACGACCATCCGGAGATCTTCCCCGTGAATTTTGTGCTGGACCGGCGGAGCCTCGTGTTCCGCACCTCCGGGGTGACCAAGCTCTGGGCGGCGCTGACGGAGAAACCGGCAGCCCTGGAAGTTGACGGCTATGACCCGCACACCGAAACAGCCTGGAGCGTGGTGGCCCGCGGCGACATCGACGTTATCGAGGACCCGGCCGAAAAGGCCGCTGTGGACGCCCTCAACCTGGAGCCGTGGCACCCCGGAGCCAAGAACCACTACGTCCGGCTCACCCCGCGGGCCCTGACCGGGCGCCGTTTCAAGGTCAACAAGCCGGACGTCTGGAACACAAGGTTGTCCGACCGCCGTCGCGCCTCATTCGAGTAGCGACAGGACGGGCCAACAAGCGTGGCCGGCCGTGCCATCCGTCAGGGTGTTGCGGCGACCGCCCGGTCCAGGTGGGCCTCCAGCCCGGACAGCAGGATGGTGATTCCCTGGTCGAGTTCCGCCTCGCCGTCGTAATCAGCCAATACCGGCGCCAGCGCCCGGAGCCGGGGGAAGTCCTTGGCCGGCAGCCGGTGCAGCCCAAGCCGCAGCAGGGCTTCGTTTTCCTCCGGGTCCACGATGTATTCCTGGAGCTCGTTGAGGATGTGGCCGTAAAGGAAGCCGTAGTACGCCCGGTACACGTGCAGGGCATCCGTGGGGGCGAAGCCGGCGTCGATAAGCAAAGCCAGGATCTGTTCCAGGGGCCGCACGGTACCCAGCGGCCGCATGCCCAGCGGCGTGGACAGCGGCCGTGTCACCAGCAAAGGAATAACGTTGGGGTGGCGGAGTGCCAGGAGCCGCAGGTCGTGGGCGATGCGGCGGAGCTGCGCCTTCCAGTCGGGATCGGCCGGAAAGATGGCCAGCTCATTGAGGACCATTTCCGATACCCCGTCCAGCAGTGCGGCACGGTTCTCTGCGTAGCGGTAGAGGCTCATGGGGTCACGTTCAAGCACCTGCCCCAGCCGGCGCATGGTGAGCGCGTCGAGGCCTTCGTCATCCACGAGTTCCAGTGCTGCGGACAGCACCAATTCCCTGCTGAGCCGTGGTTTTTGGCTGGCCATTTCATATCTCCGACTTCTTCGGGCGGACGTGGCATTCGGTCCAATGTGGTCGGGCCCCCGCCTGGTGGCGGAAAATCAAGACGCTTGCCTAATCTGTAGTCTACGCGTAAAGTCTACATCGTAGAGCAAGTGCTGACACGGGTTTCAGACAAGGGACCGTGTTGCAGGCCAGACAAGCCAGCCAAAGCCACCCTCTCAGCCTGCCCGGCCCCTCATCCAGGCACGAAAACCCCTGAACGCCCGAGTGCACGGCGTTGAGGACTGCGCTGCTGTAGCCGAACGGCGGCACCGAATGCACCCAGCGAAAGAGAAGCCAACCATGGCACATTCGCAGTTCGACACATTCCTCCACGAAGCCACCACCTGCGACCGCGATTCTGATTTCGCGCTCGCCCGCGATCCCCTGTACGGCCTTTACACAAGCTGGTGCTTCATCAACCAGCGGGCGCCCCGCGCCGAGACCACTTTTTGGGCTGCCATGGCCCGCCGGCTTGACCCCGACCACAATGGCCTGCGTATGAAGGGCCCGGCAGCAACCGACTACATCCTGACCAGCTACCCCGGACTGGTCTAAGCCAGATGGCGAAACCATCCTGCACCTACCTGCCCCGCGACTCGCTTCAGCCGCGGGGAGGACGTCCGTGGTGCGCCGCCTGCGACACCGATTCGTACCTCGCGGTGGACTCAGTGGTGGTCCTGGATGCGCGCAGGAATACGCTGGCTGCGGCCGTCAGCTGTTCGCAGTGCCGGGGCTCCCGCGTCCTGGCAACAACCTCGGAACTCATAGCCGCTGTGCTGGCAACGGCGCCACACCTGGCTGCTTCATGAACACGCGCACCACGGTCGCCGCCGCGGCTTAACAGCATCCATCCCGCCGGAATCCGCGGTCCCGAGTAAGCGGGCGCAGGCAACCGGCTGGCTGACAGCACAAGAAGGGCCGGGATCACCCCGGCCCTTCTGCGTTCCATCCCTGGAGTTACCGGAGTGGGCTATTTCCCGGAGGCGGCGGGATACGCCGCGTCAACCTCCACTTCAACCAGCCAGCCGTTCACCGGCAGGTTCTCGATCTCCAGCGCGAACCGCGACGGCCTGGCCGGGTTCACTACAAACGGATCGGCGGGCGGGGCCGTGCCCAGCGAGACCTGGACCGGAGCGCCGTCGGCAAGGCTGGTGTTGGCGAAGTACTGCCGGTACGCGCGGTTCCAGCCGTCAAAGTCGGCCTTCTCAGCACCAGCAGCATTCTGGAGGAAGACGCGCATGGTGATGACGTCGTCGTAATCCAGCCCCGCCTGCGCGAGGTTCTCGCCAATGCGGCGCAGGGCGTTGATGCCCTGCGCCTCGGTCAGGGTCACGCCGGCTGGCAGCACCCCGCCCGGAAAGACCGCCGTATCGATGTACCGCTGCTCGCTGCCGGCAGGCGCTGCCGTATTCAAGGCCGAGGGACCAAGGCCGCTGGTCTTGTAGATGGCAGTGTTCGCCCCGATGGCCACCCCAGAAGCGATCATCGGGTTGTCCTGGCCGGCCGGGAGGTTGGAGACTGTGGTTCCCGGCTTGGGCGAGGTGAGGTCCTGGAAGACTGCCGGCCCGGCAAAGGCGGCGGTGGCAGTGAGGCAGAGGCCGGCCACGCCGGCGGCGATCAGGGAAGTACGGCGGATCATCGGCTTCTTTCTTGGATTCAGGGAATTGCTGGTGTGGTGTTCCTGCCGCGGGCTCAACCGGCCACCGCCGCCGCCACCCGGGTGTGCAGCGCGGTGACAGCCGCGCGGGCAGAGGTCATGGCTCCGTGCTGCCAGGCGATGGCGTGGCTCAGGTGGTCACCGGCGAAGTAGATGTTGCCGGCGGGCTCCAGCAGCTTGGCGTATTTTGCGTCCGTCTGCGACGGCCAGCCAACCCACGCCCCTTCCGAGAACGCGGTGCTTTTCCAGTCAACGGAGAACGATGCCGCAACGTCCTTCCGGTACACGTCACCATGGATCCGCGCGCCCTGGTCGAGGGCGCGGCTGAGCCGCTTTTCCGGCGGCAGCGCCTGGTAGATGCGCGCACTGGCGCCGGTGTTGTAGTAGCCAACCATGGTGCCGCGCTGGCCGTGGAAGCCCGTGGACGGGTACCACATGTTACCCAGGTCGATGTTGGTGTTGGTGATTCCGCCGTAGATGCGGTGGTCCTCTTCCCACCACCGGCGCGAGTACTCGATGCCGATCTTGCCGGCGTCGCTGGGGGTGGCGAACTTCAGGGCGTCGATAACGTCGGCGGGCAGGTTGCCGGGGATCTTGGCGGCAAGGTGCGGGGGCAGGGTGCAGACCGCGAAATCGGCCTGCAGGGTCTTGGTCTGGCCGCCCGGATTGGTGTAGTCCACCGAAACGCCCGCGGCAGTGTTGTTCAGCGACTGGACCTTGGCGCCGTAGACAATCTTGTCCTTCCCGATGGCGGCTTCGAAGGCATAAGGGATCCGGTCCATGCCGCCCACCGGCTGGAACATCATCATGGCCTGGTCCCAGCCAAATTCGAACGAGAAGTAGTTGCCCACGCCGCTGGCGAACACGTCAGACAGGGCATCGGGCGCCAAAGGTGTGCCCGCCTCCAGGCCCGCGCCCGGTGCGACGGAGTAGCCCTTCCTGCCGCTGCCCGAGTACTTGAAGCTGGCAGCGGCATCGCCCGGGACCTTGGCGCCGATGGCGCCGAAGTTGCCCAGGAAGGAGATGAGGTTTTCCTTGTCCGCCGGGCTCAGGTAGCTGTCCAGGGAGCCCTGGTCGGTGGCCTTCGCCAGCAGTTCTGACACATATCCGTAGACGTCCGCCTTGGCCGCGCGGTGCCGGACCGGCGTGTTGGACAGTTTGGTGCTGCCTTCGCGGAACAGGTAGCCGTCGGCGTTCTGGTTGGTGAAGGGCTCGATGGCGACGCCGAGTTCCTTGCAGTAATCCAGCGTGATGTGGTGCTGCGGTATCCGGCCGGGCCCGGCATTCATGTACTGGTCCTTGGAGAACGTGGCCCGCTGGGTGATCCCGTTGAGGTCCGTCTCCTCGGTGCCGCCGCGGACCGTCCAGTTGCGCCCGCCCGGCCGCATCCGGGCTTCCAGGATGGTCACCTTGTAGCCCGCCTTGCCCAGCTCATAGGCTGTGGTGAGCCCCGCAATGCCGCCACCGAGCACCACCACGGACTTCCCTGCCCCGTTCAGGTCGCCTGCCCGCGGCGCGGCAAACGCCGGGGTCGCAGAATCCGGCGCAAGGCCCATGGCCTCCATGGTCTGGTACATAACACCTGCGCCACCCACCATGCCCACGTAGCGGAGAAAATTCCTGCGAGTCGCACTTGCCATATTGTTTTCCCTTTTCTGTCAGACGTTACGAAAGGGAGCGTATTGAGTGAATGTTTCGTCAAATGGCGTGACAATTTCGTGGCCGTACCGTTCATATTTCGGTAAAGTAAACAGGCTTTACGCTGGGTAAACCCGAAGCCTGTACCCCGTTCCACGCTCCCGGCGCCCGTGGCATGCTGGAGGAAACGGCAACCGGACGTGCACTCAAGGGTCCGGCACACCACACCGCCACCACCGAAAGGCAGCATCATGGGCAACGACGCCACGGCCAACATTTCCCCGGCCAGCGGGGACCGCACCGCCGTCATCCTCGGTGGGGCCCGGACGCCGTTCGGCCGGTTCCGCGGCAGCCTCGCCTCCCTGACCAGCAGTGAACTGGGCGCGCACGCGATCCGCCATGCCCTGGAACGCAGCGGTGTGGCGCCGGACCAGGTGCAGGCCGTGATCGTGGGGCAGGTCATCCAGGCGGGAGCCGGCCAGGGACCGGCGCGGCAGGCCAGCCTCGCGGCTGGCATCGGCTGGGATGTCCCCACCGTGACCATCAACAAGCTGTGCCTCTCGGGGCTGACCGCCGTGATTGACGCGGCCCGGATGATCCGTGCCGGCGAAGCGGACTTCATCGTGGCCGCTGGCCAGGAGTCCATGACCAACGCCCCGCACCTGCTGCCGCGGCTGCGTTCCGGCGTGGCAATCGGCGATGCACCCCTGCTGGATTCGCTGAACCATGACGGGCTGCAGGATCCGGTATCCGGGGTCCTGATGGGTGCCGCCACGGATGCGGGCAACGCGGAGCGGGGCATCAGCCGGGCGGAACAGGACCAGGTGGCTGCCCGGTCGCACCAGCGCGCCGAAGCAGCCCGTGACGCTGGGCTGCTGGCTGAGGAGATCGCTCCCCTTGAGATTCCCCAGCGCCGCGGTCCGGCACTGACCGTGGACGCTGATGAGGGGATCAGGCCGGGCACGACGGCGGAGGCACTGGCGGCGCTGAAGCCTGCCTTCTCCACGTCGGACTCAGCCACCATCACCGCGGGTTCCGCCTCTCCCCTCTCCGACGGCGCAGCCGCCGTCGTGGTGGCCAGCAAGGCAGCCGCCGAGCGCGCGGGGCTGGGCTGGATTGCCGAGATCTGCAGCCACGGCCAGACGGCCGGGCCGGACGGTTCGCTGCATTCCCAGCCGTCCCGCGCCATCGAAAAAGCCCTCCGTGCGGAAGGGATTTCCGTGGCGGACCTGGACCTCGTCGAAATCAATGAGGCTTTCGCCTCGGTGATCGTCCAGTCTGCCCGGGACCTCGGCATTTCAGCCGGGAAGATCAACGCCGAGGGCGGGGCCATCGCACTGGGCCACCCGGTGGGGGCCTCCGGCGCGCGGCTGGTGCTGCACCAGGCCCTGGCGCTTAAACGGCGCGGCGGCGGTACCGGCGTCGTCGCGCTGTGCGGCGGCGGCGGCCAGGGCGAAGCCCTGATCCTCAAGGCCTGACGGCTGCTGCCCGGGTGGCATGCCGGGCTTAGACCGCGCGGCTCAGGTGGGGATAATCCCGAACAGGACGCGCTTTTTCACCATCAGCCACAGGACCCCCAGAACCACGGCGTAGGCTGCAGTGTTGATGAGGATGTCGCCCTGCCGCAGCAGCGGAATGTTCGCGATGACGGCGATCAGCACCACGTGCAGGATAAAGACGTACAGCGTGGCCTGCCCCAGGGGGATGAGGAACCAGCCCAAGGCCCGCTCCAGGGGCTTCCAGTAGGCGCTAAGCAAGGCGTACGCGGTGACCACCAGCACCAGCACATTGAGCAGGCGGCCCGGGTCGAGGTAGGTCCGGCCGAAGAAGGTGTCGTACATGGCCCGGTAGGCGGTGTCCGGGATGACGGCCAGGCGCAGGTCATACCCGTTGGCCAGGTAGGGGTTGCACCAGGACAGGAAGGTAAACGCCACCGCCAGCACCGTGCAGGCAGCCACCACCCAGGCGTGCGCGGACAGCCACGCGGCGATCCGGTGGCGGTGGAAGCCTGCTACCAGGCCGATGACAAAAAGCACCTGCCACACCAGCAGCGGGAACGAGTCCTCGAATTGGGAGGGCAGCAGCCGGAACCGGGTGGCCGCACCCACGGCGTAGAGGCCGAGCGTGGCCGCAAGAACCCACACGGCCTTGCCCCGGTTGAGTGCTGCGAGGATCATCGGGCTGGCAAGCAGCAGGACCACGTAGAGGCCCATGACGTTGAACTGCCACGGGCCGAACTGCAGCAGCACGATGGCGGGCAGGACCTGGGCGGGAACCGGGAACTGCAGCAGCGTCTCCATTCCGGCGTACAGGTCATAGGTCCGGCCCACGGCGTTGTGCCCGGCGCCGCCCGTCCCCTGGTCCACGTACGTGGTCAGGGCATCGGTCTGGAAAAACGGCAGCAGCGACATCACGAAGACGCCTACCAGCACTGCCAGGGCCGTCAGATAGAGCTTGCCCGCCCGCCGGGACGTCAGGTCCACCACCTTGCCGAAATCGTCCTTGACCCGGGGGCCGTAGACCATGCCCACCACCAGGCCGGAGAACAGGACAAACAGCTCCGCCCCGGACACAAACCCGACGGCCTCCTGGGTGAGCAGCTGGAACAGGGAGGTCATGCCGAGATGGTTGACCACCACAAACACGATGGCGAGCCCCCGCAGGAAGTCAATGCGGGAGTCGCGTTTGGTTGGTTCGCCGTATCCCCAGGCGGCCACCGCGCCTACGCGCCGCGGGAGTTGCCACAGCGCGACCAGGAGGATGGCCATGGCGGCGGCCACAGTCCACGCAGCGGCTCCGGTCAGGGAATTGGCCCTGGTGGCCTGCTGGCCCCCGCTGGTGACCGTCACCGGCCCGGTGGTCAGCCCGGATTGCGCCAGAGCCGCGCGCGCGGCCCCAGCTGTCCCGGCGTCGCCGGTCAGCCGCCAGTCGATGCTGGCCACACCGGTGTCGCGGGTGCTGGTCCGTTCGTCCCACACGACGGCGGCGATCCGGTCAAAACGCGTGGAGGTGCTTGCTTGGAGGGCCTGCGCCCACCAGGAAGTTTTGATGTCCCGGTTCCCGGCGCCACCGGAGGCCGGGCTGTAGAAGGCCGAGGTCTGCAGGACCAGAGGCTTGTTCCGGTCAACGACATAGGAGGCGTAGAAATCCTCGCTGCCGGAGCGCGTGAGCATCGTGGCCAGCTCACCCGCCACGGGAAGGGTGTTGACCGCGGATTTGCCGCCGGTGTCATCGTGATACGCGGTAAACCCCACCCATTCCACGGCGTCGTTGCCGGGATAATAGGGCGCATAGGCCGCATCTGAGCCGTTCCAGGTCCCGTCACCGTTCGTGTCCAGGGCGGCGAAGCCCTCGGATCCCGGAGCCGGGGCACTCCGGTGGCGCTCGAAAGGGTAGTCCCGCCCGAGGTATGGCTGCCACACCATGACCGTGCCGGCGTCGTCAGCGGCTTTGAACCCTGCGGCGACGTTCCGGAACGCCGCCTTGTAAGCGGGCGGCTGCTGCCCCCATTCCACCCAGCTCGAGTTCATGTCCGGCGCGAACCGGATCAGGAGCTGGCCCTGGAAGCCGGCGGCCAGCGCCTGGACCTTGGTGGCGAACGCCGCGGCGGCCGCGGCGTCCACCTGCGCCAGCGCAGCGGATGGGCGCACCGTGAGCATGGCGTGGGAGCCCAGGGCAGACGCCTGGCCAAGGAACTCCCGGACATCATTTTCCTCGGCGGAGCGGACGGGGAGTGAAATATCGTGCCCGAGCAGCGCGGGTGAGGCGCCCAACCGTTCGGCGAAGCCCTCGGCCGAATCCTCGCCCCACTCCAGCACAGCTCCAAGGAGCGGCTTGCCGTTCCCCGGGACAGGCTCGGCAGCGCTGGCAGTGCCCGCGGGGAGTACGGTCAGAAGCAGAAGCAGGGCCGCCAGCAGCGCTGCCGGCAACGGACGAAGACGGGCCGCGGCCGCGGGTTTCATCACGGGCCGGAAGGCGGTGGCAGTTGGCATGCTGGTGTTGACCCCCCAAGGACGGCTGCGCTTCGGCATTTGGTGGCCGGTGCCCCAACAAACTCTAATCGGTTTCCGCGTCCTATCCGGGATCGCCCCGTCCGGGCATCGCCCCTGTTCAGCCCCCGGTACTACCCACGATCACCAGCGGCACCCTGCGTTCGGCACACGAGACCAGGACGAGGGTCTGGGGGCCAGCGCCGGCCCGGTTGTTGACTCCGGTGTCGTCGCACCAGTCCAGGTTGTACGGGTACGCCATCACGGCGGCCTCTCCGGGAGCCGCCGCAGGCGGGACGGTGAACAGAAGGGTGAAGCCGCCGTCGTCGGTCATGGGAGCGAGCTCCTCCAGCATCACCGCCCGGTTCGCATCCCGGACCGTCACCTGGACCTGCGCGTCCCGGCCGTAGCGGGCACCGCAGGTGGTGTCCGGCGCGCTGACCGTGGCCTGGTCACCGGGCTTAACCTCCGACGGCGTTACGGTGTACGCCGGCGGCATGCACGGCGGCGGCGCGAGGATGTCCCGGCAACCGCCCAGACCCAGGGCTACTGTGGCCACCGCGAGGATGGCCGCGGCTGTTCTCACCCGCGCAAATGCAGCCGGTCCCCGCCGAGATATCCCCATGGATTGATTGTCCCGGCCGGCTGCCGGCGGTGGAAGCACGTGTTGGTTACGGAACATGACGACGGCGGCGGTGCGGCCGGGCGGGCCAAGTGTTACGTTTTTGGGGAGTAATGAGAACCGGCGCCAAGCCCTGACTGGCCGGTCGGCAACCCTCCCTTTCGCGGCGGGGTGCCTCAGGTGAATACTCGGCATATCGACCGATTCGAGCTGCAAGCGTGAGAGAAGGAGATCCGTCGTGTCTGACGCACCTGCCCCTGAAGAAAGACTGTCGTACCGGCTTATTACAGGCCCGGACGACCGTAATTTTTGTGAGCGGATTTCCACCGCCCTGGCCGAAGGTTATGTCCTTCACGGAAGCCCGGCCGCAACGTCCAACGGCGGCCAGGTGATTGTGGCGCAGGCACTCATCCTCCCTGCAGCCATCGCCAGCGCGGACGCCGCCGTCGCCACAGCAGTAGAAGACCTTGAGTTCGACGGCGAGGGCCACGCGTGAGCTACGCCGGAGACCTGACCCCGCAGGAAGCCTGGGCCAAGCTGGAGCAGGGCGCCATCCTGGTGGATGTCCGCACGGAGGGTGAGTGGGCGCACATCGGCATCCCGGACACCAAGGCCACCGAGAACGATCCCCTGTTCATCCAGTGGACGTTCCCCGGCGGCATTCCCAACCCGGATTTCATCACGGATCTCACGCAGCAGGCGCCGGAGGACAACGGCACCGAACTGCTGTTCATCTGCCGCTCCGGGCAGCGTTCCATCGCCGCCGCCAATGCTGCGACGCGGGCCGGCTTCACGTCCTACAACGTCCTGGAGGGCTTCGAAGGCGAGCCGGACCGCTATGGCGAGCGCACCGTCAACGGCTGGAAGAACCGCGGCCTGCCAACCAACCTGGGAAAGAACTAAGTGACTTTTAACGACGATGCCGCCGGCTGGAGCCCTGACACCCAGGCAGTCCGCGGCGGGCTGGACCGCACCAACTTCCAGGAGACCACCGAGCCGGTGTTCCTGAACTCCGGGTTCGTCTACGAATCCGCTGCCGCTGCCGAGCGCGCCTTCACCGGCGAGGACGAGCGCTTCGTCTACTCCCGGTACGGTAACCCCTCCGTGGCCACGTTCCAGGAACGCCTCCGGCTGCTCGAGGGAACCGAGGCGTGCTTCGCGACGGCGTCCGGCATGTCCGCCGTGTTCACTGCCCTCGGTGCCCTGCTCGCCGCCGGTGACCGCGTGGTTGCGGCCCGTTCACTGTTCGGTTCCTGCTTTGTGATCCTGAACGAGATCCTGCCGCGCTGGGGCGTGGAGACCGTGTTCGTCGACGGAACTGACCTGGAGCAGTGGCGCGCCGCCCTGTCGGAGCCCACCACCGCGGTGTTCTTCGAGTCGCCGTCCAACCCGATGCAGGAAATCGTTGACATCGCCGCGGTCAGCGAACTGGCGCACGCCGCCGGCGCCACCGTCGTCGTCGACAATGTCTTTGCCACTCCCCTGCTGCAGCGCTGCGGCCAGCTCGGCGCGGACGTGATTGTCTACTCCGGCACCAAGCACATCGACGGCCAGGGCCGGGTTATGGGCGGGGCCATCCTGGGCACGAAGGAATTCATCGACGGCCCGGTTAAGCAGCTGATGCGCCACACCGGTCCTTCGCTGTCCGCCTTCAACGCCTGGGTGCTCACCAAGGGCCTGGAAACCATGGCGCTGCGCGTCAACCACTCCTCCGCCACCGCACTGCGGCTGGCCGAATGGCTCGAACAGCAGCCTGCCGTCAGCTGGGTCAAGTACCCGCTGCTGAAATCGCATCCGCAGTACGAGCTCGCCGCCAAGCAGATGAAGGCCGGCGGCACCGTCCTCACGCTGGAGCTTGCGACGACGGCCGGGCGCTCCGGCAAGGACGCCGCCTTTGCGTTGCTGGACGCGCTGCGCATCATCGACATCTCCAACAACCTGGGCGACGCCAAGTCCCTCATCACCCACCCGGCAACCACCACGCACCGCGCCATGGGTCCCGAAGGCCGCGCCGCCATCGGGCTCAGTGACGGCGTGGTACGGCTGTCCGTGGGCCTCGAGGACGCGGACGACCTCATCCGCGACCTGGAGCAGGCGCTCAAGCAGATCTGACTTGGCGCGAACTGGCAGATAATGACCTATAACTCGCGTTTTGAGGTGATTATCTGCATGTTCGCGCATGGGTTGGGCGGTGATCGGATGACATCACGCCGGGAGTGGAGCAGGCTGCTTTCAAATTTCCCGCTGCCGGAGCAGAACCTGGCGGGAATCGCCGCCGGCATGGTCCTCCAGCGCGTGCAGCCACACCGGCTCGTGCAGTCGTCCGGCCTGCCGGTGGCTGCCCTGCGCCTGGCCGGCGGGGCATCGCTGGCTGCCGGAGGAACACTCATCACGTGGGCGTGGCTCGCCGCCCGGGACACACGCCTGGCCCGGCCCGAAACCCTGGTGACTTCGGGCCCCTATGGCCGCTCGCGGAACCCCATGTACGTCGGGTGGGCGTTGGTTCACCTGGGTGTGGGGCTGCTGCGGAATGATGCGTGGACGACGGCGGCCCTTCCGGTCGCGTCCGCCGCGGTGCACCGTGAAGTACTCCGGGAGGAGGCTCTGCTGGAGGCAACGTTCCCGGCGGAGTTCAGCCGGTACCGTCAGTCCGTGCCCCGGTATGTGCCCCATCGTCATGCTGGATTTCCAGCCGCACTGCCACTTCGTCGCCGGCGCTGATGCGGGCCGCGGCCCTGACAGCCTTCTTGACGGGCAACAGGTAGGAGGCGCTTTTGCTGTCCGGAAAGACCGACGTCTGCCACGTATGGCCGGCGATTTCGGCGGTGACTTTGATCGAGCCGAAGCCCTTCCGGAACGCTGCCGTTTCCTCGCGGAGATCGTCGGCCACATCCGCCGGGAGCGTCAGGAAGTGCCAGCCCGCTTCTTCGGGGTAGAGCCACAATTCGGCGCGGAAGGAGTACGACGACGTCACGGCCTGAGTATGGCATGGCGCCTTTGGCGCCGCATCCCCGCGGTGGCCGGGCCAGGCGCGGCAGGTCAGGCGCGGGAGGTCAGGCTCCAGGCTGGCGGAGGTGACGGGACGCCGTCTGACGTACCGCAGCGGAGAGCTGGTTGAGCAGCGGGGAATCAATCTTCCACCGTTGCCAGAACAGCGACACGTCCACAGGATCGGCCGGTGCCAGCCCCACGAGCGCCCCGCTCCGGATGTCGGCCAGGCACTGCTGCTCCGGCAACAGGCCCCACCCCAGTCCCAGGCGGATGGCCTGGGCGAACTCGGCCGACGACGGGACGTAGTGCCGCGGCGCGGTCAGTTCCGCGCCGGTCAGTTCGCGGAAAAATCCGCCCTGCAGGTCGTCCTTGCGGTCAAAATCCATGACGGGGGCACGGCTGCCGGCAGTGAGGTCCGGCCCGTCCGGCCACCAGCGGCGGACGTAGCCGGGGCTGGCCACGGCGTAGTACCTCAGGGCACCCAGTGGTTCCACGCTGCAGCCCTGGACGGGCTCAGGGGTCGCCGTCACGGCGGCCATCACCGTTCCGGTGCGCAGGAGCTGCGTGGAGTGCTGTTCATCCTCCCTGCGCAGTTCAAAGTACGCGCCGGCGTCGGTGGGAAGGCTTGCCAGCGCCGGCAGGAACCACGTGGACAGCGAGTCGGCGTTCACCACCAGGGGAATGGGCGCAGTTGGCCCGTCCGCGCCGTCGCCGAGTTCCCGCAAGGCATCCCACTCCAGCTGCCGGACCTGCCGCGCGAACCGCAGGACCGCTTCCCCGGCAGGGGTGGGACGGACGGGGTTGGTGCGCTGCAGCAGGATCTGTCCGGCGGCGTCCTCCATTGCCTTCAACCGCTGGGACACGGCCGACGGCGTGACGATGAGGCTCCGGGCCGCCGCCTCGAACGTGCCTTCATCCACGACGGCGGCGAAGGTCCGCAGCTGCTCAAACTGGAAGGTCTTCATTAGCTTTCCTTAATAGTCATAAGAATATTTAGCTGGAGTAATCTTACGGTCCGCCATACGTTGGAGGATATGGATCTGACGCACTTCCTCGCCCCCACTTTGCTCGGCTTCGGCACGGGGCTGGCGCTCATCGTGGCCATCGGCAGCCAGAACGCCTTTGTGCTCCGGCAGGGCATCCGCGGCGAGCATGTGGCCGCCGTCGTCCTGGTCTGCAGCGTCTCCGATGCGCTGCTGATCGCCGCCGGCATCGCCGGAATCGGGGCACTGGTTGAGGCGAACCCGGTGGTGGTGGGGGTGGCCCGCTACGCCGGCGCGGCGTTCCTGGTGGGTTATGGCGTTATGGCGGCCCGGCGGGCGATCCGCCCGGGGGCGCTGAAGGCCTCGGGACACCAGAAAGCCCTCCGGGCCGGGGCAGCGGTTTCCACGGTGCTTGCCCTGACGTGGCTCAACCCGCACGTTTACCTCGATACAGTGCTGCTGCTCGGGTCGGTGGCCAACCAGCAGTCGAAGGACCTGCGGTGGTGGTTCGGGGCCGGGGCCATTGCCGCCAGCATCGTATGGTTCAGCGCACTCGGGTTCGGCGCACGGATCCTGCGTCCGTTTTTCGCGCGGCCCTCGTCGTGGCGCATCCTCGACGGCCTGATCGCCGTCGTGATGCTGGCACTGGGGCTGCGCCTGGCGGTGGGTGCCTGAGGCTGGAACCTGCCGGCCTCCTGCCCGTTGACCGCGACGGCACTGCGGCGTAACTTCATGGTCACCACCGCGATGGTGCCGGGCCACCGCACCCTCCGGACCGGGAGCCAGCCATGCAGCGAAAACAGGCAATGCAGGGGAACAGGCCGTATCGGAAGGCCGGAGCGGTCATCATTGCGGCGAGTACCTGCTGGGGTGTGGGGATTTCCTTTGTGGGAATGGTGCACGCCACCAAGGACCCGGCCACCAGGCTGGCGATGCTGCAGCGCAGCCGCGGATCCTGGATCGCGGGCCAGTTCCTGGCGGCGGCCGGCACTGCGGCCGTTCCGGTCGGATTCGTCCGGTTCGCGCAGGCCCTCGGGCCCGGCCCCGCGAAAACCATGGCCAGTGGCGCGGCGGCAGCCTTGGTTGCAGGCGCACCGCTGTTCGTCGTTTCCCTCGCGAACCGCGCCTCGGACCTGGAGAGGTTCGCCTACCGGCGGGGCGCCAACTGGCCGTTCCTGACGTATTCGGGACTCCATATCGGCGCCCTTGCGGCGCTTGGGGCGGCCCTCCTGCTGCTGCCGCTGAAGCCGTGGGCCGGCATCACGGCGGTCACTGGCGCCACCGCGTTCGGCGCCATCCTGTCAGGGGCGAAGGACATCCCGCCGTTCGTCTTCTACCTCGTGGAGGGCGCCGTCGGTGCCCAGCTGATGCGCTATGAAGAACCTTCCGCGCCGGAGGAAGAGGACCGGGAAACTTAGGACTGGCGCACCCTCAGCAGTTCGGGGGCCTCATCAACCTCGGGCAGCCCGGAGGTTCCGCGCATCGTGACGCCCACGGCGTGTAAGACCACGGCCCCCAGCCCGCCGTCGTCGGGCGCTGATTTTTCCATGGCCGAGTCACGGACCCGGCGTTGCTCCACCGAGCCTGTGCCGCGGGCAATGATGTCCTCAACGCCCTGCCGGGCCAGGGCCAGTTCGTCCTGTTCGGCGAGGACCGGAGCCAGGTAATCCACCAGGGAACGCGCCACATCCACGGCCGGCGCGGGCCGGAAGGTGCCGAAATCCAGCAGTTCACCGCTCAGGCCGCTGCTGCTCGCCTGCCACGCCGCCATCCGGAGCAGGACTGTGGGCACCGGGGCAGGGTCCACGCCGTCGCGCCATTCCCGGCTTGCCGATTCGACCATCGCCCGCACCAGCACGGCGATCAGGGCGGCGTCCTCGGCGCGCAGGCAGACATCGGCCACCCGGACCTCAACGGTGGGGTGGTTCCGGGACAGCCGGGCGTCGAAGTAGAGCATGCCTTCGTCGAGCATCACGCCGCTGTCCAGCAGGCGCGTCACCACGCGCCGGTAGGCAGAATAGGTGCCGTAAATGCCGGACGGGCCGGACGTGGGCCAGCGGTTCCAGGCCTGCGTGCGGTAACTCTCGAATCCCGTGGGCATCCCGTTCCAGAACGGCGAGTTGGCGCTCAGTGCGGTGAGAACGGCCAGTTTGTCGCGGATCCGGTCCAGCACAGCCACGCCCTCATCCTTCGATTCGATGTAGGTGTGGACGTGGAAACCGCACGTCAGCTGCTCCTGCGCCGTCAGGCCAAACCGCTCCAGCATCCGCGCGTAGCGGGGATCCGGTGTGGTGTGGGTCGTGGAACCAAGCGGAGATGTGGCCAGGGCGGCCACCCTGGCGCCATTCTTGAGCGCCGCCTGGTCGGCGAGCAGCCGCCCGGCCCGGATCTGCGGCAGCAGCTCCGAGTATTCAAGGCAGGGACGGGTCTGCGTCTCGATCTGCTCAAGCTTCAGCTCGGCACTCAAGCCCATCTCGTCGTCGTATGCGGTCTTGGCTCTGGTGTCCAGCGCATGCGGATCCTCCGGGGCGTCATCGGCGGCGAGCCGCCGGCCGGACAGCAGGGCGTCCGCCAGGGCAAGGGGCGCCCCGGTTTCCGGATCAACGATCAGGAGCTCTTCCTCGACGCCGAATGTTCGCATGCTTATATTGTGCTTCAACGCCCGCCGGGTTGGCCGGGGTACTGCCGATCATGACGAAGCGCGAACTGGCAGATTACACCCTCAAATCCGTGTGGAGGGGGCATTATCTGCCAGTTCGCGCCGGGCGGCGGGGCCGCAAGTGTACGTTCGCGCTAGTCCTGGAAGTACTCGATCTTCGCGCCGATGGTGTTCAGCCGCTCGGCCAGGTCCTCGTAGCCTCGCTCGATCACGTAGATGTTCCGCAGCTCCGACACACCGCGGGCCGCGAGCATGGCCAGCAGCAGGCAGGCGGCCGGGCGGAGGGCCGGCGGGCAGCCCACCTCGGCCGCACGCCATTTGGTGGGGCCCTTGACGTAGATCCGGTGCGGGTCCAGCAGCTGCACCTGGGCGCCCAGCCGGTTCAGCTCCGTCAGGTAGATGGCCCGGTTCTCGTAGACCCAGTCGTGGATCATGGTCTGGCCGTCGGCATTGGCCGCGATCACCGCGAAGAACGGCAGGTTGTCGATGTTCAGGCCCGGGAACGGCATCGGGTGGATCTTGTCCTCCGGCGCCCGCAGCTCGGACGGCTTGGTGGTCACATCCACCAGCCGGGTGCGGCCGTTGCGCGCCATGTACTCCCCGGAAACCTCCAACTGCTGGCCCATCTGCTCCAGCGTCGCCAGCTCAATTTCCATGAACTCGATGGGGACCCGGCGGATGGTCACCTCCGAGTTCGTGACAATGCCGGCCGTAATCAGGCTCATCGCCTCAATGGGGTCCTCGGACGGGAAATACTCTATGTCGACGTCGATCAGCGGCAGGCCGGTGATCTTCAGCGTGGTGGTGCCAACGCCGTCGATCTTCACCCCCAGCATCTCCAGGTAGAAGCAGAGGTCCTGGACCATGTAGTTGGGGCTCGCGTTGCGGATGATCGTTGTGCCGCGGCGGTGGGCGGCTGCCATGATGGCGTTCTCGGTGACCGTATCGCCGCGTTCGGTCAGGACGAAGGAGCGGTCGAGGTCGTCGGCCAGTGGCGCCTGCACGGCATAGAAACCGGCGGTCGCCTCCACAGAGAGTCCGAACTGGCGCAGTGCCTGCATGTGCGGCTCCACGGTGCGGGTGCCCAGGTCGCAGCCGCCCGCATACGGGAGCCGGTATTCCGCGGATTCGTCCAGGAGCGGGCCAAGGAGCATGATGACGCTGCGCGTGCGGCGGGCGGCCTCCACATCCATGGCGTCCAGGTCCAGGACCGCCGGCCGGCGGAGCTGGAGGTCGGTGTCATTGAGCCAGGTGCACTCGACGCCGATGCTGGTCAGCACCTCCACGATCCGGTTGACCTCCTCGATCCGTGCCAGCCGGCGCAGGACAGTGGTGCCGCGGTTGATCAGGCTGGCGCAGAGCAGCGCGACGCCGGCGTTCTTGCTGCTGTTCACATCCACCGCCCCGGACAGCGTGCGCCCGCCCTCGACCCGCAGATGGGTCATCTGGGACGTGCCCACCTTGACGATGCTGTGCCCAAAAATCGTTTCCAGCCGCTGGATCATTTTCAGGCTCAGGTTCTGCTTCCCCTGTTCCATCCGTGCGACGGCGCTCTGGCTGGTTCCGAGCTCGGCGGCCAGCTGGCCCTGGGTCCAGCCCTTCTGGCTGCGGGCATCCCGGAGTGTGGCGGCAACATGTTCGGCAGTTTCCTGAGTCATACCAAAAAAATATCACGCATGAGCTATTTTCGGGCATTACAGGAGGCGCAACGCGCCGAATCTCACACATTACCCACTTCATGCGATAGAGTCGCGCGCTTGGCTGGCTTCCTTGACCCCTGCCACCCGGGCGGAGGACACTGAAAAGAGCGGTCCGCCGGGCTGCCAGGGAGGTCACCCATGCGCAAGGACGCGACCCGAACGGGGCTCGCAGCGGCCTGCGCGCTGTGGCTGATGATCCTCGCCCTGGTATTCGCACCGCCGGCCGCCGCGGCACCGCCGCCAGGAGACGGCGCCCCGTTGCTGCTGGGTAACGACGTGTCCTGGCCGCAGTGCAACAAAGCACTTCCCAAAGGCGCGGCGTTCGGCATTGTGGGCGTCAACAACGGCCTGGCCAACACCACCAACCCGTGCCTGAAGGAGCAGTTGGCGTGGGCCGGGACCACTGCAGGGCTCACCGGCCAGCCCCAGGTCGCTTTGTACGTCAATACCGCCAACCCGGGGACGGCCGGTTCGTGGTGGCCCACCAACGACAAATACCCGGCCGGGACTGCCGTCCACAATCCCTACGGGCCGTGCAGGGCAGGCGATGTAGGCGCCGCGTGCTCGTACATGTACGGCTACGCCAAGGCCTACGATGACGCCAACATCCGCGGAGTCCGCGACCCTGCCGGCTATCTCTGGTGGCTGGACGTGGAAACCGGCAACTCCTGGTCCTCCAGCGACAAGACCGCCAACCGTGCGGTCCTTGAAGGCATGACCGAGTTCTTCCACAGCATCGAGGCCGACGTCGGCATCTACTCCACCGGATACCAGTGGGGACAGATCGTGGGCACTGTCAGCAGCACGAGCAACCTGTACACGCTGCCCAGCTGGCTGGCAGGCGCCCGCACCGCATCAGGAGCGAAGGCCAACTGCTCCAATGCCCCGCTCACCGCCGGCGGCAAGGTCACGCTGACGCAGGTCGTGTCCAGGGGATTCGACTACGACTACTCCTGCATCTAGGCGCCTGAAGCCCCCGGGTCACCGGGTTCCACGCGGGCGCCTCACTTGCCGATGGCGGCCTTGCCCTCGCTGATCCACTGTTCGGCGGCCTTCTCCGGCGTCAGCCGCTTGAAGAGCACCTCGGTGTTGATCCGGGCGGTGATCTCCGCGACCGCCGTCGATCCGGTGGGGCCAATGAAGGTGGGCGCGAATTTCAGCTTCCCGATCTCATCAACGTAGGCGGCTTCCGCCTTGCCCTGCGGCGTCAGGAGATCCTGGATGGCTGACCGCATCTCCGGGTTACTGGGCACGCCGCGGTCGCTCTGGACCACCTTGGCGGCTTCTTCATTGTTGACCAGGAAGTTGACCAGCTTCGCCGCGGCTTCGGTGTGCTTGCTTCGGGCTGAAATTGTGTAGAACTGCGAGGACTGCAGCCAGATTCCGGGCGTGGGAGACTCGCCCGGCAGCCTAAGGAGCTGGAGTTCGGCGCCGGATGCCTTGCTGAGTGCGGTCAGCGAGTTGCTCCAGGTCAGCATCATGGCGGCTTTGCCCATGCCCATGAGGGTCTGTTCGGTGCTGACGTTGAGCTTTTCCACGGTTTCCGAGGCGCTCGGCGCCGCACGCGTTGCGCTCAGGTTCAGGGAGTAGTCGAAGTAGTCGCGGACAGTGTCCTGCTCCAGCCCCAGCTGGCCGTCCTTGGTGTAGAGGGATTCGCCGCGCTGGCGTGCGAAGGCGTCCAGGGAGTCGTGGGTCAGGACGGTGGCGGTGCCGTAGGTGCCCTGGGGGCTCTTGGCGGTCACGTCCGCGGCGACCCGGGCAAAGTCTTCCCAGGTCCAGGTGCTGTCATCGGGCAACGGCACCCCGGCGGCCTGGAAAACTGCCGGGTTCGCCACGATGGAGAGCGCGTTGGCGCCGGTGGAGACGCCGTATTGCTTGCCGTCCACCTGTCCGTTCTGCAGGGCACCTTCATCGAAGCGCGACAGATCCAGCGGGCCGTCAACCTTGGAGAGGTCCAGCAGCGCCCCGCGGTTGGCGTATTCGGCCGGGTAGGCGCCGCCCATGGTGATGACATCCGGCGCGTCATTGGCCGCCACCTGGGTGGCGAGCTTGTCGAAGTAGCCGCCGATGTCCCCATATTCGGGCTTGACCTTGATGGTGGGGTTTTCAGCTTCGAAGGCCTTGATGGCCTTGTTGGTCAGCTCGGCCCGGGTGGCGTTGCCCCACCACGAGAACCGGATTTCGACGGGGCCGGACTCCGCCTGGTTCGAGGAACCGCTGGAGCAGGCCGTGAGGCCAAAGAGGGCCACAGCCGTCAGGACAGCGATGGATTTGCGGGCTCTGCGGATGTTGTTACGCGCCATTGGGTACACGACCTTCTGCTTAGAAACCGATTTCCCGAAACTATCAAGATGTTTCAGGAAGATCAATGGTTACTGTGCAAAGGTTCCGGTGCGGAGGTCCCGGCATACGGACGCCTGGCCGCAGGACTAGCCGCCGACGAAACTCCAGGTCCCGGCCCACATCGCCGCGGCCACCGCGGCTGCGGCCATCAGCGCCCCGGCAACCAGGACCCACCCGTCGAGCCGGCTGTAGGTGGATTCACGCGCCCAGGTCCGGTCCCCGCCGCCGAATCCGCGCGCCTCCATGGTGACCGCGAGCCGCGACGCCCTGCGGATGGCCTGGACAAGGAGCCCGAAGCTCTGGCCCAGCGTGGCCTTGAGCCGCTGCAGCGGATTGCCCCGCGAGCCCACGCCGCGGGCGCGGCGGGCCATGCCGATGGTCTGCCATTCTTCGGCCATCAGGCCAACGAGCCGCATGGCCGCGAGCGTGCCCAGCACAAACCGGTGCGACAGCCGTGCCTTCTGCGCCAGGGCATCGGCGAGGTCTGTGGGATCCGTGCAGCTCATCAGCAGGACGGCCGGCAGCGCGATCGCCAGCCCGCGCAGCATAAAGCCCAGCCCCAGCTCCAGCGAGCCTTCGCTCATGGACCAGATGCCGACGTCGAGCAGGATCCTTCCGCTGTCCGGCGCCAGGATGGAGGTGCTCCAGCCGCCCACGGCGGCGGCGAGGATCAGCGGCCAGCCGCGCTGCCACAGCAGCGTCAGGGTCAGTCCGGCCAGTGGGAACAGCAGCAGCTCACACACGAGGGCCACGGAGGCGGACACCCAGTCGATGGAGAGAGCCAGCACCACGGTCATAAACACGACGGCGGCGAACTTGCTCAGCGGATTGGCGCGGGTCAGCAGGGCCTTGTTTCCCGCGAGGGTGAGTTCCTGCCTCATGGGGCCACCGCCTCGGTGGTGCCGAGCCGGAGCTCGGCGCCGCCCAGGACTGCACTGAATTCGGCGTCGTGCGTCACGGACACCACGGCGGTGCCGGCATCGAGCAGTTCGGAGAGGAAGGAGGCCAGCTCGGCCCAGGTGTTGGCGTCCTGGCCGAAGGTCGGCTCGTCCAGGACCAGCACCTGCGGATGCGCGGCGAGCACGGTGGCCACGGACAGCCGCCGCTTTTCACCGCCGGAGAGCGTGTACGGGTTGGCGTCCACGAGCTCGGTCAGCCGGAGCCGCTCCAGGAGCTCATCCACGCGTTCCTCGCCGTGGCCCAGATGGCGCGGCCCGAACATCAGCTCGTCCAGGACGTTGCCGGTGACAAACTGGTGCTCCGGTTCCTGGAAGACGGTTCCGATCCGGGCGATCAGCTGCTCCGCCTTCCACTTGTAGGGGTCGATGCCGGCCCCCCGGCTCAGATCCACGGTGGCAGAAACTTTGCCCTCGACCGGAGCCAGTAGGCCGGCGAGGGTCAGCGCAAACGTGGACTTGCCGGCGCCGTTGGGGCCCGTGATGGTGAGGGCCTGCCCTGCCCGGACCTGCGCCGAAATATCCTGCTGGACGGGCACCGGCGGGATGGTTTTGAAGCGTCGGCGGCGGGGCCGTTCGCGCGAAACGGCCAGGTCCTCGGCGGCCAGGAGGAGATCGCCGGTGCCACCGGAAATACGGTTCCGGGTGGCGGGGACAAAGCCGGGCACCCAAACACCGGCGGCGATCAGCATGTCGCGGGCCTCGGCGAGGACCTGGTCCGGCGGCCCGTCGAGCAGCACCGCGGGATCGGCCGCGGAGCCGGGCTGCAGCACCACGACCCTGTCCACCAGGTCCTTCCAGACGGACACCCGGTGCTCTACCACAACGAGCGTGGCCCCGGTCTTGTCCAGGCAGCGGCCCACCGCGTCCCGGACTTCCAGCACGCCCACGGGGTCCAGGTTGGCGGTGGGCTCGTCCAGCA
This sequence comes from Arthrobacter sp. HS15c, assembly GCF_040812005.1. Classification (NCBI taxonomy): domain Bacteria; kingdom Bacillati; phylum Actinomycetota; class Actinomycetes; order Micrococcales; family Micrococcaceae; genus Arthrobacter; species Arthrobacter sp. HS15c. Next base: position 164,209 of record NZ_JBFOHM010000010.1, read on the forward strand.
GGATCAGGCCCGGCCGCATGGCCAGGATGCCGGCCAGCGCCAGGCGCTGCTTCTGGCCGCCGGAGAGGGCCGACGTCGGGTGGTCCAGCGGCAGGTGGGAGAGCCCGACGTCGTCCAGCGCCCCGTGCACGCGCGTCCAGATTTCGCCGCGGGGCACGGCGAGGTTCTCGGCACCGAAGGCGACGTCGTCGCCCACCCGGGAGAGGACCACCTGCGTTTCGGGGTCCTGCTGCATCAGGCCGGCGCGGCCGCGCCGTTCACGCGGGGACGCGCCGTCGATCAGCAGCGAACCGGATTCGTCGGAATCGCCGGCCTCGCCGTCGTCGTTCACGTCCCCCAGCACCCCGGCGAGGGCGTGCAGCAGCGTGGACTTGCCGGCGCCTGACGGGCCAAGCAGGAGCACCCGCTCCCCGGGCCGGATGTCCAGGTCCAGGGCGCGGACCGCGGGCCGGGACCGGCCGGCGTGGCGCCAGCCCCAGCCGCGGGCGGTGACGGCGGCGGGCCGCACCGCTGCGGAGGCGGCGCCGTCGTGAGCTGCGGGCATCAGGAGAAGACGGGCTCCGTCGCTGCCTTGCGGGACGCGAAGGAGCTCAGCACGCCGGTCCTGGCCAGGCCGCGGGTGGCGATCCAGGAAAGGGCTCCGGCGATGACCGCACCGGAGATGGCGGTGAACACGATGTACGCGAGCTTGTCGCCGCCGGCGTAGGCGATGTTCCAGCCCCAGGGGGCAAAGGAGTCGTTCAGGCCGCAGAAGAGTCCGGCAGCGGCGCCGGCCAGCAGAGACACGGGCAGGTTGAACTTCTTGTAAACGAAGACGGCGAAGATGATTTCAGCGCCGAGGCCCTGGACGAATCCGGAGAACAGTACGGAGGCGCCGTACGGCGAGCCCATGATCAATTCGCCCATGGCGGCCACGGTTTCGCAGAACAGGGCGGCGCCCGGCTTGCGGATGACAAGCATGCCCAGCACGGCCGGGATCATCCAGCCGCCGGCGATCAGGCCGGTCAGCGGCGGGTAGACGGCGTTCATGGGCGGCGAAACCGCGGCGGCACCCTGGGACCAGGCCCAGAAGATCACGCCGCCGGCGATGGCGATGAGGGCGGCCACCACGATGTCCACGATGCGCCAGGTGTTGCCGGTCTTTTTGATTGCTGCAGTACTCATGTGATCCTCCTGAGGAACAGGAGGGGAAAGTGTCCCGGCGATCGGCTGGACGCCGGCTGCCGCACACTTCGAGAACTCGACTCCCTTGCGCCGGTACTAGCCGGATCAGGTTCGAGGGTCTGCGGCTGTCCCGCACTCTCAGCGCCCACCTGCGGTTCCCTGGCAATGCCAGTGATGCCCGACGGCGGCGCTCCCCTGTCGTTGAATAATCTGCCCTGATGGGCGTGGTCCAGTTTACACCGCAGGGGCGGTAGATTGTGGGCCATGACTGCCAATAACCCGACTGTGACTGCCTTCAATCCCGATTCGACCGTGCCCCAGCCGGCGGGCCTGCTCGAGGCCCTGATCGCCCGGATCGAAGCCGAGATCACCGAGCTGCAGTTCCCGCATTTCACGAAGGACGATTCCCTCAATTTGGGGCTGCTGCTGGTGGAGCTGGGAAAGACGCGCCGGCTGCCCGTCGCGATCGACATCACCAAGGGCGACCAGGTCCTTTTCCACGTGGCCCTGGACGGTGCAACCCCGGACAACGAGCGCTGGATCCGGGCCAAGCAGCGGACCGCGGCCAGGTATGAGGTGCCGTCGCTGCTGGTGGGCCTCCGCGGCCGGCTGCATGGCGGCCGGATCGAGGACCACGGCTGGTTCGACGAAACCACCTATGCCCCGCACGGCGGCTCGTTCCCGGTTTATGTGGCTGGCGTGGGCGCGGTGGCCACCGTCACCGTCTCGGGACTGCCGCAGCAGCAGGACCACGACCTCGTGGTGGAGGCGCTGCGTGAAATCCTGGGGGCCATGCGCGCGGAGTGAGCCTGGCCGGCAAGGCGGCCCTCCTGAACCTGGAGGTTGACACCTGCTCCGGATGCCACAAGGATTGAAAGGCTTCGGAAAGCGTTTTCTCAGTGGAGGAAACACTTGTGGAAGCAGCAGCCAGAGCCGACAGCCTCAGGAGGGCGTGCCCATGCACAGCCAGCACACGATCGACCGCGAAGCCCTGGTCCGCCGCCATAATGTGGAACAGCGGAGCCTTGATCCCCGCAGCCCGGTGTCCGTGGGCAACGGCGAGTTCTGCTTCACGGTGGACCTCACGGGGCTGCAGACCCTCCCGGCCGAGTACCCCGTGGGAGCGCGCAGCGAACTTCCGCCCGGAACGCTGCTGGGCACGCAGTCCCAGTGGGGCTGGCACTCCATTCCCGCGGCAGAGCACTACAGCCTGGCCGGGTCCACGGTCCTCTACGACTCTCCCCGCGGCCCTGTCCCCTATGTGGATATGGTGGGCGACATCGTGGACGGGCGTGAAACCGAGGTCTCCCGCGCTGAAACCTGGCTCCGGGCCAACCCGCACCGCCTGGACCTGGGCCGGATCGGGTTTGCGTGGGCGGATGCGGACTCGGCGGCGGGCGGCGCGCGGCCGCTCGCGCCGGCAGACATCGTCCACCCCGTCCAGACCCTCGACCTCTGGACCGGGACGGTCACCAGCACCTTCAGCCTCCGGGGCCACCCGGTAAGGGTCACCACCGCATGCCATCCGGACCGGGACCAGGTGGGCCTCATCGTGGAGTCCCCGGCCCTTCAAGACGGCCTGATGGTCACCTTCGCTTTCCCCTACGGTTCCGACGCCTGGCACGACGCAGCAGACTGGAACCGGCCCGATGCCCACACCACCAGCCTCACCGGACCTGCCGGGGCCGGGGATGGCCAACAGCTGTGGATCGTGGACCGCAGCATGGACGGCTCCGGGTACCAGGTCACGGTGTCCGGGCAGGACCTCCGCCTGGACCAGCCCGGCCCGCACCAACTCGTGCTGCGCGCCGCGTCCGGACAGGACGTCCTCGACCTGGCAGTCCAGTTCACCAGCACCGGCCAGGGCGACTGTGTCCTGCGCGGCACCGGCGGGCTGCCCCGGCCGGACAGCGGAACCGCCGTCGTCGAGGCTTCCCGCGCCCACTGGCCGGAATTCTGGCACTCCGGCGGCGCCGTCGAACTGCACGGCACACCGGATCCCCGGGCGGCGGAACTCGAGCGCAGGATCGTCCTCTCGCAGTACCTCACTGCGATCAACTGTGCCGGCTCGCTGCCGCCGCAGGAAACAGGGCTGGTGTGCAATTCCTGGCGCGGCCGTTTCCACCTGGAGATGCACTGGTGGCACGCCGCCCACTTCGCGCACTGGAACCGCACCGGGCTGCTGCTTCCCAGCCTCCGCTGGTACGCGACCATCCTGGAACCGGCGCGGCAGACGGCCAAGGCGCAGGGGTTCGACGGCGTCCGCTGGCCCAAGCAGGTAGGCCCGGACGGGCGCGAGAGCCCCAGCCCGATCGGCACCTTCCTGATCTGGCAGCAGCCGCACCCCATCCACCTGGCCGAGCTTGCGTACAGGGCCGAACCGTCCCGGGAACTGCTGGAGGAATTCGCGGAGATCGTCTTCGAAACGGCCGCGTTCATGGCCAGCTTCGCGCACCCCACCGCCCGCGGCTTTGAGCTCGGGCCTCCCCTGATCCCCGCGCAGGAAAGTTATGAATCCGTCCGCGGCACGGTCACCAACCCCACGTTCGAACTCGCGTACTGGCAGTGGGCCCTCCGCACCGCCAACACCTGGCGCGAACGCCTGGGCCTGGAGCTGCGGGGGGACTGGAAGGCCGTTGCGGACGGCATGGTCCGCCCGCGGACGGTCAACGGCGTCTACGCGGCGATCGACCTCGAGGCCTTCACCATCCGCACGGACCACCCGTCCATGCTGTGTGCGCTGGGCGTGCTGCCGCAGACAGACCTCATCGACCCGGAGACCATGCGCGCCACGCTCGCCGATGTCCTCGCCGGCTGGGACTGGGACAGCACCTGGGGCTGGGACTACCCGGTGATGGCCATGACCGCCGCCCGGCTCGACGACCCGGAGACCGCCGTTGACGCCCTCCTGCAAAGTGCCGGGAAGAACGCCGCGCTGCCCAACGGACACAACCGGCAGACGGATTCACTCCCCCTCTACCTGCCGGGAAACGGCGGACTGCTGGCCGCCGTCGCCCTGATGGCTGCGGGCTGGGATGGCGGGCCGGACCGGCACGCCCCGGGTTTCCCGGCTGGCTGGACGGTTGCGTGGGAGGGCCTGGTGCCGGCGCCGTAGCGAGGCAAAAGGCGCTGTCCGGCGCCAGCCCCGATGCCGCTAGGCTAGGGGAAGTCCTGAATTCGAGACGCAAGGAGGCACCGGAATGAACTTATTCATCAAGCTGCTGGGCACGGGCATCAGCCTGCTGGCCGGATTCGCCGGCACTAAGGCCGTAGACGCGATCTGGGAAAAGACCACCGGCAACAAGCCGCCGAAGGGTGGCAAGGACGACGTTCCCACCACGCTGCGTTCCGCGCTGACGTTCGCGCTGGTCTCCGCTTCGGTGAGTGCAGTGATCCAGGTCCTCGCCAACCGTGGCACCCAGCGCGCCATCACGCGGTTCGCGAAGAGCCAGGACATCGTCTAGGGCGTATGCAAAAGCCGGGCTGCAGTCAGTCCGGCCGGCCGCCGTCGGAAGCATCCTCCCGGGACGCTTTGGCGGCGGCTTTCTGCACTACGGCCTCCAGCTCATCGGAGCTGAGCAGCTCGCGATGCAGGTGCTTGGTTCGGTAGCCGGCCCGGCCCACCATGTGCGCCGACACGGGCACGGTGAGCAGCTGGAAGATCCAGGCGACCAGCAGCACCGGCCACACCCACCAGGTCCGCATCTGCAGGCCGATGGACGCCAGCAGCAGGAACAGTCCCAGGACCTGGGGCTTGGTGGCGGCGTGCATCCTGCTCAGGAGGTCCGGGAACCGCAGCAGGCCCACGGCGGCCGCCAGCGACATCAGGGCCCCCACGACCATAAAGACGGCGGAAACAGCGTCAATGACGGTGTCCACGGCGGTTGGCTCAGGACTCATGGGGCTGCTCCCGCCGGTCAGCCACAAAGCGGGCCACGGTCACCGAACCGATAAAGCCAATGATGGACAACGCCACCAGCAGCATGAGGTTGTTCAGGTGCCTGTTCACGGCCATGTCGATGCACAGGGCGGCGCCGAGGATGGCCAGCAGGACGTCCGAGGCCAGCACCCGGTCCAGCAGCGAGGGACCCCTCGCGATCCTGATGATGGCGCCCGCCGCGGCGAGCGAAAGAATGACTGCCGTGACAGCCAGGACAATCTGCATCATGCCGCGGCCTCCTGCCTGATTGCGTCCAGTTCCTGCCGGGTGCCCATGATGCGGATCAGCCCGGCCTCGATGTCCCTGACTTCCCGGCGGAGCTTCTCCACGTCGTCGGGGGTGCTGACATTGAGCCCGTGGAGGTAGAGGGTGGACGTTGAGCGGTCCACCTCCACCACCAGGGATCCCGGGATCAGGGAGATGACGTGCCCGGTGGCGGTCACCATCAGGTCCTCGTGGCTCCGCAGCGGAACGGCGACGACGGCGTTGGTCACCGTGGGCCCGCGGACGGCCGCCAGGTACATGACCTGGAAGCTCGCTGCCACCACCTTGCCCATGAAGGAAAGGGCGAAGGGCACGGCGTGGAGGACGTTAAAGCGGCCGCTCAGGTCCACGGGCGGAAGGTAGAACATCCGGGCCACGGCGACGGCCAGGATGGCGCCGAACAGGAGGTTGCCCGGGCTGAAGTCCTGCCAGAGTGCACCCCAGACGATGACCAGCCAGACCAGGAGGGGCAGCTCCTGGCGAAGGGATATGCGGCGGCGGCTCATTTGCCGCCTCCGGACGTCAGGATCAGGGGCACGGCCGTTTCTTCGCCGAGGACCGCCTGGATGTACGAGGACCGGTCCAGCATGTCCCGGGCGGCCTGGTCCGAAACTTTGAACAGCGGGCCGGCGAAGACCGTGAGCGATACGCCCAGGAGGACCAGGCCAAGGGTGGAGCCCACCATGGTCCGCGGCAGCAGCGTGACGTTGTTGCGTCCGCCGCGGCGGCCGGTGTCGGAGGTCTCGCGCGGGGCGAGGAGCACGGGGTCGGGGTGTTCGGCGTCGGACGGTTTGCGCCAGAACGCGCGGTTCCAGACCCTGGCGACGGCCAGCAAGGTGAGCAGGCTGGTGAGTACGCCGCCGATCACCAGCGTGTAGGCCAGTGGCGTGCCGAGCTCGATGCCGGCCTGCATGAGGCCCACCTTCCCCAGGAACCCGGAAAACGGCGGGATGCCCGCCAGGTTCATGGCCGGAATGAAGAACAGCAGTGCCAGCAGGGGCGAGAGTTTGGCCAGGCCGGCCAGCCGGTCAACGGACGAACTGCCTCCACGGCGTTCGATGAGCCCGGTGACCAGGAAGAGGCTGGTCTGGATGGTGATGTGGTGGGCCACGTAGAACACGGCCGCGCCCAGTCCTGCCACCGAGGACATGGCCAGGCCGAACACCATGTAGCCGATGTGGCTGACGAGGGTGAAGGAGAGGAGTCGTTTGATGTCGTTCTGGGCCAGGGCGCCGAGGATTCCCACCACCATGGTCAGCAGGGCCGCCACCATTAAGGGAGTGTTGAGGGAGTCCCCGGGGAACAGGAGCGTCTCGGTGCGGACCATGGCGTAGACGCCCACCTTGGTCAGCAGGCCGGCGAACACCGCCGTGACCGGCGCGGGCGCCGTGGGGTAGGAGTCAGGGAGCCAGAAGGACAGCGGGAACACGGCGGCCTTGATGCCGAACGCCACAAGCAGCATGACGTGCAGGAGGGTCTTGGTGCCCGGGTCCAGGTCCGCGAGCTTGAGGGCGAGGTCTGCCATGTTCACCGTTCCGGTGGCGCCGTAGACCATGGCGATGGAGATGAGGAACAGCACCGAGGAGACGACGGAGACCACAACATAGGTGACGCCGGCGCGGATGCGGGGGCCGGTGCCGCCCAGCGTCATCAGGACGTAGCTCGCCGTCAGCAGGATCTCGAAGCCCACGTACAGGTTGAAGAGGTCCCCGGAGAGGAAGGCGTTGGACACGCCCGCCACGAGGATCAGGTACGTCGGGTGGAAGATCGACACCGGGGCGTCCTGGTCGCCGTCGGCCATGCCCTGCCCGGTGGCGTACACGAGCACCGCGAGGCTGACCGCGGAGGACACCACCAGCATCAGGGAGGAGAACTGGTCCACCACCATGACGATTCCCCAGGGCGGCAGCCAGCCGCCGATGTTCACCGCAGCGGTCCCGCCCTCCCAGACGGAGGCCAGGAGCAGGCATTCGAGCGCCAGGGTGAGGGACAGCAGCGCGATGCTGACCGTGCGCTGCGCCCTCGAGTGCCGGATCAGCACAAAGGTCAGGGCGGCGCCCAGGATGGGAAGTACGACGGCGAGCGGGGCAAAGCTTGCGATGTTCACTTCACACCTCCTTCTGGGCCTGGGGTGACGTTCTGTGAGCCGGGCTGCTCTTCCGCGGCGGCGTCGACGGCGGCGATCTTTGTGTCGCCTGCCTGGACGGTTCCCCCGGCGGTTTCCTCGCCGCCTCCGGCCGGGGTGTGGTCAGGCGCCGTGCCGTGGTCGGACACGGAGCGCCCGTCGCTGCCGAGCATGGTCAGCGGAAACTCGGAGGTCTCCATGGGGATTTCGGCGTCGTCCTCGGCGTCGAAGCTGGGCGTCTCGGCGACGCGGAGGTCTTCGAGGTCGTCCTGGATCTCATCCTGTCTGGCCAGGACCCAGGTCCGGTAGATGATGCCGAGCATAAACGCCGTCACCGCGAAGGAGATGACGATCGAGGTCAGGATCAGCGCCTGGGGAAGGGGATCGTTGTAGTCCTGGGCGGGTGTGTCCTTGGCATAGAACGGCGCCAGCCCTGCGTACCCGCCCGTGGCGAGGATCAGCAGGTTGGTGGCGTTGGCGAGGAGCATCAGGCCCAGCAGCACGCGGGTGAGGCTGCGTTCCAGGATCAGGTAGATGCCGCACGCGTAGAGGGCCCCCATGACGGCCAGGAGGGTCAGGTTGACGCTCATGCTTGGCCCTTTGCTGTGGTTTCGGCGGGGACGCCCTGGGGTTCCTGTTCCTCGGCAGGCGCGGTGGCCTGTGCTTCGAAGTTCTCGTCGATCTCGGCACCCAGGCTGCGCAGGACGTCGAGCACCAGGCCCACCACCACGATGTAGACGCCGATGTCGAAGATGGTGGACGTGACGAACTTGATGTCGCCGAAGACCGGCAGCCACAGTTCGATGATGGCCGTCTGGAAGACCTGGCCGCCCAACAGGAGCGGCACCACCCCGGAGGCCGCCGCCGTCGCGAGTCCGATGCCCAGGAGGGTTCCGGCGCTGATGGGGGTGGCCTCCCGCAGTTCAAAGCGGCCGCCCGCGAGGTAGCGGATGGTCAGCGCCAGGCCGGCGGTGAGCCCGCCGGCGAAACCGCCGCCGGGCAGGTTGTGCCCCGCCAGCAGCAGGTACAGGGAGAAGATGATCATCGAGTGGAAGATCAGCCTCGTGACCACTTCGAAAATGATGGAGCGCCGTTCCGGGGCAAGGGTCCGGCCGGCCACAATCCAGGCGTCGCGGGTGGACGCGGCGAACTTCCGGCTGATGGCCAGGGCGGCGGCGTCGCGGGACCCCGGGTCGACGCCGGTGTGCCGGCCCACCGTGCCCTCGGCAACGTCGGAGGACATCTGGATCCGGTCGCCGCGGCCGCGGACGAAGATCAGGCTGGCAACGCCGGTGGCGGCCAGCGCCAGGACCGAAATTTCACCAAACGTGTCCCAGACGCGGATGTCCACGAGGGTCACATTGACGATGTTCAGGCCGCCGCCGCCCTCGTAGGCGAGGCGCGGGAACTCGAGGGAGACGGGCGTGGCAATCCGGGAACCCATGGCATAAATGGCGGCGAAGATCATGGTGACGCCGAAGCCCAGCCCGATGATGACGCGCACCACCCGGTACTTGCCGCCGGTGCGGTCCCGGAGTTCGGCGGGCAGGCTGCGCATGGCGAGGACAAAAGCCACCAGGATGATGGTTTCCACCAGCATCTGGGTCAGGGCCAGGTCCGGCGCGCCCTGCAGGGCAAACATCAGGGCGATGCCGTAGCCCGTCACGGACACCATCAGCACGGCGAGGAACCGCTTGTTGGCCTTGACCGCGGCGAGCGCGCCGATCACGATGCCCGCGGCCGCCACCAGCTGCAGCGGCGAATTGGGGTCGATGAAATACAGGTTGTCCGGGAGCGGCTTATTGAACACCAGCATGGTGGAGAGCGGAAGGACGCAGGCCACGGAGAGGATGACTGCGAGGTAGAAGTACAGCGAACCACGCTGGGTGCGGCCGGTGATCCAGACAGCGGTGTCATCCAGCGCCCCGATGGTGTGCTGGTAGGCCCGGTCCGCGTCGATCCAGCCCGGCACACGGTCCTGAGCCCGCGCCACGAGGGTGCGGCCGAAGTACATCGCCAGGCCCAGGGCAAACGTCAGCGCCGTCATGCCCAGGGCCGGGGTGAATCCGTGCCACAGCGCGAGGTGGCCGGCCTGCGCGGCCGGTGTTCCGGCGTCGGGCGCTGTGGAGGCGAACAGTGCGGCGTACGGCTGGATCCATTCATCCACGGGTGCCGGCCACAGCCCGTATACGATGGTGAGGAGGCTGAGGAGGGCGGGGGCGGCGAGGAACGACGGCCGGACGGCCTTGAACGGGGTTCGCTCGACTCCCGGTTTGGAGGCGAAGGCGCCCCACATAAAGCGGGCGCTGTACGCGAACGTCAGGATGGAGCCGAGGACGATGCCCGCGAGCACCACCATGCCCCACGGACCGCCCTGAGCGTGGTGGACGAAGGCTTCGAGCACCGATTCCTTGGCCACGAACCCTGCCAGCAGCGGGACGCCGGCCATGGACGCGGCCCCGATGCCGGCGACGATTCCCAAGGCACGGGACGACGTAAACACGCCAGACAGCTTCCGGACGTCACGGGTCCCGGACTGGTGGTCGATGATGCCCACCACCAGGAACAGTGTTGCCTTGAAGAGGCCGTGCGCCAGGAGCATCGCGAGTCCGGCGAGCGCGGCGTCCGGGGTGCCCAGGCCCACCACCATGGTCAGGAAGCCCAGCTGGCTGACGGTGCCGTAGGCGAGGATCAGCTTGATGTCGGTCTGGCGGAGCGCCCGGTATCCGCCCACCAGCATGGTGGCCAGGCCGAGCCCCAGCACCACGGGCTGCCAGTACGTGGTCTCCGCGAAGCCCGGCGCCAGCCGTGCCACCAGGTAGATGCCGGCCTTCACCATCGCGGCGGCGTGCAGGTAGGCGCTGACCGGGGTGGGTGCCGCCATGGCCCCGGGGAGCCAGAAGTGGAAGGGGACCAGCGCGGATTTGGTGATGGCGCCAACCAGGATGAGGACGACGGCGGCCGCCACCGGTGCGGCGGCAGGCCCGGCTACCAGCTCGGAAGCCTGCGCCAGGATGGCCGAGATCCGGTACGTTCCCGCGCTGAAGCCCAGCATGATGAGGCCCACCAGCATGGCCAGTCCGCCGGCTGTGGTGACCATCAGTGCCTGCAGCGCAGAGCGGCGGGCCGCGAGGCGTGTGCGGGCGAACCCAATCAGCAGGTAGGACAGGATAGTGGTGAGTTCCCAGAAGATGAACAGCAGGAGAAGGTCGTCCGCCACCACCAGGCCAAACATGGCCCCGGCGAACGCCAGGAGCTGCGCGCCGAAGCCGCCGAGGTCCTGGTCCTTTTTCTTGAAATACCGGGCACAGTAGACCAGCACGAGTGCGCCGACTCCCAGCACCAGGAGCGACATCACCCAGGCAAGGGCATCCAGCCGGAAGGCGAACTCCAGCTTGAGCCCCGGAATCCAGGGGAATACCTCACTGACAAAGCCGGAGTCCGAGTAGACCGCTCCGTACTGCAGGACCAGCCAGAGGAATGAAACCGCGGGGACGGCAGCCAGCGCGTAGAACGCGTTACGCCCCCAGGCCCTGAACAGAAACGGCGCCACAGCAGCCACCGTAAAGTGCACGGCAAGAACTGTGATCACTGGTATCTCCGCAACGTCAGGGATTCGATTGTCAAAAGTAAGAGCAGGCGGTCATTCGTAAGATTTCAGTGCCCACAGTTTATCAAGGTGCAACAGGCACTCCTGCCGCGCCGGGCGGGAGACGGGCCAGGTTCGGCTGGTGTCCGGGGTATCGTCCACCGGTTGTTCGCCACGGGCGGATACCATTCAGCCTATGAACACCGCCAGCGCTCCCGAGGCCATGCAGCCGTCATCGGAACTCGAAGCCGGAAGCCACGCCACCAGCAAGGGCCGCGTCCTGGCCTGGGCCTCCTGGGACTGGGGATCGGCCGCCTTTAATGCGGTGATGACCACGTTCGTGTTCACCGTGTACCTGACGTCCAACGCCTTCGGCGGCGAGGACCACGCCTCCGCGGTCCTCGGCGGCGCACTGGCCGTTGCCGGCGCCGCCATCGCGCTGCTGGCCCCCGTGACCGGGCAACGGTCGGATGCGGGCGGGCGGCGCAAGCTGTGGCTGGGAGTCAACACTGCCGCCGTCGCCGTCCTGACCGCGCTGTGTTTCTTTGTGTTCCCGCGGCCGGAGTTCCTGCTGCTGGGAGTGTCCCTGATTGCGCTGGGCAACGTGTTCTTCGAATTTGCCGGCGTCAACTACAACGCCATGCTCGCGCAAATCTCCACGCCGGCGAACATCGGCAAGGTGAGCGGCTTCGGCTGGGCCATGGGGTACCTGGGCGGCATCGTGGCGCTCCTGGTGGTCCTGCAGCTGTTCGTCCAGCCGAGCTTCGACTGGTTCGGCGCCTCCAAGGAGGACAGCCTCAACATCCGCCTGGTGGCCGTGTTCTCCGCCCTGTGGTTCTTCATCTTCGCGCTGCCGGTCCTGTTCGCGGTCCCGGAACTCCCGCGGCCCAGGCAAGCCAGGTCCCTGGGCTTCCTCGCCTCGTACGGCCTGCTCATCCGCCGGATCAGAGCCATCTACGCCACCAGTCCGCACACCATCTATTTCCTCCTCGCGAGCGCGGTGTTCCGCGACGGCCTGGCCGCCGTCTTTACCTTCGGCGGAATTATCGCGGCCGGCACGTTCGGCTTTGAGCTGTCGCAGGTCATCTTCTTCGCCATCTTCGGCAACGTGGTGGCGGCCGTGGGCGCCGTAATCGGCGGCTTCCTGGACGACAGGGTAGGGCCCAAGGCTGTGATCATCGGTTCGCTAGTGGGCCTGCTGATCGCCGGAACAGCCATCCTGGTGCTGGGCAACGGCGATTACGTGTTCTTTGGCTGGCAGTGGGCCGGCAGCACCACTTTCTGGGTCTTCGGCCTGTTCCTGTGCCTGTTCGTCGGTCCGGCGCAGTCCTCCTCGCGGGCCTATCTGGCGCGGCTCGCTCCGCATGGCGAGTCCGGCGAGCTCTTTGGCCTGTACGCCACCACGGGCCGTGCCGTCAGCTTCCTGGCGCCGTCGCTGTTCACGCTCTGCATCGCGCTGGCCACCCCCCTCGTGGCACAGGGCGAGGCGCAGCGCTGGGGCATCCTGGGCATCATGGTGGTGCTGCTCGCCGGCCTGCTGGTGCTGCTGCCGGTCAAGTCGCCGGACAAGGCCCCCATCGCCGTCGTCCCCGCCGCCTAGGAGAAGCGCCACCCACCAGCGCGAACGTACACTTGGGGCCCGGCGTCCGCGTCTTGTGCGGCGGACGCCCCAAACCGCCGCGCGCGGATTAGGCTGGAGCTATGAACGTGGATGAGACGGACCTCCCCGGCCTCGGCCGGCGGAAGGATTTTATGACCGCTTCAGGGCGCCGCATCGGCGTTGTGGAGCTGCGGGAAGGCCAGACGGAGCTGATCGTCTCCACCTGGGATGATCCCGACACGTGCCAGGCCTCCATTCCCCTGACCGGGGATGAAGCCGCCACCCTGGGCAACCTCCTGGGCGGCCAGCACCTGGCCATGAAGCTGACGGAAGAGCACAAGGAAATCCCCGGCATCGTGACCCGGCAGTTCTCCATAGCTCCGGATTCCCCGTTCCAGAACCAGCCGATGGGCAAGGCGTGCATCCGCACCCGCTGTGGTGTCTCCATCGTGGCGATCATGCGTGAAGGCGAGGTGCTCCCGTCGCCGGGTCCCGACGTCGTACTCCACTCGGGTGATCTGCTCATTGCCGTCGGTACGCAAGAAGGCCTCGACAACGCGGCCGATATCCTCCGCAACGGATAGCCGACATGGACCCGCTGGCCCTGACCCTCATTGAACTGGGGGCCGTTGTGTTCTGCCTTGGCCTGCTGGCCAGGCTGGCCGGACGGATCGGAATGTCCCCCATCCCGCTGTACCTTGTGGGCGGCCTCGCCTTCGGCGCGGGCGGGGTGGTGAAGCTTGAAGGCATGCAGGAATTCGCGCATCTCTCGGGTGAGATCGGCGTCATCCTGCTGCTGCTTATGCTCGGATTGGAATATACGGCTGCCGAGCTTTTCACCGGTCTGCGCAGGTCCTGGCAGGCCGGTGTTCTTGACCTCGTGCTGAACTTCCTGCCGGGGGCCGCACTGGCGCTGCTGCTGGGCTGGGGCATGGTGGGCGCGATGGTGATGGGCGGCGTCACGTACATCTCGTCCTCCGGCATCGCCGCCAAGGTGATCACTGATCTGGGCCGGATCGGTAACCGTGAAACGCCGGTGGTGCTGTCCATCCTGGTGTTCGAAGACCTGGCCATGGCCGTCTACCTGCCCATCCTCACCGCCACCCTCGCCGGCGTGAGCTTCCTGGGCGGGCTGACCACCGTGGGCATTTCCCTGGCCGTTGTCACCGTGGTCCTGATGGTAGCCCTGCGGCACGGCCACCGCGTGTCCCAGGCCGTCCACAGCGAAAACTCCGAAGTGTTCCTGCTGAACCTGCTGGGCGCAGCATTGCTGGTGGCCGGGGTTGCCTCGGCGATGCAGGTCTCGGCGGCGGTGGGCGCGTTTATGCTCGGCATCGCGATATCAGGCGCCACGGCCCACAACGCCACCCGCATCCTTGAGCCGCTGCGCGACCTGTTCGCAGCCATCTTCTTTGTGGCTTTCGGGCTGAACACTGATCCGACGTCCATTCCGCCGGTGCTGGGCTGGGCCCTGGTCCTGGCCGTCATCACCGCGGCCACCAAGATGATCACGGGCATCTGGGCAGCCAAGCGGGCCGGCATCGCCCGGCCCGGCCGTTTCCGTGCAGGTGCGGCGCTGATTGCCCGCGGCGAATTCTCCATCGTCATCGCGGGCCTGGCGGTTGCCTCGGGCGTGGTCCCGGACGAACTCGCCGCCCTGGCCACCGCCTACGTGCTGCTCATGGCCATCATGGGACCGCTCGCCGCCCGCTACGTCGAGCCGGCAGTGAAGGCTTTCAGCCGCCCGGCCCGGGTGCCCGCACAGGCATAGCCCACGCCGCGGGCCCGCCGGCACCGCGCCAACCTGCGCCCCGCCACCCCCAACCTGCGCCGAGGGGTGAGATCTCGGCGCTGTGGCAAGGGCTATCCGCCGAGAGCTCACCCCTCGATCCGCAAACCCGCCCTGACAAGCGCGGCCAAGACCCTGTGAGCGCAGCCGTCGTGCCCCACTTAACAGAGGACAGGCTCAGGCATACCCAACCGTCCAAGGGCGAGCCGGAGCCGGGTCTCCGGCGCGGAGTCCGAGCCCACCCGGCAGAGCTCCAGCGCACGACGGGCTGTGCGGATGCCCCGTGCTCCCGGGTTGGCGAGGACCTGATCGTGGAGTTCGGCAAGGGAGCACAGGGCTTCCTTCCTGGGTCCGAAGCTGCGGGACTGGCTGCAGATGAAGTGGTCGGCCGCCACAACCAGGTCTTCAAGCCCCAATACGGACGCCAAGTCCAGCCACGTCCGGGCTGGCGTGGTGACCGGGACGCCGTCGAGCTTTGCCACGTCAGTGGACCGGAGCATCAGTTTGTGACCGGCAACTCCCTTGCGCACCGGGCGGGTTCCACCGGCCATCTTTGCCAGATGGATGCGGAGGTCGTTCTGCATGGCCAGGGGCAGTGGGCAGCCCCAGAGCATCGCGGCCGTCCCGAGGCAGCATACGGACCCGGGCGTCAGGCACGTGAGTAACGCACAGGTGTGGTGGAGTGGCTGCGCTTCACCCCAGGGAACGCGGACGCCGCGGCTGGCGACCCGCAGGTCCCGGCGCCATGCACGGTCCGCCGGCACGCCGGCGTCGCGCTGTTGTTCCAGGGTGAAGGAGCGTCCGGAAAGGTGCGCTGGAAGTTGTGATGGCCGCCGCATAGGAAATTGTTGGCACAGCCGGAACGGGCAAGGCCGGTTTTCCACAGTGGGGAGGAAGAGTGCGGCCAACCCCGGAGCGCCGGGGGGTGAGCTTTCGGCGCTAAGCCGGGGCGATACCGCCGAGATCTCACCCTTCGGCGGTGGAAGGACTAAATCTCTGTGCGGTGGAAGTTCAGGTGGCTGCGGCTGGCGGTGGGGCCGCGCTGGCCCTGGTAGCGGTTGCCGTATTCGCCGGAGCCGTACGGATGCTCGGCGGCGGAGGTCAGCCGGAAGAAGCACAGCTGGCCAATCTTCATGCCCGGCCACAGCTTGATGGGCAGCGTGGCCATGTTGGACAGCTCCAGCGTCACGTGGCCGGAGAATCCGGGGTCGATGAACCCGGCGGTGGAGTGGGTCAGCAAGCCCAGCCGGCCCAGGGAAGACTTTCCTTCGAGGCGCGCAGCGATGTCATCGGGCAGGGTGACGGCCTCGTAGGTGGAGCCGAGCACAAACTCGCCGGGGTGCAGGATGAACGGTTCCCCGGTCTCCACTTCCACCAGGCGGGTCAGCTCCGGCTGCTCTTCCGCGGGGTCGATGTGCGCGTATTTGTGGTTGTCGAACAGCCGGAAGAACCGGTCGATCCGTACGTCCACCGAGGACGGCTGGACCATCGCGGAATCGTACGGTTCAAGGACAATCCGTTGGGAGTCTATTTCGGCACGAATATCGCGGTCAGAGATCAGCACGCCTCCCAAAATACCGCATCCATTGTTACCGCCGTGCGCCGGGTCTAATGTTGCCTCAGAATGACAGCCGCCGGATGGTCTCCCGGTTGGTCCGAATGAGCTGGGGATAGTTTTGAAAAAATTTGCATCGCCTGCGATTGTTGCCCTGTTCTGCGTCGTGGCGCTGGCGTCCCCGGGCGCCGGCAACCTGGCGGATTCCGCCCCAGAGCCTCCCGGCCAGTCCGCAGGCGCCGCGGGCCCCCGGGCGGTGACTCTGGGTCCGGCGTCATGGGCGGACGACGGCGGTGCGGCCTTGCCGGACAGCGGCACCGGTGCGGGGCTCGCCCCAGCCGTGGAACCGGGCATACGCCCCGCTTCCCCCGTGGGCGAAGCGGGCTCATCCGGCACCGCATCCGCAACCACGGCAGAGAAGCTGACCGCTCCGGCGACGGCCGGTGCGACGTCTGCGTCCCTCCCTGCGGAGTCCGTAGCACCCGAGCCCGCTTCCATACCGCCTTTGTGGGCTCCGGACGCCGAACTGGCCCAGCCCACGCCCACGCCTTACAGCGAGTCGGCAACGGCAGCGCCGGCGACGGAGGCCCTGGTGCCGGACAGCAACACCGCAGCCATCCTGACGGTGTTCAACCGGATCAATGAATACCGGGCGGCCAACGGCCTCGCCGCGGTGAAATACAACGCCACGGTGGCGGGCATGGCCCAGGAATGGTCCAACAACATCGCCACGCGGGAGGTCATTGAACACCGCGCGAGCTTCTGGACCGATCCGCGTGCGCTGAACCCCAACAACGGCGCCGGGGAGGTCATCGCAGTCCGCTGGGACAGGGATGCGGCGCAACTGGTGGAGTGGTGGAAGACCTCACCGGGCCACAACGCCATGCTCCTCGATCCGCGCTTCAACGTGATGGGTGCCGGCATCACGTACACCGACGGCAACTGGCAGACCACCCCCAACCGCTACACCCTCTGGGGCGTGGTCAACTTCTTCGGCTACACCACGCTGCCGGCGGGAACCACCACGGCCCCGGGCGGAAGTCCGGAACTGCCTCCGCCGACGCCAAGCGCCTGCGATGCCTCCGGCAAGCACATGCCACCCACCCTGGATCTCACCAACGCAGCCATCACCGGCCCGGCCGACCTCGTCACCATTAACGCGTCCGGCCAACTGATCAACCGCCCCTCCACCGGCAACAGGACCTACGGGAGCGCAAAACAGATCGGATCCGGCTTCGGTACCGCCAAGGAAGTCTTCGTCACTGACTGGCAGCGGGACGGCGCCTACGATCTCCTTACGCAGTGGGCAGACGGACGGCTCACACTGCATCCCGGAATCGAAGGCGGCGGCTTCGGTGCTGTTGTCACCCTTGGACAGAGTGGCTGGGCCGGCATGACCCTCGCCGTCGGAGGCTGGTGCGCCAACAACCGGCTGCCCCAGATCGTGGCCAAGGACACCGCCGGATACGTTTATCTGTACCCGAACAAGGGACTGGCCGACCTGTCAGCACGCACCCTGATGGCCAGCGGCGTCACCGCCGGCAGGCTGGCCATGGTGGACTACGACGCCGACGGATTCCAGGACCTCCTGGCCCTCCAGAGCACCGGCGCCGTCCTGCTCTACCGCGGCGCCGGGACCCCCGCCCCGCGTGCAGAAGCCCGGGCCACCGTGGCCACGGGCTGGCAGGATGTCACGGCAATCCGGCCGCTGAAGGATGTCACGGGCCTGAACTCCACCGGCGTCGCCCTCCGCCGGGCCAACGATGTGGTGCAGTACTGGGACCTGACCGGCGGAAGCCTCGCGTCGCCGTCGAACATCGCGGGAAGCTGGTCAGGCCAGCGCCTCGCACAGTAGTCTCGGCGGTCCGCGAAACGGGCGGACAATAAGGCCCGACGCCGGCACGTACCTTACGTGGCCGGCTGGAGTTCCAGGACGTTCTTGAGCCGCTCCAGCTGGGCCACTTCGGCCTTCATGGTCCGCTGCACCACCGTGTTCAACAGGCCCTTGAACCCCTTCGGCTGGAACTCGAGCGCGAACCTGACCCTGGTTCCCTCCTGCTCCGTGCTGAGGTAGTACCCGCCCGCCGGCCTGGCGGGCCCGGCGATGACCTGGAACTGTATTTCTGCCCCTGGCCGGGCCTGCGTGATTTCGAAGTCCCCGGCAACGGGCCGCCCGGACCGGCCTGCCAGCGTCTGCTGGTACACGGCGCCCTTGGTTCCGGCGGCTCCCGCTGCCAGGCCGATGCTCCGGATCCCGTCCCGCCACTGCGGAAGATTCATCCCGTCAACCAGGAAGGTGTAAACAGCCATCGCGTCACGACGGATGAGTACCTCGTGCTCTGCGAATGCCATGGGAATCCTTTGTTTGACGTCTAACCTTCGATAGCCCGTCTCCCCCCATGACACGGCGGCTATCCGGTTCAGAGTAGTCAGTCGTTTCGCCGCGCACCTAGCTACGGACGGGTACGTTATTGAAGAGTTACTGGATGACGCCGGCGCCTCGGCAGACACGATGCGGGCCCGATGGCGCCGGTGACGGCGGGGCGGCGCAACTGCGCTAAGCTAAGTTCTGCCCCGCCCACATCGGGGCACTGCGGCTGTAGCTCAATGGTAGAGCGCTAGCTTCCCAAGCTTGATACGCGGGTTCGATTCCCGTCAGCCGCTCCACTTCCCTGCAGCACCCGGATGCCGCGTTCGACGCCGGAACTAACCTTTCTTCCCCAGCCTCACCGCATGCAGTCGCGCCCGGGAACCTGCCGGCGCAACCACCGCCGCGCCGAACGGTGCCCATCGGCCCCGTCCCGCAGCCACCCACGGCCCGTTAGGTGCTGCCGTGTATCGTCAGAAGTCAGGAACCTCTTCGGTTCCGCTACAGGAGCAAACATGGCTGACAAGTCCCCGCGTCAAGCAGCATCCAAAAAAGCCGGCAAGTCCATCAAGGAAAAGCGCGCCGACAAGCGCGCAGCCGCAGCGCCGGCAAGCTCCCTGGACATCACGTCCAGCAAGGCCGCCAAAAAGAAGTGAGTGGCAGACAGACCCAGCTGAGCCTGGGAGTCCTGGCCTCCACCCGGAAACCGGACGAGCGCCGCCTTCCCATCCATCCCCTGCACTTCGAGCGCATTGCCCCGGAAGTGCGCGAACGCATCATCCTGGAGCAGGGCTACGGCGAGCGCTTCGGCATCTCGGATGGCCACCTCTCCACCCTCGTGGGGAAAATGGCCACCAAGGAAGCGCTGCTGGCGGAGGCCGACGTCGTACTCCTGCCCAAACCGCAGCCGGAAGACCTCGCGGAACTGCGCGACGGCCAGGTCCTCTGGGGCTGGCCGCACTGCGTCCAGGACCGCGCGATCACCCAGCTGGCCATCGACAAGAAGCTCACGCTGATTGCGTTCGAGGCCATGAACCACTGGGCCAGCGACGGCGGTTTCGGCCTGCACGTGTTCCACAAGAACAATGAGCTCGCCGGGTATTGCTCGGTCCTGCACGCGCTGGCGCTGACCGGCTCAACCGGCGATTACGGGCGGCGCCTCAGCGCCGTCGTGATCGGTTTCGGCGCCACTGCCCGCGGCGCGGTGACTGCGCTGAACGCCCACGGCATCCACGACGTCCAGGTACTGACCAACCGCGGAGTCGCCGCGGTGGGCGCCCCGATCCACTCGGTCAACATCGTGCAGTTTGATCACGACGCCGAAGCCCCCTTCCTGAGCCAGGTCATCACAGAGCGGGGCCGGGTTCCGCTGGCACCGTTCCTGGCCGAAAGCGACATCGTGGTCAACTGCACGCTGCAGGATCCGAACAATCCGCTCACCTACCTGCGGAGCGAGGACCTGGCGGCGTTCAGCCCGGGCAGCCTGATTGTCGATGTGTCGTGCGACGAGGGCATGGGCTTCAGCTGGGCGCGGTCCACTACGTTCGCCGAGCCGATGTTCACCATGGGCGACCACATCAGCTACTACGCGGTGGACCACAGCCCGTCCTACCTCTGGAATTCATCCAGCTGGGAGATCAGCCAGGCCGTGCTGCCTTTCCTGGAGACGGTCATCGGCGGCCCGGAAGAGTGGGACGCTAACGAAACCATCTCCCGGGCCATCGAAATCCGCGACGGCGTGGTCCTGAACAAGGACGTGCTGGAGTTCCAGCAGCGCCGGGCTGAGTACCCGCACCTGGCCGTTTAGCATCACGGCAGGTAGCCGGGTCAGCTTAACAGGCCCTTCTTAGGCCGCCGCCGGCCGGTTGACGATCCGCACCGGGTGGCGGCGGTCCTTCAGGTCGACCCTGAGCTTCAGCGCACCCTTGCGGGCCAGGACGACGCCGACTGTCAGGGCCGCGAGCGCCGGCACCCCGCCGGAGACGAGCAGCGCCACGTGCGGGTCCAGGTGCTCGGCGATCCAGCCGAGCATGGGCCCGCCGATGGCCTGGCCGCCGATCAGCACCATGATGTACAGGCTCATGACCCGGCCGCGGATGCCCATGTTGGAGCTGATCTGGACCAGCTGGTTCGATCCGGTGAGGAACATCAGGCACCAGAAGCCGGACAGGACCATCACCACACTGAACCACAGCATGGACGGCGCCAGCGCGGCCAGGCACAGCATCAGGCCGTACATCCCGGCGCAGAACACCACCGAGCGGAGCCGCAGCTGCCGGCGCCTGGTGGACGCGACGGCACCGCAGAGTGCGCCCAGCGCGACCAAGGCGTTCAGCAGGCCGTAGCCGCCGGCGCCGACGTCGAACACGTGGTCCGCGAACGCCGCCAGCAGCACCGGCAGGCTCATGGCGAACACCGCGATGAACCCGGCCATCAGCCATGGCCAGTAGATGGTCGGCTTGCTCAGGGCGTACTGCAGCCCCTCGCGCAGCATGCCCTTTTTCTTGGGTGCGGGCGTGCTGACGAACAGCTGGTCCTTCCGCAGGAGAAGCAGCATGGCCACGGTGGAGCAACAGGCCAGCGCATTCGCGGCGAAGGCCCAGCCGGCTCCGACGGCGGTGAGCATGAGGCCAGCGAGCGCCGGGCCGATCAGCCCGCCCAACTGGAACGTGGTGGAGTTAACGCTGATGGCGTTCCGGAGGTATTTCGGTCCCACCAGCTCATTGACGAAGACCTGCCGCGCGGGCTGATCCAGCACGGTGACCAGGCCCAGCACCAGGGCGA
The DNA here is from genome assembly GCF_040812005.1 of Arthrobacter sp. HS15c. Classification (NCBI taxonomy): domain Bacteria; kingdom Bacillati; phylum Actinomycetota; class Actinomycetes; order Micrococcales; family Micrococcaceae; genus Arthrobacter; species Arthrobacter sp. HS15c. Next base: position 185,387 of record NZ_JBFOHM010000010.1, read on the forward strand.
TGACGTAGACGTGCCAGACCTGCACCGCGCCGCTGAGGGCCAGGACAGCCAGCGCCGCGGCGAGGACCCCGGCCATGCACTGGCAGACAATGAGGATCTTCCGCTTGGCGAACCGGTCCGCCATCATGCCTCCCCACGGGCCCAGGAGGAGCGAGGGCATAAACTGCAGCGCCACGGTGATACCCACTGCGGTCACCGAGCCGGACAGTTCCAGGACCATCCAGTCCTGGGCAATCCGCTGCATCCAGATGGCGATCACCGCCACAAAATGGCCGATGGCGAAGATGCGGAAGTTGGGGACCTTCAGGGAGATGAACGTGTGCTTCCAGGGGAGCCGTTCACTGACGACGGCGATGGGCTGGGTTTCGGAACTGGCGGAGTCGATGACGGGCTGGCTGACGGTTGCCGACGATGGCGGTGGGGGTGCCACAGGGGTGTCCTCAAGTAAACGGGCGGGCTGGGATGCCCTTAACGCTAGGCTGACAACGCATGATTATGTAGGGTTATTGTGTCTATAACTCGCATTGCGGAACGTAATAGCCCGTTCCGGGCCACCTTCAGGCGGCCGGCATCAGGCAGCCAAAGGAGCCACCCGTGTTCGAACCCGCCCAGCTCCGTTCCTTCCTCGCCGTGGCGGAAACGCTCAGTTTCACCAAGGCGGCCGAACGGCTGGGGCTCGCGCAGCCCACCGTCAGCCAGCACGTGCGGAAACTGGAAGCGGCCGCCAAGCGTGTCCTGGTCACGAGGGACACCCGCGACGTCCGGCTGACAGACAACGGGGATGCCATGGCCGGGTTCGCCCGCACCATCCTCTCCGCCCACGATGCCGCCTCGCGCTACTTCTCCGGCTCCGCCATGCGCGGCCGGTTGCGTTTCGGCACCGCGGACGACCTCGCCATCACGGGTCTGCCCCGGATCCTGCGCGAATTCCGGCAGATCTACCCCCAGATCAACCTCGAACTCACCGTCGGCCAGAGCGACCAGCTGTACAAAAGGCTCAACGCCGGCCAGCTGGACCTCGTCTTCGTGAAGTGGGTGGCCGGAGCCAAGGACGGCACGGTGGTCCAGCATGATTCCTTCTCCTGGGTGGGGCTGGAGCAGACGTCGCTGGAGCCCGGAAATCCGGTGCCGCTGATCGCATACCCATCCCCCAGCCTCAGCCGGAAACTGGCCATCGACGCCCTGGAATCCCACGGCCGGACCTGGCGGATCACGTGCACCACCCGGCAGATCAGCGGCGTGCTGGCCGCTGTCAGGGCCGGCATCGGCGTCGCGGTGATGCCGTCGTCGCTGGTCCCGGAGGACCTGAAAATCATCACCCGGCGCTTTGACCTCCCGCCGGTGGGGGACGTCGATTTCACGCTGATCCGCAACCCGCTGGCCAACGCCGAAGTCATCGATGCCCTGACCCAGGCCATCGTCGGAAGGACCCTGAAAAAGTCGGCATAGGGCGTCCCGGCGCCTCCCTAATCCGGAGCGTCAGGGCTGCGCCTTCGCCAAAACCATTGATGCCGAAGCCCGCATCGCCTATGCTGGATTCCCATGGGTCAAGCAGAGGCCGGTTTTGACACAACGAGCGCGCGCCTGCAACCCATGGGCCGGTCGCGCTCGGGATAGGCAGCCAATGAAGACAGCCAGTAACTCCCATCTCCACTCAGCACCTCCACGTCCGCACACCGCACGGCCACAGGTCTCACACCATTCCCATTTTGGGGCAGGAATGCCCACAGCCGAGTCCGAGTACGTCGGCAAGCCCACCTGTGACAACTGCGGCACGGACGAATTCATCTATCTGGAGTCATACATTCCTCCGGTCTACCGGCGTGACGGGGCGGTCAGGACACTGGGCGAAGTCGCCTACACCTGCACCCGTTGCGAACAGTTCTCCGCCCACAGCGTTCCCGCGTCGTGGACTCCCCCGGGCTGGTACCTGGGCTAACTTCCAAGGTCTTAGGGCTCGCACCACACGCAGCCGACCCCCTACTACAGCGAAAGGCCCGGCGGCCACCCTGAAGGTGGCTGCCGGGCCTTTCGCTTGTCCGGGTTTTGGGTGCCTTAGATCAGGGCATCGGAGAGGTGGTTCGGGGTGCCGAAGCGGTGGGCCGTGATGCTGATGGCCTGCTCGTGCAGGAACGGCAGCAGCTCCACACGTCCGGCCTCGGTGACCGGGTGGGCGTAGATCGCCAGGTCCGGGCGGCCGTCGGTGGCCTCCGCCAGGGCGGTTGCGTCGCCGCCGATCAGGCGGATCCGCGCACCGGAGAGCTTGCCCGCCTTGGCGAGGCGGGCCGCTGAAGCCAGCCAGCCGGCGTCGGACTCCACCGTGACGGTGATGTCCAGGCCGGTGAGCACGGAGCCGAGCTGGGCGGGAAGTTCGACGGCGGTGGACACTGTCAGTGCCGAACCGGCCAGGGTTCCGGCGGCCACGGTCCGCGCCAGGTGGGCGAGCGGGGCACCTTCGGAAAGCCGTACGGTGACCGGCAGCGCACGGTAGCGGAAGATGTTCCGCTCAGCGCTCAGGCCGGAGACGTCCTTGGCGGTGCCGAACTCGTCGGCCCAGGCCTCGGCGTCGGAGGCCAGCGAACGCTGCAGGGACTCAAGCCCGGCCGGCTGCAGGGAGCCCGCAGCCGCGTCGAGGATGCGGCGGACGGCCGCGTTGCTGACGGCTGCCGTGGCGGACGCTTCGGCGCTGACCCAGTCGCCGAGGCCGGCCAGGTAATTGGGTCCGCCGGCCTTGGTGCCCGCGCCCACGGCGGACTTCTTCCAGCCACCGAACGGCTGGCGCTGCACGATGGCACCGGTGATGCCGCGGTTGACGTACAGGTTGCCGGCCTGGATGGAGTCCAGCCAGATGCCGAGCTCGTCCGGGTTCAGCGAGTGCAGGCCGGCGGTGAGGCCGTACTCGATCTGGTTCTGGATGGCGATGGCTTCTTCAAGGGTCTCAGCCGTCATCACACCAAGTACCGGTCCGAAGAATTCGGTGAGGTGGAAGTAGGATCCGCGGCGGACGCCGTGGCGGACCCCCGGGCTCCAGAGCCGGCCGGTCCCGTCCAGCTTGCGCGGTTCAACGGCCCAGCTTTCGCCTTCGCCGAGAGTGGTGAGCGCGTTCAGGAGCTTGCCGTTGGCGGGCTCGATGATCGGGCCCATCTGGCTGGTGGGGTCCTGTGGGTAGCCCACCTTCAGGGAAGTGACGGCGTCGACCAGCTGGTTGTGGAACCGCTTGGACTTGGCCACGGAGCCCACCAGGATCACCAGGGAGGCTGCGGAGCACTTCTGGCCGGCATGGCCGAAGGCGGAGTACGCCACGTCCTTGGCGGCAAGATCCAGGTCAGCGCTGGGGGTGACGATGATGGCGTTCTTGCCGCTGGTCTCAGCCAGGAGCGGCAGGTCCTTGCGGAAGGAACGGAACAGCTCGGCGGTTTCGTAGCCGCCGGTAAGGATGACGCGGTCCACGGCGGGGTGGGAGATCAGCTGCTGGCCGAGCTCACGCTCGCCAAGCTGCACCATGGTCAGCACGTCCTTCGGGACGCCTGCTTCCCAGAGCGCTTCGATCATCACGGCACCGCTGCGGCGGGCCTGCTTGGCGGGCTTGATGACGACGGCGGAGCCGGCGGCGAGTGCCGCGAGGGTGGACCCCGCGGGGATGGCGACCGGGAAGTTCCATGGCGGAGTCACCACGGTGAGCTTGGCAGGAACGAACGTGGCGCCGTCGACCTTTTCCAGCTTCCGCGCGGACTCGGCGTAGTAGTGCGCGAAGTCAACGGCCTCGCTGACCTCGGGGTCGCCCTGGTCGATGGTCTTTCCGGTCTCGCTGGCCATGACCTCCAGGAGGTCGGCGCGGCGGGCCTCCAAGACGTCGCCGGCGCGGTGCAGGATCTCGGCCCGCTCGTCGCCGGACAGGGCGCCCCAGGCCTTACCCTTTTCGACGGCCGTTTCGATGACGGTGTTGAGGGTGTCCGCGTCGGTGATGGTGGCGGCGTCTACGGCGGCGTTGCCCAGGGTGGAGGACGGGATACGGCCCAGGATGGCGCGGCCCCAGTCGCGGTTGGCGGGCAGCGACGGGTCGGTGTCCGGGGTGTCCTTGAACGAATCGTGCGGCAGGGGCTGCGGCGGGAGGCTGCGGTTCTGCTGGCGGTTGGCCGGCGGCACGGCGTCGTCGAGCCTGTCCAGGGAGGCGAGGAAGCGCTGCTTCTCACGTTCGAAGAGGACCTCGTTCTCGCTCAGCTCAAACACGGCGGACATGAAGTTGTCCTGGCTCGCGCCCTCTTCGAGGCGGCGGATCAGGTAGGCGATGGCGACGTCGAACTCGGCCGGGTGCACCACCGGGGTGTAGAGCAGGAGCGAGCCGACATCCTTCTTGACGGCTTCGGCCTGGCCCTGCGCCATGCCCAGCAGCATCTCGAATTCGATACTCTGCCGTGCGGTATCCGCGATGCCGCGCTGCTTGGCCAGCAGCCAGGCGAAGGCGATGTCGAAGAGGTTGTGGCCGGCAACGCCGATCCGGACGTTCCTGATCCGGTCCGGGTGCAGCGAGTAGTTGATGACGCGCTTGTAGTTGGTGTCGGAGTCCTGCTTGGTGCCCCAGGTGGCGAGCGGCCAGTCGTGCAGCGAGGATTCGACCTGTTCCATGGGCAGGTTGGCGCCCTTGACCACGCGGACCTTGATGGCGGCGCCGCCGTTGGCGCGGCGCTCCGCGGCCCAGTCCTGGAGCCGGATCATGGCGGAGAGTGCGTCGGGGAGGTAGGCCTGGAGCACGATGCCGGCTTCGAGGTTCTTGAACTCGGGCTTGTCCAGGATCCTGGTGAAGACCGCGATGGTCATGTCCAGGTCCTTGTATTCCTCCATGTCCAGGTTGATGAACTTGGCCTTGCTTCCCTTGGTTGCGAAGGAAGCGGCGCGGGTGAAGAGCGGGGTGAGCTTCTCGACGACGTGCTCCACCGCTTCGTCGAAGGCCCATGGCGAGTGCGGGGCCACGGTGGAGGAGACCTTGATGGAGACGTAGTCCACGTCGGGGCGGGCCAGCAGCGTGTGGGTGCCTTCGAGCCGGCGGGAAGCCTCATGCTCGCCCAGGACTGCTTCGCCGAGGAGGTTGACGTTGAGCTTGACGCCGTCCTTGCGGATTTTGGCGATGGCCGGGCCCAGCTTGGCGTCGGTGGCGTCCACGATCAGGTGGCCCACCATTTCGCGGAGCACCTTGCGGGCGATCGGGATGACCACCTGCGGCAGGACCGGTGCCATGGCACCGCCGAGCTGGACAGCGCTGCGCATGTACCAGGGCAGGAACGCCGGGACCTTCGGCGCGAGGGCCGCGAGGTTGCGGGCGGCGACGTTCAGGTCCTCCGGGCGGACCACGCCGTCGACGAATCCGACCGTGAAGTCCAGGCCGTTCGGGTCCTTCAGCACGCCGGCGAGCTGCTCGGCCGAAGCGTCCACGGGAACCTTCGAAGCCTCCGTCAGCCAGCGGCGCACCAGCGCGATGGTTTCCGCCGCGAGGGCACGCGCCTGGGGCACGTCAACGTCAGCTGTGCGGGGCGCGGATCCGGCGTTCACACCGGGCTCCATAGCAATGTTGGTCATGGCTGCAACTCGTTCTTTCCGTGGGTTCTGAGGAGGTCTTATTCATCAGTATGAGCCTGCAATCACATAAGATAAAGCGATGTTTTCTAAGCAATACAGGTTAGAAAACCCAACTCTTTATTTTGCCGTCCGATCGGTCAGGAATCCCCCGGACCCTCTCTCACTTCCTGCATCTTTTGGGCCAACCCTCTCTCACTTCCCGCAAGTTTTTGGGCAACCATCTATCACTTCCTGCGGGTGTTGGGCCAACCCTCCTTCACCCCACAAACAGATGAACCCTCCCCCACATGATGTGAGAGAGGGTTCATCATTTTTGCCCCAAAAGTGAGGGAGCGTTTGGAAAAAACCTGTAGGAAGTGAGAGAAGGTCCCCGAGTGGGCAGGATGGTCCCGTGAGTGGGTCAGCCGATGGGGCGGTGCATTTCCACTGCTTCCTCATGGCGCGGGCTGTTCGGGTTCATCAGCGAGTTCTTCTTGCCGTAGAAGAAGTAGATGGCAAGCCCGATGACCAGCCAGACGCCGAAGCGTGCCCAGGTCTCCCAGTGCAGCTGGAACATCAGGAAGGCGGAGGCCAGCACGCCGAAGGCGGGGATGCCCGGCATGAGCGGCAGGCGGAACGTGCGCGGGGCGTCCGGCTTCTTGTAGCGGAAGATGATCACCGAGAAGCAGACGACGACGAAGGCGGCCAGGATGCCGATGTTGGTCAGGTCGGCGACGGCCTTGATGGGAAACACTCCGGCCAGCAGGGCCGAGGCGACGCCGGCGATCCAGGTCACGCGCTGCGGAGTTCCGTGGCGGTCGGTCTTGGCGAACCAGCCCGGGAGCAGGCCGTCGCGGCTCATGGAGAACCAGACGCGGGTGACGCCCAGGAGGAAGGTCAGCATCACGGTCAGGATCGACAGGACTGCGAACACCGAAATGATGGTGGCAATGATCGGCAGGCCCACACCGGTGAACGCGGAGGCGAAGCCGGCCTTGGGGTCGATGTCCTTGTAGTTCTGCATGCCGGTCAGCACCAGGGTGGCGGCCACGTAGAGCAGCATGGCGATGATCAGGGACAGGATGATGGCCTTAGGCATGTGCTTCTTGCCGTCTGTAGCCTCTTCTGCCGCAGTACTCATGGCGTCGTACCCGAACACCGCGAAGAACACAGTGGCCGAGCCCGCCAGGACCGGTCCAAAGCCGCTGGGCATAAACGGGTTGTAGTTGTTGGTGTCGATGTAGAAGATACCCAGGCCGATGATGAAGAGAATCAGGATGACCTTAATGGCAACGGCCACCAGCTCGAACCGGCCGAAAGCCTTGGTACCGCGGGAAAGGATCCAGGTCACCAGGAGGCAGACCATGATGGCGGGGATGTTCACGATGCCGCCCTTGCCTTCATCCGGCGTGGACGTCATCCAGATGGGCATGTGGATACCGATGCCCGACAGGAACGCATCGAAGTAGCCCGAAATACCGATGGCCACCACGGCCACAATGGCAATGTACTCCAGCAGCAGGTCCCAGCCGATGAACCAGCCGATCACTTCACCGAGCGCAACGTAGCCGTAGGTGTAGGCCGAGCCGGCGCGGGGAATCATCCCGGCGAACTCGGCGTAGGACAGCGCTGCCGCGGCGGAGGCCAGTCCTGCGATAAGGAACGAAACCAGCACCGCAGGCCCCACGCCGGGTGAGCTTTCACTGCCCGCGGCCACCAGGCCGGCGAGCGAGAAGATGCCGACGCCGATGATGCCGCCGACGCCAATGGCGGTGAGCTGCCACAGGCCGAGGGATTTGAACAGTCCACTGTGCTTGTTTTCTTCTTCAATGTCGTCAATGGGCTTGCGCCGCAGGATCGACTGCGTCATGTCTTTGGTGCTCATCAGGAACTCCTGGTTGGGGATGCGGCCCCATCACGGCGCCCTTGTGACGGGCTGTGACGGGGGTAACTCAGGTACTACAGTATGCAAGCGCTGTTGCATTAGATAAAGTGAATACTTCTAACCAATATTCATTAGATTCATCAAGGAATGTGGCTATGCTCGATGTCCGCCGCCTCAGGCTGCTGCGAGAACTGAAGATCCGGGGCACGCTGGCCGAGGTGGCCGAGGCGCTGCAGTACAGCCCGTCGTCGGTCTCCCAGCAGCTGGCCCTGCTGGAAAAGGAAGCCGGGGTGGAGCTCCTCCGGAAGACCGGGCGGCGGGTCCAGCTGACTCCGCAGGCAGAAGTCCTCGTGGCACACACCGCCCAGCTGCTCGAAACACTGGAACAGGCGGAGGCCGATCTGGCCGCCTCGCTGACCACCGTCACCGGCACCGTCCGCATTGCCGTGTTCCAGTCGGCGGCCCTGGCCCTGATGCCGGAGACCCTCTCAAGGATGGCCACGGCGTACCCCGAGGTCCGGATCGAAATGATCCAGCGCGAGCCCGAAACTGCTCTGCATGAGACATGGGCCCGGGACTTCGACCTCGTGATCGCCGAGCAGTATCCGGGCCACGCCGCCCCGCGGTACCCGGAACTGGACCGCATCAAGCTCACCACCGACGCCATCCGGCTCGCGGTCCCGCCGGCATCCCCGGCCCGGCCCCGGATTACCTCCATCGAGGACACGGCCGGACTGGCCTGGGTGATGGAGCCGCGCGGTGCCGCCTCCCGCCACTGGGCCGAACAGGCCTGCCGGAGCGCCGGCTTCGAGCCCGACGTGCGCTTCGAGACCGCCGACCTGCAGGCCCAGATCCGGCTCATCGAGTCAGGGAACGCCGTGGCCCTGATGCCGGACCTCGTCTGGACCGGCCGCGGCACCACGGCCCAGCTGCTGGACCTGCCCGGCAACCCGCACCGCACGATCTTCACCTCCGTGCGCCGCTCCAGCGCGAAGCGGCCGGCCATCCTCGCGGCCCGCGAGACCCTGGACATCACCGCGGAATCGGTGCGGAATCCCGACGGCGGCCAAGGGCTTCAGTGAGCATTCCCGCCATGCAAGACGTCTCCGTGACGCCCCGCGCACCAGTGTTTCCTGCGTCACTGCGCGATCAGGACCCCGACGCTAGACTGATCTGGTTATGAATCGCACAATGTTCAAGTCCAAAATCCACCGGGCCACCGTCACGCACGCTGACCTGCACTACGTTGGTTCGGTCACCGTCGACCTGGACCTGCTGGACGCTGCCGACATCCTGCCCGGTGAGCTAGTTGCCATTGTGGACGTCACCAACGGCGCCCGCCTGGAGACCTACACCATCGCCGGCGAGCGCGGTTCAGGGGTCATTGGCATCAACGGGGCCGCCGCGCACCTGATGCACGAGAACGACATCGTCATCCTGATCACCTACGCCCAGATGACCACGGAAGAGGCCAACGCCTACACCCCGAAGGTTGTCCATGTAGACCAGGACAACAGGATTGTGCAGATCGGAAACGATCCCGCGGAGGGCCACACCCCGGGACTGATGCGCCCCCCTTTCGCCCTTAACAACGCCGTCCTGTAACCAGGAGCGTGAGACCTGGCCCTGACTGGCGCTGCGCCTTAGGAGATCATCCTTGTTAGGCGTGCTCGCGGGCTTTTTTGTTGTCTGGTGCATCATCCTGGTGGGCTGGTTTGTGGGCCGGCGGAAGATCCTGGGCGAGAACGCACGCCAGGTCCTCAGCGGCCTGACATTCTTTGTGGCCAGCCCTGCGCTGCTCTTCGAAACCCTCAGCAAGGCACGGCTGCAGGAAGTCTTCGCGGAGCCGCTGCTGGTAACGGCCGTGGCAGCGATCGCCACGGCCGCGATCTTTTTTGCCATCGCCAAGTTCCTGCTCAAGCGCGCGCTGCCGGAAGCCCTGATGTCCTCCATGGCCGCTTCGGTTTGTGGTGATGATCCTCGGGAAGGGCACGCGCTCTTCGCCGTCGTGGTGACGTCCGTCCTCCCCACCGCCCAGAATGTCTTTGTGGCCGCCAGCCGGTACAAGACCGGCCTGACCGCGGCCAAGGACACCGTGCTGCTCACCACGGTGGTGGCCGTGCCCGCCATGATCGGCGTGGCGCTGCTGCTCGCCTGACCCGAACCTGAGGAGGAACAGATGGGAACAATCCTGGACACTGTGGTGATCGGCGGAGGAGCCATGGGATCGGCCGCCGCCTGGGCCCTGGCCCGCCGCGGCCGGCAGGTCACGCTGCTGGAGCAGTTCGCGCCCGGACACCGCATCGGGGCGTCCCACGGCACCACCCGCAACCTGAACCCGGGCTACCACCGGCCGGAATACGTGGCCATGCTTGCCGAAGGGCTGGCGCTCTGGGACGAGCTGGAGCAGGACAGCGGCGAACAGCTCCTCACCCGCACCGGCATCGTCAACCACGGCCCCGATCCGCGCCTCCCCCAGGTGCAGGCCGCGCTCACCGCGGCAGGCATCCGGGCGGAGTCCCTCAGCCCGGACGAGGCAGCCGAACGGTGGCGCGGCATCCGGTTCGACCAGCAGGTCCTGCACATGCCCGACGGCGGCCAGCTGAACCCCGAAGCAGCGCTCCCCGCCTTCCAGCGGCTCGCCAAAGCCCGGGGCGCCGAGATCCGGCACCGCACCAAGGTGGTGGCACTGGACATCATGGACGACGGCGTCCGGCTCACCCTGGAGTCCGACGGCCCCGGCGCGTCAGGCGGAACCGAGGTGGTCACCGCCGCCCAGGCAGTGGTGACGGCGGGCGGCTGGACGGCGAAACTGCTCGCCGGTGCGGCCGGAAACGGAAAGCTGCGGATTCCCCGGCTCAGGGTCACGCAGGAACAGCCGGCCCACTTCCGCGTCGCCGACGAGGGCGCCGTGTGGCCGGGCTTCAACCACACGCCGGGAACCAGCACGGCCTACAAAGGCTGGTACTCCCCGGTCTACGGCATGCAGACGCCGGGCGAAGGCATCAAGGCGGGCTGGCACGGTGTGGGCCCGGGGGTGGACCCGGACAAGCGGTCCTTCCTGCCTGAGCCCGTCCAGCTCGCGGCCCTGCAGGACTACGCGCAGACCTGGCTGCCGGGCGTCGACGCCAACTCGCTCGAGGCCATCAGCTGCACGTACACCACCACGCCGGATGAGGACTTCGTCCTTGATCGGATCGGCCCCGTGGTCATCGGCGCTGGCTTCTCCGGGCACGGCTTCAAGTTCACGCCCGTGGTGGGCCGGATCCTCGCGGACCTGGCCACCGGCACCCGGCCAGCGCCGCAGATCTTCTCCGCCGCCCGCTGACCGCCCGCATCTTAAACGGGTTAAGGCACGCGGGCACCGGGCTGTTGCTGGTCCAGCAGACGGGCGCAGCGGATGAAGCCCAGGTGGGAGTAGGCCTGCGGGTGGTTGCCCAGATGCGTCTCGGTACCGGGATCGTACTCCTCGGGCAGCAGTCCGGTGGGCCCGAAGAGATTCACCAGCTGGTCGAAAAGGTCCCAGGCCTCCTCGATCCTGCCCACCGCAACGTACGCCTCAATAAGCCAGGTGGTACAGATGTGGAAGCCGCCCTCCAAACCCGGCAGGCCGTCGTCGTACCTGTACCGAAAGACGGTAGGCCCCACCCGGAGTTCGCGTTCCACTGCCGTGACGGTGTCCAGGAAGCGCTGGTCGCGGACGTCCAGCATGCCGGACAGCCCGATGTGCAGGACGGCGGCGTCGAGGTCCGGGCTGTCATAGGCCACGGTGTAAGACTGCGCGGAGTCGTCCCATCCTTCACGCAGGACCTCCTCCCGGATTGCGTGTGCCGTGGGTTCCCAGGCCGGTTCCGGCGCCCTGCCGTGCCGGGAGGCCGTGCGGAGTGCCCGGTCCAGCGTCACCCAGCACATCACCTTGGTGTAGACGTGGTGGCGCGGCGGCCGGCGGGCTTCCCAGATGCCGTGGTCGGGCTCGTGCCAGCGGGCCAGCACGGCTGAGGCCATCTGCACCATCAGCTCCCAGTGTTCGTCCGCCAGCTCCCCGCTCCGTTCACTGAGCGAGTGGATGAGCTCGGCGATCGGGCCAAAGACATCCAGCTGGACCTGGTGGTCTGCGGCGTTTCCGATCCGGACGGGCCGGGAACCGGCGTACCCGGGCAGGCTGTCGATGACGGCCTCCGTGGACAGCGGCGCCCCTGTGACGGAGTACAGCGGATGCAGCCATTCCGGCCCGGGCGCGTGCTCGAGGATCCGGCCGAGCCAGCTCAGGAACCCGGCCGCCTCAGACGTGGAACCCAGGTCCACCAGGGCGTTCACCGTCATCGAGCCGTCCCGCAGCCAGCAGTATCGGTAGTCCCAGTTCCTTGTTCCGCCTATTCCTTCGGGCAGGGAGGTGGTGGGCGCGGCCAGCACGGCCCCCGTGGGCTCATGCACCAGCGCCCGAAGAACCAGGGCTGAACGGCGGACCAATGACGGCTTCACCGAGGGAAGTTCCAGCTCCTGCACCCAGCGGCGGGAGTGGAGGGCCACCCTGCCCCGCCGGTCATTCTCATCGCCGGGGTCCTCTGCCGCAGGTTCAGTGTCGCCGCAGCGCAGGTTGAGGACCACCGGCCCGTCCTGCAGGTTCACCGACGCGGTGGCGGTGGCGTGCCGGCCGTCGGAGGTGATGCTGAAGCTGACGCCGGGGGCATAGAGGAAGATGGGATCGGACGTGCCCACCACGTGCAGCTCGTCGCCCCGGGCCTCCATGCTGAACGGCGCATTGGCGTAGTCCGGCCGCGGCGCGAAGACGATCTTGGCGCCTCCGGTGCCGGACAGCACCCGGACCAGGCTGGTGATGCCCTCCGGTGCCGGCTCCAAGTAGTCCGTGACGGTCACATCCGCCCACCGGGTCTCCACGATCATGGTGCTGTCCACGTAGCGCTGGCCCAGCACCTGCGAGGTCTTGACCGGTTCCACGGAAAAGTGCCCTGCGGCGTCCCCGCCCAGGATGTGGGCGAACAGGGATCCCGAGTCCGGCAGCGGGTGGCTCATCCAGCAGATTTTGGCATCGGGGGTGACCAGGGCAGTGGATGATCCGTTGCCGACCATCGAATGCCGCTCCAGGCCTACGGCGTCCTCGCCGAAGAGCCAGGCGCGCCGCAGCTCGAAGAGAATGGCCAGGACACGGGCAAACGATTCCGGGTCGCGGAGCCGGTGGGCTGCCCGGGTCTCCCCCGGACCCACGCGCAGCCCCATGTCAGGGCCGCGCAGCGTGGCGATGGCCAGCTCGTCGCTGTAGGCATCCCCTGCATACAACGCGGCACTGGCGCTGAGCCGGGACCTGAGGTTTTCCAGGGCGTCCGCCTTGGACGGTTCCACTATCGAGAGGTCCAGAACGGACCCGTCGACGATGAAGAACAGCCCATGTGCCTTGGCGATCTCCCGCGCCGTTTCGGTCACGGCCTCAACGACGTCCGGCGAAGCGGGCCTGGTATGCACGGAGACCGCCACGGGCTTGCGTTCGATCCAGATGCCTTTCTGGAAACCTACTGCCTCGGACAGGGCGGTGCTGACCTTCTGGAGGGTGGCTTCGGTGGCCAGGGTCTGGACATGCGCGAAGCCCATGTCAGACTCCGCACCGTGCGATCCGATCAGGTGCACTTCCGCCGGCAGCCGGGACACCGCGGCGAGGTCGCGCAGCGAACGTCCGGAAATCACGGCGGCATGCGTGTTGGGCAGGGCGGCCAGGGCGCGGAGCGCGATCGCGGCGCTGCCCAGCGGCAGGGTTTCGGTGGAGATGCCCTCGGCGTCGCACAGGGTGCCGCCGTAGTTGCAGGCCACGAGCAGCCCGGGCACGCGGGCCAGGACCTTAAGTTCTGCCAGCAGGTTGGGGGTGAAGCCTTCGTCCGCGCCATCCGACTGGACAAACGTCCGGAGCAGGCCCAGCGGCAGCGACCTGGTCAGCAGCGCGGAATCCGCCACACTCTGGTTCAACGGAGTAGGCATGTGTAACCCCTTAGAGCAGAACCCGGCCCGGAAAGGCAGCCGCTGGATTACCTGGCGGACTTCCGGGTGGTGCCCCTCCCCGGAACTCCATGCGGCGTTCCAGAGGGGGCAATTGTCATTCTCCGCCCGTGTGGTTTCCCCCGAAAGTCCCCCTGATTGCAACTGTGTAAAAGTCGCAACAGTGGGTACGCGGCGTGCCGTCACGCGGTGCACCTTCTTGGACCACGACGGCGGTTCCGCCCGCGTGATTCCGGGGAACCCGCCGTCGTGCTTGCCAAAAACCGTGCCGGGCGTGACGCCGGACAGCCGGCCGCCGGCCCGTCAGCCGGCGGTGAGCGTCACCAATGTGAAGCCGCCAGGGGCTACCATGACGCGGCCGGACGTGGTGCCGGCGGCGTCCTTGGAGCCCTTGACGGGCTTGCCGGCGGAATCGTACTGGCGCTGGACCAGCACAAAGCCCTCCGGCACGATCAGCTCCTTGACCGTGATGGCCTTGGCGGCGCTGACATACAGCGTGGTGTCGCCACCGGAGCCGGAGACGGACACTGTGGAAATCAGCGGCTGGACCAGGAGTGCGTCCAGTGCCGCCTGCCCGTCGGTGCTGGCGGTGACCGAGGTCAGTCCGGCGGCCAGGGCACGCTGCAGCGTGAACGGGAAGAGGATGCCGGGCGCGTCGGTGATTCCCTGCGCGCCTGCCCCGCCGTTGGCAGTGGTTCCCAGCGGCCCCCTGGCCGAGGTCCAGGTGGTGGAGCCGGACGGTGCGATCCGCTGGTTCACGATCGGGAAGATGTTGCTGGGCTGGTCAGCTGCCGGCAACGGGATGGAGAGGCTGCCGCCGGCGCTCAGGTCAACATATGCCCCGCCGGATATATTCGCTTCGCCGGTCCAGGACGACGGCGGCCGCACCACGGTGCCGTTGCCCGTGATGGTGCCCGCTTCGGCTTCCACCACGCTGAGTCCGTTGGTCCCTTCGGTCACGCTGATCCCCAGAGCCTTGGCCCGGAGTTCCGGGTCGGCGTCGAGGGCCAGCATGGTGAGCAGCGCGTGGATGGTGGATTCGGCGCCGGAGTTGGGGTTGATCCGGCCGTCCGTCTCGATCCCGTCGATGGCCGCGCCGGTGGCGGGGTTGTAGGCGGGCGCGCCGTTGGGGTTGGCACCGAAGAACCAGCCGGCGGCAATGGCGGCCACGTCCAGGAGTCCCGGAGCGTCAGCGGCTTCCGCTGTTGCCACCAGGCTCTGGACGCGGGAGTCCACGCCGTAGGCAATCTGCGCCTCGCCAGGAGTGGGGCTCCAGGCGTTGTCCGGTCCGCCCGCTGCGAGCAGCTGCGGGGTGAACTGGGCGGTGTCCTTCACGGCTGCCGCCAGCAGGTCAGGCCGGTCCAGGACGGTGGACGCGGTGGCGACGGCGGCCGGGGCCATGCCGCCCCACGCATGCCAGAGGCTCTGGGACTTGTTCCACGGCATGATCGCGCCGAACGGCCATTGCGTGGCCGAGCCGGACGACATCGCGGCCACACCCTCGCTCAGCCGGGACAGTGCCGTGGCCGCCACCGCATCGGTGGGAACGGCCTCAACATACGCGGCAAGGCCCAGGACCGCCTCGGCGGAGGCATCCGCGCCGCCGGCGATGAGCCAGGCCGGGACCTGGACGCCGTCCGCGGTGTCGAACGTGCCGTATTTGGCCAGGGACTGGCGGTTCAGGGCAGCCAGGGAAAGGTGCAGCCGGTCCTCCAGGAAGGCGGCAAACTCGGGGTCGGAGTCTGCAAACCCTGCGAAGCCTTCGCCCAGGGCCCACACCGTGCGGGCAAGCCAGTAGGATTCCGCGGAGTCGGACGGATCCGGCAGTTCCACCGGGATGGCGCTGGGGTTAAGGCTGCCGTCCGTCTGCTGCCACAGGACCACGTTCCCGGCGTTCGGGCCGTCCACGGTCTGCAGGTAGGTGAGGGCACGAAGGTTCTCGAAGGCGTGCGCCTTGCTCGCCGGGTCCCCTGTCTGTTTCCAGTGCCGCAGGTACACCACGGCGGTGCGGGCAATGTCGTCCGCGTTGTACGCACCCTGGCTCCAGTCACCGGTGGCCGGGTCAAGATTCCCGCCGCCTACCCTGTCATAGCTGCCGTCGTCGTTCCGGTCGGCGTACGTCCACGGCGCTTCGGCCTCAGGATCCTGCTCCAGCTGGAAGGTGGTGTGCCCGGGCACCGGTGCCAGCGGAACCGTATCCAGCAGGAAGTCCAGGTGGTCCAGGTTGGTCAGGCTGCCGCCGTCGGCCAGCACCGGCGCAAGGCTGGGTGCCGCCGGTGCGGTGAGTGCAGGGACGGACGACGGCGGCGCGCCGGGGGCCGCCGTCGCGGCACCGGCCTGCAACGAAACAGCAAGCATGGAAACGGCCACCGCCGCCACCACCGGCCGCGTGGCTTTCGGTGAATACGCCACCGGGCTCAGATCCGGTCCAGTTTGGCCACGCCGATTTTGGAGTCCGCCATGCCGTAGAAGACAAACAGCTGGTCGCCGATTTTTTCGACCGCGGTGGGGAACACCACGTTCGGCACGATTCCGGAGATCTCGTCCTCGGTTTCCGGTGCCAGCAAAGGCTTGTCGCTGCGGGCGATGACCTTGGAGGGATCGTTGGCATCCAGGATCATGGCGGCGGCGGTGTAGTTGACGTTCTGCTGCTGTTCGAACGCGGAGGCCGCCATCTTGCCGGCCACGCCGTGGTGGATCAGGAGCCAGCCTTCGTCCACGCGCAGGGGTGGCGGACCGCCGCCGATCTTCAGTTCCTCGAATGGGAACTCGCTGAGGGCCACGAGGCGGTGCTTGCCCATGTGGACCAGGTTGCGCAGGTCCCGCTCCACGTCGGCCACTGCCACGTAGGAGATCCAAATGCCGGGGCGGTTGTCCGTGACGCCGGCGGGAAGGTGCTCGCCTTCGCCGGGGCGGATCCAGCCGAGGTCCCACATGGGGCGGTGCAGCATGGCGTAGGAGGGCACGCCGTCGGGATCGTTCACCGGTTCCGGGAAGAACACCGCGTCCTTGTTCGGGAACAGGTTCAGGTCCATGGACAGGTCGGCCTGGTATTCAAAGAAGCACGGGCCAAGGCGTTCCCAGTTACGGAGGTCCTCGGAGTGCGCGAAGGCCAGGCGGGGACCCAGCGGGCCGTAGGCCACGTACGTCATCAGGTGCTTGCCCAGGGTCGGGACCCAGGTGGTGCGCGGGTCCTCGGTGCCGGCGTTGTTCATGCCGCGTTCCCAGCCCTCGTCCGGGGCCAGGACCACGCCTTCGCGCTCCACGCCGGTCGGCACGCCGTCGTCGTTGATGATCACCTTGGCGAGCCCCACGCGGGACACGTTGCCCGTGGCCACAAGCCTCGGCAGCAGGTACAGCCCGCCGTCCGGGCCGCGGCCGCTGGCGGGGTTGAGGACACCCTCGGCTTCGAAGTCGTTGCCGGGCTCGGGGGTCATGATGACGCCCGCGCGGGTGAGTGTGAAGGGAACAGTGGGCAGTGCTGAAGTCTGGGGGGAGGTCATGAATTAGCCCTTTACGCTGGAACCGATATTGGTTGAGATGAACTGGCGCTGGAAGAAAATGAACAGCGCGACGGCGGGCGCCGCCAGGACGCAGGCACCGGCAAGGATGGCACCGAAGGGGTTGCCAGCCTGCGCGGCCAGGTTGGAGATGAAGTTGGCCAGCGATACGGCCAACGGCTGGAGGGACTGGTCCTTGGTGACCAGGAACGGCCACAGGAACTCGTTCCACGGGCCGATGAAGGTCAGCAGCACGGCCGTGACGATCGCGGGCCGGACCAGCGGGATGGCAATCTGCCACAGGATCCGCAGCTCGGAGGCGCCGTCGATCCTTGCGGCTTCGAACAGGGTTGAGGGCAGCTGGAGGAAGTACTGGCGGAACACAAACACGGCAGTGGAATTGATGGCGAACGGCAGGATCATGCCCAGGTAGCTGTCCGCCAGGCCGTAGTCGCGGACGATCATCACATACAGCGGGATCAGCAGCAGCTGGAACGGAATCATTTGGACCAGGAGCATCAGTCCGAACACCACGCCGCGCCCCCGGAACTGCATCTGTGCCAGGGCATAGCCCACCAGCAGCCCGAAAATCACGGTGAAGAGGATGACACCCCCGGTGAAGATACCCGAATTCACGAGGCCCTTGAAGAGATTGATCGAGCCGTTGATGTCCGCGTAGTTCTGGCCGGTGATGTTCGCCGGGTTGGGAAATGCACCGAAAATCGATGTGTCCGGGGAGGTCTGCAGGGACCCGATCAGCATGTAGTAGAAGGGGAACAGGAAAACGAACGCACCCAGGGCCAGCAGGATGAAGCTGCCGACCCCCAGGTTGCGGCGTTTCTCGACGCCCGAGTCGGGACGCAGGGCAGGTTCCGACAGCTCCGGACGCCGGCTGGCGTCGTCGTTCTTGGCGTTTTGTGCGTTGGTGACGGACATGTCAGTCCTCCTTCCCGCCCACGAGGCGTTTCTGGATCAGGGCGATCAGCAGCACGCCGATCACCAGCACCACGCCGAGCGCGGCAGCCACGTCAGGGTTCCCCTGAAGGATCCCCTTCTGGTACATGATGAAAACGGGTGAGGCCGAGGCCCCGTCCGGGCCGCCGCCGCCGGTCAGCAGGTAGGGCTCGGTGAAGAGGTTCGCGCCGGTGATCGTGGCCAGCAGGGTCACAAGCACGCTGGCCGGCCGGACACCCGGAACAGTGATGTTCCAGAACTGGACCCACTTGTTGCCGCCGTCCACCGCCGCGGATTCGTACAGCTCATCGGGGATGTTCTGCAGCGCCGCGAGGTACAGCAGGATGAAGAACCCCAGCTGTTTCCACGTCACGTACAGCGCCACGGTGGGCATGGCCAGCCAGGAGTTGACCAGCCAGGACGGTGTAGGGGCCAAGGGGCCCAGGATGGCGTTCAGCAGGCCCTTCTCCTGGAAGAGGAAAAGCCAGACGCCGACGACGGCAACACTCGCCGTCACGTACGGAACGTAGTAGCTAAGGCGGAAGAACGTCTTGAGCCGGGTGACCCGGTTCAGGGCGTTGGCCAGCAGCAGCGACAGTCCCACGGTGAGCGGGACGTTGATGATGAGGAAGACGCCGATGTTCAGGAAGGACCGCTGGACGGCGGGGTCGGACAGGATGGTGACGTAGTTGTCGAACCCCACGAACGGCCGGTCCACCTTGACCCGGGGGGCGGTGAAGAAGAAGTCGTGGAAGGAAATGTAGACGGCGTAGCCAAGGGGGAAGGCCAGGACGCCAAGGATGTAAATGACATAGGGGGCGCTGAACAGCAGGCCCAGCGGCTGGGGACCCAGGAAGTTTTTACGCTTCCTGGGTCCCGGCCGCCGGTCCGCCGTCCCGCCAGCCGGTTTCCCCGTGACGGGGTTCCCACCAGAAGAGCGGAGTGACATTGGGGGTCACCGCTACTTCTGGGCTACCAGTTGGTTGATCTTGTCCGCAGCGCCCTTGAACGCGGTGTCGATGCTTTCGTTGCCGAAAATCACTGACTTCGCGTAGGCGGTGCGGAAGGTCTGCCAGACTTCAACGGAGTTGGAGACGTTGGGGACCTCCACGGTCCGCGCCGCCTGCTCAGCGAACTGGGTATAGGCCGGGTTCTTGGCGAAGTAGTCCGCATAAACCGTGGGGAGATCCTTGCGCATCGGCATCTGGCCGGTGTCGGTCAGCAACTTGCCGTCCTGCTCCTTGCTGGTGGCAAACTTCATGACCTCCCACGCGGTGCCCTGGTTCTCGCAGGCGGAGTACATGGCCACGTTCTTGGCGTCGGAGAACGTCGAGGTTTCGGGGTTGGCTTCGGCGGCCGGGACCGGCACCGCGCCCCAGTTGATCTTGTCCTTGTACGCAGCGATGGCCCAGGGGCCGGCCAGCGACATGGCTGCCTTACCTTCGGCGAATGAATCGCCCTGGTAGACCTCCTTGGAGGCGAGGTTCTCCTTGTAGAGGGTCTCGAACATGGTGGCCACCTGTTTGCCCTGCTCGCTGTCGAACGTGGCCTTGCCGTCCTTCACCAGCGGGGTGCCGTCGGAGTTGGCTGCATAGAAGGAGTAGAAGTCGAACCAGGCCTGGAAGAAGTCGCTGGCCGGTGAGGGCCACATGGCGTTGGGTGCAGCACCTGAGGACACCAGGGTCCTGGCGGTGTCCAGCAGTTCCTTGTGCGTGCCCAGCTTGGGCTTCTCCGGATCAAGGCCGGCCTTGGTGAACATGTCCTTGTTGTAGAAGAGGACTACGGGGTTGGACTTCCACGGCAGCTGGTACATCTTGCCGTCCGCGGATTTGTACTGGTCGGCCAGGTCGCCGGTGCGGTCCTTGATGTACTGGAGCCCGTCCGGGAACTCATCCAGGGCCACCAAACCGCCCTGCTTCTGGAATCCCGGCACGGCAACCGGTGCGGTGTTGAAGACCAAGCATGGTGCGTTGCCGGCGGTGATGGCGGCGCCGATGACTTCCTCGGAGCTCTTGCCGGCAGGGATCTCCTGCGCGTCGATCTTTTCGTCAGGGTGGGCGGAGTTCCACGATTCGACCATCGCCTTGCCCCATTTCACCTCGAACTCATTGTTGGAGTACCAGATCTTGATGGGGCCCTTGGCGGAGGTCACGGAGTCGGTGCCGCCGCTTTCTCCGCCGCCGCCACCGCAGGCTGCCAGGCCGGCGCCCATCACGGTGAGGGCGGCCACTGACAATACGCGCGTGGCTTTTGTAAAGCGCTTCATTGCGACTCCTTGGATCCTTGTGGGGATTTTTTTCTGGGTTTTTGTGTTTGTGGGAACAGTTTTTGACAGGCGTCTGCTGCCTGAAAATGGGCGCGGCTGATCGCGCGTCCGGGTGTGTGGGTTACGAGGTGGCGGTCGAGGATGCCCGTGGTTAGCCGGACAGGCCTGGCGGGCTGGACCTGCCGGCGGCCGGGACCGGGGCAGGGCCGGTGGAGGCACGGACCAGCAGCACGGGTGCCTGCAACTGGGTGTCTTCACCGGAGTGGGTGCCGTTGAGCTGGTTCAGGAGGGCCTGTGCAGCTGCGCGGCCCCAGAGCATGGGGTCAGTGGCAATAGTAGTGAGCGGAGGATTCAGGTATTGGGTGAACTCGGCGTTGTCATAGCCGGTCACGGAGAGGTCGCCGGGCACGGACAGCCCCTGGGTCTGGGCGTAGGACTGGCCGGAGGTGGCCATCAGGTCGTTCGCGTAGACAATCGCCGTGGGGCGATCGGCCCGGCGGAGCAGCTCCGCCGTTGCAGCCACTCCTCCGGGGGCCGTGAAGTCAGCCTCGGCGAAGAGGTCCGCGGCAAGGCCCGCCTTGGCCATTGCGGCCTCCCAGGCCTCGCGCCGGCTGCGGCCGTGGATGTACTCCTGGGCACCTCCGACGTGGCCGATGCGGACGTGGCCCAGCGCCACCAGGTGGTCCACGGCGGCGGTGATGCCGTCGGTGTCATCCATGGAGACTGCCGGGAACGGGGAATCCGCGTCCGGCCGGTTGAGGGTGACGGCAGGGAGTCTCAGTTCGCGCAGCAGTCCGATCCGGGAATCGTTGTGCCGCACATCGGTGAGGATGACGCCGTCCACTCGGCCGCCGTCCGCCAGCTTGCGGTAGGCCCGCTCCTCGGCTCCGGGAGCCGTCGCGACGCTGAGGACGAGGGTGTAATCGTGCTCGGCCAGCGTGGTTTCAATGCCGGCAATAAACGCCGGGAAGAACGGATCCGTGCCAAGGAGCTTCGGGTCCCGGGCCACCACCAGCCCCAGCGCGTAAGCCTTGGCCGAGGACAAGCCCTTGGCGCGCAGGCTCGGCTTCCAGCCCAGTTCCTTGGCGACCTTGAGGATGCGGTCCCGCGTGGCGTCGCTGACGCCGGGCTGGCCGTTCAGGGCATACGACACGGCACCTTTGCTGACGCCGGCCGCCTGGGCGACGTCGCTGATGGTTACTGCCATGTTGTGTGGGCCCTTTGAGGATCGGGGTCCGGTGATTTGCATCACCTGAACCGGTTCAGTGATATCTACTAAACCGGTTCAGTTGTTAATTGTCAAGGTTTTATCTATAGCTCGCCGCTTTCCGCGTCACGCCGGGCATCCTTTTGGATCGCGACGGCGGCACCCTCCGCGTGTTTCCGGGGAACCCGCCGTCGTGCTTTCCCAAAAGCGTGCCGGGCGTGACGCTGGCCGCTGGGCTAAGTCCGCCTAGACCCGGGCGAGTCCGGCGGCCTGCGCCAGCAGCTCCACGGAGCGGATCCTCGCGTCGGTCCCGGTGCTCTGGTGCGCGACGATGAGTTCGTCGGCGTCGGCGTGCCTGCCAAACTCGTCCAGGTATTCGATGACCGCGTCCGGAGTGCCGACCGCGGAGTAGGTCATCATCTGGGACACGTGCTGGCCCTGAGGGGAATCCAGGATCATGTCGGCCTCGTCGTCGGTGAACTCGCGGCCGCCGCCGAAGAACAGGGACACGCGGGCACGCTTGGTGGCCTGGAACGTTGCCTGCGCCTCGGCGACAGTATCCGCGGCAATGACGTTGACGCCGGCGATCACGTGGGGTGCGTCCAGCTGCGCCGACGGCTTGAACTCCCGGCGGTACACGGCCACGGCATCCTGCAGGGCGTTGGGCGCGAAGTGCGACGCGAACGCGTAGGGCAGGCCCAGCTGGGCAGCCAGGCGGGCGCCGAACAGCGACGACCCGAGAATGTACAGCGGAACGTTGGTCCCCTTGCCCGGGGTGGCCTCCACGCCCTGGATCCGGGTGGGGCCGGTGAGGTAGCCCTGAAGTTCCAGGACGTCCTGCGGGAAGCTGTCGGCGGACATCGGATCCCGCCGCAGCGCCCGCATGGTGTTCTGGTCGCTGCCGGGGGCGCGGCCCAGGCCGAGGTCGATCCGGCCGGGGTGCAGCGTCTCCAGGGTGCCGAACTGCTCAGCGATGGTCAGCGGCGAGTGGTTGGGCAGCATGATGCCGCCGGCGCCCAGCCTGATCGTGTTCGTGTGCGCTGCCACGTGGGCGATCAGGACGCTCGTGGCGGAGGACGCGATGGATGACATGTTGTGGTGCTCGGCGTACCAGATCCGGCGGTATCCCAGTTCCTCGGCCCGCTGCGCCATGGCCACGCTGCCCGCGAAACTCTCCGCCGCCGTCTGGCCCTTGCCGATGGTTGCCAGATCAAGAATGGAGAGCGGAAGAGTCACGTCGGTGCCGGCCTTTCAATGCGTTGCGTAGGGTGGGCCGGCCGGGTCGCGGCAGGCACACTGTGGACAACGACGGCGGCGCCCGGGTTATTTCTGCGGCAGGCGTTTCCCGCGTCACACGGAGTGGAAGGGGCAGTTCAGGAGGCGGACCGAATAGCCGGACCAATAGCAGCCGACCACCAGCGAACAGGAGGAGCCCGGCGGCGGGGTTCCTCCTGTTCTATGGACTCGGATCAGGCGACGCAACTGCCCAGCGCGATTGATCCGTCAAGAGCCTTGATCTGGTTCTGGACTGAACCGAGCTGGACTTCAAGGCCGCTGACGACCGC
This sequence comes from Arthrobacter sp. HS15c, assembly GCF_040812005.1. Classification (NCBI taxonomy): domain Bacteria; kingdom Bacillati; phylum Actinomycetota; class Actinomycetes; order Micrococcales; family Micrococcaceae; genus Arthrobacter; species Arthrobacter sp. HS15c. The sequence goes on from NZ_JBFOHM010000010.1 coordinate 208,323, forward strand.
TTTCTGGGAAGCGACGGCCTCCTTGTTGGTCTTCTTCACGGCCTGAAGATCACGGAGAACTGCCTGGGCCGCCGTGACCTTGGCATCGAGCGCGGACAACTGCAGCTGCAGGGCCGCCAGCGACGCCTCGGCAGCAGTGATCTCGTCATTGAACTTGCTCAACGCCGCCAGGAGGGGTGTCACCCGGCCCTGCAGCGTCAGGACTTCTGTTTCCTTGACGGTGATCTGCGCATTTTTGGTGCTGAGCTGAGCGACCAGGTATTCAGAAAGTTGGTTCAGGGCCGAGATCTCACCGGTCTTTACGGTGACGGCGCTATTGGCTGCGGTCACCGCCCCTTCAAGACCAGGAAGCTGGCCCTTCAGGGTGTCTAGGTCGGTTTGCTTGTCCACCACAGCCTTGTCAGCAGCGGCCTGTGCCGCCTGCGCGTCGGTCAGACCGGCTTTTAGCGTTGCCAGCACCGTCTTCTGCAGGGCAATGGCCGCGTTCGCGGCTTCCAACCCGTCGGTCAGGCCCGGCAACTCGCTCTCGAGGCCGGCTACAACGTCTTCCTGGGCTGCCACGGCACTGGCGGCTGTTGCAGCGGCATCCTCGTGGGCGGTCAACTCGACCTGCAGTGCGGTCAACTCGCCCTGTTTGGCCGCAACCGCGCCAGACGCCGCCTGGGCAGCTGACTGGAGCGCCGGCACCTGGACTTTCAGGTCGGCAATCTCCGTTTCCTTGGCCGTCACGGCGGCGTTCGCCGCGTCCAGGGCCGCTTGCAGCGGTACTGCCTGCAACTGGAGTGCGCTGCTTTCCCCCTGCTTGGCCAGCAACTGGGAATTGAGACTGTTAACCTGCGTCTGAAGTGTCGTGAGATTGCCCTGCAGAGCAGAGATCACGCTGTTCTTGTCCGCGATCTGGCCGGTCACGGTAGCCAGCTGGCCTTCTTTGGCCGTGCGCGCATCCAGGAGCGCCTTCTTGCCGCCGCCATTTCCGTTGTTGTTGATCGCGTCGATCTGGGCCGTCAAGGCAGCAATCTCCGCCTGCAGGCCATTCTTCGTGGTGTTCAGCGCGGCCAACTGCGTCTGGGCCAAGGTCAGCTGGCCCTGCTTCGTCGTGATCTCCGTGTTCGCGGCTGCGATCTGGCCTTGGAGCGCGGCGACAGCAGCTTGGGCAGTGGCAATCTTCGCGGTGTTGGCCAGTACGGCCCCGTCAGCCGTTGCGGCAGCTGAACGCAGGCCCGGAAGTTCCCCCTGGGCCACCTCGATCGCGGCGTTCTTATTGCTGAGGGCCGTGGCGGCAGCAGTTGCGGCGGCCTCGAGAGTGGCCAGCTGCCCCTGCGCGGTGCTGATCTGCGCCTTCTTTGCCGCCACCGCAGCGTCGGCGTCGTCAGCAGTTTCCTGAAGACCACCCAGTGTCGCCCGCGCGTCGGCCACCTTGTCCTGCTGCGCTTGCAGGGCATCCTGGGCGGCAGTCCCTGCAGCCACCAGCTCAGCCAGCTCGCCTTCTGCGTCGCTGACCTCCTGGGCCGCTTTGTTGACGGCGGCAGCCGCCGCCTCCGCCTGCGTCGTCAGCGTTGCGAGCTGGATCTGGGCAGCGTCGATTTCGCCTTTCTTGGCGGAGAGATCGAGAGCAGCCTTGTCGGCGGCCTGCTGCAGCGAAGCGAGCTCGAACTGGGCGGTGGCAATAAGCGCATTATTGGCGGCAATCTGTCCCTTGAGGTCAAGCGCCTGCGCCTGGAGGCCCGCGGCTTCAGCCGTCGCGGCATCCAGCTGCTGCTGCAGCGGCGACAGCTCTTGTTGGAGACTTGCCGCGTCCACCTTCATCTTCGCGAGAGAGACCTCGGCACCGGCCACAGCCTGCCGCAAGGACTCTTGCTCAGCTTCGAGGGTATTGACCTCTGCCAGTGCCTTCGTTTCCGCAGCCTTAAGCGCAGATTCCTGCGCCGCCAGATCAGCCAACGACTTGTCCGTATCGGAAATCTGGGCCTTCAGGGCCGCTTCTGTTGCCTGCAGCGTGTCGCGTTCGGCCTGCAGTGCGGCGATGGCGACGGCATTCTTCTTCGCCGCTGCCTTGAGCAGGTTCTCTTGGACGAAACCGCGGTGCGCTTGCTGGTTGACTACTCCGTTGCAGATGCCTGTGACGGCACCGGTGCCGGCTGTAGCCGGCACCGCAATCACAAGCGTGCTCGTCAGCAGACCGGGTAGCACCACGGCAGCGGCAAGACGACGGACGAGGACTGATCTGGGGGCAGTCGGCATGAGAACTCCTAGGAAGACCTGTCGTGCGGCCAGCTCTGGACGCGACGTAGTCCCACCGTAGGGACCGTCCGCGTCTGGCACACGCGTAATCCCCACCCGTCTTTCCGGCCCGGGTACTCGTTTTCCCGGCCTCCGTGCGGCGCGCTACTTGGTTTGGCCGGGCAGGGCCGCCAAAACACGCGCTGAGTACTCTCTAAGCCGCCAAATGTGACCGTGGCGGTCGCCCGGTTAACCGCCGTTACGCCTTGTATCTCCGGGTTTCGGCAGCTTTGGTTCCCGGTCCGGGGCTGCCGGATAGTTGCTGCCAAGAACACCGTTCCGTTCGGCATTCAGCAAATTTTTGAGGGGTAATCATGGCGAAATTTAGGGCAAGGCAGGCTGCCGGCGCAGCAGTCGCAATCACCACACTGCTGGCGCTGGCGGCATGCTCGGACCCGGGCGCGACGGCGGCGTCAGCACCGTCGTCGGGATCCACCGTGACCGCAGCGGGCAAGACGTTCAACCTGGCCCCGGAGCAGAACCGCGTCAAGGTGACGGTGGATGCCAAGGCCGCCGCGCTGGTCCCGGACGCCATCAAGGCGGACGGCAAGCTCACCGTGGTGAGCACCGGCGGCACGGCCCCGCTGAGCCTCTTCGCCACCGACAACAAGACGCTCATCGGCAGCGAGGTGGACATCGCCTATGCGGTCGGCGAGACCCTCGGGCTGACAGTCGAGGTGCTTCCCGTGGCCTGGGCCGACTGGCCGCTGGGCGTTGAATCCGGCAAGTACGAGGCAGTCCTTTCCAACGTCACCGTCACCGAGGCCCGCAAGGAGAAGTTCGACTTCGCCAGCTACCGCAACGACCTCCTGGGCTTCTACGCCAAGACCGATTCCACCATCGGCGAGATCAAGGAAGCCAAGGATGTTGCCGGCAAGCGCATCATCGTCGGCTCGGGCACCAACCAGGAAGCGATCCTGGTGCGCTGGGACGAAGAGAACAAGGCCAAGGGCCTCGCGCCGGTCGAGTTCCAGTATTACGACGACGACTCCGCCTCCACGCTGGCCCTCCAGTCCGGCCGGGCGGACCTGACGTTCGCCCCGAACGCCGGCTCGGCCTACAAGGCAGCGAAGGACGGCAAGACCAAGGAAGTGGGCACGCTCAACGGCGGCTGGCCACTGACCGCCGAGATTGCCTTCACCACGCAGAAGGGCAACGGCCTGGCGGTCGCCGCCCAGGCTGCCCTCAACCAGCTGATCGAGAACGGCGCGTACGCCGAGATCCTGGACCGCTGGGGCCTGTCATCGGAGGCCATCAAGAAGTCCGAACTGAACCCGCCGGGCCTGCCCAAGAAGTAAGGGCACCTGCCGACCAATGAATCCCCGCCTTGCTTCCGCGAGGCGGGGATTCTTCTGCATTTCCCCTGGCGGCAAACGGAAGTCTTCTGAGCGGCAGGCCACGGCCTTCGTCTGCCGTCCCGGAAAGTGCGCTCCTGGCGGGTTTGGCAATAGTCTGGCCAGATGGGGACAAAGACCGTGAACTCCGGCGAACAGATTGACAGGCAGTCGCGCATTCTCGAGGCGGCGCTGGATCTTCTGTCGCGCCACGGCATCGCAGGCGTGAGCATGCGTGCCGTGGCGCGCGAAGCCGGCGTCGCACTGGGCCTGGTGAACTACTACTACGACGATAAAACGAGCCTCATCCGGGCAGCCCTGCACCGGGTGGACGAGCAGGACCTCCAACTGGTGGCCCAGGACCCGTCGTTGACGCCGGACGAACAGCTCCGCCAGGCCCTGCGGCGGGTTGCCGGCGCCGAGCTGCTGACCACGCGGTACCTGTCCCTGCGCCTGCACCTGTGGGCCCTCGCCCAGGCCGACGAAGGCTATGCCGAGATCAACGCTGCGGCCTTCGACCGGTACCTCGACGGCGTTGCCGCACTCGTGTCCAACGCCAAACCCGAACTCTCCTGGGAGGAATGCCGGGAGCGGGCAGCGGACATCGTCGTCATACAGAACGGCATGTGGCTGACGTCGCTTCTAGGCGTGGACAAAGCCTCCATCCAGCGCAGCATCGCCAGCACGGAGGAGATCGCCTTCGCCCCGAGCCGCAGGAGTACCAGCGGGGAAGCCGCACTCCGGGAACTCTAAAGCAGCCGCCGCGCGGCGGTGCAGTAGCCCACGTCACACTTGAACGAGTGTTCAAAAAAGTCTTGAACACTCGTTCAACTTCCATTACTGTGCTCCGTATGACTTACGCCACAACGTCGCATGACGTGACAGCATCCACCCTCTTCATCAACGGCTCGTGGGAGCCGGCCGCTTCCGGCGCGGTGCGCCACATCCACAACCCGGCCGACGGCGAACTGGCCGCCACGGTGTCCGAGGCCGGCCGGGAAGATGCCGGGCGTGCCATCGCTGCAGCCCGGGCGGCCTTCGACTCCGGCGTCTGGTCTTCGGTACCGGCACCCGAGCGCGGCACTTTCCTGCTCAAGGTCGCCGCGGAACTGCGCCAACGCCGGGAAAAGTTCGCCCGCGCCGAGTCGCTGGACACCGGCAAGCGCATGGTCGAGAGCCGCATCGACATGGACGACATCGCCGCCTGCTTCGAGTACTTCGGCAGGCTCGCCGGGCAGCAGGCGGGCCGCATCGTCGACGCCGGGAATCCCGCCGTCGTCAGCAAAATCGTCTACGAACCAGTGGGCGTCTGCGGACTCATTACGCCGTGGAACTACCCCCTGCTCCAGGCGGCATGGAAGATCGCGCCCGCACTGGCCGCCGGCTGCACCTTCGTCCTCAAGCCCTCCGAGCTCACCCCGTCCACCGCCATCCTGGCCATGCAGCTGCTGCAGGACCTCGGCCTGCCGGACGGCGTCGCCAACCTCGTGACCGGCGCCGGCGCAGAGGCGGGCGCCCCGCTCTCCGAGCACGCCGCCGTCGACCTTGTTTCCTTTACCGGCGGGCTGGAGACCGGCAAGCGGATCGCCGCAGCAGCAGCGGGAACGGTGAAGAAGGTGGCACTGGAACTTGGCGGCAAGAACCCCAACGTGGTTTTTGCCGACGCGGACTTCGACGCCGCCGTGGACAATGCCCTGAACGGAGCGTTCGTGCACTCCGGCCAGGTCTGCTCCGCCGGGGCGCGGCTGGTGGTGGAGGAATCAATCGCCGAGCGCTTCGTCGACGAGCTGGTCCGCCGTGCGCGGGACATCCGGCTCGGCGGCCCGTTCGACGAGGCTGCCGAAAGCGGCCCGCTGATTTCCGCGGCCCACCGGGAGAAGGTCCACGCCTACATCCAGCGCGGCATCGCGGAGGGCGCGCGGCTGCGGTGCGGCGGTGCGGCACCCGAGGGGGAAAAGTTCGACGCCGGCTTCTACTACCAGCCGACCGTCCTGGACCGCGTGCAGCGGGGGATGTCCGTCGTTGTGGATGAAGCGTTCGGCCCGGTGGTGACCGTCGAGACCTTCCGTACCGAGGACGAGGCCGTGGAAACTGCCAACGACACCGTCTACGGGCTGGCCGGCGCGGTCTGGACCCAGGACGCCGGCAAGGCGCAGCGCGTGGCATCCCGGCTGCGGCACGGCACCGTCTGGATCAATGATTACCACCCCTACCTGCCCCAGGCCGAGTGGGGCGGCTTCGGCCAGTCAGGCGTCGGCCGCGAACTGGGCCCGACCGGCCTGGCCGAGTACCAGGAAGCCAAGCACATCTACCAGAACACCAGCCCGCAGGTCACCGGCTGGTTCGCTGACCACGGCAAGGAGAACTAGATGCACGTCGACAACATCGAAAACCTCAGCGAGCGCGGGTTCGACTACATCATCGTCGGCGGCGGATCGGCGGGGGCCGCAGTCGCCGCCCGGCTGAGCGAGGATCCGGAGGTGTCCGTTGCGCTGGTGGAGGCCGGCCCGGATGACCGCGGCCTGCCCGAGATCCTGCAGCTGGACCGCTGGATGGAGCTGCTGGAATCAGGCTACGACTGGGACTACCCGGTGGAACCGCAGGAGAATGGCAACTCATTCATGCGCCACGCCCGCGCCAAGGTCATGGGCGGCTGCTCCAGCCACAACTCCTGCATCGCATTCTGGGCCCCGCGCGAAGACCTGGACGAGTGGGAATCCAAGTACGGCGCCACCGGCTGGAACGCTCAAACCGCCTGGCCGCTCTACCAGCGGCTGGAGACCAACGAGGACGCCGGCCCGGACGCACCGCACCACGGGGACTCAGGCCCCGTGCACCTGATGAACGTGCCCCCGGTGGACCCTGCCGGCGTCGCGCTCCTGGACGCCTGCGAACAGGCCGGCATCCCCCGGGCAAAATTCAACACCGGAAGCACGGTGGTCAACGGCGCAAACTTCTTCCAGATCAACCGCCGCGCGGACGGCACCCGGTCCTCCAGCTCGGTCTCCTACATCCACCCCATCATGGAGCGCGAAAACTTCACCCTGCTGACCGGCCTCCGCGCCCGCCAGCTGGTGTTCGACGCGGACAAGCGCTGCACGGGCGTGGACGTGGTGGACTCGGCGTTCGGCCGGGCCCACCGGCTCTCCGCGTACCGCGAGGTCATCCTGTCCACCGGCGCCATCGACTCGCCCAAGCTCTTGATGCTCTCCGGCATCGGCCCGGCAGCGCACCTCGCCCAGCACGGGATCGAGGTCCTGGTGGACTCCCCCGGCGTGGGCGAGCACCTGCAGGACCACCCCGAAGGCGTGGTGCAGTTCGAGGCCAGGCAGCAGATGGTCCAGACGTCCACACAGTGGTGGGAAATCGGCATCTTCACCCCCACGGAGGAGGGCCTGGACCGCCCGGACCTGATGATGCACTATGGCTCCGTCCCGTTCGACATGAACACCCTGCGGCACGGCTACCCCACCACGGAGAACGGCTTCAGCCTCACCCCGAACGTCACGCACGCCCGCTCCCGCGGCACCGTCCGGCTGCGCAGCCGCGACTTCCGGGACAAGCCCATGGTGGACCCACGCTACTTCACGGATCCGGACGGCCACGACATGCGGGTCATGGTGGCCGGCATCCGCAAGGCGCGCGAGATCGCCGCCCAGCCGGCCATGGCCGAATGGACCGGCCGGGAACTCTCGCCCGGCGTCGAAGCACAGACAGACGAGGAGCTGCGGGACTACATCCGCAAGACGCACAACACCGTGTACCACCCCGTCGGCACCGTCCGCATGGGCGCGGCCGACGACTGCATGTCACCTTTGGATCCCGAGCTGCGGGTCAAGGGCGTCACCGGGCTGCGCGTTGCGGACGCCTCGGTCATGCCTGAACATGTCACCGTCAACCCGAACATCACCGTCATGATGATCGGCGAGCGCTGCGCCGACCTGATCCGCGCAGGACGGTCCAGCAGCGAGACGGAGGAAGAGGTGCAGCTCAGCGCATCCTTCGCCTGAGTGCCAGCGCACAGTTACGGGCGGAACGGCCGGCCATCCCCGGGGTGGCGCCAGGCCTTTGACCTTCCCTGCCACAGGGCGACCGGTCATCACTATCGTGCTTTTCTGATTGAGGAGTCCAAATGATGGAACCCAGCAAGAGTATTGATTCAAGCGGCATGGATGAATTTGGCTACACCCAGACCCTGGACCGGAGCATCGGCAAGTTTGCCAGTTTCGCCGCCGGCGTCAGCTACATCTCCATCCTCACCGGCGTTTTTCAACTGTTCTATTTTGGTTTTGCCATGGCCGGCCCGGCATATGCCTGGTCCTGGCCCATTGTCTTCGTCGGCCAGCTGATGGTGGCGCTGTGTTTCGCCGAACTGGCCGGCCGCTACCCCGTTGCGGGATCGGTCTACAACTGGGCCAAACGGCTGGCGTCCGGGACCTCGGCATGGCTGGCCGGCTGGCTGCTGCTGCTGTCCTCCATCATGGCGCTCGGGTCCGTGGCACTGGCACTGCAGCTCACTCTGCCGCAGCTCTGGTCCGGCTTCCAGTTCGTCGGAGACGGTACCGGCCCGTACGACTTCGCCATGAACGGCGTAGTGCTGGCCACCATCATGATCACCATCTCCACCCTCATCAACGCGTTCGGCGTGAAGCTCATGACCCGGATCAACAGCGTCGGCGTCTTCGTGGAGCTGGTGGCTGCCGTCCTGCTGATCCTCGCACTGGGCTGGCATGTGGTGCGGGGGCCTGAGGTCTTCTTTGACACCGCCGGTTACGGGGAAGGCCATGACCTTGGCTTCTTCGGCGTCTTCCTGATCGGCGCCATGGCTTCGGGCTATGTCATGTACGGCTTTGACACGGCCAGCTCCCTCGGGGAGGAAACCAAGGACCCCAAACGCACCGCGCCCAAGGCCATCCTGCGGGCCGTCACGGCCTCGTTCCTGCTCGGCGGCCTGATCCTGCTTTTTGGCATCCTGGCCGCGCCGGACCTCACCGATCCCAAGGTGGGCTCGGCCGACGGCGGTCTGCAGCACATCGTGCTTTCCGTCCTGGGCGGACCCTTCGGCAAGGCGTTCCTCGCGTGCATCGTGGTGGCCGTCGTGGTCTGCACCCTGTCCGTCCACGCGGCCGCCATCCGGATGATGTTCGCCATGGCCCGGGACAATAACCTGCCGTTCAGCCGGCAGCTCAGCAAAGTGGATCCGGTCCGCAGGACGCCCACTATTGCGGCCATCGTGATCGGCGTCCTGGCCGTCATGCCACTGCTCATCAACGTTATGCAGCCGGCGATTTTCACGATCTTGTCCAGCATCAGCATCGTGCTGATTTACCTGTCCTACCTCCTGGTCACCGCACCCATGCTGCGCAACCGGCTCCTGGGGAGGTGGCCGGGTGATGATTCCGACGCCGGATTCAGCATGGGCAAATGGGGACTTCCGGTGAACATCATCGCGGTCCTGTGGGGCGGCGCCATGACCTTGAACCTGATCTGGCCACGCCCTGAAATCTACAACTCGGTGCCGCCGTTCGAGTGGTACCTGCAGTGGGGCGGCGTGCTGTTCGTTGCCGCCGTCACCGTGGGCGGGGCCCTGCTGTACCGCCTGAAGATCCGCCATCAGACGGGCGTGCTGGCCGAGCACGCCGCGGCTGTGGCAGCCCATCCGTCGTCGGGCAACGACCTGCAGTTAACTTCGGCTGAAACCGGCGCTGCGGACGCCAAAGTCCCCTAGAGCCGCTGCTCCCACACCGTCAGCTGCAGCTGCACACTCCCCTGGGAAGGGGCGTGTGCAGCGTTCCCCGACCCCGCCGCCGTCGAACACCCCGAGGAAGCTGCGGCGGGCGGTACGGAACCAGCGCAGCAGCCACCCGCCGGGGCGGTCCGTGCTCATAACGCGCGGACCGCTTCGGCAGTTTCGTCGGCAGTGCGGACGGGCGTTTCCAGGCCCAGGTTTTCACGCAGGGTGCTCCCCCGGTACTCCGTCGGGTAGACGCCGCGTTCCTGCAGTTCCGGCACCAGGTGGTTCACGATGTCATCCAGGCCGGAAGGGACCAGCCACGGCGAGATGTTGAAGCCGTCCACCGCGCCAACCCGTGCGTACTCAGCCAGCTGGTCCGCCACCGCGGAGTACGAACCTGTGAAGGTGGCGTCCACGCGGGCTGTGCGGGACGTAACGAACTGGCGGATGGAGAGGCCCTTGTCCTTGGCCTCTGCCCGCCACTGGTCCGCCAACTGCCGGGCTTTGGCGCCGTGGAAACCGCTGCCGCGGGTCTCGGAGGTTTCCTCCACCACGGGGTCGATCTCCGGCAGCGGCCCGTCCGGATCGTATTCGGACAGCTCGCGGCCCCAGAACTGCTCCAGGTACGCCACGGCCTGCTGCGGACCGATCTGCAGGCTGCGCACCCATTCCTTCTTCGCCGCAGCCTCGTCCGCGGTGGGTGCCAGGATGAATTCGCTGGCCGGCATGATCTGCACCGCATTGGCTCCGCGGCCCGCGTTCAGCGAGCGTGCCACGAGGTCCTTGCGGAACTCGACGGCGGCATCGAACTTCGGGTGCGCCGAGAAGATGACATCCGCCTGGCGGGCCGCAAAGTCGCGGCCTTCCGGGGAGTCGCCTGCCTGGAAGAGCACGGGCCGGTACTGCGCGCTTCGCGGCAGCCGGGGGGTTACGTCCACCGTGTAGTGCTGCCCTTCATGGAGCACCCGGCGCGCGGGCCCCTCCTCGGTTTCCCAGGAATCCCAGATGCGCTTGGCCGTCTCCACGAATGCTTCGGCATGCCTGTAACGGTCTGCGTGGTCCAGGTACCCGCCGCGGCGGAAGTTGGCCCCGGTCCAGGCGTTGTCCGTGGTCACGATGTTCCACGCCGCGCGGCCACGGGAGATCAGGTCCAGTGACGCGAGCCGGTGTGCCAGGTCGGCGGGGTCGTTGTACGTGGTGTTCTGGGTAGCCACCAGGCCGATGTTGGTGGTCACGGAAGCCAGCGCCGCCAGCATGGTCTGCGCGTCCGGCCGGCCCACCACGTCCAGGGCGTGCGGCCTGCCGAGGTGTTCGCGCAGGCGGAGGCCTTCGCCCAGGAAGAACGCGGCGAACAGCCCCCGCTCGGCCGTCTGCGCAATCCGGCGGAACGATTCGAAGTCGGTCTGGGAACCGGATTCGGCCGCCTTCCAGATGGTTCCGGAGTTGACGCCCTGGAAAAAGACGCCGAACTGCAGCTTGCCCGTCGGCACAAAAACGTCGGATTTGGCACGGTTGTGCTGTGTCATGGTCTTCCCCTTAGTTTCCGGCGGCAGTGGCCGCGGACGAGTGTGCATAGCGGCTGGCCGGGCGCTCAAGTCCCAGCAGGTCCCGGAAGGTGCCGTCAAGGACCGGCGCGCGCAGTGCGCCGCGGCGCCGAAGTTCGGGCAGGACCAGCCGTGAAAGTTCGTCCAGTTCCAGGGCGAGCGACGCCGGGTGGAGGCGGACGCCGTCGGCCTCCACCAGGAGGGACTCAAGGAGGTCCGCGAGCCCGGCGGCCGTGCCGGCGTACCGCGCACGGCCGCCATCGGCAGTCGAACCGGAACCAACCAAACGCTCAACGGCGGCAAGCCCGCGGGAGTCCAGGACCACGTCGAGCTCGGCGATGACCGCCACGGACGCTCCCAGCCGGCTACGAACATCCCGGACTTCGGCGGCGAGCAGTTCCGGCGTCGGAGCGGTGACCAGCACCGCGTCAACGCCGTCCGCCGGAACCTGCCCCTCACCCACTAGCGACGCGGCAGCAAGCACCGGCAACTGCCCCTGCAGCGGCCGGGGAATGATGGACGGGCCCTTGACCGAGTAGCCGGCCCCGGCAAAATCCGCCGGTGTTTCAAAATCCGCATAGTGCAGCTTGTCCACGTCGATGTACCGGCCGGTGGCGACGTCGCGGATGACGGCGTCGTCCTCCCAGGAGTCCCACAGCCGGCGGGACACCTCAATCGATGCGGCGGCTTCCTGTGCCAGGGCGGCGCCGGTGACGTTGTTGCGCCCGACGGCGGCTGCCGCCTCCGGTGATTCCGCTGCGGTGGCGATCCACCCGGCACGGCCGCCGGAGACGTAGTCAAGGCTGGCGAGCTGGGTGGAGACGTGGAACGGCTCGGTGTGCACCGTGTCCACTTCGGGAACCAGTGCGATGGTCCGGGTTACCGGCCCGGCGTAGGCGGCGCGCTGCAAGGCGTTGGTCCGGCCGGCAACGGGCGCGTCGGTGAAGGTGGCGGCGTGGAAACCCGCGGATTCGGCGGCGAGGACGGCCTCGGCGAGGCTCGCGAAGTCCCCGCCGTCCCACCCGGCTCCGTCAAGTTCGATGGCCAGGAATCCGGCGCGTCCCGCTTCGGTGGCGTGCTTTTCTGTTGTGCTCACTGCTGGTCCTGACGTTCGTAGGGGATCTTTTCGCCGGCCTCGATGGCCACCGGCAGCCGGTTTTCCGCAGGCGGCAGCGGGCAGGTGGCGAGGTCGGTGTAGGCGCAGGGCAGGTTCACGGCGCGGTTGAAGTCCAGTTCCACGGACCCGTCCGCCGCAGGGACCACCGACAGCGACCGGTTGGCCGCGTAGGTGGTTGTGCCGGAGGTCTGGTCGGTAAACAGCACGGACAGTGATCCCGGGGCGTGGCCGTTGAACGCGGTCAGCGCCAGCTCCTGGCCGGCCAGCTTGAAACGGATCTCGCCCGGCGCCTCGTAGACATGCTGGATGCCTTCGACGGCGGCGCCCACCGTGGTGGGCCGCGGCACCTCGAACGGCACATAGGTTCCGCGGACGGCGTACGCGGCATTAGGTGAATAGGCGGGCGTGCCCTGGTACTCGCGCAGGAGCCCGTTCCCGGGGTTCCGCGGCCGGACAATGTACTCCCCGCCGCGCTTTGCCACCTCGATGACGGTGTCGCCGGAGGCCAGGTTGATGCCGCCGCGCTCCTGGATGGGCCCGAACTCCAGGGTGGCCCCCGACGCGCCGTTCAGTTCCTGGCCGTCCCGCTGCAGGCTTTCGCCCGGCTCCAGGACCACGCGGACGACGTCGGCATCCGTACTCCAGGTGCCCGGGGCGCCTTCCAGCCGGGCGGCTTCGCTGCCCAGCCAGTGCAGGTGGGTCACCGCCAGGAAGCCGTGCGGATGGGCGCGGTGGCGCTCATGGGCAGCGTGCCAGTCCTGCCAGTCAGCTTCAAAGGATTCAAGGGCGGTATCAGTGTGCCTGGGCCCACGCCTGCCGGGTTCCCTGGCCGAGCCTGCGAGGTTAGGGGGCAGGTGGGGATTTTCACTCCTGTTCGTGTTGTCGTTGGCTCCGGGGCGGGCAAATTCGGGGCGGCTGCCGTACGGATCGATGTCCTCCCAGAGGGTTGTGGGCGCAGCGGCCCGGACGGCGGGAATCACTTCGAGGGCAAACCGTTCCAGGATGTCCAGCTGCTGTTCGAAGGGCAGCGTGGTGGGCAGCGAGATGGACTGCAGATCATGCCCGTACAGCGCGTGGTAGCTGAGGATCTTGTCGATGACCTGCTCGGGGCTGCCCACCAGCGCAGGCCCTTCGGCGACGGCGTGCTGGATATCGCGGAACGGAGAGTTGTTGCCCGGCACATTGCGGTTTGCCGTCAGCGCCTCGTAGACCGGCCCGAACTGGCGGATGGCCTCCTGGGTGGTGTCGGCGATGAACACACCGCCGGCGCCGCTGCCCGAACCGACGTACTGCTGCTTCGGATCGTGGCCGTGGCGTTCGTATTCTTCCCGGTAGTGCTGGATCAGCACGTGGTAGTTTTCCCGCGGCTGGATGGCGTTGGCGGTGAACAGCGGGTCACCCCATTGGGCTGCCAGCGCGGCCGAGGTCAGGGTTGTAGCAGACCCGTGCCAAATACGTGGCGGTCCATCGAACGGCCGGGGCGTTGTGGTGGTCGGCTCGGTCAGCGGGGCCCGGAACCGACCGGACCAGGTCACGTTTTCTTCACGCCAGAGCCGCCGCAGCAGCGCGTACTTCTCGGCCAGCAGGACCCACTGGTCCTCAAGGTCCAGGCCGAACAGCGGGTACTGCAGCACCTCGTTTCCCTTGCCGATGACCAGCTCCAGCCGGCCGCGGCTCAGCTGGTCGATGGTGGCATAGTCCTCGGCCACACGGACCGGATCCAGCACGGACAGCACGGTGACACCGCTCTGCAGCCGGATCCGGTCCGTCACGGCAGCAATCGCCGCGAGCACCGTGGTGGGCGAGGAGGAGATGAACTCCCCGGCGTGGCGCTCCCCTACCGAGAAGCCGTCATAGCCGAGGTCCTCCGCCCGGCGCGCCGTTCCCACCACCTGGTTGAGCCGGTCCGCAGTGGAGACAATCTCCCCCGTGAGCGGATTCTTCAGGTGCGGGATGATGTCCAGGACCTGGAACTTCACTTTGCTGCTCCGGTTGCGGTTGCTCCGCCCTGGGCGGCGGCGAAGCTTTCCTCGGTGATGGTCTTGGATTCAGGCAGGGCTTCCTCGGAGAGGCCCCAGCGTTCCAGCACCTCGCCGTAGGAACCGTCCTTGATGGCGGAGTTCAGCGCGTCCGTGATCGCGGGGGCCAGGCCGTTGCCCCGGAGCGTTGTGGCTGCCACCAGCGTTTCGGACGGCCAGCCGGCGTTGACCTTGCCCACGACCTTGAGGTCGTCGCGCGTGTTTTCGCGGTACACCGTGGACGGGTACGGGGCGATATTCAGGTCGGTCCGGCCGGAGGAGAGAGCCAGGATGGTGTCCGCGTCGGAGGAGTAGTACTGAAGGACGGCCGGGGCCTTGCCCTTGCCTTCGAGCTCCTTGTTCCAGGCCAGCAGGATCTTCTCCTGGTTGGTGCCGGACCCCACGGACACCTTCAGGCCGGAGATGTCATCCGCGCCCTTGATGTCATAGCTGGCGGACTTCTTGGCTTCGAAGCCCATGTACGCTGCCCTGTAGCTGGCAAAGTCGAACAGCTTCACGCGGTCCTTGTTGACACCCACGTTGGAGAAGACCGCTTCGAAGTCGCCGGACTGGGTCTTCAGGGGCCAGTTCTCCCATGACGTCACCTGGACATCGAGCTCGAGCCCGAGTTTGTCGGCTACCAGCTGGGCGATGTCCAGCTCCACGCCGATCGGCGTTTTGTCATCCGTGGCGTGGAAGGTCAGCGGGATGGAGCCAGCCGTGGTGGCGATCGTCAGCTTGCCGTCCTTGCCGATCAGCTCCGGAACCTTGGCCGCGAGCGCGTCATCCTTCTCGGCGCGGATGCGCTGCTGGTCCGGTGAGGTGTTGTAGACCACGCCGTTGCGTGCCGCCGTCGTCTGGGCTTCGCCGGAGGCTCCTGAAGCGGACGCGCCGGGGTCCGAGCAGGCGGACAGCGCCACTGTTCCCAGCAGGACGACGGCGGGCAGGGCCGCCAGGGAGCGGACGCGGCCTGCGCCGGGCTTGCGGGCTGTGAAAAATGCCATTCGGGGAGTTCCTTAGATATTGAAAGCCGGTTCGAGCACCTTGGAGAAGAAGCTCCGGGTGCGGGGTTCTTGCGGGTTGGTGAAAATTTCCTGGGGACTGCCCTGTTCCACGACCTGGCCCTCGTCCATGAACACCACGGTGTCGGCCACGTCGCGGGCGAACCCCATTTCGTGGGTCACGATGATCAGCGTGGTGCCTGACTTTGCCAGTTCGCGGATGACGTCCAGCACCTCGTTGACCAGTTCGGGGTCAAGGGCGGACGTGGGCTCGTCGAACAGCAGGATTTTGGGGTCCAGGGCCAGCGCGCGGGCAATGGCCACACGCTGCTGCTGGCCGCCCGACAGCTGCCGCGGGTAGGCGCCGGCACGGTCTCTCAGCCCCACGCGGTCCAGGAGTTCCAGGCCGCGGCGCCGGGCTTCCTCCTTGGAACGGCCCTGCGCGACCACCGGCGCTTCGACCACGTTTTCCAGGGCGGTCAGGTGCGGGAACAGGTTGAAGTTCTGGAAGACCATGCCGATCTCGGTGCGCTGCTTGAGGATGTCCTTCTCGCGCAGCTCGTGCAGCCGCCTGCCCCGGACCTCGTAGCCCACCAGCGTCCCGTCGATGGCGATGTGGCCGCCGTCGACCTTTTCCAGGTGGTTGATGGTGCGCAGCAGGGTTGATTTGCCGGAGCCTGACGGTCCCACGATGACGGCCACGCCGCCCGGTTCGACCGTGAGGGTGATGCCCTTCAGGACTTCGGTGGTGCCGAACGATTTCCGGACCTTGGTGATTTCCACCAGCCCGCGGGTGGGCCCTGAAACGGTGGCCGAAGCGGCAGCTGTGGACGTTTCCGTGGACGGCTGGGCAGCAGTGGCAGTACTCATCGCGGGCTCCTTGCGCGGTTGGGTGCCACGGCGTGGGTGGCGAAGAATTTCCGGGCCTTCTGCAGCGGCGTCAGCGGCAATGTCCGCACGGCGCCCTTGGAGTAGTGCCGCTCGATGTAGTACTGGAAGACGCTGAGGACGGACGTGATCACCACGTACCAAAGGGTGGCCACCAGGAGCAGCGGCAGGACCTGCTGCGTGCGGTTGTAGATGACCTGCACGGTGTAGAAGAGCTCGGAGTAGGCCAGGACGTAAACGATCGAGGTGCCCTTCACCAGGCCGATGATCTCGTTGAACGCGGTGGGCAGGATGGCGCGCATGGCCTGGGGCAGGACAATCCGGGTGGACCGCCGCCAGGCCGGGATGCCCAGCGCCGCGGCCGCCTCGAGCTGGCCCTGGTCCACGGAAAGGATGCCGCCACGGATGATCTCGGCGGAATAGGCGGCCTGGTTCAGGGTCAGTCCCAGCACTGCTGCCGCGAACTGGCTGATCAGTGTGGTGGTCTGGACCTCAAAGAACCGGACGTCCGTGAAGGGGATGCCGAGGCTGACTTTCTCGTACAGGTAGCCCAGGTTGTACCAAAGCAGCATCTGGACCAGCAGCGGGGTGGAGCGGAAGATCCAGGAGAACGTCCAGGACACCGAGACCAGCAGCGGCGACGCGGACAGCCGCATCAGCGCCAGGATGAAGCCCAGTGCAAATCCGAGCAGCCCGGAGATGGCGGTGAGCTTGAGTGTCTCGAGGAGCCCGTTGATGACGGACTGGGCGGTGAACCACTGCGCCACCACGCCCCATTCCCAACGCGGGTTGGTGGCCAGGGACCAGGCCACTGCGGCCACGCCGAGCGCCACAGCGGCCGTTCCCACCCAGCGCCACGGATGCTTCGCGGCCACCAGCGGGTAGCCGGAGTAGTCGGTGGCGGCCCCGCGTGATCCGGGGTTGGCACCGGACGGGCCATTGGTACCCTGGCCGTTTCCCGGCCCGTTGGTCGCTGGTTCGGTGGACGCCGGTTCGGCGGCCTGCCGTGCTTTTGCTGACTCTGCCGGCTGGGCCACTTTGGTTACTGCTGAACTCATGCGCCACCTCGCTTCTTCACTGGTTGTTATGCGTCGGACTTTCGTCGCAGGACCGGAACGCTCCGGGCCGATGGCTGCAAATCTAGGCGGGCCGGGAAAGGGGCAGCAAGGCGCCAAGTTGCATAACTTCACCGGAGTTCGCACGGCGTCATGAGTCGGTTTTTTGCGCCCCTTGACGCCTTGTGACGCGGAGTTAACGGGCGTTACCGGCCCGTCGACCGGCGCTGTCAAGGCTGCCTAGCATGGGCACTCAACCACCCGTCCAGCCTTAATAGCCAACCGCCCCATAGCAGCGTCCCGTCAGGAGCCCCCATGCCAGCCAACGTCCCTTCCGTTGTCTTCATCGGCGGCGGTCCGCGGGCTGCGGGCGTCCTGGAGCGGCTGGCGGCAAACCGTGCCGGGCTTTTCTCCGGCCCGCTGGATATCCATGTGGTGGAGCCGTACGAGCCGGGTTCCGGCCGGATCTGGCGCTATGACCAGCATCCGGGCCTCATGCTCAACTCGGCGGCGGCGGACGTGACCATGTTCACCGACTCGTCGGTGGCCTGCGAAGGACCTGCCGCGGACGGGCCCGGGCTCGCCGGGTGGGCCGCCGGGGTGCTCGACGGATCCATCACGGACGTTCCGGACTTTCCGCTCGCCATCCGGGAACAGCTGCGCACGCTCACCGGCGGAACCTTCCCCACCCGGCAGCTGCAGAGCCAGTACCTCGAGTGGTTCTTCCGCCGGGCCGTCACGGCACTCGGCGGGAACGCCACCGTCCACCGCACCACCGCCGTCGCCGTCGAGCGCGCCAGTTCCTCCCATACCGCGTCCGACGCCGGCACGCACGTCGTGCGCCTGGCCAACGGCGGCGAGGTGCGGGCCGACGTCGTGGTCACCGCGCTGGGCCACACCGACTCAAGGCCGGACGCCGCCTCGGAGGCCTGGTCCGGCTTCGCCGCCCGGCACGGCGGCTTCCATGCGGCACCCAGCTACACCACCGACGTCGACTATTCACCCCTCGCCCCGGGCCAGGACGTGATCGTGGCCGGCATGGGGCTGGCGTTCGTTGACCTGCTGGTCCTTCTCACGGAAGGGCGCGGCGGTCGGTTTGAGGAAACTCCCGACGGCGGCCTGCGCTACGTTGCGTCGGGCCGCGAACCGCGGCTGCTGGCCGGGTCCCGGCGCGGCGTGCCCTACCACTCCAAAGTGTCCGCGCCGCTCCGCGGTGAGGCTCCGGGCGAGCTGCGGTTCTTCACCCGCGGCGCCGTGGACAGCCTCCTGGAGCTGAATGCCGAACTCGACTTCCGCAGCCACCTCTGGCCGCTGATCGCCAAGGAAGCCGGCTACGGCTACTACCGTGAGCTCTTCACCGGCAGCCCGGAGCGGGTCAGCACCGGCTGGGCCGAATTTTCCGGCCGGTTCGCGGCGCTCGACTGGTACAGCACTGCCCGCGAGGACCTCGTGGCCGGCTCCGTCCCGGACACCCGCCTGCACCTGGACCTGGAGCGCCTGGACCGGCCCTTCGCCGGGCAGTCCTTCGCAGGCCACGCCGAAGTGCAGGACGCGGTGGCGGAATACATCGAACACGACCTCGTCCTCCGCGACGGGCCGGACCACCCCGAGACGATGGCCCTGTTCGTGGCGCTGCTGAAGGTGTACATGGACCTGGGGCGGCTGGTTCCCGCGGAACGGCTCAATGCCCGCTCGCAGCAGACCGTCCACGGCTGGTGGCACGGATTCTTCAGCTTTGTGGACTCCGGGCCGCCCCCTCGGCGGCTGCGGGAGATGCTGGCCCTCCACCGTGCCGGGCTCCTGGACTTCCTGGGCCCTGAGATCTCCGTGGACACGGACGAGTCCACCGGCGAGTTCGTGGCAACCTCAGCGCAGTCGGGCGTGGCTGTCCGGGCCAAGGCCTTCATCGAGGCCCGGCTGCCGGCAACGTCGGTGGCCCGGTCGCTGAACCCGGCGCTCCAGTCGGTACACACCGCTGGGATCGGAAGCGAACAGCAGCTCCTTACCGCCGACGGCATCCACTCCACCGGCAAGCTCCTGGTGTCCGGAAAGCACCAGCTGGTGGACGCCCAGGGCCGGGCCCAGAACCGGATCTTCGGCATCGGCCCGGGCACCTCCGGCTGGGGGGCCGGGGCCTTCGCCCGGCCGGGCACCAACGCCGCACCGTTCCGCGAGAACGACGCACTGGCCAGGCACATCCTCACCGTCGCGGCCGGGCTTCATGCGGCCGCCCCAGTCACGGAGTTTGCTGACGCCGCCGTTGCATCCCAGCCCGCCCACGCTGCCGCCCGCCCATCCGGAGCCGCCGCAGCCGCCCAGCCCGCCGCCGTCGGAAAGGCCTGAAAAGTGGAAACCAAAACGCCCCTCAACCCCGCGGCGCTGACCGTGCTGAGCCTGCCCATGCACGATCCGCGGGTGCGGCCGCTCCTGGATGAGCTCGCGGTGGAATACGACTCCCGCTACGGCGACCTCTTTGGCCGCGGCGCCGCTGCCGAGGAACTGAACCGGTACCCGGCAGCGGAATTCGAGGGCCCGGGCGGGGCGCTGCTGATGATCCAGGAGAACGGCGGATCCGTGGCCGGCGGCGCCTTCCGCCGGTACGACGCGGACACGGCGGAGTTCAAGCGCATCTGGACGCACTCGGCACACCGCCGCAGGGGGCTGGCCCGAGTGGTGCTCACCGAGCTGGAGCGGCTTGCCGCCCTCCGCGGCTACCGGCGTATCTACCTCACCACCGGTCCCCGGCAGCCAGAAGCCAAGCATCTCTACCTCACCACGGGGTATGAGCCGCAGTTCGATGTGGAGGCCGATCCGGAGACCATAAAGTCGCTGGCATTCACCAAGAATCTCCCGGGTCCGCCGCTAAGCTAGCGGCATGGCCATCAAAACCACCGCAGAGAAACTCGCCACCATCCAGAAGGGCTACACCCTGGAAGGTGCCACCATCGAACTCGGTGCCGCCATCGTCGACGGCGAACTCCACAAGGAAGCCCAGGTCCGGCTGCCGCTGGCCATGATGAACCGGCATGGCCTGGTGGCCGGGGCCACCGGCACGGGCAAGACCGTCACCCTGCACATGATGGCGGAGCAGCTGTCCACCGCAGGCGTTCCCGTGTTCCTCGCCGACATCAAGGGCGACCTCTCCGGCCTGGCCACGGCCGCTGCCGGCAGCGAGAAGCTTGCGGCACGCACCGAGAGCATCGGCCAGGCCTGGGCCGGCAAGACGTTCCCGGTGGAGTTCCTGGCCCTGGGCGGCGACGGCAACGGCGTACCCGTCCGCGCCACCATCACCTCCTTTGGCCCCATCCTGCTGTCGCGGGTGATGGAGCTCAACGACACCCAGGAGTCCAGCCTGCAGCTGGTCTTCCACTTCGCGGACAAGAACAACCTGGAACTCATCGATCTGAAGGACCTCCGCTCGGTCATCCAGTTCCTGACCTCCGCCGAGGGCAAGGACGAACTCGCCGAGCTGGGCGGCCTGTCCAAAGCCACGGCCGGTGTCATCCTGCGGGAGCTGGTGAACCTGGAGGCGCAGGGGCTGGAGCGGTTCTTCGGCGAGCCCGAATTCGACACCGCCGAACTGCTCCGGACGGCGCCGGACGGCCGCGGCGTGATCACCTGCCTGGAGCTGCCCACCCTGCAGACCAAGCCCATGCTTTTCTCCACGTTCCTCATGTGGCTGCTGGCCGACCTCTTCGAGGACCTGCCCGAGGCCGGCGATCTGGACAAGCCGAAACTGGTGTTCTTCCTGGACGAGGCCCACCTGCTGTTCAATGGCGCGTCCAAGGCATTCCTGGACGCCATCACCACCACGGTCCGGCTCATCCGGTCCAAGGGCGTGGGCATCTTCTTCGTCACCCAGACTCCCAAGGATGTGCCGTCGGACGTCCTCGGCCAGCTGGCCAACCGTGTCCAGCATGCGCTTCGCGCCTTCACCCCGGAGGACGCCAAGGCACTCAAGGCCACGGTCTCCACGTTCCCGGTCAGCGACTACGACCTCGAGGAAACCCTGACCTCCGCGGGGATCGGCGAAGCAGTCATCACTGTCATGAACGAGAAGGGTGCCCCCACTCCGGTGGCCCATACCCGGCTCCGCGCGCCCGAGTCCGTGATGGGTCCCAGCTCGGACGACCTGGTCAAGAGCACGGTGGCCGGTTCCGCATTGCTGGCCAAATACGGTACCGCCGTGGACAACGTCTCCGCCTACGAAAAGCTCACCGGAAAGGCTGCGGCGCCCACCGGCCAGGCAGCGCCGGGCGAACCGCCCGTCCCCGGCTCCCCCGTGCCGGGGACTTCCAGCCAGGCCGATCTGGACGCCGAGGCGCGCAGGATCGAGGAGGAAATCCTCGGCCGGCCCAGCAGCCGCCCGGCACCGGCCCCGTTTCCTGCTCCGGAGAGCATCGACGCAGGGCGCGCCCCGCGGGCCCCGCGTGCCCCGGAACGGTCCGCCCCGGCGGGCGGCGACATGGTGGGCGACCTCGCCGGAGCCCTCGGCGGGGCACTGGGCGGCGGGCTGAAAAGCATGGTCCGATCCATGGGCACCCAGCTCGGCCGGGAACTCCTCCGGGGCGTGTTCGGCACGTCGTCCCGGCGCCGCCGCTAGGCCAAAACTGACGATGTTCCAGCGACCCGGGTGCCGCCGTCGGGCGCTGGAAAAGCCGCCGCTCCGCGTCACGCAGGGGTGCCCCGGCACCCGGAATCTGCGGGCTTGCAGGTAACGTGGGGGGCGTGCAGATGAGTCAAGCGTTGGTGAGGATCGCGGCCGGATGGCTGTTGGGCCTCATGCTCGCCGTGGCCGGGGCCATCGTCGCGGTGAACCTGGTGAACAATACGGTGGCCAGTCCGCAGCAGCCTGTACGCGAGTATCTGGACGCGCTGCACAGCGGCGACGGCGGCAAGGCACTCGGCCTGCTGCGCGCCACCGTGCCGCAGGCCAACGCCGCCATGCTGGACGGGACAGCCCTGCAGACAGCAGCCTCGCGGTTTGCCAACGTCAAGATCGGCGACGCCGAAGAACGTCCCCGCAACCAGGTCATGGTGCCGATGGAATACACCATCGACGGCAGCCGGCTGCGCTCCGAATTCATCCTGGAGAAGACCGGCACCGAGTGGCTCTTCTTCAACACCTGGGCCTTTGTGCCCTCACGGCTGCCCACCGTCGACATCACCGTGGTGAACGCCAGCGAGGCGACCGTCAACGGTGTGCCGGTCAACATGCCCAACGGCCGCAACTCCTTCGCTGTCTTCTACCCCGGCGAATACGAGGCGTCCCTGAACGGCGAGTACTTTGCCGCCCCATCCACGCGCGCCACGGTCACCACCAACAGCGTCCCCGTCGCGCCGCTGAACCTGCTGACCCAGGCCACGCAGGATCTCCGGAGGGACGTCGGAGCGAAGGTCAAGGAGTTCCTGGACACCTGCGCCGCCGAGGCCCAGAAACAGCAGAAACTCCAGCCGGACTGCCCCTTCTACTACGCCAGCAACAACACTGTGTACGACGGCACCATCAAGTGGAGCATCACCGAATACCCGGAGATCTCGATCGAGCCCTTCGGCGGCCGCTGGGTGGTGGCGCCGCTCGACGGCAAAGCCCGGGTGGAAGCGGTCCAGCAGAACTCCTTCACGGGCGCGAACTTCCCGCTCAATGAAGAGGTGGATTTCAGCTTCACCACCCGCCTGGACGTCTCCGGCGACACCATCAAGGTCACCCCGCTCCTGAGCTACTAGGCTGCGCCTGCCGTACCGGCCCAGTTCGGCGTCACGCCGGGCACGGTTTCGCCGGCTCCGCCCACCGCCGCCCTTGGATTCCCGCGGATTCCGCCGCCTCCCGCGCCCGGCCGGGGAGCGCAAAAAGGGTGCCTCCCGTGACACGAAGTCCCGGAAGGCAGCCTTTCACCTAGAGCACTACGGCGGAGCTCAGTCCATTCCGCGCAGGTCCAGGACCAGCTCGGTGTCGCCGTCGGCCTGCAGCAGCAGGGGAATGCCCCAGTCCTGCTGGTACAGGTGGCAGGCGGCGTGGTCCGGGATCTCGCCGTCCTCGGTCTCGGGTCCGTCGCAGGCCGCAGCACGGGCCGTAATGTGGAGCACGCCTTCGGGAATGTCGGCGGAGAGCTCCAGCGTCCGTTGCAGCCCCACCGACGTCCCGCCGCCGGCCACGAGCAGCTCGGGCGGGGTGGAGGAGATCTTCAGCTGGGTGGGATCGCCCCAGCGGTCGTCGAGTTTCTGGCCGGTGGGTGCGGTGAAGCGGACCTTGAGGTCCAGGAGGCCGGGCGCAACCGGGCTCTTGGGCCGGTGGGTCTGCGCCGCTCCCTCGTCCACCTGCTGGGCTTCCTTGGGGATCGGGACGTAGACCAGCTGGTGCTTGTTGGCCTCCACCACCACCAGCAGCGGTTCCGAGCCCGCCGCCTGGGTGTGGTCCACAATGACGTCGGAGGGTTCAGAGAGTCCCCGCGCCAGCGTGGACACGGTCTTCGTTGCGGGGTCGTAGCGGCGAACGGCCCCGTTGTACGTGTCGGCAATGGCCACTGAGCCGTCCGGCAGGACCGTGACGCCCAGCGGGTGCTGCAGGCGGGCCTCGGACGCGGCGCCGTCACGGAAGCCGAAGTCGAACAGCCCCTTGCCGACGGCCGACTCCACGGTGACCGTGCCGCCGTCGTCAATCACCAGCTTCCGGAGGGCGGACGTCTCGGAGTCAGCCACCCAGATGTTGCCGTCCGCGTCTTCGGCCAGGCCGGAGGGCTGGGCGAACCAGGCCTCATGTGCGTGGCCATCCAGCAGGCCCTCCAGGCCGTTGCCGGCCGCGATGGAAACAGCCCCGGTCAGCGGGTCGAAGCTGAAAATCTGGTGCGTGCCGGCCATGGCAATCACGACGGCGTTGAGCTTGCGGGACCAGACCACGTCCCACGGCGAGCTCAGGGAGACCTCCAGCGGGTGCTCGCTCAGGAGCCCCGTGAAGCCGGCCGCGTCCTCGTCAACGCGGGCAGGACCCGTTTCCAGCAGCCGCTGGACGCCATTGCCCACCAGCGTGGTGGCCTTGCCGTCAGCGAGTGACAGCCCGCGGAGGCGGTGGTTGACGGAGTCGGCTATCACGACGTCGTAACCCACCTTGGCTGCCACATCTTCCGGAAGCAGCACCAGGCCCTGCGGTTCGTTGAACTGTGCGGTTGCCTGTACGTGATCGGCGGAGGCGCCGGCGGGGCCATCAAGATGGCCTTTGGTGCCCGTGCCGAAGGTCGCCAGGACGGTTTCGAAGTCGGTGCCCAGCTCCACCAGGCGGTGGTGGCCGGTGTCGGTGACCAGCCAGGAACCGTGGGCCGCGGCACCCGCTGACGTGCCGCCGTCGGACGCTCCTGCATCCGCTCCTCCGCTGTGCGAGGTGCCGCGCCCAGCCGGTAGGAACAGTGCCTTGCCGGGGAACCGCAACGTGCCCGACGTGGCTTCCGGCGCCACGTAGGGGCCGGAACCGCGGTGCAGGGTGCCCTTGGCTTCGTGTTCGGCGATCAGCTCTGGGATGAGCACGGCCAGGCCGTCCGCGTGGCCTTCACCGGACAAGTGCGCCAC
The DNA here is from genome assembly GCF_040812005.1 of Arthrobacter sp. HS15c. Taxonomy (NCBI): domain Bacteria; kingdom Bacillati; phylum Actinomycetota; class Actinomycetes; order Micrococcales; family Micrococcaceae; genus Arthrobacter; species Arthrobacter sp. HS15c. Next base: position 232,854 of record NZ_JBFOHM010000010.1, read on the forward strand.
GATGTAGCCCTCGGGGTCGATAACCACCAGCGTGGGCCAGGCGCGCGCGGTGTACGCCTTCCAGGTGTCCAGCTCGGGGTCGTCCAGGACGGGGTGGTGGATCTCGTAGCGCTCCACGGCAGCGGCCAGCGCCACGGGGTCGGCTTCGTGCTCAAACTTGGGCGAGTGGACGCCCACGGTGACCAGGACGTCGGAGTACTTTTCCTCCAGCGGACGCAGCTCGTCGAGGACGTGGAGGCAGTTGATGCAGCAGAAGGTCCAGAAGTCCAGAAGCACGATCTTGCCGCGCAGGGCTTCGAGGTCCAGCGATTTGCCGCCGGTGTTCAACCAGTTGCGGCCCACCAGTTCGGAGGCGCGGACCCGGAGTTGGGTGCGTACGGTTTCGCTCATCAGCGTCCTTCCAGCTTTGAGTTGCGTTCAGCCAGCCTGGCGTCGCGTTCAGCCAATTTGGCAAACATATCGTTGTAAGCAGTCAGATCGGCGTCGTTATTCCTGTCCGCCGCGCGGTCCGTGCGCTTGGACTCGCGCTCGTCGGAGCGGGACCACATCACGGCGACGCCGATCGCCACCAGCAGGGTGGGCACCTCACCGATGCCCCAGGCCACCGCGCCGCCCATCTGCTGGTCCAGCAGGGCCGACGGACCCCAGGCCCGGCCGAGGTTGCCGAAGTAGTCGGCGGCCAGGAGGTTGGTGCCGCCCATGATGGCCACGCCGAAGAACGCGTGGAAGCCCATGGTGGCCAGCAGGAGCACCAGCCGCATGGGGTACGGCGCGCGGCGGGGCAGCGGGTCCGTGCCGATCATGCTCAGCACAAAGATGTAACCCGTCAGGGCGAAGTGCAGGTTCATCAGCTCGTGCCCCACGTGCTCGCGCATCGCAAACCCGAACGCGTCCGAGTAGTAGAACAGCACGATGGAACCGGCGAAGTTGCCGGCCGCGAAAATGGGGTGGGTCACCAGCTGCGAGAACTTGGAGTGCACAAACACCAGCAGCCACTCACGCAGGCCGCGGGAGCCGTCACCGCGGGCCGGCAGGGCGCGGAGCGCCAGGGTCACGGGGGCGCCGAGCACCAGGAAGATGGGCGCCACCATGGTCAGGGCCATGTGGTCCACCATGTGCGCGGAGAACAGGACACGACCGTAGACCGACGGCGGCCCGGACGTGATGAAGGTCAGCACCAGCAGGCCGATGACCCAGTTCACGGTGCGGAACCACTGCCACTTGTCGCCGCGGCGCAGCACCTTGGCGACGCCCAGGACGTATGCAGCCAGCCCAAAGACGGCGACGGCGATCCACAGCCAGTCCAGGCGCCATTCCGTCAGCCAGCGCTCGGGGGTCAGCTCCGGGGGCAGCTCGTAGCCGGAGAGGATGAAGGCCGGTGACGCGTCGGGCGCGAACGTAGTGGGCTGCGGCGGAGCGGATCGGCTCAGCGCGACGGCCACGCCGGAGGTGGCACCCATGATGAGGAGCTCCACCACTACCAGCTGCCACAGGACGCGGCGGGATGAGAACGCTGAGCCCTTGCGGCCCAGCTGCGGGATGACCCATTGCCGGTGCATAAATCCGATGCCGCCCAGGACCAGGGTGGCGGCGGTCTTCACCAGGATCAGCTGGCCGTACGGGGAGCCGACGAGGTCAGCCCAGTTGGTGATGCGGATGCTGGCGTTGATGATGCCGGAGGCGAAGACGAGCACGAAGGCGAAGCCTGCAAGCGCGGAGAACCTGCGCAGGGTGGGTTCAGTGATGTCTGCTGCCGTGCCGGGCTTTGAGGCGGTCAGGATCCCCGAAAGAAGGGCCAGCAGGATGATGCCGCCTACCCAGGCACTGACGCCTACGAGGTGGAGGCCCAGGGAGTTGATGGCGCCTTCGTGGTCGGAAGAGCTGGAGGAGTGGCCGATCAGCGCGGCGGGCACCAGTCCGGCAAGCGCCAGAACCAGGGTGAGCGCGAGCCCTCCAAGCGACCGCACGCCGAAGAGGGCCGTGGTGACAACGGCCGCGATGATGGTGACGGTGAGCCAGGCCCGCCCGGTCTCGATGTCCGTCATGAAGTAGACGAGCGCCTGGGTGAACTCTGCGTCCCCGGAGATGCCCTGCCCGGCGACGTCTGAGTAGGTGAGCACCAGGACGGCGATGGCTGACAGGGTCCACGCCGCGCCGGCTGCAGCTGCCACGGCCAAGGCGCGGGAGAAGGCGGGATGTTCCGGGCCGTCGTCGTCCTTGGAACGCCGGGTGGCGCTCCGGGGCAGGATGCCGACGGCGAAGATCAGGCCGCCCACTACTGTGGCCAGGGAGACGTTGTGGATGGCTTTACTGATGGGGAGCCCCCAGCGGACCAGCGCACCGGGGTCGGAGACTTCACGCGCCGCAGCCGCACCTGAAAAGAGAAGTGCCGCTGTCAGCCCCAGGAGCAGTGCCGCGAGCCCGGCGAGCTGCCACGGCCGGGAAATCCCCATGGCACCGGCCAGCCGTCCAGACGCTCCCTTGTCGGGTGCTGGCTGGGGTGCGGTTGAACGGGATTTTGCTGCGGAAGGCACCTATCCATTGTCCGCTACGGGTGCCGAGGCGGCGAATCGGCTTAAAGCAGTGGAGCGGCAACCCTCTGGTTGCCGCTCCACAGGTGCTGTTGAAGAAGACTACTTCTTCTTGGCGACTGCAGCCTTCAGCTTGGAACCGGCGGTCAGCTTAACGCTGTGGCCGGCTGCGATCTGGATGGTCTCGCCCGTCTGCGGGTTGCGGCCGGTGCGTGCTGCACGGTCGGTGCGCTCGACTGCGAGCCAGCCCGGGATGGTGATCTTCTCGCCCGCGGCGACAGAGGTCTCGAAAACCTCGAACAGTGCGTCGAGGACGGAGTTGACGGCTGCCTGGCTGGTGCCAGCCTTGCCTGCTACCTCTGAAACAAGTTCACTACGGTTCTTAGCCATTGATGTCCTCCTGGACGGTCATGATTTCTGGAGCCTGCACGCGGCATGCGTACAAGCCACTGTTCGAAAACTTACCAGCTTGGGCCGACGAGGACCGCAAATTCCGCGTGTTTCCGCGACTTTTTGACTAAAATCACCAGATTTTAGGGGATTTTTCGGGGAATTGCGCCCACAGCGGACGCTCCCTGGCGTCTCACACGTTCTCCCCACGGACGCTCTCGCAGTTCCTGCGGGTTTTCCACGGACGCTCTCGCAGTTGATGCGGGTTTTTCACGGACGCTCTCGCGGTTGGGATGGTGGCGTGAGGCACGACGGCGGGTGGCTGGGCGGGGTGCCGGGGGCGGGGTTGTTGCGGGTGGTGAGAGAGGGTCCGTCCAAAACCTGCAGGATGTGGGAGAGGGTCCGTTCAAAACCTGCAGGATGTGCGAGAGGGTTCGTCAAAAACATGCAGGATGTGGGAGAGGGTTCTGGGTGGGGTGCGGGGTGTGCTGTTAAATGGGAGGGCCCCCCAACACGTGTGTGTTGGGGGGCCCTCGACCTTTAATAGTTGTTCCGGCGGTGACCTACTCTCCCACACCCTCCCGGGTGCAGTACCATCGGCGCTGTGGGTCTTAGCTTCCGGGTTCGGAATGGGACCGGGCGTTTCCCCCACGCTATG
>NZ_JBFOHM010000011.1:0-213914 GCF_040812005.1 Arthrobacter sp. HS15c
GTTGGGGGGCCCTCCCATTTAACAGCACACCCCGCACCCCACCCAGAACCCTCTCCCACATCCTGCATGTTTTTGACGAACCCTCTCGCACATCCTGCAGGTTTTGAACGGACCCTCTCCCACCACCCGCAACAAGCCCCGCCCCCGGCACCCAGCCCAGCCGCCCGCCGTCGTAAGTCACAGAGCGGCGGCCGAAAACCCGCATCAACTGCGAGAGCGTCCGTGGAAAACCCGCAGGAACTGCGAGAGCGTCCTGGCTGTGAAGATCTCCACCACTGCCCCGCGGGTAAAGTTGCTGTCCATGGATAACCTCTTCAGCCACGCAGGTGGCCCCACCCCGGATCCTTCAGACGCCGCCGACGCGTTGGACCCCCTGATCCTGGCGGTGACTGTTCCTGGCCACGTGGCCCAGGCCTTTGCCGGGTTCACGGACCACACGCACCTCTGGTGGCCGCTGGAGTCCCACGGCGTCTACGGCGCCGGGTCCTATGTGGAATTTGAAGAGAACCTGATCCTGGAAACCGCTGACGATGGCCGGACGTCGATTTGGGGGACCATCGACGACTGGCAGCCGCCCCTGTCGTTCCACGCGACCTGGCACCCCGGAACCACGGCGTTGTGGTCCACGGAACTGCGTGTGGCCTTCAGGGCCGTAGCTGACGGCACTGAGGTGCGGCTGGTGCATGACGGCTGGGAGGGTGCCGAAGACCCGGCACGTGCCCGGGCAGACTACGCCGCGGGTTGGCCAATAGTGCTTGAGCGGTATGTCCGCTTTATGGGCGGCACTCCGGAGGATACGACGGCGGAGCCAGCTTAGGCAGGCGGTACGGCCGTACTTGTGCGGATAACCAGCTCCGTCGGGTACTCCCGGTCAGTTGCCGCACCATCATTACCGGCAGGGGTGCCGGCGTCGAGTGTTTCCAACAGGAGCCGGGCAGCGAGGGCACCCTGGCCGCGGGCGTCCTGGTTAATAGTGGTCAGCCCAAAGACCTCGCCGAGCTCGTGGCCGTCCATGCCGATGACGGAGAGGTCGTGCGGAACCCTGAGGCCAAAGTCCCGGGCGGCGAGAATAGTGCCGATGGCCATCTCGTCCGACGCCGCGAAGACGGCCGTGGGCCGTTCGGTCCCCATGCCGAGGAGTCGGCGGGCACTTGCATACGCGCCCTGGATGGTGAAGTCAGCCGAGATCTGCCATTCAGGGCGGATAGACAAACCCGCGTCCTTCATCGCGGCCTCAAATCCGGCCTGGCGGATGCCTGGCAGTTTGAAGTCCTGGTTCAGCGCGGGATCACCGGTCAGGTGGGCAATGCGCGTGTGGCCCAGCTGGATCAGGTGGTTGGTTGCCATCCGCGACAGTCCGGAATCGTTGATCCGGATCGTCGATGCGCCAGCCAGCGCCCCGCCGATGCCCACAATGGGACGATGGATGGCCAGGAGCTGCTGGATCTCATCGTCCGTAAGCACTAACGCAACGGCGATCACAGCATCGAGCCGTTTGCGCAGCAGGAAGTCGTTCAGGACGCTCTCGCGCCGCACCGCCTGGTCCCCGACGTTGTACAGGGTGAGGTCGTACCCGGCATCCAGCAGCGTGGCGGAGACGCCCTCCAGGACTGATGAGAAGTACCAGCGGTGCACGGACGGTAGCACCAGGCCAACGTTGTGGTTCCGCCCGGACGCCAGGCTTGACGCATGGTAGGACGGCACAAAGCCAAGCTCCGCGGCAGCCGTTTTGGCGAGCTTGCGGCTCTTCGCCGAAACGTTGGCCTTCCCGCTGAGTGCCCGCGATACCGTGGCAATGGAGAGGCCGGCCCGGTCGGCAACGTCTTTGATGCCTGCCATGGACTACTCCGTGTCGCCGTGCACCAATTGCAGCCAGACGGTTTCGCCGGAGGCGAGGAAGTGGCCGGAGTCCGGATCCGCGCTGCGGAGGAGCACGTTGCCGGCGGGCATTTCCAGGGGCTCGTGGTTGAGGTTCATAAGCACCAGCGTAGTGCCGTTCACGAAACCAAGGGAGGAGCCTGTGCACCATTCCTCTGCCCAAGCGAGGGAGCCGCGGCCCAAGCCCAGTTCCCGCCGTGCAGCCAGTGTGCGGCGGTACAGGTTCAAGTGCGACGACGGCGTGGCGGCCTGGACGTCGCGCGCCAGTTCCTTGAAGGAAGCCGGCAGGGGAAGCCACGGCTGCTGTCCGGAGCCGAAGCCCAGGTGCGTTTCCGCGGCATTCCAGGGCAGTGGGACCCTGCACCCATCGCGGCCCAGGCGTTCCCCTCCGGTCCTCGCGAAAGTGGGATCCTGCCGCATACCTTCAGGGATGTCGATGCCATCCGGAAGCCCGAGCTCTTCGCCCTGGTACAGGTAGGCAGCGCCTGGCAGGCCGAGCATAAAGAGGGAGGCTGCGGCCGCACGGCGCCTTCCCAATGCCGTGTCCGGCTGCTGGTCCGCGGGGCCGATGCCGTCGCCGTCGCGTGGGCCGGAGCCGTTGTAACCGAAGCGGCTGGCGTGCCGCACGACGTCGTGGTTGGACAGCACCCAGGTGCTGGGCGCACCAACGGCATCGAGAACTGTCAGGGAGTCCGTGATGACGGACCGCAGCCGGTACACGTCCAAGCCGGCGTGCAGATAGGGGAAGTTGAACGCCTGGTGCATCTCGTCGGGCCTGACCCAGTGCGCCAGTCGGGGGAGATCGACGCTGGCTTCGGCGCACAGGATCCTGTCCGGGCCGTATTCGTCCAGGATCAGCCGCCAAGCGCGGTAGATGTCGTGGATGGCCGGCTGGCCAAACATGGGGGCCTCGTGGCCCGGGAATCCGTCCGAACTCCCGCCGTCGGCCCGGCCGCCCCAAGCCGGAAGCCCCGGAGCTTTGACCAGTGCGTGGGCCACGTCCACCCGGAAACCGGACACGCCGCGGTCCAGCCAGAAACGGAGGACGCGCTCAAACTCGGCATGCACGGCAGGGTTGTCCCAGTTGAAATCCGGCTGGGACGAATCGAAGAGGTGCAGGTACCACTGGTCCGGCCGGCCGTCGGGCCCGATGACGCGCGTCCAGGCAGGTCCGCCAAAGTGGGACTGCCAGTTGTTGGGCGGCTCGTGCCCCTCAGGGCCGCTGCCGTCGCGGAAGATAAACATGTCTCGCTCGGGGCTTCCGGCGGGTGCAGCCAAGGCAGCCTGGAACGCCACATGCTGGTCTGAGCAGTGGTTGGGGACCAGGTCCACGATCACCCGCAGGCCCAGGCGGTTGGCCTCGGCCATCATGATGTCGAAATCGCCCAGGGTTCCGAAGATCGGGTCCACGTCGCAGTAGTCGCTGACGTCGTAGCCGGCGTCGCGCTGCGGAGACCGGTAAAAGGGGGAAAGCCAGACGGCGTCCACATCCAGGTCGGCAAGGTGCGGCAGCCCTTCGGTGATGCCGGCGATGTCCCCGATGCCGTCGCCATTAAGGTCGCGGAATGACCTCGGGTACACCTGGTAGGTGACGGCAGAGCGCCACCAGCCCGGAGCCTTGTCGGCGTCGTGGATCAGGGTCAGCGGTCCAGCCAGCGCTGCTGTGGCGGAGATCACGGAATCAACAGACATGGGAATTAGCCTAGACGAGGCGCCAACAAAATGAAAACGCTTCCACCGGAGTTTAGGCGGCCATTGTTCAAGCCTTCAGGGCGACCTGGGTCTGACCTGTGGAAACGCTTGCAGTCATGGTGAGGGAGGAATTGTGACGCAGGCGCGTCATCCAGCCCGGCCCTAGACTGGAAGGACATGTGCGACGACGGGACTGGAGGCTGCGTGGGCAGCATAGTTGAGGAGCTGGAGACTGCGCTCCGGCCGGGCATGGTCAGTACCGAGGAAGCCACGCTCGCCCGGTACGCAGTGGACCAGGCGCCTGTGCTGGATTTCCAGTTGCCGCTGGCGGTGGTTTTCGCTGAATCAGTGGCGGACGTCCAGGCCACGGTGAGGTGTTGTGCCAGCCGGGGCATTGCACTGGTGGCCCGTGGCGCCGGAACGGGTGTCTCCGGCGGGGCCCACGCCAGCAGGAATTCCGTGGTCCTGTCCCTGGAACGGATGGACCGCATCCTGGACCTTAACCCCGACGACGAGACCGCCGTCGTCGAACCCGGCGTGGTGAACGCCGTCCTGAACGAGGCGGCGGCCGTCCACGGGCTGATGTATGCGCCCGACCCGGCGAGCTTCCGTACCTCCACGATCGGCGGCAACGTCGCCACCAACGCCGGTGGCCTGCGCTGCGCCAAGTATGGGGTCACCCGGGATTCGGTCCTCGCGCTGGACGTGGTGCTCGCTGACGGGTCCCTCATCCACACCGGACACCAGACGTTCAAAGGCGTGGCCGGCTACGACCTTACCGGGCTGTTCGTCGGTTCCGAGGGGACCCTGGGCATCGTGGTCGGCGTAACGGTGCGGCTGAAGTACCTGCCCCACGACGTGCACACCATCGCCGCGTTCTACCCCGACTTCAGGCAGGCCGCCGCCGGAGTCCTGGCCGTTGGCAGGGCCCGCGTCCAGCCCGCCATCATGGAACTGCTCGACGGCGGCACGCTGGCCCAGCTGGACAGCATCCACGGATCGGATCTCACCACGCGCGGACGCTCCCTGCTGCTCATCCAGACCGATGGCTTCGGCGCTGCCGCGGAGGCCGACGTCGTCCGGGCGGTGCTGGCGGACGGCGGAGCGCTGGTCACCACCGAATCCACCGCCGAGGCCGAGCAGCTGGTGGAGCTGCGCCGCAACAGCCGCGGCGTGGAGGTCGACGACGAATACCGGGTGGGTGAGGACGTCGCCGTGCCCCGCTCTCGCCTGGTGGACTACGTGGCAGCGCTGGAGGCCATCGCTGCCGCCCACAAGGTCAGCCTCAAGGTGGTGGCCCACGCCGGGGACGGCAACCTGCACCCGACGTTCTGGGTGGACCGGCTGGACGATGCCGTGGATGAGGACGCCATGCAGAGACTGAACCTCGCACTGGACGCGTCGATTGACGCCGCTCTGGAGATGGGCGGCACCATCACGGGGGAGCACGGCATCGGGCAGTACAAATTGCGCTGGCTCGGACTTGAGCAACCGGAACCCGTCAGGGAGCTGCAGCGCCGGGTCAAAGAGCTCTTTGACCCGGCCGGCATCCTGAACCCGGGGAAAGCCATCTAGCCTGCGCCCATCTGGCTGATTTAACACAGCCGTGCTGCAACCGGCGGGCGGCTCCCGGGGACCTGCTCAGTCGTCGACGTCCGGGTATTCGTCGATGTCTTCGTCGGCGCCGTACCTGGACTCCTCGGTTTCCACCTCAAGGATCTTCAGCATTTCGGTGTCCGGGTTCAGCATGATGGCTGCCTCGTCCCGGCGGTGCCGCAGGATGGAGTCGATGTAGGACTGCACTGCTTCGGCCAGCGGGATGTGCCGTTCCTGCTTCTCGGACATGTACCAGCGGTGTTCGAGCACCTCGTGGACGGCTTCGGCGGGTTCGAGCTTGCGGGACAGGTCCCGCGGGATGGAACGGACAATCGGCTCGAAGACCTGGCTGACCCAGAGGTGGGCGCTGTATTCCTCGTCCATCTCCGGGTTGTTGTCCGCACGGAAGGAGTCCATGTCGTTGAGCAGGCGGCGTGCCTGGTTCTCCTGGGCATCCAGACCGGTCAGGCGCAGCAGCCGGCGCATGTGGTGGCCGGCGTCGACCACCTTGGGCTGGAGCTGGATGGTGGAACCGTTCTGGGTGGTTTTGATGGCGTATTCCTCGACGTCGAAACCCAGTTCGTTGAGGCGGCGGATGCGGGCGCCCACACGCCAGCGTTCGCCGAGTTCGAACGATTCCTTCTCCGTCAGCTCGGTCCAGAGGCGGCGGTAGCTGTCCATGATGAGCTCGCTGGTGGCAACGGGGTCCACCTTCTCCTCGATCAGGCCGCCGTCCAGCAGGTCCATCAGCTCGCCGGCGATGTTTACCCGGGCGATTTCGAGGTCGTATTCGCGCTGCCCGGTGGACAGGTCCGGGTACAGCTCGCCGGTCTCGGCGTCCACCAGGTACGCCGCGAAGGCCCCGGCGTCGCGGCGGAACAGGGTGTTGGAGAGGGAGACGTCGCCCCAGTAGAAGCCGATCAGGTGCAGGCGCACCATCAGGAGTGCCTGGGCGTCGATGAGGCGGGTGAGCGTGTCCTTGCGCAGCATCTGGGAGAAGAGTGCGCGGTACGGCATGGAGAACTTCAGGTGGCGGGTGACCAGCACCGGGTTCAGGGGCCGGCCGTCGAGCGTGGTACGGCCGGTTATCACGGCTACGGGCTCGACACAGGGGACGTCCAGCCGGGCGAGCTTCCGGAGCATGTGGTACTCGTGGCGGGCCACGTGTTCGGAGGTTTCCTTGATGGCGATGACGGAGCCGCCCAGGTGGGCAAAGCGCACAATGTGCCGGGAGATGCCGCGGGGGAGTGCTGCGAGGTTCTCGGCTGGCCAGTCCTCGAGTGCGATGTGCCAGGGGAGGTCCAGGAGCTCCGGATCGGCGGCTGCCGCCGTGATGTTCAGCGAGCTGGAGACCGCGGAGAGCTTGCTATCATTGGCGCTGGCCGCCTCAAACCGGGGCAGTTTGCCGATCTGCGCGTAGTCGGTGGGTTCGTCGTGCCACTGGGCGCTGTTTTCCTCGGTCATGGGTCAATTCTTCCGTACATAGGGGCGGCTGCCTAAACATCGTGGGTTAACGCCGACGGCGGCCCGTCCAGGAAGGAGGGCCGCCGTCGGTTGGTTAGTGCTGGGGATTAGTCGCCCAGGCGCAGACCGGTCTTGGTGTCGAACAGGTGCACGTGGCCCGACTGCGGACGGACGTGGATGGACTCGCCCTTCATCGGGGGGCGGCGACCGTCGACACGGGCCACGATGTCGTGGCTCTTGCCGTCCAGGATGGTGTGGCCGTAGACGTAGGCGTCAGCTCCGAGCTCTTCGACGACGTCGACCTCAACCTGGAGGCCTTCGCCGGCGGCAACTTGCTCGAGGTCCTCGGGACGGGAGCCCAGGGTAACGGTGCTGCCGTGTGCCTCTTCGAGGACGTTGCGCGGCACGGGGTAAACCGTTCCGCCGAACTGGACGCCGCCGTCGACGACGGGCAGTTCCAGCAGGTTCATGGCGGGGGAGCCGATGAAGCCGGCAACGAAGACGTTCTTGGGCTTGTCGTACAGGTTGCGCGGGGTGTCAACCTGCATGAGCAGGCCGTCCTTCAGCACAGCCACGCGGTCACCCATGGTCATGGCCTCGACCTGGTCGTGGGTCACGTAGACCGTGGTGACGCCCAGGCGGCGGGTCAGGGATGCGATCTGCGTACGGGTCTGGACACGGAGCTTGGCGTCCAGGTTGGAAAGCGGCTCATCCATGAGGAAGACCTGCGGGTTACGCACGATAGCGCGGCCCATGGCGACACGCTGGCGCTGACCGCCGGAGAGTGCCTTCGGCTTGCGGTCCAGGTACGGCTCGAGGTCAAGAAGCTTGGCTGCTTCGCGGACACGCTCGGCGCGCTCTTCCTTGCTGACGCCGGCGATCTTCAGTGCGAAGCCCATGTTGTCTGCAACCGTCATGTGCGGGTACAGCGCGTAGTTCTGGAAAACCATGGCGATGTCGCGGTCCTTCGGCGGAACATCGGTGACATCGCGGTCGCCAATGAGGATACGGCCGGCGTTGACATCCTCAAGGCCTGCGAGCATGCGCAGCGAGGTGGACTTACCGCAACCGGAGGGTCCAACGAGGACCAGGAATTCGCCATCGGCGATGTCGATGTTGAGCTTATCGACGGCGGGCTTTTCTGTGCCCGGGTACAGACGCGTAGCGTTATCAAAAGTAACTGTAGCCACAGTTATCAATCCCTTCACCGGCAGGTACGTGCCGGACGATCCGTTGTGAATGGTTCATGTTTGTTCAGTTGTCCACGGTTTTTCAGCCGTGTACTCCCCGGCCGAAGCCGAGGAGTATCGCGTGACGCCGCACGGTGTCTGTGCGCCACATCACAAGCAAGAGTATGTCAGATGAATGGGGAAAAGAACCAAATGTTACGGACGTCACATATGAGCTTGGCTACTCTCCGTGTCCGCCGAAGTTTTCCGGTTCCTCTTCAGCCACCGCCAGGCTCCGCTCCTGCAGCAGGGTCTCCAGCAGTTCGGCGACGTGCACCGGAGCTTCCACCCTGAACTGCGCCTGGGTAAAGTCGAGCCCCACCTTCACGCCGACGTCGCCGGACTCCAGCCGGGCCAGCGCGTCCTCGTCCGTGGTGTCGTCTCCCGCGAACAGGACCGCCGTTGCCCCGGTGATCTGCCGGAGGAAGGTCACGCCCTCACCCTTCGAGGCGTTAACCACGGACGTTTCGAGGACCTGCTTGCCGTTCTTGAGGAACACGCCACGGCGTTCCTGCAGCACGGCCCGGGCGGCTGCCACGGCGTCCTCGGCCACGTCCGGGGTGGCCAGCCTGGTGTGCAGGACCACGCCGGCAGGCTTGTCCTCCAGGAGCGTGCCCGGTGCCTGTTCAACGATCTCCTCCAGGATGCCCCGGACTTCGGCGAGCAGCGCACGCTGGTCCTCGTCCAGGGTCAGTTCCGTGGATCCGGGACCCAGCCAGGCCTCGGCGCCGTGGCTGCCGATCAGCAGCGTGTCCACCGGGGGCGAAGCCACGGCGCGCAGGCTGGCGAGGGCGCGCCCCGAGATGAGTGCCGTCGTCGTGCGCGGCAGGGCGGCGAGCCCGGCAAACGCGGTGGCGGAGCGCGGCAGGGGGCGGGCGTCGCCGGCATGGTCCACCAGCGGCGAGATGGTGCCGTCGAAGTCCATGGCCACCAGGAGGTGTTCTGTCTGGGCGATGCGCCGGACGGCCTCGAGGAGTTCAGGGGAGAGCGTCAGCGGGCCTTTTGCGCGGCGGGCATCAGGAGTCATCGCGGACCACCTTTTCGTTGAGTGCCTGGAGGAAGTCCGCAGACCAGTGGTCCACGTCGTGTTCCAGGATCTGCTTGCGCATGGACCGCATCCGGCGGGCGGAATCCTTGGGGGGCAAGTTGACGGCCCGCATGATGGTGTCCTTCAGCCCGTCGATGTCGTGCGGGTTCATCAAGAGGGCCTGCTTCAACTGGTCTGCCGCGCCGGCAAACTCGCTCAGGACCAGCGCGCCGTCGTTCTGCGTGCGGGCAGTGACGTATTCCTTGGCCACAAGGTTCATTCCGTCCCGCAGGGCAGTAACCAGCATGACGTCCGCGGCGAGGTAGAGCGCCACCATTTCCTCGACCGGGTAGCTGTGGTGCAGGTAGCGTACGGCCGTGTTCTGGATGGTGTCGTAGGTGCCGTTGATGTGGCCCACGGTGCCCTCGATCTCCTCACGCAGGAGCCGGTACTGTTCCACGCGCTCACGGCTGGGGCTGGCCACCTGGATGAGTGTGGCGTCGCCGACGGTCAGCTTGCCTTCGTTGAGAAGTTCCTCGAAGGCCTTGAGCCGGTGCCGGATGCCCTTGGTGTAGTCCAGCCGGTCCACGCCCAGGAGGATGGTTTTGGGGTTGCCAAGGTCCTGGCGGATCTGGCGGGCGCGCTCGATGATCTCCGGCTTGTTGGCCAGCTCGCTGATCTGGGCAACATCGATGGAGATGGGGAATGACTGGGCCCTGGCGATGTGGGTGATCTCGCCGTCGTGTCCCTTGACGTGCACCTGCTGCTGCTTGACGCTGGCGCCCAGGAACCGCCGGGCGGAGCGCATGAAGTTCCCGGCATCGCTGGGGCGCTGGAAGCCCACCAGGTCTGCGCCCATCAGGCCGTCGATGATGGCGTGCCGCCACGGCAGCTGGGCGAAGATTTCCGGCGGGGGAAACGGGATGTGGTTAAAGAAGCCGATCCGGAGGTCGGGCCGCGCCTCGCGCAGCAGCCGGGGCACCAGCTGCAGCTGGTAGTCCTGGATCCACACGGTGGCGCCGTGGTCTGCATGGCGTACGACGGCGTCCGCGAACCTTTTGTTGACCCTGCGGTAGGCGTCCCACCAGGTCCGGTGGAACTCCGGGGGAGCGATCACATCGTGGTACAGGGGCCACAGGGTGGCGTTGGAGAAGCCCTCGTAATACAACTCAACATCGTCGGTGCTGAGCTGGACCGGGACGAGATCCATTCCGCCGTGGCTGAACGGTTTGACCGTCTCATCCGGGGCCCCGTGCCAGCCCACCCACGCGCCGTCGGTCTTGGTCATCATCGGAGCCAGCGCAGTCACCAGGCCGCCGGGCGAGCGCCGCCAGCCGGAGCCGTCGTCGCCGCTCTCTCCCGGGGCGCAACGGTCTACGGGCAGTCTGTTGGACACCACCATGAAGTCGTATTTTGTGCCATCGCCCTGGCCGTGTCCGGCAGGTCCGGAGTCAGGCTCGGAGGTAGGTTTTTCCTGGACAGGTGTTTGCATTGCGGCCCCCTGGGGTTGCTTGTGCCTCTAAGCCCACCCTAACGGGGCGGAATCTTCCTTGCTATTCATCCGTTGGTCAACTGGAGGAATAGTTGAAAGCGCAAGCTCTCAGGTTTCTCCCCTAAAATGATGGAGTTGCCACTGAGTGGTCCCCCCACGTCGATCGACCCAAGGAACACATGAGCCCCGCAAATGAAGTACGTAAGTCCAAGGCTGAGCGAACAGCGGAGGCACGCGAGAAGGCGCGCCTGATCCGCGAAGCCCAGCTTAAGAAGGACAAGCGAAACAAGCTGCTGATCGGCTGGGGCATTGTGGTGGCAGTGGTGGCCATCCTGGCGGTTGTGGCACTCGTGGTGACCACCACCATGCGGCAGAACGCCCCGATCGCAGACCAGGGACCGACGCCGGCCAACGGCAACGTGCACGGCGGCATCACCTTGCTCGCCAACACCGAAGTGGCGAAGCTGGATGCGTCCACCGTGGACGCCGCTTCCGTGGGAAACCCGCCCGAGACCGCCCCGGCGGAAGTTGTTGCCCCCGGCGCCGAGGCTGAGGCAGGAAAGCCCGTGAAGGTTGTCCTTTACGTCGACTTCATCTGCCCGGTGTGCAAGAACTTCGAGGCACAGTACAACGAGCAGCTGACTGCCCTGCGCAACGAGGGCAAGATTACGGTGGAATACCGCGCGCTCGGGTTCCTGGACAACCGTTCCTCCACGAACTACTCCTCCCGCGCGGCCAACGCCGCCGCATGCGTTGTGAACCAGTCTCCGGAAAAGTACGCGGAGTTTGTGGATACGCTGTTCGCCAACCAGCCTGCCGAAGGCGGCGCCGGCCTTTCGGACGACAAGCTCAAGTCCCTGGCCTCTGACATGGGCGTCAATATCGACAGCTGCGTGAACGACAAGACCTACCGTCCGTACGTGAAGTTCACGACCAAAGAAGCTGCAGCCATTGGCGTCACCGGCACGCCGTCCGTGTTCGTGGACGGCAAGCAGTGGGGCAAGGGCGACAGCGCCCAGACCCAGTTCCCCGACTTCCTGCAGGCAGCGATCGACGCGAAGGCATAACCTGCCCCAGTACACGGTGAAGGCCCGGTCCCGGACTTGCTCCGGGGCCGGGCCTTTTTCGATTCGCCTGATGTCCGGGTTGCGGCGTTTTTACCAGCGGGCGGACTTGGGCTAACCTTATCTAGCGCCGTTCAGCAGGCCCGTCAGGGCGCGCCTCCTTAGCTCAGTTGGCCAGAGCACCGCTCTTGTAAAGCGGGGGTCGTCGGTTCGAATCCGACAGGAGGCTCCATTCTGCCAGACGAAGATCTGGGCACTGGAGCTAACCGGTCCGCCTTGGTAGCTTCAACGCATGGCCATCAAACTTGAAAACGTCGGTATCGCCGTTCGCGACCTCGAAGCAACCATCGCCTTTTTCACCGACCTTGGTCTCACGGTCGTTGGCCGTGACACCGTCAGCGGCGAGTGGACCGACACCGCCGTCGGGCTTGATGGCAACCACGCGAAAATTGCGGTGCTCCAAACCCCGGACGGTCATGGCCAACTGGAACTCTTCGAATACATCCACCCTGACGCGATCGAGACGAACCCGACCCGCCCCAACGACATCGGCATGCACCGCGTGGCCTTCTCGGTTGATGACATGGACCAAGCCCTCGAGATAGCCGCGAAGCACGGATGTACTCCGCTACGCGGCGTGGCGACCTACGGCGACGTCTATAAGCTCACGTACCTCCGCGGTCCCAGCGGAATCCTCGTGATGCTCGCCCAGAAACTGAAGAAGGACTGACACCCGGCGCGGCCCGGTCCCGGTACGACGTCAACAGGGGAAGACGCCGGATTTCCCGCGTTGGCGGGGACTCCGGCGTTCATCGGTGGGCAATGACGAAGCTCTGGACCCAGGCCAGCCGTTGCCCTATCGTTGGGGAACCGATCACAGTCGGTCGGCAGTCTCCGCAGCGGAGGTGCATGATGGGCATTATCTCGTCTGGTTTCCACGGAAAACGGCATGCCGGCAACCCGGCATTGCCACCCGGCCAACACGAGACGGACACCTTTCCCGTTTTGACGGCAGGACCTGCACCCAATATCGCCACGGCAGACTGGGAATTCTTCATTACAACCGGCCCGGGGCAGCGTCACACGTGGTCCTGGGATGCCTTCATGGCGTTGCCGCAGGTTGAGATCCGGACCGACATCCACTGCGTCACCAGCTGGTCCCAGCTGGGCACCACGTGGCGGGGCGTATCCCTGGACACGTTGTTCGACGGCGTGGAAACAACCTCCGAGTTCACGATGGCCCATTCCTACGGCGGTTATACAACCAATGTCCCGCTTCAGGACCTTCTTGACGGCCAGGCCTGGGTGGCCTGGGAATTCGGCGGCCGGCCATTGGAGCGGGCCCACGGCGGACCCGCCCGACTCCTGGTACCCCACTTGTACCTTTGGAAGAGTGCGAAGTGGATCAACGGCATCGAACTGATCCAGGAAGACGTTCCCGGCTTCTGGGAATCGAATGGTTACCACCTGCACGGCGATCCGTGGCGCGAGCAGCGCTACTCATGAGGCCGCCCACATGAGCACGCTCTGGCGGGTCGCCGAGGTGGTCAGCGGCATTCCCGAATCGGAAACGTCCAGGACCATCGGGCTGCGGGTCGGCGGATTGAACGGCAACCTCGCCGGCCAGCACATCGATATCCGGCTCACCGCCGACGACGGTTACACAGCTGTTCGGTCCTACTCCCTGGCCACGGCAGGCATGGATGAAATCATCGAGATCACCGTCGACGAATTGGCCAATGGGGAAGTCTCTCCCTACTTGGTCAGGAACCTGATGGTCGGCGACCAACTGGAGATCCGTGGCCCCGTCGGCGGCTGGTTCGTCTGGCGGCCAACGGACCCCAATCCGGTCCAGCTGATCGCCGGAGGATCCGGCATCGTGCCGCTCATGTCCATGATCCGGGCCCACGAGGCCTCGGATAATCCGTCGCCGTTCCGGCTGCTGTACTCCCTCAAATCGCCAGCGGCTGGGTTCTATCGGGAGGAGCTCCTCACTCTCAGCCGGGAATCCGCCAAACTCGTGGTCGACTACGCCTACACACGCCAGGCGCCGCCGGACTGGCCGGATCCACCTCAACGGCTCTCGGAAGAAGCGCTCCTGTCAACCATCCTGCCGGTGGAGGCTGCCCCAGATATCTTCATCTGTGGCCAGACGATATTTGTCGAAACGGTCTCAGGCTGGCTCGTGCAGGCGGGCTACCCGTCCGCCTCCATCAAGACCGAACGCTTCGGCGGAACTGGAGGTTTACGGTGACTGGCACAAATGGTGCGCCGTCCCAAGGCGCCGGAGACCCGCGCTTCGAGGACCAGGATATCGCCGGAATTGCGGGCAATCCCATACCCCATCTCGACGGAAACGCGGTGGCAGGGCCGTTGTGGGAAGTATTCCGCATCGACATCATTGCAGCGATCGGCCGGTGCAGGAACTGCGGCGCTGTCCGGGCCTTCGGAGAAGCCCTGGTCTACACCGACGCCCCGGGAATCGTTGTGCGGTGCAAGTCCTGCGAGGGCGTCCTCCTTCGCCTCGTCGAAACCCCCACCAGCTTCTGGCTCGATGTGAGCGGACTGAGCTACCTCCAGATTGACCGGGAGGACCAAGGTTTGGGCTGATCGCTTCTGCCTCAGTGCAGGCCGAGCTCGGCGAAGGCAGCAACGAGGCCCTCCTGCCGCGGACCCCGGGCGGTGCGGTCCGCGATGGCCATCAGCTCCGGGATGGATCCTTCGATGGCCACGCCGATGCCCGCGTACGCGATCATCTCCAGGTCGTTGGCGCCGTCGCCGATCGCAATGGTGTCCTCCCGGGCGATGCCCAAGTGCGCGATCACGGCTGCGACGCCGTCGGCTTTGCTGATCCCGCGCTGGAACAGCTCACCCGCGTGCCGGCCCTCGTCGGCGACCGAGTTGGCGACGACGGCAATGTCCTGGCCGATTTCGCGCACCAGGTCTTCCATGGCAACGGGGGAGTCAAAAACGGAGACCTTGGCGAACGACACCGCCGCGCGGTCCGCCGTACGCTGCACCGCGCCGAGGATGGCGGACGAACCCATCGGGCCTCCTGGTACCTGCCGGAAGTGGGCGTCCAGGATGGCCCGCAAACGCTCCGCGGCGGCGGGCGGAACGTGCAGCGCTTCCTGCGCCTCGAGGATGTACACGGCGTCGTGCGCGTCCAGCTCCGCAACCGTCCTGGCCGCGAGGTCTGCCGGAAAACGCCGGTCCACGAGCACCTCCCCGGCTACCTCCGCATAGGCGCCGGCGCTGGCTACCAGGCCGTCGAAGCCCGCGGCGAGGATACTCTGGGGCAACATCGACACCGGCCGCCCGGTGCACAGCAGGACCCGGTGGCCGGCCTCCCGCGCAGCCCGTACAGCACGCACATGGCCCTCGGGGACAACGCCGTAGTCCGCGTAGGTGCCATCCACATCGAGGAAGACAGCGCGGACAGTTCCGGCAGTACTCGGCTTTGCGCTCATGATCCCGGATCATACCGAAGCAGCCCCACCCGGCCCCAACCGGGCAGTCCTGGGGTCGACTTGACCTGGTCCAGGCGGGATCCGCGAACGAAGCTGCACAGCCTCACTCCGAGTCGATCAGCTCCAGCAGTTTTTTTGCGGCGTCCCGGATGTCGTCATGGCCGTATTGGGCTGCCCGGCTCTCCAGGGAAATGACGGCGCAGCGGTGGACCTTCTTGAAGTCCCCGAACGGGAAACTCACGCTGCCTTTGGTTTCGTCCGATTTATCGTCATCGCGTCCCAGATGCCATTCCGCGAAGTCGCCAAAGCCATGCTTGTCGATGAAGGCGTTTTCGTCGTCGGCCGATGGTGCGTGTTCGCTCCAGTCATCGCGGACGTCGCGTTGGACCTTCCCCTCCTTGACGAGTTCGCGCGCGTGCGTCAGGGCCTTGCGGTTGAGTTTGACTGCCATGGTGCCTCCTCAGGTAGCCGCTGAGTTTGCTTGCCCTATCAGGGTAGGACCGGCAGGCGCGGGGCGCCACAGCCATGGGACGCCGCAGCAAAGGCCAAGGCTTAACGGCCCCGAGACTGGCGCGAAACGAGCCCACAACATTCGCCCCGTACCGTCGGTGCATGACTCCTCCGCTGCTGGCTTCCGTCCGCTCATGGCTCGCCGATGTCTTTTTCTGTGACACTGTCGAGCAGGCGGCGGACGCCATGGCTGATGCCACCCGCTGGGGCTGGCTGCCGGCGCTCAGCGGCATCGCTGTTGCCGGCGACCATGCCCGGGCCGCGCACGCTTCCGGGGCTTCGGAATCAGCCGGGCGGTAGCAATTTGTCTGCTTGGGCACACTATTCTCCAAGTCACGGCATAATGACCTAAACTGCTTCACTGAGGTGCCTGAAATGGCGCTGCGCAGCAACGAAAGTGAACATGCCATGGCTACCGATTACGACGCTCCACGTAAGCAAGAAGAAGAGTCTCCCGCAGAATCGCTGGAGGCCCTCCAGGCCTCCCGTTCAGGTGCTGCCCAGACCGCGGTTATCGACGTCGATGAGAACGACACCGCCGAAGGCATCGACCTTCCGGGCGCCGACCTCTCCAACGAAGAACTGACTGTCATTGTTGTTCCCGAGCAATCCGACGAATTCACCTGCTCGTCCTGCTTCCTTGTCCGCCACCGGTCCCAGATTGCCCGCGAAAAGAACGGCATGAAGTACTGCCGCGACTGCGAAGGCTAGGCAGCCCGAACGCCCCATGAAAGGCGCCGTCCACTGTCAGTGGGCGGCGCCTTCCTGCTGTCCGGGGGCAGGACCCCAGGAGCCATGTGCCGGCGTCGTTATGTGCATAACGGTAGCGTGCAGAAACGGTGTAAATAGGGATTCTTTCCGGCCACAAACGGTGCCGAATTTACGCCCGCGTGACCGGAATCAGGTGCATTTAACGGTTCCGCGCCGAAGCGGATACAACCCTTCTTAAGGGTGGTTTGGACTCCTACGCTTGAGCTATCCAATCACTCGAAAGGTGGCCCACAATGAAAAAGGTTCATACGTGGCTGGCAGTCATTCTGATGGCTGTCGGATTGGGTTTCCTGGCTCCGGGGCCCGCCTCGGCAACCACGTCCTATTGCGGACTTGTTTGGGGTTCGCTGGCCGAAACAAATCCAGCGATGAGCACCGCATCAGTAACCAACGTTCGGACGGGGCAGCACTATTGCTTCGACCGGATGGTGGTTGATCTCAACGGCCCTGTGGCCGGCTACACCGCCCAGTACGTTCCCGTGGTGGTCCAGGACGGTTCAGGTTTCAGTATCCCGCTGCAGGGCAGCGCGTTCCTCCAGGTCACTGTGAACGCTCCGTCCTACGACAACGAGACCGGCAACGTCACGTACAGCCCGGCAGCGAAAGCCGAACTGTCCAACGTAGCTGGATACCAGACGTTCCGCCAGGTAGCTTACGCAGGCAGCTTTGAAGGCTACACAAGCATCGGCCTCGGCGTCCGTGCACGGCTCCCGTTCCGGGTCTTCACCCTGGACGGACCGGGCTCCGGATCGCGGCTGGTTGTGGACGTGGCGCACTTCTGGTGACCTCCGGTTCAATGGCGAACCGGCGTTGAGATAAGCACAGTAAACCCAAGAACGGCACCCTGTTCCGGAAATCCGGACCAGGGTGCCGTCCTGTGCGCCCGGGCTACTCGGGCACTACCAGTGCCGGAGTGTCGCTGCGGATGGTCTCGCCCCGGAAGAACCCGGGGCGGAGGCGTGCCATGACCAGCATGAACACCGCCCCGAGCAGCAGGATCCCGATGCCCAGGACAAATACCAGTCCGACGCCGAAGACCTCCGAACCGCTGCCGAACTCCGGCGCCCAGCTGTCCACCGCCGTCTGCAGGAACACCACGAACAGCCCGACCCCGCCGAGCACTGGGCACACGAGCCGCAGCATGAAGTTGCGGACGCTGCTGAAGACGCTGTTCCGGAAGTACCAGGCGCAGGCGATGGCGGTCAGGCCGTAGTAGAAGCAGATCATCAGGCCCAGCGCCAGGATGGTGTCGTTGAGAACGTTCTCGCTGATAACGTGCATCACCGCATAGAAACCGGCGGACACCACGCCGGCTGCAACAGTGGCGAAGCCCGGCGTCGAGAAGCGCTTGCTCAGGTGGCTGAACGGCTTGGGCAGGGCGCCGTAGTGGGCCATGGCCAGCAGGCTGCGCGACGGCGACGTGAACGTGGACTGCAGGGACGCCGCCGAACTGGACAACACCGCCAGGGACATCAGGATGGCGAACGGCCCCATGATCGGTGACGCAAGCGCCGTGAAGAGGTTCTCGTGGTTCTCCGGGTTGTTCAGCCCCACCCCGGTATCGCCGACGCCGGCGAACATCATGGTGGCGATGCTGACCAGGAGGTAGATGCCCAGGACGGCCACGGCGGTGAGGGTGCCGGCCAGGCCCGCGGTCTTTTTGCCGTTGGCGGTTTCCTCGTTCACGGTCAGGCACACGTCCCAGCCCCAGTAGACAAAGATCGACAGGGAGATGCCGGCGGCGATCTGCCCGAACGTCTCGATTTTGGTGACGTCGAACCATTCCCAGCTGAACGGGATGGCCGTGTCGGACGTGGACCAGTTGGCGAACGCCAGGCCCACGAAGAGCCCCAAGACCAGCAGCTGGAAGCCCACGAGGCCGTACTGCACCAGCTTGGTGGTGTGCAGGCCGCGGTAGCTGACCCAGACGGCGAGGGCCACAAAAACGAAGCAGGTCAGGACGTTCAGGGGCTTGTTGGCCGCGAGGTCCGCAAGCTCGGGTGAGCCGGTCAGCTGTGACAGGAAGAGGTAGAAGAAGTCCACGGCCACGCCCGCGAGGTTGGACAGGACGATGATGTTGGCGGCGAGGAGTCCCCAGCCGCCCATCCAGCCAACCCACGGGCCGAAGGCCTTGGTGACCCAGGTGAACGTGGTGCCGCTGTCCGGGGAGTCGGCGTTGAGCTCCCGGTAGGCGAGGGACACCAGAATCATGGGGATAAAGCCGATGAGGAAGATGACAGGCAGTTGGAGCCCGGCTTCGTTGATCGTCGGGCCCAGGGCGCTGGTCAGCGTGTACGCCGGCGCGATGGTGGAGATGCCCAGGACCACGACGGCGAGCAGGCCCAGCTGCCCGCCCTTCAGGCCCTTGGCCGTGATGCCGTGCGCCGTGCCGGCTGCATCAGCCCCCGACTGCTGGCCTGCGGGGGTGCCCTTGCGGATGGTTTGCGTCATTGTCCAGCGCTTTCTACGAGGCAGCAGGCTGCTGTTGGGTGATGCAATGGATGCCGCCGCCGCGGGCGAAGAGTTCGCGGGCGTCGATCCCGACCACCCGCCGGCCGGGGTAGGCCTCTGCCAGGATCTGCAGCGCCTTGTCATCATTGGCGTCCCCGAAGGTACAGGCAATGACGCCGCCGTTGACCACCACGTGGTTGATGTAGCTGTAGTCCACAAACCCCTCGTCATCCCGCAAAGTTTCCGGGGCGGGGACTTCGATGATGTTCCACTCCCGTCCGGCCGCGTCCTTCGTGGTGCGGAGGTGTGCGATGATCTCGCGGCTCACCTGGTAATCCGGGTGCCGCGGGTCCTGCTGGGAATGCACCAGCAGCGTGCCGGGGGAGGGGATGGCTGCGACGATGTCCACATGCCCGCGGGTGCCGAACCTTTCCGAGTCCCTGGCCAGCCCGCGGGGGAGCCAGACGACGTGGGTTGCGCCGATGGTCCGCGCGAGCTCGGCTTCGACGTCGGCCCGGCTGAGTCCGGGGTTGCGGCCCGGATCCAGCTGCACGGTTTCGGTCACCAGCACGGTTCCCTCGCCGTCCACCTGGATGCCGCCGCCTTCGTTGACCAACGCGGACACGATGTGCGTGGCGCCTGCGCGGCCGGAAACCTCGCCGGCGACCAGCGCGTCCTTGTCCCAGCGTGCCCAGTCCTGGGCGCCCCAGCCGTTGAACACCCAGTCGACGGCGCCGAGGCGCCCGTCCTCGGCGAGCACAAAGGTGGGGCCGATGTCCCGCATCCACGCGTCGTTGAGCGGGGCGGCAAGCACCTCGACGTCCGGGTGGAGGTCGCGGGCGGCGATGCCGACGTCGGCCGGGTCCACCACCACGGTGACCGGCTCAAATTCGACGGCGGCGTTGGCCACCGCTGCCCAGGTGGACCGGGCAGCATGGGCATCCTCGGCGGTGTCGCCCAGGGTGTAGCCGCCGGTGGGGAACGCCATCCAGAGCCGCTCCTGTGGAGCTGTCTCGGCCGGCATCCGCCACGCGTTCATGCGGTCACCTCGGTGTGCACTGCCGACGTCGGGATCCCCGCCTCCTCGCCGCCGAGCGGCTGGTCACGGCGCACGGGCTCGGTCAGCCGGCCGTAGGTGTCAGGGCGGCGGGTGGCCAGGAACGGGAAGAGCGTGAGCCAGTCCCGGCGCTGGTCCAGGTCCAGGTCTGCCACCAGGACGGCGGACTCGTCGCGCGGGGCCTGGACCAGGATCCGGCCGTAGGGGTCGGAGATAAACGAGGAGCCGTAGAAGTCCAGGGTTCCCTCGCTGCCCCAGCGGTTGGGGGCAATCATAAAGAGGCCGTTGGCGATGCCGTTGCCCACAATGACCTGCTGCCACAGCGGCTGCGTGTCGAAGTCCGGGTGGTCCGGTTCGGAGCCGATCGCGGTGGGGTACACCAGGATCTCGGCGCCGCCCAGGGAGTACAGCCGGGCGACTTCCGGGAACCATTCGTCCCAGCAGGTGGGCATGCCCAGCCGCGCTCCACCCAATTCTGCCGGCGCGTGGACCTCGTAGGCATCCGCTGCCGCCGGCCCCTGGCGGAAGAACTTGTCCTCGTAGTAGCCGGCGGTGACCGGGATGTGCAGCTTGTGCGTCCGGGCGAGCAGTTCACCCTCGGACGACACCAGGATGGCGGTGTTCAGGCCAAGGCCGTCGTCGCTGCCGTCCGGGGCCGGTGCCTGCTGGTACAGCGAGGCGTGGACGGCCACGCCGTGGCGGCGGGCGGACTCGGCAGCAAACCGGAACGTGGGCCCGGTGAGCAGGTCCTCAGCGGTGTCCGACGGCCGGGGCCGCGCCGCTCCGGGCCGCGAAATGTCATTTTCGGGGCGGGTGTCCGCGGGGTAGCGGGAGAGCGTGAGTTCGGGCAGGAACACCGCCGTGGCACCCAGCCGGGCGGCGCGGCCGATGCCTTCGTCCAGTTCAGCCTGCAGGACAGCAGTGTCTGCATGCCAGCGGTGCTGCACCACGCCCACCCGCAGGGCGGGGCGTTCGGACGGCGTTGTCCGGGCCAGGGAAGCGGGAGAGTCGAGGCAGGAAATTTCAATCATGGGCTTACTTCCAGTGAGACGACCGTCACTAAATGAATGACGTTCATTTAGTATGGACGGTACCGGGCTTTCGCGCAAGGGCTTAAATGAATCACGTTCTTTTGTGTCGCCGGGACCTAATTAGTAAGCTCACTGAGAAATTTTGCTCCGGGCTCCCAAAACGGCTGATAGCGTCAGGATCACTGGACCAATCGAGGAGGATTTATGAAAGCTTCACCGACGCTGACCAACAATCTTCAGGCCGTTCTTGCGGACCTGATCGAGCTGCACATCCAGGGCAAGCAGGCCCACTGGAACATCGTGGGCACCAACTTCCGGGACCTCCACCTGCAGCTCGATGAAATTGTTGATGCCGCCCGCCAGTTCGCCGACGACATGGCCGAAAGAATGCGTGCACTGCATGCCCTTCCCGACGGCCGCAGCTCGACGGTGGCCAAGAGCACCAGCCTGGCCCAGTTCCCGGAAGGACTTATCAACACCAAGGACGCCATCGAACGGATCGTCGCCGCCCTCGAAGCCGCCGTCGGGACCATGCGCAAGGTCCATGACGAAGTGGATGAAGAGGATCCCACCACCGCGGACCTGCTGCATGCATTCATCGCCAAGCTGGAGCAGTACGCCTGGATGGTGAACGCCGAGACGATGAAGGCCTCCGCCAGCGTCACCGCGCCGGACGCAAAGTAGCGCAGCGCTCGCAGATCAAATACTGGAGCGCCCGGCGCCGGAGTCAACTCCGGCGCCGGGCGCTTTTTCATGCGGCGCCTTTGCTGCGGGGCGGATCCCTGGTCGAAGGCGGGCCGCCTAGTGCGCCTTGGGAACCCGGTGAAGCGCGACGGCGGCCAGGACTGCCGCCCCCGCCATCAGTACCAGCGCGATCCCCGCAGTGATGTGCACCCCGGAATCGAACGCCGCGCGCGCCGCGCCGCGGAGCGCTTCAGCAAGCGGAGCAGGCAGGGTGGCGGCCAGCTCCATGGCACCTGCCAGGGTTTCGCCTGCCTGATGCGCAGCTGTGCCGGACGTGGCCTCTGCGAGCCCGGCGGGAAACAGCAGATTGTGCTGGTACGAAGCCGTCAGGATGGAGCCCAGGACTGCCGTCCCCAGCAGTGACCCCACCTCGTAGCCCGTCTCGGAGATCGCGGCCGCCGCCCCTGACTTTTCAGCTGGAACGGCACCAAGGATGAGGTCGTTCGAGATGGTTTCGGCCGTACCCACGCCCAGCGCCAGGATGAGCAGTGCTCCCAGCAGGAGGGCCGGACCCGCGCTGTGGTTGCCGAAGGCCACCAGCCCGTGGCCGGTGGCGCTCAGGGCCAGGCCGCCGGCCACCACGAATCCCGGACGGACCTTCCGCACCAGTGGCACCGCCACCAGTCCGGCCACCACCGTGGCCAGCAGGGCCGGGATCATGGCCACTCCGGACGCGGACGGTGTCATGCCCTCCAGGAGCTGGAGGTGCTGGGCCAGGAACAGGATGAAGCCGTTGAAGGAAAACAGCGCCAGGACGTTGGCCGTAATGGCCGTGCTGAACACCCTGTTGCGGAACAGGGACATGTCCAGCAGGGGACTGGCAATGCGGAGCTGGCGGCGGACAAATATAAACCCCATGGCCAGGCCAAACCCTATGAGGAACACCGGAATTGTTCCAAAACCCTCGGTGGCCAGCTCCTTGATGCCATAAACCACCGGCACCATCACCAGCAGGGACAGCAGAATGCTGGGCATGTCCACCCGCCCGGGACGGGGATCCCTGGACTCCGGGATGAAAGCCGGACCGAATACCAGCAGAGGCAGCATGATGGGCACCGCGACCAGCAGGATGGCGCCCCACCAGAACTGCTCCACCAGCCAGCCGCCGAAAATGGGGCCCAGCGCGGCGCCGCCGGAAAAGCCTGCCGCCCAGATGGCAACAGCTAGCCGGCGCCGGTTGGGGTCCGGAAAGATGTTCCGGATCAGGGACAGCGTGGACGGCATCAGCATGGCCCCGAAGAACCCCAGCATCGCCCTGCCGGCGATGAGCCACTCGGCGCTCGGCGCGAAAGCCGTCACCGCCGAGACGGCCGCGAAGCCGACGCTGCCAATCAGGAGGAGCCGCCGGCGTCCTATCCGGTCACCGAGGCTGCCCATGGCAACCAGCAACCCGGCGAGCACCAGCGGATAGGCGTCCACGATCCAGAGCAGCTGGACGCCCGATGTTTCCAGGCTCCGCGCAATGGCCGGCAGTGCAAACGTCAGCGCCGTGTTGTCCACTGCAACAAGGAGTACCGGGAACATCAGCAGTCCCAGCGCAAGCCAGTCGCGCCATTGGCCCCTCGCCGGAACCGGTGCCGGACCGGGAGCCGGCGTCGACCGGGCGGTGGACGGCGTGACGGAGGTGCTGTTGGTGTTCTGCCGGGAGGCTGCGGACGTGGTCATGCAATAACTGTACCGTCTGGACGGTATAGTTAAGAAATCGAAGCCCCCAAGGATGCATGATTGGAACCATGGCCAGAAAACCCGTTGCGCATGATGCCGTCCTCGACGCCTTCGAAGAACTCCTCATCGACGTGGGGGAGCGCGCAGCCACGCTGGATGCCGTGGCCAAAAAGGCCGGCGTGTCCAAGGGCGGACTGCTGTACCACTTCCCGAACAAGGAGGCGTTGATCACCGCCACCCTTGAACGGCTGGACCGCCTGGCCGGCGAGGACCTCGCCGCCATGGCGGCCGCGCCCGAGGGTGCCGCCGCGTACTTCATCCGTTCATCGCTCTGGTCCGACACCCCGATGGACCGTTCGTTTGTTGCCGCCACCCGCCTGGCCGAGGTGGCCCACGAGGAGGCCCGCCGCCGTTTCGCGGCCATCCAGCAGCAGTGGCTGGAACTGATCGGCGCCGACGTCGGCAAGGCAATGGCCAAGGCCGTGCTCTATATGGGTGACGGGCTGTATTTCAACGCCATGTGGGAAAGCGGTCCGTCCGGGAACGCCGACGGCCGGCAGGGGGATGTGGCGGAACTCCTTGCCGCGGTGGAGCGGCTGAGGGGCTGAATGCCCGCAGGGCTGGCGGTGCACGTCCCGGGCGGTCGCCATTTGCCCGAAAGCCTGCGGCATAGGACAATTGGTGATGGCTGTCACCGGCCATGCAAGATGTCAATCCCAAATGAATAAGCCTTTGATCTGCGGCGGGAGAGTTCTGCTAGTAGGTACAAGCAGGCGCCGTAGGAGCAAATCCTCCCCAGGAATCTCTCAGGCCCATGTACCGCCGCGGCGAGGCAACTCTGGAAAGTAGCAGGCTGTCCGCCTGACGTGTCCCGGATCGCTCCGGAACATCAGGACTGCTGTGCTCACCGACGGTGCAAGCGCCGGCCCCGCAGCAGCGGACCGCGCGGAAACTCTCAGGTCCAATACAGAGTGGGGAGGAACCCGAATCGATGTGGCGTACCCTGCGCCGCCTGAGTTATGGAGTTCCTTTTGACTGTCAATTCAGCCTCTACGTCTTTCGTTGACCGGCACATCGGCGCCCGCCGCCAGGCCGACGTCGACGCCATGCTCAAGGCTGTCGGCTACGACACCGTCGATGCGCTCGTGGATACCGCGGTCCCGAAGGACATCCGCCAGGACTCCGGCCTCCAGCTGGCAGAGGCCCTGAGCGAGGTGGAAGCCCTCGCCGAACTGCGCAAGCTCGCCGCGAAGAACAAAACCGCCGTGCAGATGATCGGCCAGGGCTACTACGACACCGTGACGCCCGCGGTGATCCGCCGGAACATCCTCGAAGGCCCGGCCTGGTACACCGCGTACACGCCCTACCAGCCGGAGATCTCCCAGGGCCGCCTCGAGGCGCTGCTGAACTTCCAGACCATGGTCCAGGACCTGGTGGGCCTGCCCATCGCCAACGCGTCGCTGCTGGACGAAGCCACCGCCGTGGCCGAAGCCGTCCTGATGATGCGCCGGGCCAACAAGAACAAGGACGCCCGCGACGGCAAGACGGTGCTCGATGCCGATTGCCTGCCGCAGACCATCGCCATCGTGAAGGGACGCGCCGAGGCGCTGGGCTTCGAAGTGGAGGTTGCTGACCTTTCCAAGGGCCTGCCCGACGGCGTCATCAACGGCGTGGTACTGCAGCAGCCCGGTGTTTCCGGCCGGGTCTTCGACCACTCCGCCGTCATCGCCGGCGCCAAGGAACGCGGTGCCCTGGTGACCGTGGCCGCCGACCTCCTGGCCCTCACCCTCATCACGCCGCCCGGCGAGCAGGGCGCCGATATCGCCGTCGGCTCAGCCCAGCGCTTCGGCGTCCCGCTCTTCTACGGCGGACCCCACGCTGCCTACATGGCCGTGCAGAAGGGCCTCGAGCGCTCCATGCCGGGCCGCCTGGTGGGCGTCTCCAAGGACTCCGCCGGCATTCCCGCCTACCGCCTGGCGCTGCAGACCCGCGAGCAGCACATCCGCCGCGAAAAGGCCACGTCCAACATCTGCACCGCGCAGGCACTGCTGGCCATCGTGGCGTCCATGTACGCCGTGTACCACGGCCCGGACGGCCTGAAGGCGATCGCCCAGACCGCCCACGGCCACGCGAAGACCCTGGCCGCGTCCCTGAAGGCCTCCGGCCTGGACGTGCTCCACACCAGCTTCTTCGATACCGTCACCGTGTCCGTCCCCGGCAAGGCGGCCGGGATCGTTGCCGCCGCCGAAGCCAAGGGCATCAACCTGCGCAGCATCGACGCGGACACCGTGGGCTTCTCCACGGACGAAACCACGACGCCGGCAATCGTCGACGGCGTCCTGGCCGCCTTTGGTGCCGCCCCGGCGGAGGTGACGGACGCGTTCGCCCTGGATGCCGCCGTCGAGCGTTCCTCCGACTTCCTGCAGCACCCCGTGTTCAGCACCCACCGTTCCGAAACCCAGCTGCTGCGCTACATCCGGAAGCTTTCGGACCGCGACCTCGCGCTGGACCGCACCATGATCCCGCTGGGCTCCTGCACCATGAAGCTGAACGCCACGGCCGAAATGGAAGCCATCTCCTGGCCCGAGTTCGCCTCCATCCACCCGTTCGCGCCTGACTCCCAGACCGAAGGCTGGCGGGAACTGATCGCGGACCTGGAAGCCCAGCTCACGGAGATCACCGGCTACGACCAGGTGTCCATCCAGCCCAACGCCGGCTCCCAGGGCGAGCTCGCAGGCCTGCTGGCCATCCGCGGCTACCACCTCTCCCGCGGCGACGACCAGCGCACCGTCTGCCTCATCCCGGCGTCGGCGCACGGCACCAACGCGGCCTCCGCCGTCCTGGCCGGCATGAAGGTAGTGGTGGTGGCCACGGCTGCCGACGGCACGATTGACCACACCGACCTGTACGCGAAGATCGAGGCCAACAGGGACGCGCTGTCCTGCATCATGATCACCTACCCGTCCACCCACGGGGTGTACGACGCCGACGTCCGAGAGGTCTGCGACGCCATCCACGCCGCAGGCGGCCAGGTCTACATTGACGGCGCCAACCTCAACGCCCTGGTTGGTCTGGCCCAGCCGGGCCAGTTCGGCGGCGACGTGTCGCACCTGAACCTGCACAAGACGTTCTGCATCCCGCACGGCGGCGGCGGCCCGGGCGTTGGCCCGGTCGCGGCCAAGGCGCACCTGGCACCGTTCATGCCGGGCAACGCGGCCACCTGGACCGAAGGCAACGACGTCCCGATCTCCGCCTCCCGCTTCGGCTCCGCAGGCGTCCTGCCGATTTCCTGGGCCTACGTGAAGCTTATGGGCGGTGCGGGCCTGACCGAGGCCACCAAGTCGGCGCTGCTCGCGGCCAACTACATCGCTGCCCGCCTCAACGACTTCTTCCCGGTGCTGTACACGGGCGAAGGCGGACTGGTGGCACACGAGTGCATCCTGGACCTGCGCGAGCTGACCGCCAAGACCGGCGTCACGGCCGAGGACGTGGCCAAGCGCCTCATCGACTACGGTTTCCACGCCCCCACCCTGGCGTTCCCCGTGGCAGGCACACTGATGGTGGAACCCACGGAGTCCGAGGACCTGCACGAGATCGACCGCTTCATCACCGCGATGATCGCGATCCGGGCCGAAATCGATCAGGTGGCCGACGGCGACTTCACCGTTGTGGACAGCCCGCTGCGCAACTCCCCGCACACCGCGGCCGCCGTGATCAGCACTGACTGGGACCGCGCCTACCCGCGTGAGCAGGCCGTCTTCCCGGTTGCCTCGCTCAAGCAGGACAAGTACTTCCCGCCCGTGGGCCGCATTGACGGCGCCGCAGGGGACCGAAACCTGATCTGCTCCTGCCCGCCGCTTTCCGAGTTTGAAAACTAAGGATTCCGTGATGACTGAGAACTACACAGCGCTCTACGAAGAGCACAAGAAGCTCGGCGCCTCCTTCACCGACTTCGGCGGCTGGCAGATGCCGCTCAAGTACAGCTCCGAGCTCGCCGAGCACCACGCCGTCCGCAAGGCGGCCGGCATCTTCGACCTCTCCCACATGGGCGAAGTCTGGGTGACCGGCCCGGACGCCGCAGCATTCCTGGACTACGCCCTGGTGGGCAAGATTTCCGCGATGGCCGTGGGCAAGGCAAAGTACTCGCTGATCTGCAATGAGGACGGCGGCATCATCGACGACCTCATCACCTACCGCCGTCCGGCCGCTGCGGACGGCACGGACCGCTTCCTGGTGGTCCCCAACGCCGGCAACGCCATGACGGTGGCAGCTGCGCTGGCCGAGCGGGCCGCCGGCTTCGACGTCGTGGTTGAGGACGTCTCCGCCGAGACCTCGCTCATCGCCGTCCAGGGCCCCAAAGCAGAGGAGCTCCTCCTCCGCCTGGTCCCCGCCGCCCAGCACAGCCTGGTCACCGGGCTCAAGTACTACGCCGCCGTCGAGGTCCCCTTCCTCGTGGCCGGAGCCGGCCAGGAGCTCCTGCTGGCACGCACCGGCTACACCGGCGAGGACGGCTTCGAGATCTTCGTGGCCAACGACGACGCCGCCGCGCTCTGGCAGGCCATCGTCGCCATTGCCGACGAGGGGGAACTGGTGCCTGCCGGCCTCGCCTCCCGCGACTCGCTCCGCCTCGAGGCCGGCATGCCGCTGTACGGCAACGAGCTCTCCCTGGAAGGCGACCCGTTCGCCGCCGGCCTGGGACCCGTCGTCGCGCTTTCCAAGGAAGGCGACTTCGTGGGCAAGGCCGCGCTCGCCGCCAAGAAGGAAGCCGGCGCCAGCACCACCACCGGCCGCCGGCTGGTGGGCCTCAAGGGCCTGGGCCGCCGTGCCGGCCGCGGCCACTACCCGGTCCTCAAGGACGGCGCAGTGGTTGGCGAAGTCACCTCCGGCCAGCCCTCGCCAAGCCTGGGCTATCCGGTGGCCATGGCCTACGTCGACGTCGCCCTCACCGAGCCCGGCACCGCCCTGGACATCGACCTCCGCGGCAAGACGGAGCCGTTCGAAGTGGTGGCCCTGCCGTTCTACAAGCGCCAAAAGTAGCTTTCGGGTTGCGTTGGGGCTGAGATCCTCTGCGTGCTGCTCCTTCGTCGCTCTGACGCACGCTGCCGGAATCCCAGCCCCAACGCTCTCTCACTTTTCGCAGGTTTTTAACCGACGCTCTCTCGCTTTTCGCAAACCTAACTGAAGGAAAAACACATGGCTAAAGTTGCCGCTGAACTGCAGTACTCCGAGGAACACGAGTGGGTCTCCCGTGAGGACGGGAACGTGGTGTCCATCGGCATTTCCGCCGTGGCCACGGACGCCCTCGGTGACATTGTGTACGTGGACCTGCCCGAGGTCGGCTCGACCGTGACCGCGGGGGAGACCTGCGGCGAGGTGGAATCCACCAAGTCCGTTTCGGACCTGTACGCCCCGGTGACCGGTGAAGTCACGGAAACCAACCCGGCGGTCGTCGATGACCCCGCACTGATCAACAGCGACCCGTACGGCGCCGGCTGGCTGTTCAAGGTGGCTGCCGAGTCCGAGGGCCCGCTGCTCTCCGCCCAGGACTACGCCTCCAAGAACGGCGGCGAGCTGTGAGCGGCGCCGCTGCCGCAGGCACCAGCACGGCAGTGTTCGAGCAGGTTGTCTCCCCGAGCCTGGACGCGGACCTGTCCGTGCTGGACCCGGAGATCGCAGCCAAGATCGACGACGAACTGGGCCGCCAGCGGGACGGCCTGGAGATGATCGCTTCGGAGAACCACACCGCGGTGGCTGTTATGCAGGCGCAGGGCTCGGTCCTGACCAACAAGTACGCCGAGGGTTACCCGGGCAAGCGCTACTACGGCGGCTGCGAGCACGTCGACGTCATCGAGCAGCTGGCCATCGACCGGGTCAAGGCCCTGTTTGGCGCCGAGTTCGCGAACGTCCAGCCGCACTCCGGTGCGCAGGCGAACGCCTCGGTGATGCACGCGCTGATCAAGCCGGGCGACACCATCATGGGCCTGAACCTGGCCCATGGCGGGCACCTGACCCACGGCATGAAGATCAACTTCTCCGGCCGGCTCTACAACGTCATCCCGTACCAGGTCCGCGAAGAGGACCACCGGATCGACATGGCCGAGGTGGAGCGCCTGGCCCAGGAGCACAAGCCGCAGCTGATCGTTGCCGGCTGGTCCGCGTACGCCCGGCAGCTGGACTTTGCCGAGTTCCGCCGGATCGCCGATTCCGTGGGCGCCTACCTGATGGTGGACATGGCCCACTTCGCCGGCCTCGTCGCCGCCGGGCTGCACCCCTCACCCGTGCCGCACGCCCACGTGACCACCTCCACCACGCACAAGACCCTCGCCGGTCCGCGCGGCGGCATCATCCTGACCAACGACGCCGCGATCGCCAAGAAGATCAACTCGGCGGTGTTCCCGGGCCAGCAGGGCGGGCCGCTGGAGCACGTCATCGCCGGCAAGGCCGTGGCCTTCAAGATCGCCGCGTCCGCCGAGTTCAAGGAACGCCAGGAACGCGTCCTGGCCGGCGCCCGGATCCTGGCCGACCGCCTGGTCCAGCCGGACGTCACCGCCAAGGGGATCAATGTGATCTCCGGCGGCACCGACGTGCACCTGGTCCTCGTGGACCTCCGCAGCTGCGAACTGGACGGCCAGCAGGCCGAGGACCGGCTCGCGGAGATCGACATCACGGTCAACCGCAACGCTGTGCCGTTCGACCCGCGCCCGCCGATGGTCACTTCCGGGCTGCGGATCGGCACCCCGGCGCTGGCCACCCGCGGCTTCGGTGAGGCAGCCTTCCGCGAGGTCGCGGACATCATCGCCGAGGCTTTGATGGCCGACGCCGGCGCGGACCTTTCCGGGCTGCGTCACCGCGTCGAGGTCCTCGCCGCAGCCCACCCGCTCTACCCGGGCGTTGCCAACCTCGCCTGACGCCAACGGTCCCGCCGGGCTGGTTGCCCGGTGGGACCGGCATCCTCCGCGTGCTCTGCACCCGACCAACTGCACATGAGTCACAAATGAGTAAGGATTAGTTATGGCTGTTGGTGTCTTTGATCTTTTTTCGATCGGAATTGGACCTTCGAGCTCGCATACTGTCGGGCCGATGCGGGCTGCTGCGGTGTTTGCCGAGGAGCTCAAGCAGTCCGGCGCCCTGGACAAAGTGGCCGGCCTTCGGGTCGACCTGTACGGCTCGCTCGCCGCCACCGGCCACGGGCACGGGACGATGACCGCGATTTTGTTGGGCCTGGAGGGCTTCCACCCCGAGAAGATCCTTCCCGACGAGGTGGAGGACAGGCTGGCCGCCATCGCCGAAACGGGCACCCTGCAACTGTCCGGTTCCGTCCCCCTGCCCTACGCCGTGAAGGACATGGTCCTGCGCCCGCTGACCATCCTGCCGCGGCACACCAACGGCATGACCTTCACCGTCTCCGACGCCGACGGCGAAGTCCTCCACAGTGCCACCTTCTTCTCCGTCGGCGGCGGATTCATCGTCCGCGAGGGGGAGGAAGATGCAGCGCTGAAGGAACTCGATGAATCAAAGAAGGAACTTCCCCTGCCGTTCCGGACGGCAGCCGAACTCCTGGGCCGTTGCCAGTCCAAGGGACTGTCCATCGGCGAGGTCATGTTCGTCAACGAACGGGCCTCCCGGTCCGAGCAGGAGATCCGCGAAGGGCTTCTCCACATCTACTCCGTCATGGAGAGCTGCGTCCAGGTCAGCCTCAAGCGCGAAGGCCTGCTGCCCGGCGGTCTGAGGGTCCGCCGTCGCGCCCCCGACTGGCACGAGCGGCTCCTGAAGGAAAGCCGGGACCACGATCCCGATTACCGGGACCCCAAATACTGGCAGGAATGGGTCAACCTGATCGCACTGGCCGTCAACGAAGAGAACGCCTCAGGCGGACGCGTGGTCACCGCCCCCACCAACGGCGCCGCCGGAATCATTCCGGCCGTGCTGTACTACGCCCTGCACTTCGCCCCTGGCATGGAGAGCGCCACGCAGCAGGACCGGGATGACGTTGTGGTCAAGTTCCTGCTCACGGCCGGCGCCATCGGGGTGCTGTACAAGGAGCAGGCCTCCATCTCGGGTGCTGAAGTGGGCTGCCAGGGTGAGGTGGGGTCGGCGTCGTCCATGGCGGCCGCCGGCCTCGCCGAGGTGATGGGCGGAACCCCCTCGCAGGTAGAGAACGCGGCGGAGATTGCGATGGAGCACAACCTGGGCCTGACGTGTGATCCCATCGGCGGGCTGGTCCAGGTGCCCTGCATCGAACGCAACGCCATCGCCGCAGCCAAGGCCATCAATGCCGCGAAAATGGCGCTCTGGGGCGACGGTTCGCACCGGGTGTCCCTCGACGAGGTCATCGTCACCATGCGCGAAACCGGCCGCGACATGAGCTCCAAATACAAGGAAACGGCCATGGGCGGCCTCGCCGTCAACGTCGTCGAATGCTAATTGTGCAGCGCCGCCCAGACGTTCAGGGATGACGCGAACACAATCCAGGTGACATAGGGCAGCAGGAGCAGTCCGGCTGCCGGGCTGATCGGTCCAAAGCGGAGCACCGTCACCGTCACAGCCACAATCAGTGCAAGGATGATCGCGAACGCCAGCCACAGCGCAACCGTGCCCAGCACGGGGTAGAGGCCAAAGAACACGGGCGTCCACAGCAGGTTGAGCACCAGCTGGATGCCGTAGGCGGCCAGCGCCGGGCGCGACTCCGGGACACGGCGGCGCCACACCAGCCAGGCGGCCACCGCCATGGCCGCATAAAGCGCCGTCCAGACCGGACCGAACACCCAGTTCGGCGGGGTCCACGGAGCCTTGTCGGCGCTGACATACCAGCCGTTCACGTTGCTCACCGTGGCAAAGGCCCCCAGCCAGGCGACCAGCGCGGAGGCTCCGAGGAAGACGGCGAGAGCCAGGACCTGTGCGCCGGTCCCATATTTCCGTGCGGCGGTCCCGGACGGGCGGCTGGACTGTTCAGGGTACGGCTCCATCCGTCAACCCTCGCGAAGCGCGGACAACGAGTCAAGGCGGGCCCCGGAGGGCGGCCCTGGAATGCCCGGAGAGGATCAGGCTTTAGACTTGTGGCTACATGTCCGCACGCAGCCACACATACAAAACCGCGCACAAGACCAACAGACGGGACACGGCCCCCTTGCGAGAATTCACCGCCCGCTTTGCCACAGGCGAGGAAATTGAGAACTGGGACAAGCACGTCACCGCCAACCCAAACGGCGGCAACATGCTGCAGTCCGCGGCCTACGCGTCAGTGAAGAACGGCAACGGCTGGGACGTCCGCTTCCTGGTCCTGGAGTCCGGCGGGGGCGCCAGCTACAACCTGGTGCTGGAGAAGAAATTCCCGGTCCTGGGCCGCCTCTGGTACCTCATCAAGGGACCCGACATCGGTTCCGCGGCGGACCTCAAGCCGGCTCTCGCCGCCTGCGCCGAATTCGTGAAGGCCGCAAAGCTGAACGTCTTCGCGATCAAGGTGGAGCCGGACATCGTCGGCGCCCCGGAGGTCCAGTCGCAGCTCGCTGCCGCCGGCCTGGTCAAGGCCCCCAACATCCAGTCCAACGACTCCACGGCCCTGCTGGACATCTCCGCGCCGGAGAACGAAGTGTTCCGGTCCATTTCCTCCCGCGCCCGCAACGCCATCCGCCGCGCGGAGCGCGAAGGCTGTGAGGTGGTCCAGCGGGAGCAGGGCCCGGAAACCTACCGCGCCCTCTACGACCTGATGGCGGACACCGTAAACGCCAAAGGGTCCATGCCGCTGCGCAGCTACGAGTACTACGCCCGGTTCTGGGACGAATTCTGCGACCGCGGGCAGGGAAGCTTCTTTTTTGTCTACGAAGACGGCAAACCCAGCGTGGGCGCCTTTGTCATCAACTACGGATCCAAAGCAACCTACAAAGACGGCGGTTCCACGCAGAACCGGAAGCAGTACGGCGACTCACACCTGGTCCAGTGGGCCGCGATCCGCAGGATGAAGGAGCTTGGCTGCACCGAGTACGACTTCTGCGGCACCCCGCCCGCCGCCCGGATCAAGGACAAATCCCACACCCTTCACGGCATGGGCATGTTCAAGACCAGCTTCAGCAAAACAGTCACGGACTTTGTCGGCTGCTACGACTTTGTCCTGGCACCCGTCCGGCACCGGCTTTGGGTCCAGGGCGCCGAACGTGTCTTCCGTCGCCTCGAAACCATGCGCACCGGCAACCAGTTCTACTGAGCCGCGCCACCCAACCACGTCCACAACAGGTCAGCGCTGCCACCATCCCGGCAGCACATCCACAGGTGAGGAATTTTTCCGTGAATTCAATCAAGGCCGGAACCGAGCTCGAGTTCGCTGTCCTCAGCGACGCCGATTTCGAGGCCTTCTCCGTCACGCACCCGCAAAACAGCTTCATCCAGTCCGCCGACTTCGCCCGGTTCCAGCGTGCCCGCGGGCAGGCGGTGGAGCTCTTCGGCGTCCGGCGCAACGGCGAACTCGTGGCCGCCGGCAAGCTGAACTACACCACCAACCGCTGGGGCTACACGGTGTGCGAGTGCGCCAAGGGCCCGCTCATGGACTACACCGACAACGCCCTGGTGCGTGACGTCGTCGAACTCCTCAAAGCCAGGGCAACGGAGCGCAAGGCCGCCGAGCTGCGGATTTCCCCGAACCTGCCCTTCGTCGCCCGCGACGAGGACGGCGCCGAGCACCCTGAGATCACGGACAACCGGCCGCTGGTGGCTGCCCTCGCCAGCCTGGGATTCGCCCACCAGGGCTCGGAGATGAACTTCGCCAACGTCAACTGGATGTTCATCAAGACCCTCGCGGGCACCCAGGACTCCGAGGAGCTCATCATGGGCACCAGCTACCGGACCCGCAAAGCCATCCGGAAGGCCGAAAAGAACGGCGTCTTCCTCGAGCAGGCCACCCTGGAAACCCTGGACGAGTTCTACGACGCCCTGAGCACGGCGGGTGATGAAAAGGGCTTCATCTACCGCGAACGCGAATACTACGAGCAGCTGCTGCGGACCACCTCGTCCGAGTTCACGAAGCTCATGATGGCCAAGATCGACATCCCCGCGTACCGCAAATCCATCACCGAACGGCTTGAATCCGAGTCGGCGGCGGCCGCCGAACTCCGCCGCGAAGTAGAGGAGACCGGCAGCAAAAAGAAGGCCAACCGCCTCAAGGTGGTGCAGGACCTCGTTGACAGCTACGAGCGCAGCCTCAAGGACATTGAGCGGTTCCCGGATTCCGTGGGGGTGGCCACCGTGGCTGCCATCCACTTTGTCTGCTTCGGCGACGAGCTAGTGTGCGTTATTGGCGGCACCAAGCAGGACTACATCTACTTCAACGGCGCCACGTCCCTGTACTGGGGCATGATGCTGCACGCGCTGGAAAAGGGCTACACGCGCTACAACTTCTATGGCACCTTCGGCATCGAGGGACAGGACGAGGAAGGCCACGGCGGTTACGCGTTCAAGAAAGGCTTCGGCGGGGAAGTGGTCCAGCTGCTGGGAGACTTCGTGATGCCCGTACGGCCGGTACTGTTCCAGGCCAACCGCGTGGCCCGCGCCGCGGTGTCGGCGGCCCGGACCCTGCTGGGCAGGCTGCCGCTGAAACGACTGGCTCCGGCAGGGGACGCCGCACCTGCCGCAGACCGGACTCCGGCCGAAAACACCGCTTAACCACGATCCCCGGGAGGAGGACCAGCGTGACAGATCGACCCGAGGAACCCGGGAAGAGGCCGCCAACTGACGGCCTGCCCAAGACTGAGCCGCTCTCACCCTCCCAGATCCGCCAGAACGTCGCGGCCAAAAGAATGCTCCGCCGCCTGGTCCAGGGGGAGAATCCGCCGACGGCGCCGCTGAGCATTGTTGACCGGCTCGCCGGCAGCCCCTACGCCAACCCGATGATCCAGGTGGGCGGCGTGGACACCTCCGCGCGCAAAACCCTCGACTTTGCCCTGCACCTGGCCGAGACCATGTTCCGGTACGGCGCCGGTGCCCTCGAAGTGGAGACCAGCATCATCGCCGTGACGGCAGCCCTGGGGCTCAAGAACATCGAAGTGGACATCACCAACCAGTCGGTGGGAATCAACTACGCGCCCAAGGACCAGACGCCCATAGCCCTGCTGCGGGTGGTGCGGTCCTGGACCAACAACTACGCCGGACTGGCCAAGGTCCACCAGCTGGTCACGGACATTGTGGCCGGGGGAGTGGGCCGTGACGAGGCCATCCGCCGCCTCGACGAGGCCATCACCAGCCCCAAGCCCTTCCCGCGTTGGATGGTGACGGTGGCCTTCGGCGTCTTTGCAGCGGCTTTCGTTGGCGTCCTTGGCGGCGGTCCGGTGTCGTCAGCCATCGCTTTTGTGGTCAACATCGGCGTGAGCCTCCTGGCACGCCGGCTGGGCCGCTGGCGGGTGCCGGACTTCTTCACCACGGCAACGTGTTCGTTTGTGGTGACGTTCATGGCACTCCTGCTCTGGCAGTTCAACCTCACCACGGCGCCGGCCATTGTGGTGGTGGGAGGCATCCTGCTGCTCCTGCCCACCGGGCGCCTGGTCTCGTCCGTGCAGGATGCGATCAACGGCTTCCCGGTGACGGCCGCCGGAAGGTTCCTGTCCACCGTCCTGACCTTCGGCGCACTCGTGGCCGGCATCGCCGTTGCGTTTGTGGTGGGGTCCATGACGGGAATGCAGGAGATCGACGTCACGGAAACGTTCGCCCCCGCGTACGACCTGTGGGTGCTGGTGATCCTGACTGCCCTGGCGGTGATGGCCATCGGCGTGACCGAGCAGACGGCATGGAAACTACTCCTGCCCACTGCGGCCGTGGGCGTTGCCGGCTACCTGGTGCTGCTGGCCGGCGGTGCCCTGGGCATCGGCGACAGGTTCTCGCCCGCATTGTCCGCAGTGGTGATCGGCCTGCTGGCGCGGGTGGTGGCCCTGAAGATGGGAGCCCCGCAGCTGGTGGTCGCTGTGCCGGCTGCCCTGA
This sequence comes from Arthrobacter sp. HS15c, assembly GCF_040812005.1. NCBI lineage: Bacteria > Bacillati > Actinomycetota > Actinomycetes > Micrococcales > Micrococcaceae > Arthrobacter > Arthrobacter sp. HS15c. The sequence goes on from NZ_JBFOHM010000011.1 coordinate 36,102, forward strand.
TCCTGCTGCCGGGCCTGACCATTTTCCGCTCCATGTATGTGCTGACCATCGAGGAGTCCGAGATCCTCCTCGGCGCGGGCGGCATGCTCAACGCAGGCGCCATCGTCCTGGGGGCGGCCGGCGGCATCGTGCTGGGCGACACCCTGGCCAGGCCGCTGACCCGCAGCCTGGCGAGCAACGAGCGCAGGCGCGCCCGGCGCCGCTAGATCTGCCCGATGGGCAGTTTCTTTTCGGCCTGGAAATCGTCCTCGACCCGGCCCGCGGCCCAGTAACCGGACAGTGACACCTGCTTGCGCTCGAGGCCCCGCTGGACAAAAAACACGTCGCGCAGGCCCTTCATGTAGCCGCGCTCGCCGTGGGCAAAAACATCGACTTTCCCGGCCGCGGGCCAGTTGGCGTTGGCGACGGCCGACACCAGCAGGTCGCCGGTGCCGGCGGGAGCGCCGTTGCGCCGGAGCCAGGTGACCTCCACGCCGGCCGGGGCCGTGACGGGCTGGATGTCGGCGTCGCTGTCCACCTCGAGGAACGCAACTCCCTTCGCAGACGCGGGCAGTGACTCCAAAGAAGCAGCGATGGCGGGAAGCGCAGCTTCGTCACCGGCAAAGAGGTACCAGTCGGCGTCCGACGCCGGGTTGTAGGCGCCGCCGGGTCCAGTGAAAGTCAACGGATCGCCGGGCCGGGCGGAAGCCGCCCACGGGCCGGCCAGCCCCTTGTCTCCGTGGATCACAAAATCGATGGCCAGTTCCTGTGCCACCGAGTCCACCCAGCGGACCGTGTAGGTGCGTGTGAAGGGCCACTGCTCGCGGGGCATGGTTTCCCGGATCTTCCACAGGTCCAGCGGCTGCTCGTAGCTGACGCCCGGCTGGGGAAAGGCGATCTTTACGTAGCGGTCAACAAAATCGTTGTTGACGTAATCGGCGAAGCCGTCGCCGCCGGCAACGATCCTGACCATGTGCGGCGACAACTCTTCGCGGCGGATCACGGTGAGGTTGATCTGCGGACGGGTCTTTTTGGTGGCGCTGGTGGCGGCGGGAACTGTGCTCATAAGGCAAGCCTAAGCTAAGGGACCGGCGGGAGTTCCCAGGTTACGCCCGGGCTTCCCTGCATCTCCAGCAGTGCGTTGGCCTGGCTGAAAGGCCGGGAACCGAAAAAACCGCGCGACGCCGACAGCGGGCTGGGGTGCGCGCTGGAGACTACCGCGGCGCCGGACAAAAGGGGCCGGACCGATTCCGCGTCCTTGCCCCACAACACCGCCACCAGCGGCGGCCTGCTGCCGTCAGCGCGCTGCCGGCAGGCCACCGCGGTGACTGCCGCCGTCGTGATTTCCTCCCAGCCCTTCCCGCGGTGGGAGCCCGCGGCGCCGGCCCGGACGCTCATCACGCGGTTGAGGAGCAGCACACCCTGCTCCGTCCAGGCCGTCAGGTCGCCATGGACGCGTGCGGGAAACCCCAAGTCGGCTTCGAGCTCCTTGTAGATGTTGGCCAGGCTGCGCGGAATGGGGCGGGTACCGGGGGCAACGGCGAAGGACAGGCCGACGGCGTGCCCTGGCGTTGGATACGGGTCCTGCCCGACGATCAGTACTTTGACCTCCGCCAGCGGCTGCCGGAAGGCGCGGAGGACGTTCGACGGCGACGGCAGCACCTGGTGCCCGGCCGCGACGTCGGCGGCCAGGAAACGCAGGACGGCGCGCAGGTCTTCTTCCACCCCCGCCAGGGCGGCAGCCCAGTCGCCGGCCATCAGGTCGCGGAGCGGCAGCATAGCCATCTCGGCAAACCCGACAGACTCCGCCGCTTCCGGCTCCAGCTCGAAGAGGGGCTCTGAATCAAACACGCACCCATTGTCTCAGCATGCCCCCGATCCGCAGAGGACGTAACGCGGCGTAAATGACAAGGCTGTTATTCGTCCGTAGCATGGGGGTGGGACTTTTACCCTTATCCAAGCGAAATCCAGCGAAGGAGTGTGCCGTGGCGGAACCTGCTCGGGAACACCTGCCGGAGCCTGAAGAGCGTGGCTTGCTGCTGGCTGACTTTTCGCTCCGTGACTCGCCGCTGGGCGAGCGGGAGCAGCAGATGCTCGCCCTGGAGCGGCAATGGTGGAAGTACGCCGGAGCCAAGGAACAGGCCATCAGGGAACTGTTCGACCTCTCCGCCACGCACTACTACCAGCTTCTCAACGCGCTGATCGACACCGAGGATGCGCTTGCCCACGATCCGATGCTCGTCAAGAGATTGCGTAGACTACGTACGTCGCGACAGCGGGCACGTACTGCACGCCGCCTGGGTTCGGACGCGTAACCACGCACGTGCTGAGCCATCAGCAGCAATCAACAAGGATGTCTCGCCACCATGACCAGATACGCTCGGGATGAATTCGACAAGGTTCCGGAGACCGCCTCCCGCCAGGGCGTCCACCGGGCAGCTTCTGCGCCGTCGAGGCCGCGCCTGTGGCCGCTGCTTGCCGTTGGCATCGTAGCCCTGGCCATCGGCGTCGTCTCCTTCCTGTTCCTCCCGCAGCTGGGCTTCACCCAGGCAGGCAGCCAGGCCGCCACGAGCCTGGAGACGCCGGCTGCGCAGGAGGCAAGCGCGGACCCGTCCGCCAGCGCCGAACCGTCCGCGAGCTCCGAGGCTTCCGCCAGCACCGAACCTGAGCCGAGTGCAACGCCATCCGCTACTGTCCCCACCGCCGTCGTGAACAAGTCCCAGGGCCTCGCGGTCTACAACGGGGCAGGTACAGCCGGCCTTGCGGGCAGGGTCAGCTCAATAGTCCAGGCGGACGGCTGGACCCTGGGGCAGGTAGGCAACTGGGGCGGCACGCCGCAGCAGACCTCCGTGATCTTCTATGCCGGTGCTGCCCAGCAGGCCAACGCCGAGGCACTCTCCAAACTCCTGAATATTCCCACGCTGGTCAACAGTGCCGAGTTCCAGGTGCCGCTGGTTGTGGTGCTGGGGCCAGGCTTCAAGTAGGCATCCGGGTTACACCTGAATAACTATTGACGGCCCGCCCGGCCCTGCCCCTCGGCCGGTCCGGCGGCCATTGGCTAGAGTTATTTCAGGCTTCGGTTCGTAATAAGCGGCACACAGTGGCGTGGGCCTTACGGACGCTACTGAAAGAGTGGGCATCATGGCACTGGGAACCGTGAAATGGTTCAACGCTGAAAAGGGCTACGGCTTTATTACCGTGGACGGCTCCGGTGACGACGTCTTTGTCCACTGGTCCGCGATCCAGGGTGAGGGCTACCGCGCACTCGATGAGGGCCAGCGCGTGGAGCTGGAAATCGGCGAAGGCGAGAAGGGCCCGCAGGCAGAAAGCGTCCGGCCGGCCGAGTGAAGTCCTCGAGTTTCCGTTCTTCGCTTGTCCGCATACCCGCAACGTCGGCCCTCCTGCTTGCGCTGGCCGGGTGCGGCGCCGCGGCGGGAAATGCCCGGCTGGATTCGGTGGAAGCCTCGGGTGACGGAACACTGCGCGTCGGGCTGATCCTGGACAGCACCGGAGCGCAGGACTTCCTCAACGCCTCACAGCTTGCCGCGGCCAAACTTGCCGTGCAGGAAATCAACAGCACCGGCGGCCTCAAGGGAAAGCCGGTTGAACTGCTGCCCCAGCCGGCAGGCGACTCCGACGCGCAGGCCAGGGAGCTGGCCGCAGCCAAGGCCGACGTCGTGATCGGACCCACCGATTCCAGCCACGCTGCCGCCGTCATCGACGTTCTCTCCGCCGCACGGATTCCGCTCATCTCACCGGCCAACTCGGCTGCCGGGCTGAGCAAGTACAAAAGCGGCGGCTACTACTTCCGCACCGCGGCGGCCGACGTCGCCCAGGCCTCGGTGCTCGTCAAACTCGCCAAGGACGGCGGCGCAAAGACCCTGGCGATCGTGCACCAGGACAGCACCTACGGCAAGGATGTCTCCGCCGCGGTGGCCAGCGCAGCCAAGGGGGCCGGCCTGGAAACCTCCAGCACGCCAGCGTTCAAGCCCGGCGAGGCGCGGCAGGCCGCCGCTGCGGCCCGGAAGGCGGCGCCTGATGCGGTGGTGCTCATCGCGCGGGACGACGCGCAGGGGGCCATCGCGGAGCTTACCAATGCGGGACTGTCCGGGAGCAAGATCATCCTCAGCGACGGCGCGTTCGGCCAGTATGGTCCGGGACTGGGATCCAAGGCGCTCGACGGCGCCCGGGCAGTGGTGCCGGGCGTGTTCCCCTCCGTGGATTTCCAGGCCCGTCTCCTTACCGTCGACCCGTCGCTGAAGGACCTCTCGTACGCTGCCGAGGCCTACGACGCCGTGACGCTGGCTGTCCTGGCAGCCGCGGCCGCAGACGACGACTCGGGCCGGTCCATCGCCGCAAACCTGATTGCCGTCTCCGGCGGCACGGCTCCGGGGACGGAAACGAAGCAGACTGCCCCCTGCTCGTCCTACAAGGACTGCGTGTCGGCGCTCAAGACCGGGGCCAGTGCCAACTACGACGGGCAATCCGGTCCGATCGGATTCGACGCCAGCGGGGACATCACCTCCGCAAACTTCATGGTGTTCACCTACGGAGCCGACAACAAGGCCAAGCTCAGCGGGCGGGAATCGGCAGGGCGCGCCGCTGGCTGATCGCCGGGAGCGAAACGAGGGCCCGCAGACACTGGTTTCCGGGACTATTCGCTTGCACTCTCACCTATGGAGTGCTAATTATTGACTTAGCACTCTTACGCACCGACTGCTAAAGCGACGCCCGGCCCAGGCCGGTCCCGGAGCCCAGGCGCCGGTCGAGGAGCGAAAGAAATACCTTACTGGAGTGAGATCCGGATCCTGCGGCGTACAGAGGCCGCCGGCGAAGGATCGTCCGTCGCGGGCACTGCAGTGGGTTCATTCTTAACGTCTGTCCCGAAAGGACTACTGCCGTTATGGCCAAGATCATTGCATTTGATGAAGAGGCACGCCGCGGCCTTGAGCGGGGCCTGAACATCCTCGCCGACGCCGTTAAGGTCACCCTCGGCCCGCGTGGACGCAACGTCGTCCTCGAAAAGAAGTGGGGCGCCCCCACGATCACCAACGATGGTGTTTCCATCGCCAAGGAGATCGAGCTGGACGATCCTTACGAGAAGATCGGCGCCGAGCTGGTCAAGGAAGTTGCCAAGAAGACCGATGACGTCGCAGGCGACGGCACCACCACGGCCACCGTCCTGGCCCAGGCACTGGTCAAGGAAGGCCTGCGCAACGTCGCGGCCGGCGCTGACCCGCTGTCCCTCAAGCGCGGCATCGAGAAGGCTGTAGAAGCCGTCACGGTGGAGCTGCTTGCTTCGGCCAAGGAAATCGAAACCAAGGAAGAGATCGCCGCCACGGCGTCCATCTCTGCCGGCGACGACGAAATCGGCGCCCTCATTGCCGAGGCCCTGGACAAGGTTGGCAAGGAAGGTGTTATCACCGTCGAGGAGTCCAACACCTTCGGCCTGGAGCTGGAACTCACCGAAGGCATGCGCTTCGACAAGGGCTACATCTCCGCGTACTTCGTCACCGACGCCGATCGCCAGGAAACGGTCCTCGAGGACCCGTACATCCTGATCGTCAACTCCAAGATCTCCAACGTCAAGGAACTGGTTGCTGTCCTGGAAAAGGTCATGCAGTCCAACAAGCCGCTGCTGATCATTGCCGAGGACATCGAGGGCGAGGCCCTGGCCACCCTGATCGTCAACAAGATCCGTGGCACCTTCAAGTCCGTCGCCGTCAAGGCTCCGGGCTTCGGCGACCGCCGCAAGGCACAGCTGGCCGACATCGCCGTTCTGACCGGCGGCCAGGTCATTGCAGAGGAAGTTGGCCTCAAGCTTGAGACCGCCGGCCTGGAGCTCCTGGGACGCGCCCGCAAGGTTGTTGTCACCAAGGACGAAACCACCATTGTTGAAGGTGCCGGCGACGCCGACCAGATCGCTGGCCGCGTTTCCCAGATCCGTGCCGAGATCGAGAACTCCGATTCTGACTACGACCGCGAGAAGCTGCAGGAACGCCTGGCCAAGCTGGCCGGCGGCGTTGCAGTCATCAAGGCCGGAGCCGCAACCGAGGTTGAGCTCAAGGAACGCAAGCACCGCATTGAGGACGCCGTCCGCAACGCGAAGGCTGCCGTTGAAGAAGGCATCGTCGCCGGTGGTGGCGTTGCACTGATCCAGGCCGGCGCCAAGGCGTTCGCTAACCTGAACCTGACCGGTGACGAAGCAACGGGCGCGAACATTGTCCGCGTTGCCATCGACGCCCCGCTGAAGCAGATCGCCTTCAACGCCGGCCTCGAGCCGGGCGTTGTCGTCGACAAGGTCCGCGGCCTGCCCGCAGGCCACGGCCTGAACGCAGCAACCGGCGAATACGTCGACCTGCTGGCCGCCGGCATCAACGACCCCGTCAAGGTGACCCGCTCTGCACTGCAGAACGCGGCCTCCATCGCCGGTCTGTTCCTCACCACCGAGGCCGTAGTGGCCGACAAGCCGGAGAAGAACGCTCCGGCCATGGGTGGCGGCGACGACATGGGCGGCATGGGCGGCTTCTAGTCCCCACCGCCCGGACTACGGTCCGCGCAAACCATAATGCGGCCCCCTCCACTGGAGGGGGCCGCATTATTTTTTTGCCGGTGACCCGTGCTTTGTTGCCGGGCGTGTGCAGGCTTCCGGGCTCCGCTACTTGCGGGCCGTTGCCAGCATTCCTTCGACTTCCTTCTTGAAGGCCTCGGCGGCTGCCTGGGGAGACATCCGGTCGTAGAGGACTTCGTCGGTGAAGCGCTTGATGACGTTCTGGACGCTGCCTGCACCCACCGGCGGGACGGGAGGCGCGTCGGCAACATCCGGTTCGATGTCCTTCAGGAAGGCCACCACGGTGGTGTCCGCGGGCTTGAGGGCGGGCGTGATCTTCTCCACGATCTCGGAGTTGCTGGGCACTCCGCGGTCGGTCATGAGGATGGCGCCTGCCGCCGGGCTGTTGGCCAGGTAGTTGATGAACGTTGCGGCAGCTTCCGGGTGCTTGGACCGTGAGGACGCGGACCAGAACATTGTGGGCTTGTAATACATGCCGTTGTCAGCAGACTTCCCGTCGACACTGGGGGCGCGGAGCATCTTGATGCCGCTCCCCGTGGTGGTTTCCAGCGAACCCAGCTGGTTGGTCCACCACCAGGCCATGCCTACCCGGTTGGTGCCGAACAGGCTCTCCTCCAGGCCGGCGCCGGAGTCCTCCGTTGCTACCGTGGCCGGAGGGCTGGCCTTGGAATCACGCTGCTCCTTGAGGCGCTCCCAGAACGACGCTGCGGTAGAGGCGTCGAAATCCAGTTTCCCGTCCTGGGAATACAGGTTCTCGCCGTGCTGCCGCAGCCAGATGATGAGGTCTGCCTCGTTGCTGCCATAGGCGGCACCGTAGCTCTTCCCGTCGCCCGCCGCGCTGAGCTTCGCTGCCGTGTCCATAAAGTCGTCCCAGGTCCACGTGGTGTCGTCAGGGACAGGCACGTTGGCTGCCTCGAAGACCTTCGTGTTGGCCATGATGACGTACGCGTTCTTGCCGGTGCTCAGGCCGTACTGTGCTTTGTCGTATTGCCCGGACGCCAGGGATTCCTTGTCCAGTTTGGAGGTGTCGATCCCGCTTTGCTTGGACAGGTCCAGCAGCGCCCCGCGGCCGCCGTACTCGGCGATGTACTTCTGGTCCATCTGGATGACGTCAGGCGCATCATTGGCCGCCGTTTTGGTGGCGAGCTTGTCCCAGTAGCTGGCCCATTCGCCCGGCTCGGATTCGATCTTGATGTTGGGATGTTCGGCCTCGAACGCGTCGATGACTTTTTCCGTCTGCGCGTTGAGGTACTCGTTGCCCCACCAGGCGAACCGGAGGGTGACCTGGTCATTCTCGCTGGAACCCCCGGATGCACCGCAGCCTGTGGCAAGCAGTGAAACAGCGACGGCGACCGCGCCGAACTGGAACTTCCTGCGGCTGTTGGCCCGAATCTTCATTGATGTGCCTTCCTCAAAAGGGTGGAGGTCCACCCAGTCTGTGTTCCCGTGACGGCCTCGGTGCCGGTGGGACAGCTCAATCGAGAAAGCGCTTTCTCGGTTAGGATTCCGATTCTGCCGCGCTTCGACATTGACGTCAAGAGTTTTCGGTAAGCGGTTTCCCGCGAGGCCGGCGAAATGTGCTGTCGGCGCTGTCTGGCAGGATGGTTCCGTGACGATTACTGCAGCGGCCGACGGTTCGGCTTTAGGAAATCCAGGCCCGGCCGGCTGGGCCTGGTACGTGAATGACGACTGCTGGCGGGCCGGCGGCTGGCCGCACGGCACGAACAACCAGGGCGAGCTGATGGCTGTCCTGGACCTGTTCCGCGCCACAGCCCACGTTCCCGACGAAGACCTGAGGGTCTTGTGCGACAGCCAGTACGTGATCAACTCCATCACCAAATGGATGCCCGGGTGGAAGCGCAAGGGATGGCGGAAGGCGGACGGCAAGCCCGTCCTGAACGTCGAGCTGCTGAAGGAACTGGACCGTGAAATCGCGGGCCGGAAGTACACGTTCGAATGGGTCAAAGGGCATGCAGGCCACGACCTCAATGAGGCTGCCGATGACCGGGCCCGTGCTGCCGCCACGGCATACCAGCAGGGCGTAGCGGCCCGTTCGGGGCCGGGTTTCGCCGGAGCCCCGGGCCGCCCGGAAGCAGCCGCTTCTGCCACTGCGCCTGAGCGCGCCTCCGCCAACGCCGCTGGCTCCGCCAACGCCGCTGGCTCCGCCAACGCCGCTGGCTCTGCCAACGGCCCGGCGAACGCCTCGGGAGCCAAAGCAGCTGCAGCAGGCTCGGGGCCCGGCGCGTTCGGTGCGGCGGCGGACACCGGCGGACCCGATCTCTTCAGCGAACCTTCCCTGTTTAATGACCAGGACGTGCTGAGCGAGCCGGATCTGTTCAGTGAGCTGGAGGAGGATCCACTAGGCACGTCCGGTGTCGCCGGAAAGTCGCCGGAGGAACTCGTGGAGGGCCTCGAACGGGAGCTTCTCGGCCCAGAGGTCCGTGGCGACATCGGCCGAACCGGCGTCCTGCTGCACCCCGACTTTATGGAGATCGGAAGCTCGGGGCGGGTCTGGACCCGCGATGCCATGATGATGGCGTTGGAGGAAGACCCCGGTGAACGGACGGAGCTGGAAATTCTGGGTGCGGACCGCATCGGCGCCGGCGCGGTCCTGCTGACATACCGGAGCTACGCACGCTCGGGCACGATCCTCCGCAGCTCGCTGTGGGTCCTCGATAACGGCAGGTGGCGGCTCCGCTTCCACCAGGGCACCCCCGAAGCCTGACAGCTGCCAACCAGCCAGCCGCAATCGGCACAGGGGAGCACCCGTGATGAACGGCGTGTCCGCCACTTCCTGACGTCACAGTCACCATCACCGTCAGCTGAAGCGCTGGGTGTTGCCCTGTTCGGCCTGCGCGTAAGTCGCCGCCGCCGAAGCCAGTGCGAGGTTGATTGAGGCCAGTGAGGCTTCGACCTTGCCTTGGGTCAGGGTCCATTCGGTCACCAGCGCCTGGAAGTTGGTGGCCGCCGAACCCCGCCACGTGGACTGGAGCTCGTCCAGGCCGCGCTTCATGGCCTGGACGTCGGCGCTGATCCGGTCCACCGTCGCCTTGACGTTGGCGGACTTGAGCTGGAGGAGTTCGGTGTCGACGGAAATGATGCTCATGGCTGCTGCCTCTCACGGTGGTGGACAGCCAGGCTGCCCGGTCCGGCTGCTCCGGACCTCTGCAACGAGCTTAAGGAGCGGGGCGCCGGGAGGGCCACGGAGAGTTCCTATATGTGGATAACGCGGCCGTCGTTGGCGCTTCCGCCGTCTCCGTGGTCCCGAGGCCCGTCGTCCCAAACTTCGTGGTCCTGGACTTCGCGGATCCCCGCCTCACCGGCACGGGCCTCAGGGTTCTGCCCATCGGCTTCCTCATCCCGGACCGGAAGGCTGACCACCAGGGTCGCCCCGCCGCCGTCCGTTGCCTGGACCCTGACGCTGCCGCCGTGTGAGCCCACGATGGCCGCCACGATGGCCAGTCCGAGGCCGCTGCCGCCCGTTTCGCGGGTCCGTGACGTATCCGCCCGGTAGAAGCGCTCAAAGACCTTCGCGGCGTCGTCCTCGGAAATCCCGGGGCCATGGTCCCGGACTTCGATCACAGAGGCGGGCAGGCCGCCGTCGGACGTCCGGACGCCCACTGCCAGTTCGATCGGGCTGCCCTCCGGGGTGTAGCGCAGGGCGTTGCCCACCAGATTGCCCAGGACCTGGCGGAGCTTCGCCTCGTCGCCGAGGACGGGCGCCGGAGCCGCGTTGCCGCCGTCGAGACCGGTCAGGGAGATGCTGCGGGTACGGTCGCTGGCCTGAGTATCCACCACGGCATCGTGGGCGATCAGCTGAAGGTCAACGGGCTTCTGCTGGAGGGGCCGCTGTTCGTCGAGGCGGGCCAGGAGCAGGAGGTCCTCCACCATGGAGCCCATCCGTTTGGCTTCGCTTTCGATCCGGCCCATCGCGGTGGCCACGTCCTCGTCGGTTGCCAGTGCGCCGTGGCGGTACAGCTCGGAGAAGCCCCTGATGGTCACCAGCGGGGTGCGGAGTTCGTGCGAGGCGTCGGCCGCAAACCTGCGCATCCTTCCTTCGGATGCCGTCCTGGCGGCAAAGGCCGTTTCGATGTGCGCCAGCATGGCGTTGAGGGAACTGGCAAGCCGGCCCACTTCCGTTCCGGAATTCTCCACTTCCACGCGCCGGGACAGGTCGCCGGCGGCGATCGCGGCGGCGGTCTTCTCCACGCGGGCGAGCGGACGGAAGGAGCGGGACACGGTCCAGCTGGCAATCAGGGAGGCGAGCAGGAGGGTCAGCAGTCCCACGCCTGTGACCACGAGTGTGGCGTGCTTGAGGACGTCGTCCACGCTTTGCAGGGGCAGGCCGATGACAACCACCGCGCTGCGTCCGTTGTCCAGGACGGGCACGGCCACCACCCGCCAGTTCTGGCCGTCGGTGCCGCGGACCTGGTAGGGGCGGGTTCCCAGATCCTGCGCTTCATCCGAGGTGATGTTGCTGATGTCCGGGCGGTTTATGGCATCACCGCCGAACGGGTAGGGGTCCTCGCCCGGTGTGTAAAGGATCAGGGAGTAGTCGGTGGGCACCGGATTGGGGGCCTGCAGCTGCGTGAAGGACCGCTGTTTGTGGGCCAGTTCGACGGCGGCATTGAGTTTGTCGTCCACCTGGCCCTGGAGGTAACTATGGAGCAGCGTCAGCGTGCCCGCGCCGGTCACCGTCAGCGCAACGATCAGCAGCGCCATGATGATGGCGACGAGCTGGGACCTCAGTGAGGCCGATTTCCACCGCTCCAGCAAGGTCAGCGCTTCTCTGCTGTCCGGAGCACGTAGCCCACGCCGCGCTTGGTCTGGATCAGTGCCGGGGCGTCCGGATCAATGTCCACCTTGCGGCGGAGGTAGGAAATGTAGGACTCCACAATGGAGGCGTCGCCGTTGAAGTCGTACTCCCAGACATGGTCCAGGATCTGGGACTTGGAGAGCACCCGGTTGGGGTTGAGCATCAGGTACCGGAGGAGCTTGAACTCGGTGGGGGAGAGTTCGATGACGGTGCCGCCGCGGCGGACTTCGTGGGCGTCGTCGTCGAGCTCCAGGTCATCCACCCGGATGACGGCATCGTCGTCATCGAGCAGTGGCTGGGTGCGGCGAAGGACGGCACGGATCCGGGCCACGACCTCGTCCAGGCTGAAGGGCTTGGTGACGTAGTCGTCCCCGCCCACGGTGAGGCCGGTGACTTTGTCCTCGGTGTCGTCCTTTGCGGTCAGGAAGAGCACCGGGAAGTGTTTGCCGGACGCGCGGAGGCGGCGGGTGACCGTGAAGCCGTCCATGTCCGGCAGCATCACGTCCAGTACGGCGAGGTCCGGCGAGTGGAGTTCGGCGGCCGCCAGGGCATCGCGCCCGTTGCCTGCCGAGACGACCTCGAAGCCTGCGAACCGCAGGGAGGTGGACAGCAGTTCGCGGATGTTGGGTTCGTCATCAACAACAAGGAGCTTCGCTTCTGGGCCGTTCTTTTTCATACTCCCATGATGCTCCCAGAGTCTGGGAGTTTTCTGGATGGATGGTGGGTGTTCCATGCGGGGCCCGGATGAAGCATCACCAACCGAGCGTGCCTGGCTCGCCCTTGAACGGTCCCGCCACGCGGCCGGTGATCCATCCGCCATAGAAGCCGCCGGCCTGCGGCAGCACTCGCTCGCCGTCCACCTCGCAGTAGTCCATCCGGCCGGCATAGACTGCGACCCGGTCGGGCGGATGGCTCGTCTCCAGCACCCGCGCGGCGTCCTGTGTGTCGAGGATGATTTCACCGCCCAGGGCGATCAGCACACGTTCTGTGGTTGGCTCGATGCGCGGTGGACGCGGATAGTCCCACACGGATTCCTGGCCTGGCAGGGGAACGTCGGGGCGGAGTTTGGGGCGCATTCCAACAGTGTGCGCTCCGGCGCGGCCGTGCAAGAGCTGACCTGCTGTAATGCCTAGCCGGGCTGCTCTACATCTTTCGCGTCCATGATCCGGTAGGCATAGCCCTGCTCGGCCAGGAAGCGCTGGCGTTTGGCCGCGAAATCCTGGTCCAGGGTGTCCCGTGCCACGAGTGAGTAGAAGCGGGCAGCCCGCCCGTCCTTCTTGGGACGGAGCAGCCGTCCCAGCCGCTGCGCTTCCTCCTGCCGGGATCCGAACGAGCCCGAGACCTGGATGGCCACGGACGCTTCGGGCAAGTCGATGGAGAAGTTGGCCACCTTGGACACCACCAGCGTGTGCACGTCGCCTGCCCGGAAGGCATCGAACAGCTTCTGCCGTTCCTTGACGGACGTCTCACCCTTGATCACCGGAGCGTTGAGGCGCTCGCCGATTTCGTCCAGCTGGTCGATGTACTGCCCGATCACCAGCAACTGCTCGCCCTGGTGCCGGGCCACGAGCTGCTCGACGATCCGGGTCTTGGTCTCCGATGTGGAACACAGCCGGTACTTGTCGGCGTCCTCGGCCATGGCATAGGCCACACGCTCGTCGCGGGGGAGGTCCACCCGGACCTCCACGCAATCCGCCGGCGCGATGTACCCCTGCGCTTCGATGTCCTTCCAGGGCGCGTCATACCGTTTGGGCCCGATCAGGCTGAAGACTTCCCCTTCGCGGCCGTCCTCGCGGACGAGGGTGGCGGTGAGGCCCAGCCGGCGGCGCGCCTGCAGGTCAGCGGTCATGCGGAAGATCGGGGCGGGCAGCAGGTGGACTTCGTCGTAGATGATCAGGCCCCAGTCATTGCCGTCCACGAGCTCCAGATGGGGGTAGAGGCCGCCGCGTTTGGTGGTGAGGACCTGGTACGTGGCGATGGTGACGGGCCGGACTTCCTTGACCGCACCGGAGTACTCGCCGATTTCGTCCTCCGTCAGGGAGGTGCGCTTGAGCAGCTCGTCCTTCCACTGCCGCGCAGCCACGGTGTTGGTCACCAGGATCAGCGTTGTTGTTGAGCTGACGGCCATGGCCGCTGCACCCACGAGCGTCTTACCCGCGCCGCACGGCAGCACCACAACACCGCTGCCGCCGGCCCAGAAGTTCTCGGTGGCCAGCTGCTGGTAGGGCCGGAGCTTCCAGCCGTCCTCGTTCAGGGCGATCAGGTGCGGGGTTCCGTCCACGTAGCCTGCGAGGTCCTCCGCCGGCCAGCCGATCTTCAGCAGCAGCTGCTTGAGCTGGCCCCGCTGGGAGGAATGCACCACAATGGTTTCGCCGTCGATCCGGGGCCCCAGCAGGGGCTGGATTTTCTTGGCCCGGATGACCTCTTCCAGGACCGGATAGTCGTCGGTCCGCATGACCAAGCCATGCTGCGGATCCTTCTCCAGGCGCAGCCGCCCGTAACGCGACATGGTCTCTTCGACGTCGATCAGGAGGGAATGCGGCACCGGGAAGCGCGAGTACTTCAGCAGCGTGTCCAGGACCTTCTCCGCATCCAGGCCCGCAGCGCGGGCGTTCCACAGGCCCAGCGGCGTCAGCCGGTAGCTGTGCATGTGCTCCGGGGCGCGTTCCAGCTCGGCGAACGGGGCGATGGCATGGCGGGCCTCGGTGGCCAGTTCATGGTCCACCTCCAGCAGTATGGTCTTGTCGCTCTGGACAATCAGCGGTCCGTCGTTCACGCGGTGGCGTCCTTCACTGGCGCAGTTCCTCTGCGGCCTCAATATCAATGATCCGGTGGATGGAGACCACCCGTTCGGTCTCCCGCGCGGGATCGAAGACCCTGACCCGTCCGCCGCTTACCGACAAGGGAACAACGGTCTCCAGGTTGGCGTTGCCGCCGCCGTCCACCACGTTCATGCACACTGTCTGTTTGAGCCGGATGGCCCGCTGCAAGGTCTCCAGGCCGAGCTGGGTCGCGGTTTCGCCGGACCCGGACAAAGACACGGACGACGGCGGCGCCCCCACTCCCGGTGCCCTGACCGCCCCGTGGCCGTCCGGGCCACCGGAGTGGGACGTTTTGAGGTGGCGCAGCACGGCCAGCTGGGAATCCATTTCGGCGTCGGCGGGCGCGGTCCGCGGCGCGGTGTAGACCGGCCGCGCGCTGGCCGGGGCCGGCATGCTGCGGCGCAGCCGGATCAGGGACGGCTCGGATTCCTCCACCGACGGGGAAAGTCCGAGGCCGCGCAGGACCTGTGCCGTTTCGCGCGGCGGCGCCGTGGAAATCAGGACCGTCGGCGCGATCCGCACCAGGCCAAGCCCGGATGCCTTCGACTCCGCGGCAAGCTCCAGCACTGCCGTTTCGTCGTCGCTCTGGACGAAGCTCGCCGCTATGCCCACCCGAAGCCGGCCGTGGCGGGAGGCCGTGTCCTCCACCAGGTATTCGAGGGGTTGCGGCACGGCGGTGGCGGAGTGCTCCCGCAGGAAGGCCAGCAGGCTTGACGCGTCCTGTCCGGCCTCCAGCGCCCGCCTCACCGACGCGGTGGAAAACCGGTAGATCGTGGCCGGGCCCTGGCCCTCGGCGTCGGCCATCAGCAGCAGTTTTTCGCTGAGTTCGGGACTCAGGTATCCCGGCGCGATGGCGGTGAGATCGGCCTGGAGCAGCACATGGTTCAGCGCCGCGGGCAGGTGCTCACCGAGGATCCCCAGCGCTTCGTCGGGTTTGTCCTCGGCGATCGCGCTTCCCAGCTGGCTGAGTGCACCTGAACCGGTCAGGCCGAGCATGTCGGCCTCTGCCAGGACGCCACGGATCAGCGAACTGAACCGGCGCGCCATCCGAGGCTGTTCCCATTCGGCCCGCTGCAGCACGGCGGCGGCGTCCAGGACGGGGGCATGGGCTTCCGGTGCCGCGGCCTCGTTCGTCAGGTGGTTCAGGATTTCCAGGATCCGCTTCCTGACAACCGGCGCGTCCGGCCGCTGGGCCTCTGCCGAGAGCGCATTGATGGTGGTTCCGGCCGCGCCGCGATGAACGGCCGGCGTGCTTTGCTGCCCATTGACCGGCTGGCCCACCATCGACGGAACACGTTCACTGGCCAGCCAGGCATTAACGAGCCACAGCCACTGCTCCTGCCGCGGGAGGACCAGCCATTCCAGGTCCGGTGGCTGGACCCAAGCCGAGGAATCGACGTCAAGCCGGATCAGGCCGGACAGGGCGCACAACTCCACCATGACGCCAGTGCGGTGCTGCTCGATCCGGAGCCCTTCTGACAGCCGCCGCATCTCCCGGACCCCCACACCGCCCGTGCGCAGTGTTGCCAGCGGCTGCTCCCTGACCGCATAAAGGAGTTCACCCACCAGCCGAAGCGTTTCCGCGATGGCGCCCAGGGCGGCATTGCGGCGGAGCGCGGCAGTGGTGTGGCCAAGTTCCGGAACCGGCGGTGTCAGCGTGAAGTCCTCAATAATCGCGCCGCCCCGAAGGGATACTCCCACGCTGTGGGGCAGCTCCACGTGGGCTGCGTCCAGGGGAACCAGCAGGCCGCGGGCCAGCAGCCAGTCAACGGGCCCGACGTCGGCGGCTTCGGTGGCCACGGAGGCTTTCCGTTGCGCCTGGGGGACGGCACCCATGGCCCAGTTCCCGAATCGGGCGAGCAACGCCGTCGTCCGTTCCGGAGCGCCGGCCAGGATCGCCTGCAGCGCCTCCGGCGAGGACGTCCAGTGCTGCAGGGCAAGCGCGGCCTCCATGGGCGTGGTGGCCTCATGGATGGCCACCCCGCTGCGGTGCAGCTCAGCGACGAGCTGGACCACGCGCTGGGCGAACGCAGGCTGCAGGCGGACCAGCTCCGTGTAGCTCCGTCCCAGCCCTGCCGGGTAGATGCCCACAACATCCCGAAGTGTTCCCACCGGGAGGTAGAAGTGCTGACGGTGGCCCGTGGGCGCGGTGCCGTGCGGGGGTTCCGCCCGGTGCACGAGCGCGAGGTCCTGCAGGGAGCCGAGGATCCGCTCGATGGCCGCCACCGACGCGCCGGGAATGAACTTCCGCAGTCCGGCCGCGCAGGCACTGTGTGCGGTGTCGGTATTGGTGCAGAGGTGCAGTGTCTCCAGGACCTGCATCTGCGGTTTGTTCAGGCGCTCCAGTGCGCGCTGCACGCTGACCCTGGCGCTGGCACGTGCGGCCAGGGCGGAAAAGTCCGGAACTGCGGGCGAAATGAGGTCGGGCCGCGCGGCGAACAGCGCACGCAACGACTCGTCGCTGCGTGCCTCCAGTTCTTTGCTCAGCGCGCGGATAAGGGACATCAGTCCAACGTTACCGCCCGCCGGGCTTTCCTGCCCGGCGCCGCCCTGCCACGCTGTCCAGGATCAGGAAGAGCATCAGCAGGAAGGCAACCGGCAGGCCGTACAGGGCAGTGGAGGTGACCCACACGGGGGCGGCGGAGCCGGCAAACGCCAGTGCCATCACCGCACCTACTGCCGCGAGCGAGAGCAGGGCGACCGCAGCCGCGCAGATCATCAGGAGGCGCCGGTAACGCGAGGGTGTCATGGACGTAACGCTAACAGTCCTTCGGCGGGCCTTCGTATAACGGCCCGTAAAGCAGGATTCGGGCGCCCGGCAGGATAACCTTGAAAGCAACAGACCAACTCGGCCCGGGCAGTCATACCCTGAACCCGCATATCAATGCGGATGCGGTGACTGCCGGCCGTGTCTCAAGACGTCAGAACGAAGAAGGTTGATTACGTGCCTACCGGCAAGGTCAAGTGGTATGACAAGGAAAAAGGTTTCGGATTCCTCGCGGGCGAGGACGGCCAGGAGGTTTTCCTGCCCAAATCATCGCTCCCCGAGGGCGTCACCGAGCTGAAGGCCGGAACCCGCGTGGAGTTCGGCGTGGCTGACGGCCGCAAGGGCGCACAGGCCCTGGGCCTCCGCGTCCTGGACAAGACGCCGTCCATCGCCAAGGCCAAGCGGCCCAGCGCTAAGGACCTTGCACCGCTGGTGCAGGACCTCGTCAGCGTGCTGGACAACCTCTCCGGCACGCTGTCCGCCGGCAAGTACCCGGAAGGCAACAAGGGCAAGGCCATCGCCGCAGCCCTGCGTAAGGTTGCCGACGAGCTGGACGTTTAGGCCTGCTGATGAACCCGGAAGCTGAACAGCCCGACCCTACGGCAACGGAGCAGGTAATCGCCCCGGCCGCCGCTGCCGCCGTGGCCGAAACCAAGCGCCGTGCGGGTGTGCCCGTGTGGCGCGTCGGCAAACCGGATGCCTTCCTTGCCGGAGCGGTTGATGTGGCCCGCTCCGCCGTCGAAAGCATCACCGCGGCGTCCACCATAGGCACCCACCTCGGCGCCAAGAGTGAAGGTGACCGGCTGGTGACACACCTTTTTGAGTCGCGCCTGCCCGGTTACCAGGGGTGGCAGTGGTTCGCCGTCCTGACGCGCAACTCGCGCTCCAAGGTGGTCACCATCAGCGAGCTTGGCCTGCTGCCGTCCGAGGAGTCCATCCTTGCACCGGAATGGGTGCCCTGGGCAGAACGCGTACGCCCCGAGGACGCCCAGGACGAGGAAGCGCTGGACTCCGGGTATAGGGCAGCCGATGCCGAGGCAGTGTCCGACACCGAGGAGCCGGGCACGGAAGAGGCTGACACGGAAGAGCCCAGCGCCGGTAAGCCGGACGCTGACGAGTCTGACGCCGGTGAGCCGGACACGGACGAAGCAGACGCGGAGCCGGGCACTGAAGAGCCCGACGAAGACTCCGAGTAAATCCGATTCAAACAGCAGACGGCGCCGCCCGGGACCACACCCGGACGGCGCCGTCGAACGTTAACGCCCTGCCACGCCGTCCCATCGATTGCTCCAACAGCGCCCTTTAGCACTCCCAAAACGGCGCCTGCGGAGCAATCGATGAGGTGGCGGGGAGTTACTTGCGCAGTTCGCCCACCACAAAGTCGATGCTGGCCAGCAGCGCGGTGACATCAGCCGGTTCGATGGCCACGAACGTTGCGATCCGGAGCTGGTTGCGGCCCAGCTTGCGATAGGGCTCGGTGTCCACAATGCCGTTGGCACGCAGCACCTTGGCAACCACAGCCGCGTCAACGGAGTCGTCAAAGTCGATCGTGGCGATGACGTTGGAGCGTTCCTCGGCCTTGGCCACAAACGGGGTGGCGTAGTCGGAGGCCTCAGCCCAAGAGTAGATCCGGCCGGCGGAGTCTGCCGTGCGGGCCGACGCGAAGTCCAGGCCGCCGTTGGCGTTCAGCCACTGCACCTGGGCGTCCAGGGTCACCAGGGTGGACAACGACGGCGTGTTGTAGGTCTGGTTGAGGCGGGAGTTGTCGATCGCCGTCTGCAGGTCCAGGAAGTCCGGGATCCAGCGGTCGCTTGCCTTGATCCGGGCAGCGCGCTCCAGCGCGGCGGGGGAGAAGAGGCCAAGCCACAGGCCGCCGTCGGACGCAAAGTTCTTCTGCGGAGCGAAGTAGTACACGTCCGCTTCGGCAACATCCACGTCCAGGCCGCCGGCGGCCGACGTCGCGTCCACCAGGACCAGGGCGCCGTCGTCGGCTCCGGACACGCGCTTTACCGGCGCGGACACACCAGTGGAGGTCTCGTTCTGCGGCCAGGCGTAGACGTCCACGCCGGCCTCGGCCTGGGCAACCGGGCGGGTACCGGGCTCGGACTTGATGATGGAGGAAGCGTCCAGGAACGGCGCCTTGTTGGTGGCGGAGGCAAACTTGGAGCCGAACTCGCCGAAGGACAGGTGCTGGGCCTTCTTTTCCACCAGGCCAAAGCTGGCAACATCCCAGAACGCGGTTGAGCCGCCGACGCCCAGTACTACTTCGTATCCCTCGGGGGCACGGAAGAACTGGCTGAGGCCCTCGCGGACAGAACCGACGAGGTTCTTGACCGGGGCCTGGCGGTGGGAGGTGCCCAGGATGGTCTTGGACGCGGCTGAGAGTGCTTCAATCTGTTCCGGCCTGACCTTGGAAGGTCCTGCGCCGAACCGTCCGTCCTTTGGCAGGAGGTCGGCAGGAATAGTGATGCTGGTTTCGCTCACAGGGGCTCCAATTTCGGCGTGGACGTAACTCACGTCCGGGACGGTGGGATGGCCGGCAGTCGACGATGGCTGCAACACGGACCTCCCTTATTCTGCCTGAACCGCCGATTGGGCGGGAACCGGCACCGTCATAGTCCAGCCATTGAGACAAGCCTCCGGCGGCCCAGGAATTATCCGGACAAACTCAAAATAGGCTAAGCTTTTCAACGGACTACGTCGCTGTCGGTACGCGATACGGTGGGACAACGCAAGGTACTGCGCTCGAGGAGCTGAGCTGGATGACGGATCTGATCGATACCACGGAGATGTATCTTCGGACCATTTTGGAGCTTGAGGAAGAGAACATCGTTGCTCTTCGCGCACGCATCGCCGAGCGGCTCCGACACTCCGGGCCCACGGTGTCCCAAACCATCGGCCGGATGGAACGTGATGGCCTTGTGGTGGTCTCCGGAGACCGCCACCTGGAGCTGACGGAGGCAGGCCGCAAGCGGGCCACGGAAGTCATGCGCAAGCACCGGCTGGCCGAGCGCCTCCTTGCGGATGTCATCGGCTTGGACTGGGCTTACGTGCATGACGAGGCGTGCCGCTGGGAGCACGTGATGAGTGAACGCGTCGAGCGGCGCATCTACGAACTGCTGAACCACCCCACGGAATCCCCCTATGGCAATCCCATCCCCGGCCTCGCGGCCCTGGGCGGCCAGGCGTCGTCGCCCTTTACGGACGGCGTGATTAATCTCCTCGAAGCGATGAAGGGCTACGGCCCGGGCTCCAACGTGGTTGTCAGCCGGCTGGCGGAACCGATCCAGGTGGAGCCGGAGTTGCTCATCCAGCTCGACGAGGGCGGGATCCGGCCCGGCGCTGCGGTATCACTGGAGCGCGTTGGCGACTACATTTCGGTCCGGGTTGCCGGGATCGAAGGGGCGCTGGAGCTCCCGCCGGAAGTCGCCGCGCACGTATTTGTATCCGTCGCCTGACGCCTGTCCAAAAGAGGCGCCGAACCGGGGTGTTTACCCCATTCGTTGGGGTTTACGCAAAGATAACGGAATTGTTACTGTCCGGCTTAATCGCCTATAGTTAACGCCAAGCGTCGATACAAAAGCGTTACCTGATCTGGAGCCGAGCTCTGCCAGCAGATCGGGGTACGAGTCACCAACTGGCAGAGGCGGGGGAACCACAACCGGCGGTCGCAAGGCCGCCTTGGGGTGAAGTCCGTCAGCAGCAAGCCTCTTCCAGCGAAGGATCCTACGGGATATCTCTCTGCGCCGAAGCTTGCTTACGGCGGACCGGGTCTTTGAACTCTCTGACCCGAATCCGACAGCTAACTTCGCAGGCTTTCCAGAGAGGAACCGTTCTTGACCATGCAGAATTCCAGGGGCCGCCGCCGTGCGGCAGGCCCCGCAGCAGCGCCCCGCGTTGCCGCAGCAGTGGCCGCGGACAGGCCCCGGGATCCACAGCGCGATGCGCGCCGCCGCCGGGGCCCTTTCCGGCAGATCACCGATTTCGCAGCCGCCAGCGGCGTAGGCCAAAAGGCCGGCATCGCCCTAGCGGCCACCGGCCTGGTCCTCACCGTCACGGTGCCGGCCACCAGCCCCGTGCTGGCCACGCCCGACGCCGGCCAGCAGGCTTCGGCTGTTTCCGCAGCTCCACAGCCTGAAATCTCTGCCGAGGCAGCCGCAAGAATCGACTTCAGCCGCTCCTCCGTAGTCACCCAGGGTGATCCCGACGGCAAGCTCAAGCAGCTCCTGAGCGCCCAGTCGGCGGGCTCGATCACCAGGGCCGCATCCGCAGGCAGCCTGGGCGCCCCGCTGGCAAGCCTGGTCACGGCCTCCCCGTTCGGCTACCGTGTCAGCCCCATCACTGGCGGTACGGGCGACTTCCACCGCGGCCAGGACTACGTGGCCCAGTGCGGCACCTCGGTCCTGGCGGCGGCCAGCGGCACCGTGACCTTCGCCGGATGGCACCAGTACGGCGGCGGCAACCGCGTGGTGGTGGATCACGGTAACGGCCTGGAAACCACGTACAACCACCTCTCGTCGTTCAACGTCAAGGTAGGCCAGACAGTCAGCCGCGGCGACGTCGTGGCCCTCAGCGGCACCACGGGCGCCTCCACCGGCTGCCACCTCCACTTCGAGGTCCAGGTCAACGGTGAAGTCGTTGACCCCACCGGCTGGCTCTAGCCAAAATGATGGCAAACTCTCACATTCGCATGACATGCCGTGACCTGAATGTGACATTCGCTCCGAACTCCTGTACCGTCTAACTTGCGTCAACTTTTCCGAAGTTGACGTTCTTGAGTGGATTGCCTAGCTCTGCCACCGCTCAAGGTCCGTTCGCATGACATCGTCTGGCAGGGGCGGGGGAACCAATTTTGGTCTTCGAAGTCTGAAGGCCTTGGGGTTAAGTCGCAAAGCTTCTTAGGAAGCGGCGTGGCCGGGTGAACTCCCATCCGAATCCGACAGCTCACCTCGTAGGCATTGGGAGAGGCTACCTTCGTGTCTTCACGCCATAATTCTGCGCGTCACCGCGCGCAAACGGTTCGCACCAACCCTTTGGACTCCGTGTCCAAGGCTGTCAGTGCGAATGCCGGGACCGTAGGTCGCCAGGCTGCTGTCATCGCAGCTGCATCAGGTCTGATCCTGAGCATGGGGCTTCCGGCCAACGCAGCGGACACCACCGCTGGCGTATCAGCATCCACCGAGTCCGGCTCGCAGACTGCCCTTGCCGTCACCGCTGCCCCCACGGCCACCGTCTCCTTCGAACGCCCCGTGGTCAAGACCACCCCGGCCCCGAAGGTCGAGACGGTCCGTGCGCAGTCCACTGACACGGAACGCAATTCCGAGGCAACGGCCACCACAGCCAGCAAGCTGAAGGACGCGGCATCCTCCGCGGCCGCATCCGGTCTGGCAGCAATCGCCTACACCGGCATCGGCCACCCCTACGTCTGGGGCGGCACCTCTCCCAGCGGCTGGGACTGCTCCGGCTTCACCCAGTGGGTCTACGCCCAGGCCGGTATCAGCATTCCGCGTGTGAACGCGTGGACGGCCATGACGCCAACCTCAACACCGTCTCCCGGTGACCTTGTTATGCAGAATGGCGGCGCGCACGTAGGCATCTACGTCGGCAACGGCATGATGATCAGCGCCCTGAACCCGTCACAGGGAACGCTGCTGCACTCCGTGGCCTCCACCGGCGGCGGATCCTTCTACACCATGAAGTAGAAGAACCGCCCCCCGCTAGAACACTTTTCGCTAAATCCCCGTTCGGGGTGTGCCGGCGTACCCCCAAGATGCCGGCGCACCCAAAGCCCTTGGCCTGCCTGTGCGGTCCTAAGGAAAACGAAAGAGAGAAATAATGACTACACGTGCAACTGTTGCACGGCACCGCGCGGAGGTCACCAAGACCAACTCGCTGGCTGTCATTGCCAAGGCCGTCGGCGACAACGCCGGTGGCATGGGTCGCCAGGCCGCGGTTATCGCTGCTGCCTCCGGCCTGGTCCTGACCAGTGGTATCGCGGCCAACGCTGCAGACACCAACGTCCAGCGTGAATCCGCTTCCGCGTCCAACCTTGAGGTTGAGGTTTCCGCTCCGGCCATCATCTCGGCTGCTTCCACCATTGCCATCTCCTACGAGAAGCCCGCCGTGACCACCACGCCGGCTCCCGTCGTTGAAGCACCCGAGCCCGTAGCTGAGGCCCCGGCTCCCGCTGCCCAGGCCGTTGCCACTGTCAAGGTAGCCGCAGCCGCAGCCCCCAAGGCACCGGTCGCCGCCAGCAGCAAGGGCCAGGCCATCCTGTCCGCAGCCTACGCCCAGCTGGGCGTCAACCAGGACTGCACCATGCTGGTCACCAACGCACTGGCCGCCGTGGGCATCAACTTCCACGACTGGCCCGCCGGCTACCTGTCCCTGGGACAGACCGTGAGCGCCGCCGAGGCCCAGCCCGGCGACCTGATCTACTACGCCGACGGCGGCGCGGGCGTTGCGCACGTAGCTGTCTACGCCGGCAACGGCCAGGCGGTGCACGGCGGCTACAACGGCAACCAGACCGTTGTTTTCAGCGCCAACGTCGGCTCCGGCCCGGTTTTCATCCGCGTCCGCTAATCTCCACGGCAACGCTTCGCAAGGACCCCCGCCCTACGGCGGGGGTCCTCTGCTTTAACGGCCCCCTCAGGGTCACGGGCCCGGCAGCCGACCGTCGACACGGGCACACCCCAAAACTGCGGATTAGTTGATCCCGGCTTTCTTTGTTTACTCTTGTGGTGTCGATCCATAGCCCGGACATGCCGAGGGCAGCCGGCCCTCGCGCCCCTGACGGGTGCGGCCGTGAAGAGGTACGTGCATGCGCACTCTCGTTCTGAATGCTGGATATGAACCGCTGGCGGTAATCACCTTCCGCCGGGCGCTGGTCCTTGTGCTCACAGGGAAGGCAAGCGTTGTAGCGGAAGGCGAGGACCCTGTAGTGGGGCCACAGGAGATTCTGGGCCGCCCGTCCGTGATCCTCCTGAACCGCTACATCCGCCCCCGATACAACCAGTCCACTGCCGTGAGCCGCCGGGGAGTGCTGCGCCGGGACGGGCACAGATGTGCATACTGTGGCAAAGCGGCGCACACCATCGATCATGTCCAGCCCAAGTCCCGCGGTGGCGCCGATTCCTGGGAAAACCTGGTGGCCGCATGCCTGCGCTGCAACAACGTGAAAGGTGACCACACGCCGGGGGAGATGGGCTGGAAGCTCCGTTTCATTCCGGAACCACCGCACGGCACCATCTGGCAGATCAAGGAACTGGAAAAGCCCACGCCGGCGTGGGACCCCTTCCTCCTGCCCGAAAAAGCTGCCTGAACCAATTCCTCCCGGCCCCGCTAGGCTGGGATCGTGCTTTTTGATGCCTTCGAATTCGACGCCGTCGTCCTGGCGGGCGGCCGCTCGTCGCGGCTGGGCGGCGTGCCCAAGCAGGCGCTGACGTACGACGGCGCCACCCTCCTGCAGCGCTCCCTGGCCGCGGCGGCAGGCGCGCGGTCGGTAGTGGTGGTAGGCCCGGACCCGGGCCCATTGCCCGGGGGGGTGGTCACCTGCCGGGAGGAACCGCCGTTTGCCGGGCCGGCGTCGGCAATTGCCGCGGGCTTGGCCGCGCTCGGTGGAACGGCCGGGCCGCGTCCGCCCTTCACCCTTCTGCTGGCCTGCGATATGCCAAACGTGGGCGTTGCGGTTGAAGCCCTTCGTTTGGCCCTTCGGCCCGGCGACGGCGCCATGGCCGTCTCGCCGGACGGACACCGCCAGCCCCTCGCAGGTTTTTACAGCACCGCGGCACTGCAGCGTTCCGTGCAGGACCTCGTCTCCCGCGGTGCCTTAATGAACGGCTCTGTGTCCGCTCTCCTTGCTAGGCTGGACGTGCAGCTTGTCACCGTCCCGGCGGGCTCCACGGATGACGTGGATACCTGGGATGATGCCGCCGCGCTTGGAGTGGCCGGCCGGGAACCATGACCAGGTTCCGGACCTGCGTGGCCGCAGTTGAATTGGGAGGCAATCAGTGAAGAGCCAGGATGAGACGCTGGAAGAATGGTGCAGGGCGCTCCTTCAGGCCTACGAGCTCGAAGACGTCCAGATAGACGTTAACGCCATCCTTTCGCTTGCCGGAGTGGCTGCGCATTCCGTGGTGCGGCCGGCCGCGCCGCTGACCACCTTTATTGCGGGCTTTGCCGCAGGACTTGCCACCGGCTCGGGCCAGGCAACGGACGCGGCCTCCATGTCGGTGGCCATGGACGTGGCCCGCACCCTGGCCGCGGGCTACGATTCTGCCTCCGCCGGGACCCCCGGCGAATGACGGCTGGCCCCGGCGACAACGACGAAGCACCCAAGCAGGACGCACAGGACGAACCCGCCAGGCACCTCGCCCATACCTGGGAGGAAGCCCGCCAGGCTGCCTTCGGCTGTGCCGCGCCGATACCGGCCGGGCGGGTCCCGTTGCAGCAGGCCCTTGGCCGGACCCTTGCCGGGGACATCACCGCGCTCCAGGACATGCCGCACTACGCCTCGTCCGCCATGGATGGCTGGGCGGTTAACGGCACCGGCCCCTGGATCCTGGCCGAGGCCGGCCAGCGGCTGGCGCCGCACGAGGCCAGCCCCATCGTCACCGGCGGCCTGATACCGGCCGGCGCCAAAGCCGTACTCCGCAGCGAGAGCGCGGTCCTGGGCAAAGACGACGACGGGCTGCCCGTCCTGATGGTCGGCGGCGGCGCACGTCCCGGCGAACCGAAGAACGGCCAGCACGTCAGGAAAGCCGGCGAGGAAGCATCCATGGGTGACGTGCTGGTCAAGGCAGGAGCCACCCTCAACCCGGCCCACCTGGCAGTGGCGGCCCTGGCCGGCCACGACGACCTGCTGGTGCAGGGCAAACCGGTGGTCAAACTGCTGCTGACCGGATCCGAGGTGGTGACCCACGGGATGCCGGCGCCCGGGCAGGTCCGTGACACGTTCGGCCCCCAGCTGGCCGCCGTCGTCGACATGCTGGGCGGCATCCCCGCCGGGCAGGAAAAGATCGGCGACTCCTACGGGGAATGGCTCGCAGCCCTGGAGGACGTGGCCGAGCCCGGCGGTGAGGTTGCCGCCTTCCCGCCTGCCGACGTCGTCATCACCACCGGCGGCACCGGCCGCTCGGCAACCGACCACCTTCGCCGGGCCGTCGCCGAACTGGGCGGCCGGCTGGTCATTGACGGCATCGCCATGCGTCCAGGCCACCCGGCCGTCCTCGCGGAACTGCCGGACGGCAGGTTTGTCCTCGGGCTACCCGGCAACCCGCTGGCCGCCATGATGGCGCTGTCTACCGTGGGTGCTCCGTTGCTCGCGGCCCTCGGGCACGGGTCCATGCCGGCTGTCCAGGAAGTGCCCTCCGGAACCACCGTCGAGCCGGATCCCGGACGGACCCGGCTGATGCCGTTCCGGCTGCTCTACGGCATGGCATCGCCGGCCCAGCACACCGGCCCCGGCATGATGCGGGGGCTGGCATCGGCCGACGGCGTGATGGTAGTGCCTCCGCACGGAGTGCAGCTCGGTGAAACAGTCCCGGCGTTCGCCCTGCCCTGGGGTCCGCCGCTCGACACCCCCGCACCACCCGGAGCCAAGGCCAAGACCCCTGCACGGGCTGCCCGTAAGGCAGGCTCCAAGCCGGCGGCACCGGCAGGCCCTGTGGACTGGAGTGCACTCCTGGGCTGACCGTGGCGTGGCTGGCTTAGTGCCGTTGCCCTTGCAATGATGGAGTCATGAACAGGCACCCTGCCCATTGCCGGCAAGTACGGGACACACTGCAGGGCTTCCGCTCCCGGTCCAAGGAACAGCCATGGGCCGCGTAACGCAGCGCCGCAAGGTCCACCGCTACGTGCTGGACGGGTCGCCCCAGGCCCTCGAGTTCCCCGTGCGGCATCGGGAGGACACCCTGGCCGTGGAGGAACCCCTGGAAATCCGGCTGGGCTCCCTCTCCTTTTCGGTCACGATGCGCACTCCCGGCGACGACTTCGACCTCGTGGCCGGATTCCTCGTGTCCGAAGGGATCATCTGGACCCCCGAGCAGCTGGTGTCGCTGCGGTTCTGTGCCGGGGAGGACGAAAACGGCGTGCAGACGTTCAACGTCGTGGAGGCCCAGCTGCGCCCCGACGTCGAGGTCCCTACGATCGGCCGGAATGTCTATACCTCCAGCTCGTGCGGAATCTGCGGCACGGATTCGATCGAGGCCGTCCGGAAGTCGTCGCACTACAGCCCCGCAGCTGACCCAGTCTCGGTGCCGGCAGCCATTCTTGCTTCGCTGCCTGACCGCCTTCGCGAGGCCCAGGCGGTCTTTGACGTCACCGGGGGAGTGCACGCTGCCGGACTGTTCAGGATAGGGGACGACGGCGGGGTGGAGCTTTTGTGCCTCCGCGAGGATGTGGGCCGGCACAACGCCGTGGACAAGGTGGTGGGTTGGGCCCTGCGGGAGCGGATGCTTCCGCTGTCCGGCCTGGTGCTCCAGGTCTCCGGACGGGCGTCCTTCGAGTTGGTGCAGAAGGCGGCGCTGGCCGGCATCCCCGTGCTGGCCGCCGTCAGTGCGCCCTCCAGTCTGGCCGTGGAGCTCGCGGAGGCGAGCGGACTGACCCTGGCCGGGTTCAGCCGGGGGACAAGCCTGAACGTTTATGCCGGGCAGCACAGGATTACTGTGCCAGCTCCGGCTGAGAATCCGGTGCGGGTCCGGGGATAAAAAACTGGTATGGAACCGGGCCCGCGGAGGCTTGGTTATTACGCTACTAAGCAGTAGATTTTATCCATCGAATGGACACTTTGATCCAGTTTCAAGCGTTAAAGAGGGCTTACATTGCATGACGACCGACGGATCACGGAAGTCCGCCTGGACCGTTTCGTACGCGAACGGATCATCCCCGCTGTCTACACACGCAGCGTTCCACTGACCCTGAGCAGCTGGGATGTGCTGGACGAACCGGTGACCGTGATGGAGGCGCTTCGGCACGACTTTGTGCCCCAGGAGCCGGGTGCCGCCTGGGGCAAGCCCTGGGGAACCAAATGGCTGAGGCTGCAGGGTGACGTCCCGGAATCCTGGGGCACCGACCCCGACACCACGGTGGAAATCGTGGTGGACCTTGGCTTCACCAACGAGACCCCGGGCTTCCAGTGCGAGGGGATCGCGTGGCGCCCTGACGGCACCATCATCAAGGCCATCTCGCCGCGGAACCAGTACATCCCGCTGAAGCTGCTGGGCAGCGGCATGGCCGTGGACTTCTACGTCGAGGCAGCAGCCAACCCTGACGTCGCGCAGGGCTGGACCTTCGCTGCCACCCCGTATGGTGACAAGGCCACGGCCGGCACGGCACCGCAGTACCGGCTGGGCAGCATCGCCATCGCGGAACTCAACCAGACCGTATGGGAGCTCCAGCAGGATATCTGGACCCTTGCCGGGCTGATGCATGAGCTCCCCATGGAGCAGCCCCGGCGCCACGAAATCCTCCGCGCGCTTGAGCGGATGATGGACGCCATGGACCCGGACAACATCGCCGGCACCGCCGCCGCCGGGCGCCAGGTGCTGGCGGAGGTACTGTCCAGGCCGGCCTACGCCTCCGCGCACCACCTTATGGCCACCGGCCACGCCCACATCGACTCCGCCTGGCTCTGGCCGGTGCGCGAAACCATCCGCAAGTGCGCCAGGACCTTCTCCAACGTGGTGGCCCTGATGGATGAGGACCCGGACTTTGTGTTCTCCTGCTCCTCGGCCCAGCAGCTGGCCTGGATGAAGGAGTTCTATCCGGAGCTGTTCGGCCGCATCCGGGAGAAGGTCAAAGCCGGCCAGTTTGTGCCGGTGGGCGGCATGTGGGTGGAATCGGACACCAATATGCCCGGCGGCGAAGCCATGGCCCGCCAGTTCGTCGAGGGCAAGAGCTTTTTCCTTGACGAGTTTGGTGTCGAGTGCCGCGAGGCCTGGCTGCCGGACTCCTTCGGCTATTCCGCCGCCCTGCCGCAGATCGTGAAGTCGGCCGGCAGCCGCTGGTTCCTCACGCAGAAAATCTCCTGGAACCAGGTCAACCGGATGCCGCACCACACCTTCAACTGGGAAGGGATCGACGGCACCCGGCTCTTCACGCATTTCCCGCCGGTGGACACGTACAACTCCGAACTCAGCGGCCGGGAGCTGGCGCACGCCGAACGCAATTACCGCGACCACGGGCGCGGCTCCACCTCGCTGGTTCCGTTCGGTTATGGCGACGGCGGCGGCGGACCTACCCGCGAGATGCTGGCTGCCGCGCACCGCACCGCGGACCTGGAAGGATCGCCCAAGGTCCGTGTGGGATCCGCCGAAAGCTTTTTCACCCAGGCTGAGGAAGAGTACACCGCCCTGCCTGTGTGGGTGGGCGAAATGTACCTGGAACTCCACCGCGGGACCTACACCAGCCAGGCCCAGACCAAACGCGGCAACCGCCGCAGCGAGCACATGCTCCGCGAGGCCGAACTCTGGTGTGCCACCGCAACCGTCCGCACCGGCGGGTCCTTCGCCTACCCGGCGGCAGAGCTCAAGCGGCTCTGGCGCCTGGTGCTGCTCCAGCAGTTCCACGACATCCTGCCGGGCAGCTCCATCGCGTGGGTCCACCAGGACGCCGAACGGAATTACGCCGCCATCAGCGCGGGCCTTGAAACCCTCATTGCGCAGGCCGCGGCGGCTCTGCTTGGTGAGGGCACGCAGGAGTTCCTGCTCAACGCAGCGCCGCACTCCCGCGAGGGTGTCCCCGCGCTTGGTGCCGCCATCCGGCAGCCCGCCGGCCCGCCCGTCAACGTCTCGGAGCAGGACGGCGGATACGTGCTGGACAACGGCAGAATCCGCGCCGTCCTGGATGCTGACGGACTCATCGTGTCCCTCTCGGATTACGCCAGCGGACGCGAAGCCATAGCGCCCGGTCAGCGCGGCAACCTGCTGGAGCTCCACCGGGACACACCCAACGAATGGGACGCGTGGGACATCGACGAGTTCTACCGCCGCAACGTCTCCGCACTGAGCCAGGCGCAGGCGGTGCGCCTGGAGACTGACGGCCGGTCCGCCGTCGTGGTTGTGGAGCGCCTGGCAGGTTCATCCCCGGTGGCGCAGCGGATCACGCTGGCTCCGGGCAGTGACTCGCTGGCCATCACCACGTCCGTTGACTGGCAGGAGAGCGAAAAGCTCCTCAAGCTGGGCTTCGCGCTGGACGTCCGGGCGGACCGGTCAGCCGCCGAGACGCAGTTCGGCCACGTCTTCCGCCCCACCCACGTCAATACCTCGTGGGAAGCCGCCAAGTTTGAAATCTGCGCCCACCGCTGGATCCATGTCGCCGAACCGGGCTACGGCGTGGCCGTGTCCAACTCGTCCACGTACGGGCACGACGTCACCAGGAACATCCGGGAGGACGACGGCGGGACCACCACCACCGTCCGGCTCTCGCTCCTTCGGGCCCCCAAGTTCCCTGATCCCACTGCCGACCGAGGGCACCATGAGCTGACGGTCACCGTCCGCCCCGGCGCCGGCATCGCCGACGCCGTGGAGGAGGGGTACCGCACCAACCTGGCGCCGCGGATCGTGCGTGGGGCCAACCCGGCGGAACCTCTGTTCACAGTGGGCAGCACGGCGCTGGTCATTGAGGCCGTGAAGCTTGCCGAGGACGGCTCGGGAGACGTTATTGTCCGGCTCTACGAATCCCTGGGCCAGCGCTCGGCCGGGTTGCTGACGGCCAACTTCCCGGTCCGGGAGGCCTACGCCACGGACCTGCTGGAACGGTCCGCGGAAGCGCCCGGAGTCACTCCGGACGGGCAGGGCAGGGTGGCGCTGTCGCTGCGCCCGTTCCAGCTGGTCACGCTGAGGTTCGCCCGCTGACGCCTGGGCCTGCCGCGCACGGGCCCGCTGAGATTCCTGCCACCCCCGGGAATATGCATATGCATCTATTGCTTGAATAAGGCATGGAACTAGGAATCTTCAGCTTCGGGGACATCCACCGGGATCCCGTGCGCGGCACCGCGGTGTCCCCAGAACAGAACACCCAGGATCTCCTTGAGCGGGCCCGCCTCGCGGACCAGGTGGGACTCCACTACTTCGGGGTGGGCGAGCACCACCGTACTGACTACTCTGTCACGTCGCCTGCCACCGTGTTGGCGGCTGCGGCGGCGCAGACGCGGCAGATCAAAGTGGGCAGCGCGGTCACCGTCCTCAGCACCGAGGATCCGGTGCGCGTCTTCCAGCAGTTCGCCACTATTGACCTCATCAGCCAGGGCCGCGCGGAGCTGACGGCCGGGCGGGGGAGCTTCATTGAGTCCTATCCGTTGTTCGGCGCCCGCCTGGAGGACTATGACGCCCTCTACGAGGAGAAGCTCGAGCTGCTGCTCCGGCTCAACGCACAGGAGCGGATTACCTGGAGCGGCGAGTTCCGTTCCGGCCTGGATGATGCCCTGATCCTGCCGCGCCCGTTCCCCGCGGCGGACGGCAGCCGCGAACTGGATATCTGGATCGCCACCGGCGGCACACCCCAGTCGACCGTGCGCGCCGCGGCCCTGGGCAAGAACGTGATGTACGCGCTGCTGGGCGGATCCCTGCGGAACTTCGAGCGCCATGCCGCGCTGTACCGGCAGACCGCCGTCGAACATGGATTCGGTGCGGCCGGGCTGAAAGTGGGCGTCAGCGCTCCGGGGCTGGTCCTGCGGGACGCTGCGTCAGGCGCGGGCCGGGCGAAGGAAGCCTTCCGGCCGTACTGGATGGACACCATGCGCCGGATCTCGGCAGAGCGCGGATTCCCAACCCCCAGCGGTGTCACGTACAACATGGAGGCGGCGCCCGGCGGGGCGCTGTTCGTGGGCAACCCGGAGGAGGTGGCCGAAAAAATCGTCAGGATGCACGAGCATATGCAGCACGACCGGCAGATTTTCCAGCTGGACCTGTCCTCGGTGCCGCAGGAAACGGTGCTCGAAGCCATCGAATTGCTGGGCACCGAGGTGCTTCCTCTGGTCCAGCGGGAGCTGGGGCCCGGTGCTGGAATGGAAGCCCGGACCGTGAGCCAAAACGCGCCTTAAACAGGCTGAGTGGGGGCGGTCCCCAACGGCCGCCACCACTCATCCCCCCAATGTGTGCAAAGGACCCTGAGGCGCAACGTCTCAGAATTTATCCCCGTTCGTAAACGCCCCGCGCCTCGCCTTCACACATTCATGATTGTTTCACATTCTAATGATTTTGTGAATTTGCCGAGGTTACTTTTCAGTAAAAGTCCCTGGCCTCGCCGCGCTGCGGCCGTAGCGGACCCTGGCCGCCCAGATGAGCGCCAGTCCCACAACGAAGCAAAGCACCGCGGTGTAGTTGACCACGAATTTCGCAGGGCCCCAGCCGGAAGGCATTACCGGGAAGAGCAGTGTCAGGGCGATGGCCACTGCTCCGACGGCCAGCAGGAAGGCTGCGCTACGGATTGCCACTGGGAGCGAACTGCGGAGGGCCCGCACCATGGCCGGCAGCAGCACCAGGGAGACATACGCGGGATACGCCCTGCCGGCCGCACCGTAGTATTCCACCAGCGCGGCATCGATGCCGCCCCGCGTCGAGATTTGTGCCAACCCCGACGACGATCCTTTTGAATCCATCAGCAGGAACACACCCACCACGGCCAGTGAGACCAGGGCAAGGACCGCCATCCCCGTACGGCCGGTCAGCAGCCGGTATCCATCGGTGGCGCCGAACCCCCGGGTGACACGGATGCCAACGCAAAGGATGGCGGCGAAGATGACGAAGCGCAGGATGAGGTTTGCCAGGTTGAAGCCCCCCAGGGCCTGGTCAATGGCGACGTAGGGCGCTTCGATGCTGAGGAGGATGGCCAAGGTCATCAGCGCGAAGATCCAGAACAGGGTCCGGTTCTCTCCCCGCACTGCGCTGGGAACCCGGGCAACGGCAATCAGGCCGCAAATGGCAAGGGTGGACCACTGAAGGATCTCGATCATCCCAGGTTCTCCCAGATTTTGTTGGTTTGTTCTTGGTCGTGTTCCTGGCGTTTCAGGGTCTTGCCCAGGGCCTGCAGCCGGTCTCCGGCCAATGTGGTCAACTCGCCGTCGGGCAGGCCGTCCAGGGCCGCCTGCCGGGCATCAGGAGGCCAGCCGGCCTCGGCCTCGGTGATCAGCCCCGTGGCCACCAGCCCGCCGGCCGGTCCGACGCCGGCGGCCAGGGAAGTGGCAATGGCCAGTTCGGGGGACAAACGGTTCGCCGTCAGCTGTGCCGAATAGTTTTGCGGCGCCACGCCGGTGGCGGCCGAGACGCGGTGCCGCAGCTCGCCGTCGTCGATCGCCTCAACCCAGTTCTTGACCGAGGTGGCGTGCGGCGCAAGGCTCAGCGGCGGCCGCTCCGCGGACCTGCCGGCCGGATCCACCGCCGAGCGTGACAGCACGGCCCGCAGGAGGTCCGGGGTGGAGATCTGGCTGACCAGTTCACAGCGGGTGGGCGGGGCCGGGACCGCCAGCTGGCTGTAGGCCTCGAAGCCGGCGAGGGCGGACACGGGATTGACGCCGTAGGCGCGGCTGATGCTGACCACGGTGGTCTCCGCGACTTTCCCGCGGACCAGCTGCTGGGCAAGGGTGGTCCGTTTGATCCCGGAAACCCGGCAGACGTCGGCTGTGCTGGCGTCGGGCGCAATGCCGTGCAACCAGCGCTGGAACGCCTTGGCGGGGAGGGGCATGGAGTGCTCTCTTCAGAACGGATGGATACCACAATTTTAGCCTGCCGGGCGTGTGGGGATTTTACGCCGACTACCGATTCGACTATGCTTGATGGTCGAGCCCGTTGGTCCGTACACCCCCCAAGTCCGGACCAGCGGGTTCTTTTATGCCCTGCCGCGCGCGGGGCGGAATCACCCGGGTTTACCGCGAATTACCGCGGTTTTCTGCGGCTTTCCCGGAAGAACAACCCGGGCCGCCGCCCCAGCGGGATTCCCCGCGGTCCGGCAGCATCGAGAGGATGGACCCCATGACTGCAACCCTTGTTGCCAAAGACCTTTCCGGAGGCCATGACCACCGGACGCTCTTCTCCAAGCTTTCGCTGACCGTCTCCCCGGGTGACGTCGTTGGCGTGGTGGGAGCCAACGGTGCCGGCAAGTCCACCCTTCTGCGCCTTCTCGCCGGAGTGGACCAGCCGCAGGGCGGTTCGGTCAGCCTAGCCCCGGCTGATGCCTTCGTGGGGTGGCTGCCGCAGGAGCACGAACGGGTGGCTGGCGAGACCGTCGCCGCCTACATCGCGCGCCGGACCGGCTGCGCCCAGGCGACCGTGGAAATGGAATCCACCGCCGAAGCGCTCGGATCAGGTGCCGCCGGGGCAGACGATGCCTATTCCCTGGCCTTTGACCGCTGGATGGCCTCAGGCGCGGCGGACCTCGATGAACGCATCCCGCCGGTGCTCGCGGACCTGGGCCTGGAAACCGGCCCTGACGCTCCCATGACCGGGCTCTCCGGCGGCCAGGCCGCCCGGGTGGCCCTTGCAGCCCTGCTGCTCAGCCGGTTCGACATCGTGCTGCTGGACGAGCCCACCAACGATCTGGACCTCGCCGGCCTGGCCAAACTCGAGGCGTTTGTGCAGGGCCTGCGCGGCGGTGCGGTGCTGGTGTCCCATGACCGTGAGTTCCTCGCCCGCTGCGTCACCACCATCGTGGAGCTGGACCTGGCCCAGAACTCGGTTGCCGTCTACGACGGCGGCTACGAGGCGTTCCTGGAGGAACGCGCCGTGGCACGCCGCCACGCCCGGGAACGGTTCGAGGAGTTCGCCTCCACCAAAGCGGACCTCGTCTCCCGGGCCCGCACCCAGCGTGAGTGGAGCTCCCAGGGCGTGCGGAACGCTATGAAGAAAAGCCCGGACAACGACAAGATCCGCCGCGCGGCAAGCACCGAGTCCTCGGAGAAGCAGGCGCAGAAAGTGCGGCAGATGGAATCCCGGATCGCCCGGCTGGACGTGGTGGAGGAGCCGCGGAAGGAATGGCAGCTGCAGTTCACCATCGGCCAGGCGCCCCGGTCCAGCG
The DNA here is from genome assembly GCF_040812005.1 of Arthrobacter sp. HS15c. Lineage (NCBI taxonomy): Bacteria > Bacillati > Actinomycetota > Actinomycetes > Micrococcales > Micrococcaceae > Arthrobacter > Arthrobacter sp. HS15c. The sequence goes on from NZ_JBFOHM010000011.1 coordinate 71,066, forward strand.
CTGTGGTGGCAACCTTGCGGGACGCCGTCGTGAACCAGGGCGACTTCACCCTGGGGCCGGTCAACCTTCAGCTCAACGCGGGGGAGCGGATCGGCATCACCGGCCCCAACGGAGCGGGCAAGTCAACGCTGCTTCGCCTCCTCCTGGGAGTCCAGGCCCCGGACGCCGGCAACGCCGCCATGGGCGCCTCCGTGGCCGTCGGCGAAATCGACCAGGCCCGCGGTCTGCTCGCGGGGCACCTGAAGCTGGGTGACGCCGTCGAAGCCGTACTCACGAACCTCACACCGGCGGAAGTCCGCACCCTGCTGGCCAAATTCGGGCTGAAGGCGGACCACACGGCACGCGCCGTCGATTCCCTCTCACCCGGCGAACGCACCAGGGCCGCCCTGGCCCTGCTGCAGGCCCGCGGGGTAAACCTGCTGGTCCTCGACGAGCCCACCAACCACCTGGACCTGCCAGCCATCGAACAGCTCGAGGAGGCCCTGGAAAGCTACGAGGGCGCCCTGCTGCTGGTCACCCATGACCGGAGGCTGCTGGAGAACGTGCGGCTGGATGTACGGTGGAATGTGGACAACGGGACAGTAACTGAGATCATGACCGGCGCAACGGAGCAACAGCGATGAGCATGGAACGCGTGGCCTGGGGATCCCTCTACAACATCACCCGGGCCAAGAGCGGCTCCAAACCGTTCTCCAAGGAAACCCTGAAACGGGTCCTGGGCTTCGCCCGGCCGCACCGGACAAAACTGATCGCGTTTGTGGCCCTCTCCATCGTGATGGCGTTCCTCGCCGTGGCAACCCCGGTCCTGGCGGGCCAGGTGGTGGACGCCATCGTGGCCAAGGCCGGCACCGGGGAGGTCATCCGGCTTGCCGTGCTGATCGCCGTCGTTGCGGTGGCCGAAGCGGGCCTGGGACTGGTGAGCCGCTGGCTTTCCTCCACGATCGGCGAAGGCGTGATCGTGGACCTTCGCACCAGGGTCTTTGACCACGTGCAGAAGATGCCCATCGCGTTCTTCACCCGCACACGCACCGGCGCACTGGTCAGCCGCCTGAACAACGACGTCATCGGGGCACAGTCCGCCTTCGCCGGCACCCTCTCAGGCGTGGTCAGCAACGTCGTGGCGCTGGTCCTGACGCTGATCGTGATGCTCGGGACGTCCTGGCAGGTCACCGTCCTGGCCATGGTCCTGCTGCCGATCTTCCTGATCCCCGCCCGCCGGATGGGATCCCGCCTCGCGGACCTTCGGCGTGAGGCCGCCGAACACAACGCCGCCATGGGCACCCAGATGACAGAGCGGTTCTCCGCCCCCGGCGCCACGCTGGTCAAGCTTTTCGGCCGGCCGGACGAGGAATCCCGCGAGTTTGCCGTCCGGGCCGGCCGGGTCCGCGACATCGGTGTCCGCACAGCCATGCTGCAGTTCACCTTCGTCACCGCACTGACGCTGGTATCGGCACTCGCCCTGGCACTTGTCTACGGCCTGGGCGGCTGGCTGGCTATTGGCGGCCAGCTCGCCGCCGGCGACGTGGTGGTGCTGGCGCTTCTGCTGACCCGCCTGTACGCGCCGCTCACGGCCCTGTCCAACGCCCGCGTGGAAATCATGAGTGCCCTGGTCAGCTTTGAGCGGGTCTTCGAAATCCTGGACCTCAAGCCGCTGATCCAGCAGAAGCCCGACGCCGTGGAGGTGCCGGCCGGACCGGTCTCCGTGGAGTTCGATGACGTCCGCTTCGCCTACCCCGCGGCGGACAAGGTGTCGCTGGCCTCGCTGGAGGAGGTTTCCACCCTGGACACCCGCGGCGGCGAGGAAGTACTGCACGGCATCAGCTTCCGGGTGGAACCGGGGCAGACCGTGGCCCTGGTGGGCTCTTCCGGCGCGGGAAAGTCCACCATCGCGCAGCTGCTTTCGCGGCTGTACGACGTCGACTCCGGCGCTGTCCGGCTCGGCGGCACCCTGCCGGGCTCCGGGCTGGACGTCCGGGACGCCACGTTCGACTCGGTGCGCGACACCCTGGGCATGGTGACCCAGGACGGTCACCTTTTCCACGAGAGCATCGCCTCCAACCTCCGGCTCGCCAAGCCGGACGCCACCGACGACGACATGTGGGAGGCCATCCGGCAGGCCCGGCTTGAGACCATGATCCGGTCACTGCCCGACGGCCTGGACACCGTGGTGGGGGAGCGGGGATACCGGCTTTCCGGCGGTGAACGCCAGCGCCTCACCATCGCCCGGCTGCTGATCTCCCAGCCCAGGGTGGTCATCCTGGACGAGGCGACTGCCGCACTCGACTCCACCAACGAAGCCGCCGTGCAGGCGGCCCTGGGCGCCGCGCTCGAGGGGCGCACCGCCGTCGTGATTGCCCACCGGCTGTCCACCATCCGTGCCGCCGACGTGATCCTGGTGGTGGAGGACGGGCAGATCGTGGAGCGCGGGACGCACACGGAGCTGCTCGCGGCCGAGGGGCGCTACGCGGAGCTGTACCGGACGCAGTTCGCCGAGGCCACGGCCGTGGCTGAGGAAACCGTTCCGGAGTACTAGCGGCCCACCTTCCCCAACTGAGTAGCAGCAGATGTCGTTTTGAGCCCTCAAAACGACATCTGCTGCCACCTACTTGGGGCCGGGGCGGAGCGCGGCCAGTTCCGGCAGGATGTGGTCCGTCAGGAGCGGCGCGAGGTCCCGCGGCAGCGGGGCGCCCTGATCCAGCGCGGCCAGGTCCAGCCAGCGGATCTCGGCGATCTCGGCTGAAGGGTGCGCCGTCCAGGTCCCGGGCGCTGTGAACACCGTGGCTTCAATGTCCGTGGCGGCCTCGTTGGCGGCGTCGGCGATCCACACGCCCATCAGCTGCAGATCGGCCGGATCGACGACTATGCCGACCTCCTCCTGGAGCTCCCGGGCCGCGGCGTGGACGGCGCTTTCGCCCGGTTCGGGCTTGCCGCCCGGGTGCATAAACATGCCGGTGCCGCGTTTGCGGACGGTCAGGAGCCGGCCGGCGGCATCGAAAACACAGACGGCGGAGACAACAATGCGGGCTTTCACGGCTCCGAGCCTAGCCGCTTCAGACCACCCGCCGCAGGGCCGAGGCCAGCAGCAGGTCCTTGCGCGGCCCGCTGACGTCCCAGGTGTAGCTGAACCGGTCCGGACCCTCCAACGCATACGCGACGCGGTATGTATCGGGGTCGCACCAGTGGTTGTCCAGGTTGGCTTCCGGCGTGAAGCTCATCCGGTGGAACGGCCGCCCGTCGGCAAAAAACACGTCCAGGGCATCGGGATGTTCGGCGGGTTTGAGGAGGTACTCGCGGGTGGCGGGGCCTGTGAAGGTGGGCCAGCGCATGGTGCCTTCCTCGCGGAAGGCCAGGCCGCCGTCGTCCGTGGGGGAAAAATGTACGACGCCGGAAAAGGTTCCGCGGGTGCCTGCTGCCCGGTCCAGCAGTTGCCGTTCAACGGCCCAGTGTCCGGCCTGCGAGGGACCAAGCAGGTAGGCGCGGAGGTCGAAGTCAGGCCCCGTCTGCCTGGCAGCCTGGGGTTCGGGAAGGTTCAAGTGCCCTCGATTGGAATCGAACCAACGACACCGGCTTTAGGAGAGCCGTGCTCTATCCACTGAGCTACGAGGGCGCGTATCCGCTGTTCCGGCAGGGCCGGTCCGTCCGGACACGGATATAAGCATACAAGGTGGGAGGCCGTACTACGCTCTTGGCATGAGATCAGGCCCGACGTCCGCTCCAGCCACCGCTTTCATCCCGGACACGGCCTCCACCCGGCAGTACATCGGGGCCTGGTCCGTCCTGAGCGTGCTGCAGTACTTCGCCGCGGAAACCGGGGTGATCGGGGCGTGGGCCGGTCACCAGCCCTACGACCGGCGGACCGGGTACATCAGCGACCTGGGCGCGGTTAACTGCGGGATCTACGACGGCAGGGACGTGTGTTCGCCGCTGCATTGGCTGATGAATGCCTCGTTTATCATCCAGGGGCTGGGCATGCTCCTCGGGGCGCTGCTGCTGGGTTCCGGGCTGTTGTGCGTCGCGGCCAGGGCCGGAGCGCGGGTCCAGCCAGGACGCGGGAAGCACTGGCTGGCGGCTGCCTGGGTACGGATCCTGACCGGCGCTGCCGGTGCCGGGACCATCGTGGTGGGCCTGGTTCCGGAGGACGCCGGATCGGCCTTCCACTTCATCGGCGCGGTGACGTATTTCCTTGCCGGCGCGGGTGCCCTCCTGGTGCTGGGCGTCCTGTGGCTGCGGCAGACTCCGCTGGGGTGGTTCATCCTGGCATGCGGCGTGGTGTCCCTCGCCGCGCTCGCAACGGGCGGGCTGACGGGCATGGACGTGCCGGAGCCGGGCACGCTTGAGAGGCTGATGGGCTACCCCGTCACGCTGGGCGTGGCGGCCTCGGGCCTGGTCATCGCGCAGCGGGTCCACCGGCACCGGAAAGAGCTGCGCGCCCGCGCTACTGCGGCGGGGCGGGCCTAGCGGGTCCGGCGGCCGGCTTCTTGCCCAGGAACACCGCCGCGGCCCCGGCCAGCAGGCTGAGGACCAGCAGCACCCACCCCGCAACGGTGAGGCCGGACGCCAAGGCGACCTGGCCGGCGTCGGGCATTTCCGCTGCCAGCGCCGCGTCGATGGCGACGTTGCCCCACAGCCGGACCACCACGAACAGCAGCGGTACGGCCCAGAGGACCCAGCGGACGGCCTTCCTGGCCACATTGGTCCCGATCAGCAACAGCCACGTGAAGCCAAAGATGAGCGGGAAAAGGGTCCCGGCGGTCTTGTGGACGTAGTTGAGCTGGCCGCGGGCGTCGTCGTTCATCGCGGTGTGCAGCTCGCCGACGTAGGCCGTGTCGAAGCCGCCCAGCAGGGAGTCGGGCATGGCCGGCTCGCCGGAGACGTCCCGCAGTTGGTCAAGGGTCAGCAGGTGGACGTACCAGAACAGGAAAAGACTGACCACCACGCCCGCGATGACAATCAGGTTGCTGTTGTTCCGGGCCTTCTGCGGCGACCGGTCAGTGGTGGGGTTGATGACCGGCGGGAGGTGGTGCTGCGGAACAGCTGCCTTGGAGCCGTGCTTCTTGATCCGCTGCGCAGGAGTTTTGGCCATGGCACCATTATCCCGCCCCATAAACTGGGGTCATGACCATAGGCCGGCACAGCGCTGTTGAACTTGACCCCTCACTGGACGACTACCAGCTCGCGGCGGCGCTGGTCCGGGAGGCGGGCCAGCTGGCCCTGCTCATGCGGATGGCCGGCCTGCAGTCGCAGCAGAAAACCTCCGTCTCCGACGTTGTGACCGCCGCGGACCACGCGGCCGAGGCCTACGTCCTGGAACAGCTCCGGCGCTGCCGGCCCGAGGACGGCATCCTCGGTGAGGAAGGCGCATCAGTCCAGGGGACCAGCGGCCGGACGTGGGTCATCGACCCCGTGGACGGCACCTACAACTTCCTGCATGGCTCCACCTACTGGTGCTCCGCGATCGCGCTCAAAGACTCCTCAGACGTGCTGCTCGGGGCGATCTTCCAGCCTGAGGAGGACAAACTCTGGCTTGGCGGCAGCACCCGGCACGCCACCCTGAACGGCGAGAGCCTGGGCGTCTTCCGCGACAACCACGGATCCCGCAACGGCACCCCCGTGGCAGAACTCGGCGCGGCCACCTACATCCACCCCACCTGGCTGATGGATCCGCTGTGCGCCATGCCCTGGCACGCTGCGGCCACGTCCGCCGCTGCCCTGCGGATGCTCGGCTCGGGATCCTGCGACCTGGGACGGGTGGCCGACGGCCAGCTGGGGTGCTGGTTCCAGCACAGCTGCCCCGAGTGGGACTGGCTGCCGGGCAAGGCAATCGTCCGTGCCGCCGGCGGCGCCACGGACACGGTCCGGATCAACGGCCTGGACTGGTTCATGGCCGGAGGCACGACGGCGGTGCGCGAGCTGCGTGCGGCTCTGGAGTCCGGCTCGGTGGCCTGAGTCCCGCCTCCGGAGCAGGGAAACGCCGGGCGGACCTGGAGTAATCCACAGGCCGGAAGTGAGTGTCGGCCCCACCGCCTAGACTTGTAGGCACCATGGATATGTTGTTTGACCCGTACTCTGACGGACCGTTCAAGGCCGCCCCGGCGGCCGCCGCCCGCACCAAGTCGCGCCCCGAAGGCCTCGCCCAGGCCTCCGAAATCGGGGGCGGCGGGGGAGGCCGGAGCACGGAAAACCACCCGGCTGCGCACCACCGGCCGGACGCGGCGGAGCTGCTGCAGGGACTCAACCCGCAGCAGGAAGAGGCCGTCAAGCACGCCGGCAGCGCCCTGCTGATCGTGGCCGGCGCCGGTTCGGGCAAAACCCGCGTACTCAGCAACAGGATCGCCTACCTGATCGCCACACGCCGTGCGCACCACGGCGAGATCCTGGCCATCACGTTCACGAACAAGGCTGCCGCCGAAATGCGGGAGCGCATCGAGGTCCTCGTAGGCGGCCGCGCCAAAATCATGTGGATCTCCACCTTCCACTCCTCCTGCGTACGCATCCTCCGGCAGGAAGCGGCCAACATCGGCCTGAAGTCCAACTTCTCCATCTATGACTCCGCGGACTCGCTCCGGCTGGTCACGCAGGTGTCCAAGAGCCTGGACCTGGACCCCAAGAAGTTCGCGCCCAAGGCCATCCAGCACAAGATCTCGGCTCTCAAGAACGAGCTCATCGACGCCGACTCCTACACGTCCTCCGCGAACCACAACGATCCGTTCGAGTCCGCCGTGGCCGACGTCTTCAAGGGCTACACCCAACGGCTGCGGCAGGCCAACGCCATGGACTTTGACGACCTGATCGCCGAGACGGTCTACATGTTCCGGGCCTTCCCGGCGCTCGCTGACTCCTACCGGCGGCGCTTCCGGCACGTCCTCGTGGACGAATACCAGGACACCAACCACGCCCAGTACGCGCTGGTACGCGAAATCGTGGGCGAGGGACCCGGCGCCTCCGAGCTCACCGTGGTGGGCGACTCCGACCAGTCCATCTACGCGTTCCGTGGCGCCGACATCCGCAACATCGTGGAGTTCGAAAAGGACTACCCGGACGCGCGCACCATCAAGCTGGAACAGAACTACCGCTCCACGCAGAACATCCTCAGCGCCGCCAACTCCGTCATCTCGCGCAACCCCAACCGCCCGGACAAACGGCTGTGGACGGCCGAGGGCGAAGGCCACAAGATCATCGGCTATGTGGGCGAAAACGAACACGATGAAGCCCAGTTCATCGCCAAGGAAATTGACCGCCTCCAGGACGAGGACAACCTGCGCCCCGGCGATGTCGCCATTTTCTATCGCACCAACGCGCAGTCCCGCTCCATCGAGGACGTGCTGGTACGGGTAGGGCTTCCGTACAAGGTTGTTGGCGGCACCCGCTTCTACGAACGCAAGGAAATCAAGGACGCGCTCGCGTACCTCCGGGTGCTGGTCAACCCCGACGACGACGTCAACCTGCGCCGCGTGCTGAACGAACCCAAGCGCGGCATCGGCGACCGCGCCGAGGGCGCCGTGGCTGCACTGGCACAGCGGGAGCGGATGTCCTTCATGGCCGCCGCCCGCCGCGCCGAGGAAGCCCCCGGCATGGCCACCCGCTCCGTTAACGCGGTGCTGGGGTTCGTGAAACTCCTGGACGATCTCGCCGAAGTGGCGGCCGGTTCAGGCGCGGCGGCTGCCCTTGAGGCGGTCCTGGAGCAGACGGGCTACCTGGCCGGCCTGCGTTCGAGCACCGATCCGCAGGACGAGTCCCGCGTGGAAAACCTGGCGGAACTGGTCGCCGTCGTCCGTGAATACGAACAGGAAAACCCGGAAGGGTCGCTGGGCGCCTTCCTGGAGCAGGTCTCGCTTGTCGCGGACGCCGACCAGATCCCGGACGCGCCGGGGGCCGATATCGACGCCGCCGTGGCGGAGGCCAAACGGCTGGGCGTGGTCACGCTGATGACACTGCACACGGCAAAGGGCCTCGAATTCCCGGTGGTGTTCCTGACGGGCATGGAGCACGGGCTGTTCCCGCACCAGCGGTCCGCCACCGACCCCAAGGAACTCGCCGAGGAGCGCCGGCTCGCCTACGTGGGCCTGACGCGCGCCCGCAAGCGCCTCTACGTCACGCGTTCAGAGGTCCGCAGCATGTGGGGCCAGAGCCAGTACAACCCCGCCAGCCAGTTCCTCGAGGAGATCCCGGCCGAGCTTCTGGAGTGGAAACGCGAAGGCACCAGCCGGCAGACCGGCGGCTGGGGCAGCGGATCCATTGCCTCGAACCGGTACAACGGATCCTTCTGGGGCGCCGGCACGGCCCGTGGCGCGGCGGCTGATTCCTCGGCCGGTTTCAACTCGGACGTTCCCGCCATCATCGCCAAGAACCGGGTGCAGCCGCAGAAGGAGATCGTGGCTGTCAGCGTGGGGGACAAGGTCAACCACACCAGCTTCGGCAACGGCACGGTGCTGGCGCTTGAAGGCGCCGGTGACAAGACCGTGGCAAAGGTCAAATTCGATGTGGGGGAGAAGCGGCTCCTGCTGCGCTACGCGCCGCTGACCAAGCTCGACGCCTAGGGGCGGCTGCCCTTGTCGGGGGACCCGGGCTGGCATACAGTTCAGGAAAATTGAGTACGGCAGATTCGGGGCACTACCGTGAAAATCCTGTTCGCCAGCCAGGCCATTGACGGCCATTTCAACCCCATGACAGGCGTCGCGATGCGCCTGAAGGACCGCGGCCATGACGTCGGCTGGTACACCGGCCAGGTATTCGCCGGGAAGCTCCAGGGCCTGGGCATTGAGCACTTCCCTTTCCGCCGGGCGATCGAGCACCGTGCGGACAACCTGAACGAGCTGTATCCGGAGCGGGCCAAACTCAAAGGGCCCCTGGCCATCGGCTTCGACGGGGAAAAGATCTTTGCCAGCAACATCAGCAATTTCATTGAGGACATTCGCGAACTGAACACAGATTTTCCCTTCGACGTCGCGGTCGTGGACAGCACCATGTTCATCCAGCGGCTGCTTTCGCATCTTTTGGGAAAGCCACTGGTGACCTTCGTTGTGGTTCCGAACATGGAGAGCGATCCGCTGGTCCCACCGCTGTTCTTCGGGTTCAACCCGCCCCGCAATGCTGCGGAAAGGCTGGTGCAGGCCTCAGCAGGTCTGCTTTCGGACAAGGTCATCTTCAGGCCGGCGAACAAGAGCTACCGGCGCCAGCACGGGACCTACGGCCAGGTGGTCCCCAGCCACGGCCGGTTGACGGACGAACCCTACCGGTGCTCGGACGCCATCATCCAGACCGGGCCGGAGTCCCTCGATTTCCCGCGGCGGCACGTCAACCCCAAGGTCCACTACGTCGGGGCGCTGCTGCCATACCGTGCAGCCGACCAGTCCGCGGCAGGAACCGGCATCGACGATGAGCTGCCGCGAAACTACCCGGCAACGTTCGTGGTGACACAGGGGACGGTGGACAACGCGGACCACAACAAACTGATTGTTCCCGCGCTTGAGGCGCTGAAGGACATGGACGCGTTGGTGATCGTTGCTACCGGTGGACGGGGCACCGAAGCCCTCCAGGCCCGCTACAAACAGGCCAATGTGGTGGTGCGGGACTACGTGGATTTCGCCACAGTCTTTGACTTCACCGACGTGTTCATCACCAACGGCGGGTTCGGTGGCGTGCAGCTCAGCCTTTCCAAGGGTGTCCCGCTGGTGGTGTCGGGCATCAACGAGGGCAAGAGCGACGTCAACGCCCGGGTGGAACATGCCCGCGTCGGCATCAACCTGCGGTCGGATGCGCCCAAGCCCGCCGACATCGCGGGCGCCGTGGAGAAAGTCCTGGCAGATCCCGGCTGGAAAGAGCGCGCACGGAACATGCGTGAACAGCTGGACTCGGCAGATCCGGCCGAGGCCGCTGCCGCCGTCGTGGAGGGCGTCGCGAAGCCGTCCGCGGGGTGAAGCCGGCATCCGGGCATAATGGAGCCCATGCGACGGACTGTATTGGGGATCCTGGCCGCCTTCTTCCTGCTGGCGGCCACGGCGTGTTCCATCACCACCGAGGACCCCGGCTACGTGGCTCCGCCGCCGCTGCCCGCACTGGAACAACTGGAACAGGCAGCCCTGGCTGATCCAGCCCCCTTCGCGGCCGGCGAAGACATCCTCTCCTTCGTGACCGGGGACCGCTCCATCGTGTGTTCACTGACCTCGGCCAAGGGCGAGCACATCAAGCTTCCCTACGAGCAGAACAACTTCAGCGACAGCGGGAACACCAAACTGGCTACCGTTCCCGTGGCACACTGCGAGCTCGCGAAGTATCCCAAGCCGGCAACCGCCGACGTGAAGGACGACTGCGCCGGAACCGGCCTGGGCTATCTCGGCGGAACGGCCCTGCTGACTCCTGAATCAGCAACCTACGGCGGGTGCCGTTCCGGCGTCACACAAATGGAGTCGGCCTACGGACCGGAGGGGAACAAAGCAGGCCCGATCACCCAGCTTCCGGTCCTTCCGGAAGGGCAGAACCTCGAACGGAACGGACTGCGTTGTTCCGCCTACAACGGCGGCGTGGCGTGCGGAAACGTGTCCGCCGGCGTCGGATTCTTTGTTGCGCGGGACCGCTACGAACTTATTTCCAAGGCATCCGAACCGGCTTCAACGGCCCCGTCAGAGGCCCCAAAAACCCCGTAATCTAGGGCTTTTTCTACGCCCCATAGAATAGTGTCCTTACTCACATAAGCGGTAGTCTGGGACGGGCCGGTCCCCAGAAAGGACTAGAGTTCCGAAAGGAGCATTGCGCCGCGTGGCTCGTTTCCAACCAGTCGCAGGTGCTTGCAATTCCGCAGCCCGGTCACCGTCTTCGATGGTGCCCGACTGTACAGAAACTACTTCGACGTAGAAGGACACTAAACCGTGGACCTGTTTGAATACCAGGCGCGCGATATGTTCGAGGCGCACGGTGTACCCGTGCTTGCTGGCATCGTGGCGTACACCCCAGAAGAAGCAAAGGCAGCTGCCGAGAAGATCGGCGGCGTAACTGTCGTTAAGGCCCAGGTTAAGGCCGGTGGCCGCGGTAAGGCCGGCGGCGTCAAGGTTGCCAAGACCGCCGACGAGGCACTTGAGCACTCCACCAACATCCTGGGCATGGATATCAAGGGCCACACGGTCAACAAGGTGATGATCGCCCAGGGTGCTGACATTGCCGAGGAGTACTACTTCTCCGTCCTGCTGGACCGGGCAAACCGCAACTACCTGGCCATGTGCTCGGTAGAGGGCGGCATGGAGATCGAGCAGCTCGCCGTCGAACGTCCGGAAGCGCTGGCCAAGATCGCCATCGATCCCGCCGTCGGCATCGACCAGGCCAAGGCTGACGAAATCGTTGCAGCCGCCGGCTTCGCTGAGGAACTGCGCGGCAAGGTCGCCGCCGTGATCCTCAAGCTGTGGGACGTCTTCAAGAAGGAAGACGCCACCCTCGTTGAGGTCAACCCGCTGGTCAAGACCGGTGCCGGCGACATCGTGGCACTGGACGGCAAGGTCTCCCTCGACGAGAACGCGGAGTTCCGCCACGCCAAGCACGCCCTCCTCGAGGACAAGGACGCTGCGGACCCGCTCGAGGCCAAGGCCAAGGCGCAGGACCTGAACTACGTCAAGCTGGACGGCTCCGTTGGCATCATCGGCAACGGTGCAGGCCTGGTTATGTCCACGCTGGACGTCGTTGCCTATGCCGGCGAAAACCACGGCAACGTCAAGCCCGCCAACTTCCTGGACATCGGCGGTGGAGCATCCGCCGAGGTCATGGCGGCCGGCCTCGACGTCATCCTCGGTGACGAGCAGGTCAAGTCCGTGTTCGTGAACGTCTTCGGTGGCATCACCGCGTGTGACGCCGTGGCCAAGGGCATCGTTGGCGCCCTGGCTGAGCTGGGCTCCTCCGCGAACAAGCCGCTGGTAGTCCGCCTCGACGGCAACAACGTTGAGGAAGGCCGCCGCATCCTGGCCGAGGCCAACCACCCGCTGGTTACCCTGGCCGCCACCATGGACGAGGGCGCCGACAAGGCCGCCGAGCTCGCCAACGCAGCTAAGTAAAGGGACGCACCATGTCTATCTATCTGAACAAGGACTCCAAGGTCATCGTCCAGGGCATCACCGGCGGCGAAGGCACCAAGCACACCGCCCTGATGCTGAAGGCCGGCACCAACATTGTTGGTGGCGTCAACGCCCGCAAGGCCGGCACCACGGTCCTGCACGGCGACAACGAAATCAACGTCTTTGGCACCGTCAAGGAAGCCATGGCCGAAACCGGCGCTGACGTCTCCATCGTCTTTGTCCCGCCGGCATTCACCAAGAACGCCGTTGTTGAAGCCATCGAAGCCGGCATCGGCCTCGTTGTAGTCATCACCGAAGGCGTGCCGGTCCAGGACTCCGCCGAATTCTGGGCACTGGCCCAGGCCACGGTTGACGCCGACGGCAAGCAGGTCACCCGCATCATCGGACCGAACTGCCCCGGCATCATCACCCCCGGCGAAGCGCTGGTCGGCATCACGCCGAACAACATTACGGGCAAGGGCCCCATCGGCCTGGTTTCCAAGTCCGGAACCCTGACCTACCAGATGATGTACGAGCTGCGTGACCTCGGCTTCTCCACCGCCATCGGCATCGGCGGCGACCCCGTCATCGGAACCACCCACATCGACGCCCTGGCTGCGTTCGAGGCTGACCCCGAGACCAAGGCGATCGTCATGATCGGCGAAATCGGCGGCGACGCTGAAGAGCGTGCGGCTGACTTCATCAAGGCCAACGTCACCAAGCCCGTTGTTGGCTACGTGGCCGGCTTCACCGCTCCCGAAGGCAAGACCATGGGCCACGCCGGCGCCATCGTCTCCGGTTCCGCAGGAACCGCCCAGGCCAAGAAGGAAGCACTCGAGGCTGCAGGCGTGAAGGTCGGCAAGACGCCGTCCGAGACCGCCAAGCTGCTGCGGGAAGTCTACGCAGCGCTCTAAGTTCACAGCACAGAGCGCGGGGCCACCTGCCGTCCTTGGACGGCAAGGTGGCCCCGCGTTTTTTGGTTAAAGTACGACGACGGACGGTCACCTTCCCCGGGAAAGTGACCGTCCGTCGTCGTACTTTTCGGTCCTAGACCTTTGCGCCGCTGAGCAGCTCATCCAGCCGCTCGTAGCCCTCAGTCAGGCCGCCCTCCATGCCGGACTGCGCCATGCCGTCCCGGGCCTCCTGGGTGGGGTAGACGGAGTGGCCGCGCAGGCGGGTGCGTCCGTTGCCGAGATCCTCAAACGTCATGAATTCGAGGCTGACAACATCCGGGTAGCCGCCGAACTCGAAGGTCTGGATGGCGAATTCGTTTTCCCGGACCGTGTGGAAGACCCCGCTGAACTGATAGGCGACGCCGTCGGGCCCCGTGTGCAGGTAGCTGTAGGTGCCGCCGGTGCGGAAGTCGTAGTGGTCGATGTCCATCTTCAGTCCCCGCGGGCCGAGCCACTGGACGATCAGGTCCGGCTCCTTGTGCGCGCGGAACACGTCCGCGACCGGGAAATCGAACTCACGCTCGTAGTCGATAAAAGGGAGTCCTTCGGGGATGCTGAGTTTCAGTTCATTGCTCATGATGGGTCCTTTGCCTGTGTGCCGCTTGCGGCGGCGCTGGAGTGGAGCACGGCATCGAGGCTGCGGAACTGCCCCTCGCGGACCAACCGGTACTGGTCAATCCAGGCGGTGAGCGCCTCCAGTCGTGCGGGGTTCAGGTGGACGGGCCGGCGCTGCGCGTCACGCGTACGTGTGACCAACTGCGCCTGTTCGAGGACCTGGATGTGCTTCGAGACCGCCTGTTTGGTGATCGCGAATGGTTCCGCAAGTTCGTTAACGGTGGCGGGGCCCCGGCTGAGCCGGGCGATGATGCGGCGGCGGACGGGGTCGGCCAAGGCCGTGAATGCTGCATCGAGGAGCGCATCGTTGCTGTCCATCCCCGCCACCTCCCGCCACGTGCCTGCCAACGTAATCAATCAATTGCTTTATCAACCTCTTGGTTGTTTAAGGCTACTCCTGGAACCGCCGGACGGCAAGGGGTTGTGGACGAAACTTTGTTCGCAGCTTGAGTAGTTTGTTAGTATGTCAGGACAAACTAGTTGAGGGAGCTACTGTGCCGCTGGTACGAATAGATGTTAATCAGGGGCGCAGCCCCGAGGATCTGCGCCGACTGAGCCGGGGGATCCACGATGCGATCCTGTCGGAGTATGGGATTCCGGAGCGGGACTACTTCCACGTCCTGACCGAACATCCGGAGGGGCAGATTGTGGCGCAGGATGCCGGACTGGGCTTCGAGCGCACCCTGGATGTGGTGATGATTCAGATCTTCACTCAGGCCGGCCGCAGCCAGGAGGCCAAACAGTCACTTTTTGCCGCCATCGCCGCGAGGCTGGAAAGCGTGGGCGTGGCCGGCGAGGACGTCTTCATCGGCTACGTGGAGAACGCGGCGGGCGACTGGTCGTTCGGCTTTGGCAGGGCCCAGTACGTCACCGGCGAACTGGCCGTACCCCGTAAATAGCGCCATTTCCGGCAGGCTAAGGGCTCCGATTGTGGGCTCCGTGGCCTCCTATGGCAAGTTGTAAACATGTCAGTACAAACCTTTGACAGGACATTGATTCTAGGGCAGAGTAGTGGATGTGACCCCGCTCATGGAGGGGTCAGCCAGGCACCGGGCTCTAGCTGTTTTGAGGTACAGAGTTCAAACAAGAAAGGTCCGCGATTACCGTGACCCACGAACTGCTCACGATCGGGCGCATCAGCGTTGATATCTACCCGAATGACATCGGGGTGGATCTGGAGGACGTGACCTCCTTTGGAAAGTACCTTGGCGGATCGCCGTCGAACGTCGCCGTGGCGGCTGCCCGGCACGGCCGCCGGACCGGCGTGATCACCCGCACCGGCGATGACGCGTTCGGAACGTATCTTCACCGGGAACTGAAGAAGTTCAATGTTGATGATTCCTTTGTCACGCCCGTGAAGGAGTGGCCCACCGCGGTGACCTTCTGCGCGATCAAGCCGCCCGAGGACTTCCCGCTGTACTTCTACGGACGTTTCCCCACAGCACCCGACCTCCAGATCAAGGCCGAAGAGCTCGACCTGGACGCCATCCGGGACGCGCGGATCTTCTGGTCCACCGTCACGGGCCTGTGCCAGGAGCCCAGCCGCGAAGCCCACATCAAAGCGCATGAGGCTCGCCCGCAGGCCGGCCTGAAAGACGGCCAATTCACCATCCTGGACCTGGACTACCGCCCGATGTTCTGGGCATCGGAAGAGGAAGCGCGGGCCCAGGTCGCCAAGATCCTGCCGCACGTCACGGTTGCCATCGGCAACGACAAGGAATGCGCCGTCGCGGTGGGGGAGGGAACCCCTGACGAGCAGGCCGACCGCCTGCTCGCCGCCGGAGTTGAGATCGCCGTCGTCAAACTCGGCCCGGAGGGCGTCATGGCGAAGACACGCACCGAGCGTGTGGTGTCCGCCCCTGTGCCTGTGGAGACCGTCAACGGCCTCGGCGCCGGAGATTCCTTCGGCGGAGCCTTCTGCCACGGACTGCTCTGCGGCTGGCCGCTGGCCCAGGTCCTGGACTACGCCAACGCCGCCGGCGCGATTGTTGCCTCCCGTTTGTCCTGCGCCGATGCGATGCCGACACCGGACGAGGTCACCTCGCTGCTGGCCGAACGCGGCCGCCCGGTTCCCGTCACGTCAGTCCCGCAAGGAGCAGCACTGTGACACTCACACCCCTCGCCTCGAACAATGCCCTGGACGACGATCCACGCCGCTACGCCCACCTGAGCACCATCCGGCTCGAGGATCCGGACGCCGTTGCCCGGGCCGCCGCGGCGCGGCGACGCCACCCCGGCCTGAAGTACGGCCGGCAGAACTTCATCGTCGCGGCGGACCACCCCGCGCGGGGAGCCCTCGCCGTCGGGAATGATCCGGTGGCCATGGCGGACCGCCGGCAGCTGCTGGACCGGCTGCAGATTGCGCTGGCCAACCCGGAGGTGGACGGCGTGCTGGCCTCGCCGGACATCATGGATGACCTGCTCCTGCTGGGCGCCCTGGACGGCAAACTGGTTTTCGGGTCAATGAACCGCGGCGGGCTGTCCGGCCTGATCAACGAATTCGATGATCGTTTCACCGGACACACGGCGGCAGCGCTGGAAGCCCTCGGTGCCGACGGCGGGAAGATGCTGACACGCATCTGCCTGGGCGACCCGGACACAGTGTCCATGCTTGAGGCTACGGCCAAGGCCATCGACTCCCTTGCTGAGCGCAGGCTGATCGCCATGGTGGAACCGTTCCTCTCCCTCCGGGAAAACGGCAAGGTCCGCAACGACCTCTCCACCAACGCCGTGATCAAGTCCATCGCGATTGCCGAAGGCCTGGGTTCCACCAGCGCCTACACGTGGATGAAGCTGCCCGTAGTGGCCGAGATGGAACGGGTCATGGCGGCCACCACCATGCCCACCGTGCTCCTGGGCGGGGACCCGGACGGCACCCAGGACGAGGTGTTCGCCAGCTGGCAGGCCGCCCTGGCCCTCCCGGGCGTGCAGGGCCTCACCGTCGGACGGACACTGCTCTATCCGGCCGACGGCGATGTTGCCGGCGCCGTGGCAACCGCCGCCTCCCTCCTTCACCACACCGCACCAGCCCACACCGCAGAAGTATCGGAGTAACTTCCCATGGGGACGAGAACAGCAACCGGGACCCGCCGAATGACGGTCGCACAGGCCGTGGTGGAATACCTGTCCAAGCAGTACACCGTTGACCGCATCGGCAGCGAGGACTACCGGGAACGACTGATCCCGGGCACGTTCGGCATTTTCGGGCACGGCAACGTCGCCGGCGTCGGGCAGGCTTTGAAGCAGTACCAGCAGCTTGACCCGAAGATCATGCCGTATTACCAGGGCCGCAACGAACAGGCCCAGGCGCACCAGGCCGTGGGTTATGCCCGGCACACCCGCCGCCGCCAGACATTCGCGATCAGCACCTCGATCGGGCCGGGTTCCTCGAACCTGCTGACCGGGGCTGCGCTGGCCACCACCAACCGGCTGCCGGTTCTGCTGCTGCCGAGTGACACCTTTGCCACGCGCGCCGCGGACCCGGTCCTGCAGCAGCTGGAGCAGCCCTACGCCTACGACATCACCGTCAATGACGCCTTCCGGCCGCTGTCCAAGTTTTTTGACCGGGTTTCCCGGCCGGAGCAGCTGTTCTCGGCGTTCCACCACGGCCTGCGGGTCCTGACCGATCCGGCCGAAACCGGGGCGGTCACCATCTCCCTCCCGCAGGATGTCCAGGCCGAGGCCTTCGACGTGCCCGAGGAGTTCCTGGCCGAGCGCGAGTGGCGGATCCGCCGCCCCGACGCCGACGACGAGGACATCCGCCGCGCCGCCGAGGCCATCCGTGCCGCGAAGCGGCCCCTGATCATCGCCGGCGGCGGCGTCCTCTACGCCTACGCCAACGATGAACTGGCCACGTTCGCCGAGCTGACGGGGATCACGGTGGGGAACACCCAGGCCGGCGTCGGTGTCCTTCCCTGGGACCACCCGTTCTCCCTCGGGGCGATCGGTTCGACGGGTACGACGGCGGCGAACGCCATCGCCGCGGAGGCGGACCTGATCATCGGGATCGGCACCCGGTATGAGGACTTCACCACCGCGTCGCGGACCGCGTTCCAGAACCCGGACGTGCGCTTCATCAACATCAACGTCGCCGCCATCGACGCGTACAAGCACGGCACTACCCTCCCGATCGTGGCCGACGCCCGCAAGGCCCTGGTCAAGCTCAACGCAGCCTTGGGCGGGTACCGCGTCGGCGCGGACCTCGAAGCCCAGGTTGTTGCGGAGAAGCAGCGTTGGGACGCCACCGTGGATGAGGCGTTCGATACCCGGTTCACGCCGCTGCCGGCGCAGAACGAGATCATCGGCGCCACCTCCCGGGCCATGGACGCGCCCGACGTCGTCATTTGCGCTGCGGGCTCGCTGCCCGGGGACCTGCACAAGATGTGGCGGGTCCGGGACCCGTTCGGCTACCACGTGGAATACGCGTACTCCTGCATGGGCTACGAAATCCCCGGCGGCCTCGGCGTTAAGCGCGCCGCCCTTGCTGAGGCCGCCCGCGGCGGAACGCAGCGGGACGTCGTTGTGATGGTGGGGGACGGCTCCTACCTGATGATGCACACCGAACTGGTCACCGCCGTCGCCGAACGGATCAAGCTGATTGTGGTCCTGATCCAGAACCACGGCTACGCCTCCATCGGTTCGCTTTCCGAATCGCTCGGCTCGCAGCGGTTCGGCACCCAGTACCGTGCCCTGGACGAGGAGCAGCACAGCTTCGACGAGGGCGACACCCTCCCCGTGGACCTGGCCCTGAACGCCGAAAGCCTCGGCGTGAAGGTGGTCCGGATCGAACCGGGGGAGAAGGTCATCGCCGAGCTCGAGCAGGCCATCCGGGACGCCAAAGCCGCCCCGGAGCGCGGTGGGCCCATCCTGATCCACGTTGAATCCGATCCGCTGCTTGACGCGCCGAGCTCCGAGTCGTGGTGGGACGTTCCTGTCTCCCAGGTCTCCGAGCTCGACTCCACCCAGCAGGCCTTCCAGACCTACACCGACCACAAGGCCCGCCAGCGCAAACTGCTCGGCTAAATCCTTCTCTTCAGCCCCTTCGACTACTCAAGGAAGAGTCCCATGACTGCCACCACCACTGAGACCACCACCATCAACCATTTCATCAACGGCGCCGAAACCGCCGGTGAAGGCACCCGCACCCAGCCCGTCTACAACCCGGCCACCGGTGCCGTGTCCGCCCAGCTGCGGCTGGCCAACCGGGCCGACCTGGACGCCACTGTCGCCGCTGCCCGTGCCGCCGCCGATTCCTGGGGTGATATTTCCCTGGCCAAGCGCACCAACGTGCTGTTCAAGTTCCGCGAACTCGTTGCCGCGCACGTGGACGAGCTCGCTGAACTGATCACTGCCGAGCACGGCAAGGTCCTCTCCGACGCCAAGGGCGAGATCGGCCGCGGCCTGGAGGTCATCGAGTTCGCCTGCGGCATCCCGACCCTGCTCAAGGGCGACTACTCGGACCAGGTCTCCACCGGCATCGACGTCTTCTCCTTCCGTGAGCCGCTCGGCGTCGTCGCGGGCATCACCCCGTTCAACTTCCCCGTCATGGTGCCGTTGTGGATGGCCCCGATGGCGATCGCCACCGGCAATGCGTTCATCCTCAAGCCCTCCGAACGTGACCCTTCCGCGTCGATGCTGCTCGCGAAGCTGTTCAAGCAGGCCGGCCTGCCCGACGGGGTGTTCCAGGTCCTGCACGGTGACAAGGAAACCGTCGAGGGGCTCCTGACCCACCCGGACGTGGACGGCATTAGTTTTGTTGGGTCCACTCCGATCGCCCAGTACGTCCACGAGACCGCGACCAGGCACGGCAAGCGGGTCCAGGCGCTGGGCGGGGCGAAGAACCACGCCATCATCATGCCGGACGCGGACCTGGACAACGCCGCGGACCACCTCGCCGCCGCCGCGTTCGGCTCCGCCGGGGAGCGCTGCATGGCGATCTCCGTCGCCGTCGCCGTCGGGGACGCCGCGGACCTGATCGTCAAAAAGGTCGAAGAGCGCGCCCTGGCCGTGAAGGTCAACAACGGCACCGCACCCGGCGCCGAAATGGGCCCGGTCATCACCCCGGCGTCCAAGGAACGCATCGTGAAGATCGTCACCGAGGCCGAAACCGCAGGCGCGGCCATGGTCGTGGACGGCCGCGACCTCGTCGTCCCCGGCCACGAGGACGGCTTCTGGGTCGGACCCACGGTAATCGACCACGTGAAGACCGGAATGACCGCCTACACGGAGGAAATCTTCGGACCCGTGCTCGTCGTCGTCCGCGTGGAGGACCTCGACGCCGGCATCGCCCTGATCAACGCCAACCCGTACGGCAACGGCACCGCGATCTTCACCTCCTCCGGCGCGAACGCCCGGAAGTTCCAGCGCTCCGTGAGCGTGGGCATGATCGGCATCAACGTCCCCCTGCCGGTCCCGGTGGCCTACCACTCCTTCGGCGGCTGGAAGGCTTCCCTGTTCGGTGACAAGCACATCTACGGCCCCGAAGGCGTCTCCTTCTACACCCGCGGCAAAGTAGTGACGTCCCGCTGGCCCGAACCCACCCACGCCTCCGGCGCAAGCTACAACTTCCCCTCCAACTAACGAGGCCCACCTGGTTTCGACAAGCTCAACCACCGGTGGTTGAGCTTGTCGAAACCAGGTGATGCAAAGGATTGAGATATGACTGAGAACAAGCTGATCATCGGCACCGCACCGGATTCCTGGGGCGTCTGGTTCGCGGATGACCCCAAGCAGACCCCGTGGGAGCGGTTCCTCGACGAAGTGGCCGAGTCCGGCTACAAGTGGATCGAACTGGGCCCGTACGGTTACCTGCCGAACGACCCCACCAGGCTGGCGGAGGAACTCAAGGCCCGCGACTTGAAGGTCACCGCAGGAACGGTTTTCACTGCGTTCCACCGCGGATTGGACCAGTGGGAGACCGCCTGGGAGCCGGCCCGCAAGGTCGCCGAGCTTACCGCAGCCATGGGCGGCGAGCACATCGTGGTCATCCCCGCCATGTGGCGTGACGATGTCACCGGCGAAGCCGTGGAAAGCGGCGAACTCACCGAAAAAGCCTGGGGCGACCTCTTCGCAGGCCACAACCGCCTGGGCAAGACCCTGCTGGAAGACTTTGGCCTGCAGCAGCAGTTCCACTCGCACGCAGACTCCCACGTCGGAGCACAGGAAGACATCGAAACCCTGCTGGCCGCCACCGACAGCAAGTACCTGAACCTGTGCCTGGACACCGGCCACGCCGAATACTGCGGAGCCTCCAGCCTTGAGCTGATCAAGAACTACCCGGACCGCATCGGCTACCTGCACCTGAAGCAGATCAACCCGGACATCCTCAAGAAGGTCAACGAGGAAAACATGACCTGGGCCGCCGCAAACCTTGCCGGCGTGATGACCGAGCCGCCGAACGGGCTGCCGGACCTGCGGGCCGTCATCGAAGCAGTGGAGGCTCTGAACCGGCCCATCTTCGGCATAGTAGAGCAGGACATGTACCCAGTGGCCTTCGACATCCCCATGCCCATCGCCAAGCGCACCCGCAACTACCTGCTGTCCTGCGGCTCCCGCACGGCCGTCAACTAGCGTCCGCCCAGGGCACCGAAACGTAAGGAAAGAATCAATGACTGAAACCCTTCGCGTCGCCGTCATCGGCGCCGGCCGCATGGGCGCGGACCACATCCAGCGCCTCCACAAGCGCATCAACGGCGCCGAAGTGGCCGCCGTCGTCGACGTTGACCTGGTCCGCGCCCAGGCCGCCATCGAAGGCATCCCCGGTGCCGTGGCCCTGTCCGACGCCGAGGAGGCGCTGAACAACGGTGATGTCAACGCCGTGCTGATCGCCACGCCGGGCTTCCTGCACGAGGACATCCTGCTCAAGGCGATCGCCAAGGACATCCCCATCCTCTGCGAGAAGCCGCTGACCCCGGACGCCGAGTCCTCGTGGAAGATTGTCCAGGCTGAAGAGAAGCTGGGCCGCAAGCGCATCCAGGTTGGTTTTATGCGCCGGTTCGACGCCGAATACGCTGCCTTGGGCGACATCATCCGCAACGGGGAGCTCGGCGAGCTGCTGATGCTGCACCACCAGCACCGCAACCCCACCACCCCTCCCGGCTTCACCAACGAGATGCTGATCAACGACTCCGTGGTGCACGAATTCGACGCCATCCGGTTCTTCACCGGTGAGGAAATCACGTCCGTCCAGGTGCGCCTGGGCAAGGCGACGAAGAACGCGCCCGCCGGCCAGCACGACCCCCAGCACGTGCTGCTGGAAACCGAGTCCGGTGTCCTCGCCGACGTCGAGATCTTCGTCAACGCGAACTACGGCTACGAGGTAGGCACCCAGGCGTCCTTCGAGGAAGGCGTCGTCAGCATCGGCGGCGACAAGGGTCCCTACACCCGCACTGCCGGCCGCTGGGGTGGCAACGTCACCGCCGGCTTCGAGGAGCGTTTCGGCGCCGCGTACGACGTCGAAATCCAGTCGTGGGTGGACGCTGCGGTCCGTGGCGAGATCGGCGGCCCCACCGCCTGGGACGGGTACGCCACCGCGGCGTGCTGCGAAGCCGGCGTCGAGGCCCAGAAGAACGGCGAAAAGGTCGCCGTGAAGCTGAACTCCAAGCCTGCCCTCTACAGCTAGCCCGCCCGCCCTTTTCGGACTGATCCACAATGGAGTGTTCCACGTGAAAATCGCACTTGATCCCACCCCGTTCCACCACTCACACAGCCTGCTCGAATTCCCCCGGGTGGTGGCGGACCTCGGCTACAAGTACATGCAGATGACCCCGCACGCCGACTTCATCCCGTTCTACAACCACCCCAAAGCCGACGACGAGCTTGTGGGCCAGCTGAAGAAGGCCTGCACGGACGCCGGGATTGAGATCGCCTCCGTCCTGCCGGTCCTGCGCTGGTCCGGGCCGGACGAGGACGCCCGGGAAGCCGCCGTCCGCTACTGGAAGCGCGCCATCCAGATCACCGTCGACCTCGGCGTCAGCACCATGAACACCGAATTCAGCGGCCGTCCGGAAAAAGCAGAAGAATCCGAGCGGGCCTTCTACCGCTCCATGGAAGAACTGCTGCCCATCATCGAACGTGAAGGCATCGACCTGCTGATCGACCCGCACCCGGACGACTTCGTCGAAGAAGGGCTTGCCGCCATCCGGGTGATCCGGGGCCTGAACTCGAAGAACGTGGGCCTGGTCTACGTCGCGTCGCACAGCTTCCACATGAAGAACGCGCCGCTGGACATCATGCGCGCTGCGGGGGACAAGCTCCGCCTGGTCCACGTCGCCGACACCATGGACCACCACGCCTCCCACGGCCTGCGGTACATCACCAACCCGCCGGGCAACCCCGTGCGCGTGCACCAGCACCTGAAAATCGGCGACGGCGACGTCAACTGGGAGGAATTCTTCGGCGGACTGCAGGAAATCGGCTTCCTGGACCGCGACGACACCGTGATGGTCTCCAGCGTGTTTGCAGAAGACGACAATGCCGAAGAAATCTCCCGCTACCAGCTGGACACGATGAACAACTACATCGCCAAAGCACGGTAGCGGGCCGCCCTATGAAGCACACAGAAAATACGCTTTCGAGTTCTTCAACCCAGTCCCTGGCAGGCCCTGCCGCCCCAGCCGGCAATCCCAAGAAGTTCATGCGCCGGGTGGCCCTGTTCTCCACTTTTGGCGGACTGCTGTTCGGCTACGACACCGGCGTGATCAACGGCGCCCTGCCCTTTATGCAGCGCGACCTCGGGCTGACGCCGCTGACTGAAGGCCTGGTCACCTCCACCTTGCTTTTCGGCGCGGCGTTCGGAGCCATCACGGCCGGCCGGCTCTCGGACCGTTTCGGCAGGCGACGGACCATCATGGCGCTCGCCCTGATCTTCGCACTCTCCACGATCGCCTGCTCCTTCGCACCAACAACGGAACTGCTCGTCGTGGCCAGGACCGTCCTCGGCCTTGCCGTGGGTGGGGCGTCGGTGATCGTGCCCGTGTACCTGGCGGAAATGTCGCCGGCCGCCCAACGCGGGCGGATCGTCACGCAGAACGAGCTCATGATCGTTACAGGCCAATTCCTGGCGTTCACGTTCAACGCTGTCCTGGGCAACGCCTTCCCGGAGGCGTCCGGTGTGTGGCGGTGGATGCTGGTCATCGCAACACTGCCCGCGGTGGTGCTGTGGTTCGGCATGCTTGTGCTGCCCGAAAGCCCGCGCTGGCTCGCGTCGGCAGGCCGCTTCGGCGAAGTGCTGGAGGTGCTGCGCAAGACCCGGGCGTCGGCCGAGATCTCCTCGGAATTCGATGACGTCCGGCAGGCAGCCCGCGAAGACTACCAATCCAAAATGGGCACGTTCAAGGACCTCGCAGTTCCCTGGATCCGCCGGATCTTCGTGGTGGGCCTCGGGATGGCCATTATCAACCAGATCAGCGGCGTCAACGCCATCATGTATTACGGCACATCGATACTCTCCAGTTCCGGCTTCGGGGACCAGGGCGCCCTCCTTGCGAACGTCGTCAACGGTGTCACGTCGGTGGTGGCGGTCATCGTGGGCATGTCCCTGATGACCCGCGTCCGCCGCAAGCCCATGCTGATCGTCGGCCTGGCGGGAACCTCGTCCTCGCTGCTCGCCATCGGCCTGATATCGATGGCGGTCCCCGAGGGCACCCTCCGCGGCTACCTGGTGCTGCTCTTTATGGTCACCTTCCTGGCATCCATGCAGTCCTGCATCGGCACCGTCACCTGGCTGACCCTGTCAGAAATCTTCCCGATGCACGTGCGCGGCATCGGGATGGGCATCTGCGTGTTCGTGCTGTGGATGATCAACTTCCTGATCGGCTTCTTCTTCCCGCAGATGGTGGCCTGGATCGGGGTGTCAGCCACGTTCTTCATCTTCGTGGCCATCCAGCTGGCAGCCATCGTCTGGGTAAAGCGCGTGGTGCCGGAAACCAAGGACAAGAGCCTCGAAGACCTTGAGCACTACTTCAAGAACGCGGCCGTAGCCTAGGTCACCCAAAGAAAAGCCCCGCCGGGCGCGCTTCCGCGCCCCCGGCGGGGCTTGTGCGTTGACTGCTCAGGCGTGCGAGTGGAGCCGGGGGAGCGCGTCGACCAGCGGGGCTAGCTCGGGCACTTCCTGGGCCTGGGCGAGGGCCCGCTCCAGGGTGGCATCGTGGGCGGGGCGTGCCTCCTCCAGCAGCTTGATCCCGCCGGCCGTGAGCTCGGTATAGATTCCGCGCCGGTCGTCGGCGCACAGGACGCGGGTCAGCAGCCCGCGGTCCTCCAGCCTGTTGACCAGACGGGTGGTGGCACTGGCGCTGAGCGCTGTGGCGCGGGCCAGCTGCTGCATGCGCATATGCCAGCCGTCCTGCCGGCCGAGGGCATCGAGCACCGTGTACTCAACAACTGACAGCTTCGCTTCGGCCTGCAACGAGCGTTCGAGCTCCGATTCGATCAGGCCGTGCAAGGCTGCCAGCGTCCGCCAGCCCTGAGCCCGGACTTCGACGGCGTCATCCTTGATGCCCATCTGCAATTCCCTTCAAAGTTTTGTCCCCGGAACGTGAATCAGGGCACATCAAATAATAGTTGCTTGCGCGTAGTATCTGCTTGTGCAACAATTAATAACGCGTCTGCAACTACTAGCTTACGCGCCCTATTCCTTTCCGTACAGCTTCTGAAGGAGCACTCCCATGCCTCTTGGCCTCCTAGCCCTCGCCCTTGGCGGGTTTGGGATCGGACTCACCGAGTTCGTGATCATGGGCCTGCTGCCCGAAGTGGCCGCCGACTTCAATGTCAGCGAGGCCACGGCCGGTTGGCTGATCTCCGGCTACGCCCTCGCCGTCGTCGTCGGCGCCCTGCTGCTCACTGCGGCGGTGACGCGCTTCGAACGCAAGCCCGTGCTCGCCGTCCTGCTGGTGCTCTTTGTGGCGGGTAACCTGATCTCGGCCGCCGCCCCGGACTACGCGGTGATGATGATCGGCCGGATCGTTGCCGCACTGGCCCACGGTGCATTCTTTGGCATCGGCGCCGTAGTGGCCGCGGACATGGTGGCTCCCACCAAAAAGGCCGGCGCCATCGCGATCATGTTCACCGGGCTGACCGCCGCCAACGTCCTCGGCGTCCCGTTCGGCACCATGCTGGGCCAGGCGGCCGGGTGGCGCTCGACCTTCTGGGCTATCACCGGCATCGGCGTTCTGGCACTGGCCGGCATCCTGACCCTGGTGCCCAGGACCGGCCGTGGCGACGCTGCTTCAGGCGGCCTGCGGAGGGAGCTGGGCGCCTTCCGCTCCGGCCAGGTCTGGCTTTCCATCCTCGTCACCATCCTCGGCTACGGCGGCATGTTCGGCGCCTTCACCTACATCGCCTTCACCCTCACCGAAGTGACAGGCTTTGCGGCCGCCACCGTGCCCTGGATCCTGATCCTCTTCGGCATTGGACTCTTCATTGGCAACACCGTGGGCGGCAAGGCCGCGGACCGCAATGTTGACCGCACCCTCCTGGTGGTCCTCGCCGTCCTGGCGGTGGTCCTGGTGGCCTTCGCCCTGACCGCCGGCAACCAGCCGCTCACGATCGCCGCCATCATCCTGATGGGCGGCTTCGGCTTCGCTGCCGTCCCGGGCATGCAGATGCGCGTTATGAAATATGCCAGCAGCGCACCCACCCTGGCCTCCGGCGCCAATATCGGCGCCTTCAACGTCGGCAATGCCCTCGGCGCCTGGCTTGGCGGCGTGACCATCACCGCCGGCCTTGGCTATACCTCACCCATCTGGGCCGGCGCCGGCATCACCCTGCTTGGCCTCGGGGTGATGGCCTTCGCTGCGGCCGCTGACGAGCGGCACCGGGCAGGCGAGGTGACGTCGGAAGCGCCGGCTCCCGCCGCCGTCGAGCACGTGAGTGCCGAACCCGCCGCGGTTGCCGCGAGTTTCCACAGCTAAGCACCTCTCCCGGCAGGATTCCGGGCCCCGCACCGGGAGTGATGGCACCGCCATTGCTCCCGGTGTTTTTGTATCACAAGGAGGCCGCTCAAGTTAAAACATCCTAATGTCAGGACAAACTATTGACATTAGTGAACTGAATCACCATGATCGAGGTAGACAGTGCTCCGGAGGCTGCAGAGTGGCAGCCCGGACCCTGCGATCAAAGGAGATATAGGTGGCACATTTTTCCTGGCGTAAAGCGGCCCTGACCGCGGCTGTAGTACCCATGCTGGCGCTCAGCGCATGCTCAAGCACCGGGGGCCGGGCCCCTGATACCGGAACAGGCGCCGGCGGTGGCCAAGTGGCCACCACGGAGCGGATGAAGATTGCCCTGATCGCCCACGCCCCCGCCGGCGACACGTTCTGGGACACCGTTCGCAAGGGCGCAGAAGAAGCGGCAGCGAAAGACAACGTTGAACTGCTGTACACCTCCGATCCGGAGGCCGGCCGGCAGGCGCAGCTGATCGAGCAGGCGATCGACCAGAAGGTGGACGGCATCGCCGTTACCCTGGCCACGCCCGATGCTTTGAAGGATGCGCTGAAGAAAGCCTCTGATGCGGGAATCCCCATCGTCAGCTTCAATGCCGGCGAATCGGTCTCCGCGCAGCTCGGGGCATTCACGCACTTCGGGTCCAACGAGCAGCTCGCCGGCCAGGCCGTGGGAACAAAGCTCGCGGCAGGTGGCTACAAGCACCCGGTCTGCGTGATCCAGGCGCAGGGCCATGTGGGCCTCGAGGCCCGCTGTGCCGGTGTGAAGTCCAAGGTACCCGGCACGGAAATTCTGTATGTCAACGGAGCGGACATGACGTCGGTCGAATCGACGGCCACCGCGAAGCTGCAGGCATCCAAGGACGCTGATGTCATCATCGGCCTGGGCGCTCCCATTACCCTCACGCTCCTGAAGTCAGTGGCCACCGCCGGAAGTACGGCCAAGGTTGCCAGCTTCGACCTGAACAAGGAACTCGCCCAAAAGGTTTCCGACGGCAGCGTGCTGTTCACCGTGGACCAGCAGCCATGGCTGCAGGGCTACGGCGCCGTGGATGCGCTGTGGCAGAACAAGCGCGGCGGGTTCAAGCTCGGCGGCGGCCAGTCGGTCCTGACCGGTCCGGCCATCGTCGACCAGTCCAACGCCGCCGAAGTCCTGAAGTTCGCCGAACAGGGTATCCGCTAACAGCCCGCTGGCCGGGCCGGCCAACGCCGGCCCGGCAGCAAGGAGAATCATCATGACCATCACCCAGACCAGAACCAAATCACCTGCCACCGATGAACGCGTGGCCAAACGCAGTCCCTTGCAGCAGCTCCTCGGCCGGCCCGAGGTTGGGGCCCTCGTGGGCGCCATCGTCCTCTTCGTCTTTTTCGCTGTGGTGTCCTCGACGTTTACCCAGCCCAATGCCCTGGCCACCATCCTGTACGGCAGCTCCACGATCGGGATCATGGCAGTAGGGGTTTCGCTGCTGATGATCGGCGGGGAATTCGACCTTTCCACCGGCGTCGCCGTGATCTCCTCGGCGCTCACGGCATCAATGTTCAGCTGGTACTTCAGCACGAACGTCTGGGTGGGGGTCATCCTGGCTTTGCTGGTGTCCCTGGCCATCGGTTTCATCAACGGCTGGATCCTGATGAAGACCAAGCTCCCGAGCTTTATCGTCACCCTGGCCTCATTCCTGATGCTGACCGGCCTCAACCTGGGCCTCACGCGCCTGATCGGTGGCTCCGTCTCATCGCCGTCGATCTCCAACATGGACGGCTTCGACACCGCCCGCAGCGTCTTCGCATCTTCGGTGAACATCGCCGGCATCGACGTCAAGATCACGGTGTTCATCTGGATCGCGCTGGTCGCAGTCGCCACCTGGGTGCTGATGCGGACCCGCGTGGGGAACTGGATCTTCGCCGTCGGCGGGGACGAGAACGCGGCCCGCGCCGTGGGTGTGCCGGTCAAGGCCACCAAGATCGGGCTGTTCATGGGCGTTGGCTTCTGCGGCTGGATCCTCGGCATGCACAACCTCTTCGCCTTCGACACCGTGCAGTCCGGTGAAGGCGTCGGCAACGAGTTCCTCTACATCATCGCCGCGGTGATCGGCGGCTGCCTCCTCACCGGCGGCTACGGCTCGGCTGTTGGCGGGGCCATTGGCGCCTTCATCTTCGGCATGGCCAACAAGGGCATCGTCTACGCCCAGTGGAACCCTGACTGGTTCAAGTTCTTCCTGGGCCTGATGCTGCTGCTGGCCACCATCGTCAACCTGATCGTCAAGCGCCGAGCAGAGCTCAAGTAAAGGGGCCCGGAGAAAATGAATGCCAAGCAGATCGACCAAGCAACCCTGCTTCAGAATGAAACCGATCCACTGACGCACACGCCGGTGCACCTGCTCTCGCTGGACAAGGTGGGCAAGAACTACGGCAACATCCTGGCGCTGAGCGACGTGACCATGGCCGTGGACAACGGCCGGGTCACCTGCGTCCTGGGCGACAACGGCGCGGGCAAATCCACCCTGATCAAGATCATCGCCGGCCTGCACCAGCACGACGACGGCGTCCTGAAGATCATGGGGGAGGAGCGGAAGTTCGGCTCCCCGCGCGACGCCCTCGACGCCGGCATCGCCACCGTCTACCAGGACCTCGCCGTGGTGCCGCTGATGCCGATCTGGCGGAACTTCTTCCTCGGCTCTGAACTGACGTCCGGCTTCGGCCCGTTCAAGAGCCTGGATGTCCAGAAGATGAAGGACATCACCAAGAAGGAACTCGCCGAGATGGGCATCGACCTGCGGGACGTGGAGCAGCCCATCGGGCAGCTCTCCGGCGGTGAACGCCAGTGTGTCGCGATCGCCCGCGCCGTCTACTTCGGCGCGAAGGTCCTGATCCTGGACGAGCCGACGGCGGCCCTCGGCGTGAAGCAGTCAGGCGTGGTCCTGCGCTACATCCTGCAGGCCCGCGACCGCGGCCTGGGCGTCATCTTCATCACCCACAACCCGCACCACGCCTTCCCCGTGGGCGACCGGTTCCTGCTGCTCAAGCGCGGCAAATCGATCGGTTACTACGAGAAGAAGGACATCACGCTCGAAGAGCTCACCGCGCAGATGGCCGGCGGCGCGGAACTGGCCGAACTCGCCCACGAACTCGAACAGCTCGGCGGCCACGGCGACGTGGTCAAGGAAGTTCAGAACGAAGTGGCAGACGTGGCGCAGACCACCGGCAAGGCCTACAACTAACTCCCGAAAGGACCAGCCATTGGCTTACATCAACCAGAACCCCGCCGCAGGACCGGCACCCGTCCGGATCGGGCTCATCGGCTCCGGGTGGATGGGCGCGTTCCACGCAGACAGCATCGCCCGGCGCGTCCCGGGCGCCGTCCTGGCGGCCATCGCCGACCCCAACGTGGAATCGGCCCAGAGCCTCGCCACAACACTCGGCACCGCCCAAGTGACGGCCAACGCCGAAGACATCCTGGCGGATCCGGAGATCGACGCCGTCATCATCGCCAGCCCGGTACGGTTCCATTCGTCGCTGATCGCCCAAGCCGCCGCCGCCGGAAAGCACGTCTTCTGCGAGAAACCCGCCGGCCAGGGGCTCGACGAACTCGACGCCGCCCTCGCAGCGGTGGAAGAGGCCGGCGTGCATTTCCAGGTCGGCTTCAACCGGCGGTACGCCGACGACTTCCAGGCCGCAAAGAAGGACCTCGCCGCAGGTATCGCCGGGACACCGCAGCTCCTTCGCTCCCTGACCCGTGACCCCGGGACCGGGAGCATCCCGAACGCGGCCAGGGTCCCGGCGTGGACCATCTTCCTGGAGACCCTGATCCACGACTTCGACACCCTCAACTGGTTCAACGAAGGCGCCGAGCCCGTGGAGGTATACGCCGTGGCGGACGCGCTGGTGGAGCCCTCCCTGCGTGAAGCGGGGTTCCTGGACACCGCAGTGGTGACCATCCGCTACAGCAACGGCGCAGTGGCCGTGGCGGAGGCAAACTTCAGCGCCCTGTACGGGTATGACATCCGCGGCGAAGTCTTCGGCTCCAAAGGCATGGTCCAGGCCGGCCGCGCCACAGAAACGGCCGCCCGCCGCTACACGGCGGATGGCCTGTCCGCCGACACCCCGCGGCTCAACGTGGAACTGTTCCGCCAGGCCTACACGGACGAACTCGCCGACTTCGCCGGCGCGGTGCGTGCGCGGCGCGATGGCATGCCGCCGTCGTCGTCCGGCTTCACCATCACCCCCGGTGCCGTCGATGCCCGCCGCGCGTTGGCCATGGCACTGGCGTGCATCGAATCTGTCCAGCGCGGCGCCCCGGTCGCGGTCAACGAGACGGCAGCCGTCTGATGCGCCTGGCAGTCTGCGCGGAGATGGTCTTCACGGACCTTCCGTTTGTGGAACGGGTGCGCCGGATCCACGAGTCCGGCTTCGACGTCGAGCTCTGGGATTCGCGGACCAAGGACATCGGTGCGCTCAAGGCCACCGGGGCGGTGTTTTCCTCCATGACGGGCTACACCTCGGGCAGCCTGGTGGACCCCGAAACCGCCGATGATGTGGTGCGGACCGCCGAATCGCTGATCCCCACGGCACTGGAACTGGGGGTCAGCCGCATGGTGGTGCACCCGGCCGAACTGATCGACGGCCACGCAGCACGCCCCGTATACCGTTCCACCGGCACGATGTGGAGCACCGGGGCGCGGACCCTGGAACGGCTCGGCAAGCTGGGCGAAAAACACGGCGTCACGTTCTGCCTGGAGAACCTCAACACCGTCGTTGACCACCCCGGCATCCCGCTGGCACGCGCCAAGGACACCCTGGCCCTGGTGGAGGCCGCGGGGCATCCCCACGCCAAGCTAATGCTGGACCTGTATCACGCACAGCTGGGGGAGGGGAACCTCATCGAACTGGTGCGGGCAGCCCTGCCCTACATCGGAGAGATCCAGGTGGCCGACGTCCCGGGCCGGTGCGAACCCGGGACCGGGGAAATCAACTACGCGGCCGTCGCCAAGGCGCTCGCGGAGGCCGGCTATGAGGGAACCGTTGGCATGGAAGCCTGGGCCAGGGACGACAGCGACGCGGCCCTGGACGCCTTCCGCGCGGCCTTCACCGTCTATGCAGAGGAGAAGCGATGAAGGACGTCATCCTGGGACTCGTGGGGGTGGGGCGGATCGGCGTGATGCACGCCAACAACATCGCCGCCCTCAACGGGGTACTCAACGCGGAAGGCATCAACGTCCGGCTCCGGCTGACCGATGTTGCCGAAGAGCACGCCAGGAACGTCGCGGCCGGCCTGGGGGCAGCGTTCCTCCCGTCGGTGGAAGCCCTGCTGGCCTCCGGGCTGGACGGGCTGGTGATTGCGACTGGCACGGGCACGCACCCTGAGCTGATCAAGGCGGGGGTCGACGCCGGAATCCCGGTCTTCTGCGAAAAGCCGGTGGCTTTGGACGTGGCGGACGCGCTGCCGGTGCTGGAGTACATCCGGGACCGGCAGGGCGTGGTGCAGATCGGCCACCAGCGCCGCTTCGACGCCGGCTACCTGGAGGCCCGGCGGGCTTACCAGGCCGGGGAACTGGGCTGGATCCATTCACTGCGGGCGGTCACGTGCGACATGGCACCGCCACCGGTGGAGTTCCTGGCCAGCTCCGGCGGCCTGTTCAGGGACTGCTCCGTCCACGACTTCGACATCCTCCGCTGGCTGACCGGCCGGGAGATCGTCGAGGTTTACGCGAAGGGCTCCAACAACGGGGACCCGGCCATCGGCGCGGCCGGGGACGTGGACACCGCCCTGGCGCTGGTGACGTTCGACGACGGGACTGTGGGTACCGTCTCCGCCACCCGCTACAACGGGGCAGGCCACGACGTCAGGCTGGAAATCCAGGGGTCCCGCCGGTCGCTGATGGTGGGGCTGGATGACAAAACCGCAGTGGCCTCGGCCGAAGCCGGCATCGGGTTCCCCGCGGGGGAGCCGCATCTGACCTTCGCCGAAAGGTTCGATGCTGCCTACCGCTCCGAGATGGCGGCGTTTGTGGAACTGATCCTCGGCCGCCGGGAGAATCCCTGCACACCGGAGGACGCGGTAGCGGCGTCCCGGGTGGCGGATGCCGCCCAGGAGTCCCTCGCGACCGGTGTTCCCGTCCGCGTGGCCCTGAAAGTGGCGCGTTAGCCAGGCTTTTCCGTACTGCCACGGACACAGCAGAAGCCCCTCACCGCGTGCGGTGAGGGGCTTCTGCTTGCTGCCTAGGCTCCGAAGGGCAGCCGCGGGTCCACGTCCTGGCCCTCCCAGGTCTGGCGGATCCAGCCGTGGTGCGGGTCATCGCTGATGAGCCAGTCGCGGACCGGTCCGGGTCCGGCCATCACGTTCAGGTAGTAGAGGTCATAGCCCGGGGCGGCCATCGCGGGCCCGTGCCAGCCGTACGGGACCAGGACAACGTCGCCCGTGCGGACCTCGGCCGAGACGTCGATGGGCCGCTCGTCCGAGGCGTAGACCCGCTGGTAGCCGATGGCGTCGCCCTGGACGCCGGCGCCGGCTGCAGCCGGGCCCTCGGGCGCAACCCGGGTCTCGAAATAGTAGATCTCCTCGAGGCTGGTCTCGCCGTCCTTCTCCTCATCGTGCTTGTGCGGCGGGTAGGAGGACCAGTTGCCGGCCGGTGTGATGACCTCGCAGACGATGAAGCGGTCTGCCTCCAGGGCAGCCGGGGTGCCGAAGTTATGCACCTGGCGGGAGCAGTTCCCGGCGCCGCGGAGCTCCACCGGGGTTTCCGCGGCGGTCACCAGCCGGGTGGGGTAGGACGTCTTGGCGGGGGCGGTCGCAATGGCGACCCTGCCGCCGTCGGCCGAGCTGATGGTGAGAGCTTTCTGTGTGCCGGTGTAGAGCACGTCGCTGGGGCCGTTGAAGACGCTGGCCCTGCCGGCTAGCCGGAAGTCCTCACCGTCGACGGCGGCCGTGAAGGATCCGCTCAGCGGAACGACAATGCGCTCCTCAGCCGAGGCGGGAAGTTCGACGGCGGCACCCGCCGCGAGCGTCGCGACCTTCAGCCCCGTGTGGGCCCAGCCGTCCACAGTCAGTGCCGAGTCGGACGTTCCCAGGGACACGTCCCAGCTGCCGTCGGCGGCGGAACCTAGCGGATATACCCAGTTGGCCATAGATTTTGCTCTTTCGTTGAGGGCACAGCAGTAGCGTGATTGCACCAGCCGGCGCTGGCTTGGTGGTAGCGCGCGCAGCGCGCTGAGGTCCGGCGTTATCGCTGGACGAGGGTCATTTCGAAACTGTAGGAGTCGGCTCGGTAGACGTGGTGCCCGGTTTCCACGTTGCGGCCGGTGTCGTCCACGGCGGTGCGTTCCATGGTCACCAGCGCCGAACCCGGTTCGGTCTCCAGCAGCGGAGCCTGGTAGTCGTTGGCCACCATGGCCCCGATGCGCTGCGAGGCAAGCCTGAAGTTCACGCCGCCGTTGCGCAGGATGCCGTAGAGGCCCTGCGCGCCGAGCTGGGCCTCATCGATGGAGGTGATGTCATCGCGCACCCAGTTCTCCATCAGGGCCAGCGGCTTGCCGCCCACCTTGCGCAGCCGGGTGAAGTGGTACACCTTGGCGCCTGCGGGCAGCTGGAGGGCTTCGCGCGTCGCCTCGTCGGCTTCGATGTGGGAGAAGCTGAGGACATCGGTGGTGGGCTTACTGCCGTTGTTGCTGAGGTCGTCGAAGAGGCTGGAGAGTTCCAGCGGCCTGCGCACCTGGCTGGAAACCACCTGTGTTCCCACGCCGCGCTTGCGCACCAGCAGGCCGGAGCGCACCAGCTCATCCATCGCCTTGCGCATCGTGGGCCGGGACAGGTTGAGCTGGGCGGCCAGGTCGATCTCGTTGTCCAGCCGGCTGCCGGGAGGGAGGAGTCCGGTGTGGATGGCCGACTCAATGCCCTGCACCACCTGGTGGTAGAGGGGCACCGGCGAAGAACGGTCGATGCTGAGGTTTAGTTGATTCGCCATGGAGCGCTCCCTTGTGGTCCGCGGATACCGGTTCTGCCGGAAACCACGAATGTCAGCCTATGTTCGCTTGATAGGACATACTGCCTTTGTGACGATAATAGCAGGCCGTTTTCGGGCCGCCAAGGACCAGCGGTCCGGCCAGGGTACGGCCTGCGGCAGTAGGCTGGGCCGATGAACAACCGATACCTGGTGTCCCGTGAGCGCTTCATTCCCGCAACACCGGAACGGATCTTCGAGCTTCTGGCTACTCCGGCCATGCACAGTGTCATTGATGGCTCCGGCACGGTCAAGGGTGCCCAGCCGCGCGGCCCGGAGCGGCTCTCAGATGGGGCCAGGTTCGGCATGGAAATGAACATGGCCGTGGACTACAGGATCCTCAACACGGTCTGCGAGTTCGAGGAAGGCCGGCGCATTGCATGGCGCCACTTCTACGGCCACATCTGGCGCTACCTCCTGGAACCGGCCACCGGTTCCGACGGTACCACCGGGACCCGCGTCACCGAACAATGGGACGCCCGAGCCGTCCGCGGCAAAGTCTTCCTGCGGCTGGCCGGGTACCTGCGCCGCCACCCGACCAGCATCGACAAGACACTCACCAGGCTGGACCAGTACGTTACGGGCGCAGCCGGAGTCGCAAACTAGGGGCACGGCGTGAACCCCACCGGCAGTGTGCGCCCCAGCCCCCGGACCCTTGAAGTCGAGAGCCTGGCCAACTTCGACAGGCTGGTGGCGGCCGGCGCCGTGGCCATGCACGGATGGCACGCCCAGTCACTGGATCTGCGCGGCCGGACCGCAGCGCTGGAGAGCCTCGACGTTGAAGGCGCCATCTTCCTCGGCTGCACCTTCGACCCAGGGGTTGAGGACGGCCTGCGGCGCCGCGGCGCCCTGATCTTCCCCCGGCTTGAAGGTGTTCCTTTCGATCCCTACCGGGCAAGGCTGTACACGCCGCAGGAGCTGTACGCCGGCCTGGACCATGCCCCGTACGAGGAACTGCCTGATGCCCTCGTCTACCAGTGGAGCATCCGCCCCGGGCAACGGCGCCGGCTGGACGCCACGCTTGCCTCGGCCCTGCACGACCACGCCATCGGCGACGCCCTTGACGAGCTCGTCCGCTCCGATGCCGGTGCGGCACTCATTGTGGTGGGCGTGATGGGAGGGCACAACGCCCAGCGCGGCACGCCGGAGTTTGCCCAGGCCGCTGCGTTGGGCCGGGTGCTGGCCGGCAGCGGGCGGCTGGTGGCCACCGGCGGAGGTCCCGGTGCCATGGAAGCCGCCAACCTCGGTGCCTACCTCAGCCGCGTTCCCGAGCAGGACTTCCAGGCGGTGCTGGCTTCGCTGGGGACCGTCCCCGGCTTCCGCCCCTCCGTGTCCGCGTGGGCGCGGGCGGCAGCCGCCGTCGTCGACCGTTTTCCCGACGGGACGCCGTCGCTGGGAATTCCCACCTGGTTCTACGGGCATGAGCCGCCGAACTACTTTGCCACGCACATCGCCAAATACTTTGCCAACGCTGTACGCGAGGCGATCCTGCTGGAAGTCTGCAACGGCGGCATTGTCTTCCTGCCCGGGGCGGCCGGGACCGTTCAGGAGATGTTCCAGGACGCGTGCGAAAACTATTACAGCGCTCGCGAAGCCGTCACTCCGATGGTCCTGGTCGGCAGCCGGTACTGGCAGCAGGAGTATCCGGCCTGGCCCATGCTCCGGCGGCTCGCGGCGGGACGGCCGATGGAGGACCGGATCTTCCTCGTGGACACCGTGGAGGAGGCGCTCGCCGTGATCGGAGGCTAGCCAAAGGCCTGTCTGCTGTTGCGGTGGCCTACAGGTCCTTCCGGCACAGGGCGTCGGCCAGTTCGTAGAGGCCGTTGAGGTCGCCGGCCGCGAGGCCTTCCGGGGTGCCGATCTCCGGATACATCAGCTGCCGGTGGTCATCCACATGTTCGAGCCCCATCACGTGGCCAAGCTCGTGCAGGATGACGGCCGTGGCGTACAGCTTGCCGTCGGGCTGCTCCAGTTCTTCGGCGATCTGCGGCGAGTCCAGCTCCAGGCTGCCGGTCACGAAAGTCTTGGGTCCGTCGTCGTAGCTGAAGTGCGTGCTTCCGCCGGTGCCGATCACTTTGCCCTTGAGCTGCGGGGCCACCTCCGGAGTGGTCCAGGAGACCAGCAGCGGCACCCAGCGGTCGCCGTACGAATCCGGCTGGTAGGGAGCGCGCTGCGCGGAGGGCTGTTCGGCGGTGGCGCCGTCGTAAATGAAACGGATCCCGGTGGCCTGGGAGATGGTGTCGATCGCCTCGGGGATGAGGTCCTGGGCGCCGGCGGGGACCAGGTCCGCATTCACGACGTAGTGCAGCGGGCGGCAGGGGGAATACCCAACAGGCGTGCCGTCGTCGTTTGTCGCCAGGAACTGGTAGGAATCGCTGGCGTATAGGGGCGGTTCCGGCGTCCCCAGGGGCTCGTCTGCCTCTTCGAGCCCGGGCGGCGGAGCCTCGGGCCGGCCCTCGGCGGCAGGCCGGACGCCTCCCGTTTCCCCGGGTTGGACCGCCCCGGGACCGAGGCGGATATCGAGCAGTTCCCCAAAGCGCGAACCGCCGTAAAGCACACCACCGACCACGAGGACAGTGGTACCGGCGGTGATCCCCAGCAGGATGTTCCGCAGGGAACGCCCCGCAGAGCGCCGTCCGCTGCCTGGCGGGCGGTCCTGGGGAAGGTTTTCCACTAACCCACCACGGTGCCGAAGGCCAGGCCCAGCACGTACGTCACGGCCGCGGCGCCCAGCCCGATGGCCAGCTGGCGCAGGCCCCGTGTCAGCGGCGACGTACCGGACAGCAGGCCAACGACGCCGCCTGTGACCAGCAGGGCCAGGCCCACCAGGACGCCGGCCACCACCAGTGCGGCCACGCCGGTCATGCCGAACAGGAAGGGAAGAATGGGAACGATCGCGCCGGAGGCAAAGAAGCAGAAGCTGGACAGTGAAGCGCCCCAGGCGGTCCCCACGGCTTCGTGCTGGTCCTCCGGCTCGGGGAGTTCGGGCTGCAGGGAAAGGCTGGGATCGCAGTCGCAGGAGAGCAGGCCCATGCGTTCTGCCACCCGGTGCTCGGCGGCTTCGTGGGACATGCCACGCGCCAGGTACACGAGCAGCAGCTCATTGTGTTCGATATCCAGCTTGGGCGCGGCTGCAAGGGTGATCTGGGTGGGCCTGGTGGCCGCGAGGAGCTCACGCTGGGAGCGCACCGAGACGAACTCGCCGGCACCCATCGACAGCGCACCGGCCAGCAGGCCCGCGATCCCGCTCAGGAGCACCACGCTGCTGGCCACGCCGGACGCTGCCATGCCCATGACCAGCGACAGGTTGCTGACCAGGCCGTCGTTGGCCCCGAACACGGCGGCGCGGAATGTCCCGGCCAGCCTGTTCCGGCCCCGGGTTGCCAGGCCGCGGACCACTTCCTCATGGATCTGTTCATCGGCTGCCATCGCCGGCGTGGCGGAAGGATCCTTGGCGTAGGGGGAGCGGCCCTCGGCGCGTTGGGCGAGTGCCAGGACAAAGACCGAGCCGAAATGGCGGGCCAGGAAGCCCAGCAGCTGGCTGCGCAGCGACGCCTGGCGGGATTTCTCGGCGTGCTCACCCAGGAGCCGGAGCCAGTGGGCCTCGTGCCGTCCTTCTGCTTCAGCCAGGGCCAGCAGGATTTCGCGTTCTTCGCCCTGCCGGTTCTGTGCGAGGTCCCGGTAGACGGCTGCCTCGGCCCGTTCGTCGGCCAGGTACTGGCGCCAGCGGCGGATATCCGCGGAAGTGGGGTCGGGTTTGGGCGGCTGGAGTGCGGGGTTCGATTCTGACCGGGCGGAATCTGACCGGGCGCGGTGCTGGCCGGGACTGGCGTGCTGAGACACAGAGGCTCCTGAGCTTGATAGGGCATGGTTCGGCCCCATTGCAACGACCAGCTTACCGCGGAATCCCGCGGATTTTCGGCTGGCAAACCTCACCCCGGAGTTTCGGGTTCCCTTAATATCGCCGGTTCCGCGCACCCCCTGCGGGCCGGCCAGCGGACCCTTGACCGGGGCTCCCGGCGGTGCTGTGATGAAACTGTGGCGTCCGCCAGCGCCCGGCCGAAAGAGCACGTCAGTGGCGAACAAACGGAGGTTGCACAATGAACACCACCGGACAGCACCCGGACATGCCGCACCTTGATGCCGTAGAAGCCGATCCCGCCTATGACTACGCCGAGAATGCGCCTGTTGACGAGAGCGACTGGGATACCGAGGACGAATTCCTGGACGCTGAAGAGGCAGTCGTCCCGCCGGTGCGCGCAGTGGTCGACGCCGAGGAGCGCGTGGTGCCGCTGGATCCCGACGAGTTCCGCGAAACGGAGTAGGACGGACGACGGCGGCACCTCCGGTTCGCTGATGGGCGAAAGGAGGCGCCGCCGTCGTGCTTTGCGGTGACCGAGCTTGGCTCTTCGGTGATCGAGCCTGTCGAGATCTACGGCGCGGTGGCGCCCACCGGAGCTTCCTCGTTGTCCTGTCCGGCTACGCGCCGCACCCAGTTGCGCATGACCTGCGGGTCAGTGGGCTTGGTGAGCAGCGAGACGACCACGTAAACCACGGCTGAGCTGATGAGGCCGAAGTAGATCGGCTCGTTGGCGAAGACGCCGTCCAGCGGGGCCTTGGCGTTGATTTCCAGCACGATCATGGTGCCGAGCGTGACCACCGAGCCCACGGCCATGGAGGCTGCGGCCGCGATGCCGGTGCCGCGCTTCCACACCAGGCCGCCGAGGATGGCGACCAGGAGCCCGCCCACCAGGATGTCGTACGCGATGGTCAGGGCGGCCACCACATCCTTGGTGATGATCGCGATCAGGATGGCCACGATGCCGAGGGCCAGGACCCACATGCGGTTGGCCTTGACGTCGTGCTCGGGGTTGTCGGTGTCGTCGGTGTTGACGTCCTTGCCGAACCAGCTGGCAACAAACGGCAGGACGTCGGCGCGTGCCACGGTGGCTGCGGCGATCAGGGCGCCGGAGGCGGTGGACATCATGGCGGCGACGGCTGCGGCGAGTACCAGGCCGCCGATGCCCACCGGAAGGATCGTCTGGGCCACTTCGGCGTAGACGTCGTCTTTTGCCGCGATGTCGATGCCCGACAGTGCCACGCTGGCGGCCATGCCGATCAGTGCGCCGGCCACGCCGTACAGGATGCAGTAGACGCCTGCAGTGGCGCCGCCCCAGCGTGCTACGCCCGGGGTTTTGGCGGTGAACACGCGCTGCCAGATGTCCTGGCCGATGAGCAGGCCCAGGGTGTAGACCACGAAGTAGGTGATGATGGTCTGCACGCCGATGCCATCCATCTGGAAGAAGCTTTCATCAACCCTGCTGCGGATGCCGTCGAGGCCGCCTGCCGCGTTGAGCGTGAAGGGAAGCATCAGGGCGAAAATGCCCACGGTCTTGATGACGAACTGCACCTGGTCCGCGAGGGTGATGGACCACATGCCGCCGATGGTGGAGTAGACCAGGACGATGGCCCCGCCGATGGCGATGGCGAGCCAGCGGTCCCAGCCAAACAGGACCACAAAGATGGTGGCGTAGGCGCTGGTTGACGTGGCGCACAGCATCAGTGTGTACGCCAGCATCACGATGCCCGAGGTCTGCGTTGCCTTGCTGCCGTAGCGAAGGGTGAGCATCTGGGAGACCGTGTAGATCTTCAGCTTCTGGATGGTGCCTGCGAAGAGGAGGCTCAGCAGCAGCACGCCGGCGCCGATGGCCACCACCAGCCACATGCCGGAGATGCCGAACTTGTAGCCGAGGCCAACGCCGCCGACGGTGGAGGCACCGCCCAGGACAACGGCGGCCATGGTGCCTGTGTAGAGGAACGGGCCCAGGCGGCGGCCGGCCACGAGGAAATCGCTGTTGTTCTTGGTGCGGGACTTGCCCCACCAGCCGAAAGCAAGCATTGCGATGAGGTAAACCACCACAATGGCGATGTTGACGAAGTTAGCGTCCATGTTGGGGCTCCTTGGAGCTGAGGTGCAGCGTTGCTGGAACCCGGAGGTTGCTGGGGAGCCGGTGTTCCGCTGCTCTTACGAGGTGGGGATGAGGAGAATCCTCGGATACTGCCTTCCCGGATATTGCATGGGAGGCAACACTTGTTGCCTAAAAGCGTATGCTGTGACCGTGGTAACAGTCAAGGGCCCGCCGCCACGTCCTCCGGCTGTTGCGTAGCGGCGTCACATGGGGGAGCGGCCATTAGGATTGCTCCAGAGATGGGGCCGGGTTGCCGGCCATGAAAGGTCTGCACAATGAAGGCACTGCCAGTAGAGCCGAGCAACGTTCCCGTTGCCATCGGGTCCCGAATCCGTGCCGCCCGGCAGTCCCAGCGGCTCACCATCGAGCAGGTTGCCGACGCCACCGGGCTGACCAAGGGCTTCCTCAGCCGGGTCGAACGCGACCTGACCTCGCCATCCGTTGCCTCGCTGGTGACCCTGTGCCAGGTCCTGTCCATCTCCATCGGGGACCTGTTCGCGGCCCCGGAAACCCACCTGACCAAGCGCAATGACGGGCCGCGGATTTCGCTTGGGGGCGAAGGAATTGTGGAGCGGCTGCTGACGGCCCGCTCGGAACGCCGGATCCAGATCATCCAGGCCGTCATCGAGCCCCACGGCCGCGGCGAATCCGAGCTCTACGCCGTGGACTGCGACGTCGATGTGCTGCACGTTATCAAGGGCAGTATCAAGCTGATCCTCACCAACGAGGAATATGAGCTCAACACAGGGGACACCGTCACGTTCCCCGGCCGCGAACCCCACACCTGGGTCAACCCCACCGACAAGTCCGTCGAAGTCCTTTGGGTGCTGGTCCCCGCCGCCAGCCGGTAGGCCTTTCCTTCCGTGTTTGTTGCGTGTGCGTTCCTGCCCGGTTGGTGGCCCACTTGCTTCGCGGGGTTCCTGTTCTGACGCGGGCTGCCGCCGATTCGGGGAGGATTGGGCCGCAGTAACTGGGCGGGAACGCACTCATTACCCGGCCGAGGCCACCCTGGTGGCAAGTACGGCCCTGATTTCGGCCAGCACCTGCTCCGGGTTGAACCAGATGTGCTCGGGCATATAGCGAGGGGCGGCGTAGCCGTTGACTGCCGAGGTGAATTCGATGCCGTTGCCACGGAAGAGATGCTGTGCGTCGACTTCCACAATGGACTCCGCCCGCAGGTCGAGCTCCTGCAGCGCGCACCTGATGGGGCCGGACCGGTCCCCGTGCAACTCTGCCCGAAGCAGTTCCAGTGGGACGCCGTGCAGCCGGATGGCCGAGGTGGCGATGGCCGTAGACGACGGCGGCGCCAGGCACCCGAGTGCGTGAGGGGCCACGTCTTCAACCGCGGCCAGAGGCAGTTCCGGGTGACCGTCGAAGCGCACGGTCCGGTGCCGGACGAAGCCCTTGCCGTGACCATGGTTGCAGGCCAGGTGCAGCCGGGCGGGCGGGTCCCGGAGCCACAAACCGTATCGGGCGGCGGCGCTGGCGCAGGTCAGCCGGCCGTTGTGGTGAATGGCGGCGGCGAGGTCTCCGTCGCAGCCGGCCGCCAGGAAGACTCCCCGCCGCGGTTGCGTGGCACCGAGCGCGGTAAGGCGCCCAATGTCCCTCCTGGAGTATCCGGCGCTGAGGAGTTGGGCGGTGCGGGCAACCCCGCCGGCCTGTACGAGGTGTTCGAAGATGTCCATGGAGCCCATTGCAGGCGGACCGTCGCGGATTCGGAAAGGGAAACAGGTCCTATGTGGGCAACCGGCGGCAGGCGGGCTTCGCGTTCCTGCAGGCATGGCGTCCTCGGTGCCTATTTTGTGCGTTCCTGCCCGGTTGCTCCGTCTGGCATCCGCGGCCGGCCAGAAGCTGCCCCGTGATTCCGGGGGAGGAGCCAGGCGGCGGCCGGGAGCCCGGAAAGCAACTGGGAAGGAGCGTTCGGGAGTGCAGGTGCCCCGAGGTGCTTGTAAACACTTGATGCGCATTAGGAAACTTCGGGGTATGATGACTGTCACACCCGCCGATCAATCCTCGAAGGAGAGGCTCACTGTGAAAGAGCTGCGCATCGAAGCCAACGGCAACCTTGGCCCCATCGATTCATCCCGCATCCCGCGTTACGCGGGCGCTGCCACCTATGCCCGCCTGCCGCGCCTGGACCAGGTGGCCAAGGCTGACGTGACCGTGGTGGGCGTGCCCTTCGACTCCGGCGTGTCCTACCGCCCGGGTGCCCGCTTCGGCTCCAACCACATCCGCGAAGCCAGCCGCCTGCTCCGCCCGTACAACCCCGCCTGGGACGTCAGCCCGTTTGAAAACATCCAGGTTGCTGACGCCGGCGACATGGCGGTCAACCCGTTCAATATCAACGAAGCCATCGAAACTATCCAGCA
This sequence comes from Arthrobacter sp. HS15c, assembly GCF_040812005.1. NCBI lineage: Bacteria > Bacillati > Actinomycetota > Actinomycetes > Micrococcales > Micrococcaceae > Arthrobacter > Arthrobacter sp. HS15c. Next base: position 113,939 of record NZ_JBFOHM010000011.1, read on the forward strand.
AAACGCCCTGGACCTGACCTCGGCCGGCAGCAAGCTGGTGACCCTCGGCGGCGACCACACCATCGCCCTTCCCCTGCTTCGCGCCGCGGCCGAACGTGCCGGCGGCCCCATCGCCATGCTGCACTTCGACGCCCACCTGGACACCTGGGACACCTACTTCGGCGCCGAATACACCCACGGCACCCCGTTCCGCCGGGCTGTCGAAGAAGGCATCCTGGACACCGAGGCCATCAGCCACATTGGCACCCGCGGCCCGCTCTACGGCAAGAAGGACCTCGACGACGACCACCGTTTCGGGTTTGGCATCGTCACCTCCGCCGACGTCTACTACCAGGGCGTCCTCGAAACGGTGGCCAAGGTCCGCGACCGGATCGGCAACCGCCCGCTGTACATCTCCGTCGACATCGACGTCCTGGACCCCGCCCACGCCCCGGGCACCGGAACCCCCGAAGCCGGCGGCATCACCAGCCGCGAACTCCTGGAGATCATCCGCGGCTTCCGCGGCATGAACCTCGTGGGAGCCGACGTCGTCGAGGTTGCCCCCGCCTACGACCACGCCGAAATCACCGGCGTGGCCGCGAGCCACGTGGCCTATGAACTGGTCACACTGATGGCGGACAATGCTGTTGAAGGTGACCGCTTCGGGGCAGCTAACGGTTACGCCGCCCAGGCCCTCGGCCAGGAAGTCCGCCAGCCCGCCGGTTTCGCAGCCGGAATCAAGGAGTAATCACAGTGATCGATTTCGATCCCGGCACAGCAGCCCCGACGAAGGGCACCGACGTGCGCAATGGCGGGGACCTCGTTGTCGAGACCCTCGAAGCGTTGGGCGCCAAAACGGTCTTTGGCATTCCCGGCCAGCACGCGCTGGGACTCTTCGACGCCATGGGCCGAGGCAACCTACACTTCGTTTCCTCCCGCGTGGAGAACAACAGCGCCTTCGCCGCCGACGGGTATTCCCGCGCCACCGGCGAAGTCGGCGTGCTGTTCCTGTCCACCGGGCCGGGCGCGCTGACCTCACTCGCCGGTCTGCAGGAGGCTTACGCCACGGGTGTGCCCATGGTGGTGGTGGCCAGCCAGATCCCGCTGGAAGGACTGGGTGCCCGCCGCAAGGGCATGCTGCACCAGCTCGATGACCAGAAGGCCTCGGCCGCGAACGTCACCAAGAGCCAGCGACTGATCCAGCACGCCTCGGGCATCCCGTCGGCCATCCAGGACGCCTGGACCGAGGCCATCTCCTCCCCGCAGGGACCGGTCTGGCTCGAAATCCCGCAAAACGTCCTGTTGGATCCCATCATGGTCCCCCCGGTGGAAGACGCGCTCGCCGAGGCGGCGGACAACCCGCCCCGCGTGGAGCTGGTCCGGGAAGCCGTGAAATGGCTGTCGACGGCGGAACGTCCCGCCATCATCGCTGGCGGCGGAACCCGCCGGGGCAGGGCCGAGAAGTCCCTGCTCTCGATCGCGGAAAAGCTGCGGGCACCGGTGATCTGCACTCCCGGCGGCAACGGCGCCTTCCCCTGGAACCATGAGCTGTCGCTGCAGTCATGGATCGAGGACCGGCACATGACCGACGTCCTGGAGGATGCGGACGTCCTGATCGTGATCGGCTCGTCCCTGGGCGAAGTCACGTCCAACTACTTCACGTTCGAACCCCGCGGCCGGATCATCCAGATCGACGCCGAACCGCGCGTGCTCGAATCCAACCGCCCCGGCCTGGGCATCCGCGCCGACGCCGGCCAGGCCCTCGCCGCCCTCGACGAAGCCTTGGTGGTTGAGCCTGGCGAAACCAGCTGGCATGGTGTCACCCCCGAAGCCGTCGTGAAGGAGGCCCTGGCCAAGGTCAGGGCCCGGCTCGAATCCCAGGACCTGGCCAAGGAACTGAAGTTCATGGCCGACATCCGCGAAGCCGTCCCGGCGGACATGCAGACCTTCTGGGATATGACCATCTCCGCGTACTGGGGCTGGAGCTGCTGGGACGCCCGGCAGGGACAGTTCCACTCCGCCCAGGGCGCCGGCGGCCTGGGCTACGGCTTCCCTGCGGCAATCGGCGGCGCCGTCGGGCTGGAAACAGTGGGCAAACCTGGCCGCGTGCTCGCCGTGTCCGGTGACGGTTCGTCTATGTACTCCATCTCCGAGCTCGCCACCGCCAAGCAGCACAACATCCCGGTCACCTGGCTGATCGTGGACGACGGCGGCTACGGCATCCTGCGCGAATACATGGTGGGCGCCTTCGGCAAGGCCACCGCCACCGAGCTCGCGCGCCCGGACTTCGTCAAGCTCGCCGAGGCCTTCGGTGTGCCGGCCACCCGGGTTGCCCCCGAGGATGTCGGGGACGCGCTCAAGGCGGGCTTCGCCGCCGATGGACCCAACGTCGTCGTCGTCGAAACCCTGCTCAAGATGTTCGGCCCCACACACCTGCCCGCCTAAACCACCCGCCCCACACCAGCGCGAACTGGCAGCTAATACCCTCTCAAAGCGATTTTGAGGGGATTAGCTGCCAGTTCGCGCTTTGTGGTTTAAGGGCCCCTCCACGATATTAGTTTCCCAAAGCAACCTTTTAGGTATATAGTTGCCTTAGGCAAACAACCAGGGAGCGTCCAGAGTCATGTCAGTTGCGCCGGATACTGCGGCAGACCTCGTCTACCAGATCTTCGACCTCCAGCGTGCGGTCCGATGCGTCGCGTCAGCCAGCCTGCGCGGACAGGAAACAGGAGTGGCGCTGCAGGGCGTACTCAGGTTCGTGGGGGAGGGGGAGACCCGCGCCACGCGGCTCGCTGAACGGCTCGGCGTCAGCGCCCCGGTCCTCAGCCGCCACATTGCGGAGCTGGAGGAGCAGGGGTACGTCATCCGCCGGCAGGATCCCGACGACGGCCGCGCCCAGTTGGTTGCGCTGACGGCCGAAGGCGCGGAGAAGCTCCGCCACATCGAGGAGCAGCGCACGGCGGCACTGCAGGACTACCTCCGTGAATGGAGCCAGCAGGATGCCGAGGACACAGCAAGAACCCTGAAGAAACTCACCGAATCCCTCAAACATTCAGCCCGGGCAAAGGCGGCCGGACCCACCACAACGAAACATTAGGAGCAGATCTATGGCCAGCCACGCCGCCGCCCCCGCATCACTATCCAGCCGACCGGAACAGCCGCCTAACCCACCAGTCCTGCCAAATTCCGGATCAACCCCGGAACCGCAGCCCTCGATGTCGCACCGCCAGATCATGGAAGCGCTGACCGGACTCCTGGCCGCCTTCTTCACCGCCATCCTGAGCAGCACCATCGTGGCGAACGCGCTTCCCACCATCATGTCCGAGCTCAAAGGCACCCAGACGGACTTCGCCTGGGTCATCACGGCGGCCCTGCTGGCCAACGCCGCCACCACCCCCCTTTGGGGCAAGCTCGCTGACCTGTTCGACAAAAAGCTGCTGGTCCAGCTCAGCATCGTGGTGTTCGTGGCCGGCTCCGTGATGGCCGGCCTGTCCGAGACCATCCCGCTGCTGCTGACCGCCCGGGTCATCCAAGGTGTGGCGATGGGCGGCCTGACCGCGCTGGCGCAGGCCATCATCGGCTCCATGATTCCGCCCCGTGACCGCGGCAAGTACTCCGGCTACATGGGCGGCGTGATGGCCGTTGGCACCGCCGGCGGACCGCTGCTGGGCGGCTTCATCGTGGACAGCCCGCTCGGCTGGCGCTGGACGTTCTTCGTCTGCGTGCCGCTCGCCGTCGTCGCCCTCATCCTGCTCCAGATCACGCTCAAGATCCCGCACGTCAAGCGCCCCGCCAAGATCGACTGGCTAGGCTCCATCCTCCTGACCTCCGGCGTCAGCCTGCTCCTGATCTGGGTGTCCTTCGCCGGCAACCCGGATTACTACGACTGGTGGTCCTGGCAGTCAGCCCTGATGGTGGGCGGCGGCGTCCTGCTGCTCGCACTCCTGGTGCTGGTGGAGTCCAAGGTGGAGCAGCCCATCATTCCGCTCAAAATTATCTCCGAGCGGACCACCGCGCTGGCCATCCTGGCATCGGTCGCAGTGGGCGTCGCCATGTTCGGCTCGTCGACCTTCCTGGGCCAGTACTTCCAGGTGGCCCGCGGCGCCACGCCCACGGAGGCCGGCCTGCTGACCCTGCCCATGATCGCCGGCAACCTCATCGGTTCGGTGGTTTCAGGCCAGCTGATCAGCCGCACCGGCAAATGGAAGCGCTACCTCGTCGCCGGCTCCACCCTGCTCATCGCCGGCCTCGGCCTCGCCGGCACCGTGGACCACACCACCGAGCTGTGGCTGACCGGCGTCTACACGGCGATCCTCGGCCTCGGCCTGGGCATGGTGATGCAGAACCTGGTCCTCGCCGTCCAGAACACGGTCAAAGCCACGGACATCGGCACCGCCAGCGCCTCGGTTGCGTTCTTCCGGTCCGTCGGCGGCGCCATCGGTGTGTCGGTCCTCGGCGCCGTGCTGGGCTCCCGGGTCACGCAACTCGCCAACGAAGGGCTCGCCGCCGCCAACATTCCCGTGCAGGGCGACGGCGCTGGAGCCAGCATGGACCTGGTGGACCTACCCGAACCCATCCGCGAAATCATGCGGGCCGCCTATGGCGACGCCACGGCCCAGATCTTCCTGATCTCCGCCATCATCGGCGTGGTCGCCCTGGTGTCCGTACTGTTCATCAAGGAGAAGCCGCTGCGCCGTACGGTGGATATCCGGCCGGAAGCGGAAAACGGGGAAGCGGGCGCGGCACCGGCTGTGACGGCACCGGTGACGGTACCCGCGGCGGCGGAACGCAGGACGCCGGAACGCACGACGCCGGCACCCGGGCCGAGTGCCGACGTCGACGATATAGACCGTGAGTTCGTTGAGGTACTGCGGCTGCAGCGCAGCAGTGACAGCGGCATAGACCGCGGTCCGGAGGCCACTTCGGTGGAGGTGGTCCCGCTGATCCTGGAGACCCAGCGGCTGCTCGCCAAACAGCAGGTGCAGCTCGCCGAGGCGATGTCGGCCGTGCACCGGCAGGCAGCGGTCCAGCAGGAAATTGCGGCCGAGCAGGCGAAGGCCGCGTCCATGCTGAAGGCGGTCGCGAAGGAGCTCGGCAAGGAACGGAAACTGCAGAAGGCGGCCGCGTACTACCTCGCCGCCGGCGGGAAACAGCCGGGCCCGGAGACCGGCTCCTAGGAACCTGAACCACAGCAAACCCGCACCACAACAGCGCGAACGTACAGTTCTGGAGGGCCGCAACTGTACGTTCGCGCCCCATTGTGGCGGGGATCGCCATCTGCGGTACGCCGATCGGATGATCTTTGCGTGCAAATGTTTCGCACGGGCAACGGATTTCGTAGAGTGGGAAGGCTAAGAATGTCAGCCCCCGCTGCTAGAACTTATTCACACCATTTCGCGCTCTCTTCCTAAGGATCCGTGGGCATGCTTCTCACCCTCATACGGCGCTATTCCAAGCCGTATATGCCATACATCGTTGCCGTCATCCTCTTCCAGTTGGCGTCCACTATTGCGGCGCTCTACCTTCCCAGCCTCAACGCCCAGATCATCGACGAAGGCGTTTCCCACGGGGACACGGACTTCATCTGGCGCACCGGCGGAGTGATGCTCCTCGTCGCGTTTGTCCAGGTCGGAACCGCGATCGCCGGTGTGTATTACGGCTCCAAGACGGCCATGGCTGTGGGGCGCGACCTGCGCCGTGGCGTGTTCCGGAAGGTCACCAGTTTCTCCGCCAAGGACGTGAACACCTTCGGCGCCCCCACCCTCATCACCCGCGGCACCAACGACGTCCAGCAGGTCCAGATGCTGGTGCTGATGGGGCTGAACTTCATGGTGGCCACCCCCATCATGTGCATCGGCGGCATCATCATGGCGCTGCGCGAGGACCTCAGCCTGTCCTGGCTGGTGTGGGTCTCGGTGCCTGTGCTGCTCGTGGTGGTGGGGTACCTGGTGGCCCGCCTGATGCCGCTGTTCCGGACCATGCAGAAGAAAATCGACCGCATCAACGCTGTACTCCGCGAGCAGATCATCGGCATCCGCGTGGTCCGGGCGTTTGTCCGCGAACCATTTGAGACGGATCGGTTCGGCGTTGCCAACAAGGACCTCACCGATGTTTCGCTGAAGATCGGGGCATTGTTTGTCCTGATGTTCCCGGCCATCGGCATGATCCTGCACCTGTCCACGGCCGCGGTGCTGTGGTTCGGAGGCCAGCGGGTTGATTCGGGTGAGATGGAGGTGGGCGCCCTGACGGCATTCCTGCAGTACCTGCTGCAAATCCTGATGGCCGTCATGATGGGCACCTTTATGGCCATGATGATTCCGCGCGCCTCGGTGTGTGCGGACCGCATCGGTGAGGTGCTCGACGTCGAACCCTCCATCCACGATCCCGAACGGCCCGAAACGCCGGCCGCCCTCGCCGGCGTAGTGGAGTACCGGAACGTCACCTTCGCCTACCCGGGCGCCGAGTCGCCGGTGCTCAGCAACATCAGCTTCACGGCGAAGCCCGGCGAGACCGTGGCCATTATCGGCTCCACCGGCGCCGGCAAAACGTCGCTGCTGTCCCTGCTGCCGCGCCTGTACGACATCGCCGAGGGCGAGGTCCTGCTGGACGGTGTGTCCGTCAGCAACCTGGACCGGGCAGAGATCACCAAGCGCGTGGCCCTGGTCCCGCAGCGGCCCTACCTCTTTTCCGGGACCATCGAGCACAACCTGCGCTTCGGCAAGACCGAAGCCACCGACCAGGAACTCTGGGACGCCCTGCATGTGGCCCAGGGCGAGGACTTTGTCCGCGAGAAGAAGAACGGGCTGAACGCCCGCATCGCCCAGGGCGGCACTAACGTCTCAGGCGGCCAGCGGCAACGGCTCTGCATTGCCCGTGCCCTGGTCACCAAGCCCAAGGTCTACCTCTTTGACGACTCCTTCTCGGCCCTGGACGTGGCCACCGACGCCAGGCTCCGCGCGGCGCTGAAGCGGACCACCGCGGACGCCACCGTGATCATCGTGGCCCAGCGCATCTCCACCATCACCGAGGCAGACCAGATCCTGGTCTTGGACAACGGACGGATCGTGGACCGGGGCACGCATGAGGAACTCCTGGAAACCTCGCCCACGTACCAGGAAATTGTTGAATCCCAGCTGAGCGTGGAGGAAATGGCATGAGCGGCCCCAAAAAGGACTCAACAGGCTCGACCACCGAAACAGGCCCGGCGGTAACACCCGAGGTCCTGGAAGACGACGACTTCTTCGAGGAGGAGTACAAGCCCTCCGAGGCCGACGGCGACATGTTCGGCGGCATGCCAGCCAAAAAAGCCGAACACTTCTGGCCGTCCGCCAAGCGGCTGATGGGGCTGCTGAAGCCCGAAGCCGCCGGCATCTGGGCCGTAGTTGGCCTGGTGGTGGTCGCGGTGGTCCTGAACGTCATCGCCCCCAAGATCCTGGGCCAGGCCATGGACGTGATCTTCGGCGGAGTCGTGGGCAAGCAGCTCCCCGCCGGCGCCAGCAAGGAAGAATTCGTGGAAGGACTGCGCCAGCAGGGGGAGGACAACTTCGCGGACATGATCTCCAAGATGGAACTGGTGCCCGGAAGCGGCATCGACTTCCAGAAGCTGTCCGTCCTCATCGCCATCGTGCTGCTGATGTACTTTGTGGCCAACATCTTCCTGTGGCTGCAGGGCTATGTTCTGAACCGCATCGTCATGAAGGTCATCCGGCAGCTCCGCGACGACACCGAAAAGAAGCTGAACCGGCTGCCGCTGAACTACTTCGACACCCGCCAGCGCGGCGACGTCCTCTCCCGGGTGACGAACGACGTCGACAACATCCAGCAGGCACTCCAGCAGGCGTTCGCCCAGCTGATCAACTCGCTGCTGACAGTCATCGGCATTGTGGTCATGATGTTCATCGTCTCGTGGCAGCTGGCGCTGATCGCCCTGATCGCCCTTCCGCTGTCCGGCGTTGCCGCCGGCATCATCGGCTCGCGCAGCCAGAAGCTCTTCGCTGCCCAGTGGAAGAACACCGGTTCGCTGAACGGCCAGATCGAGGAGTCCTTCTCCGGCCACGACCTGGTGCGGGTCTTTGGTCGCGACGCCGACATGCTGGAGCGCTTCGAGGAACGCAACGAAGCCCTGTACAAGGCCAGCTTCGGCGCCCAGTTCGTCTCCGGCATCATCTTCCCGGTGATGCAGTTCGTCTCCTACCTCAGCTACGTCGGCATCGCCGTGGTGGGCGGCCTGCGCGTCGCCTCCGGCTCCATGTCTCTGGGCGACGCCACGGCCTTCATCCAGTACTCGCGCGAGTTCACCCAGCCGCTGGGACAGATGGCCGGCATGGCCAACATGCTGCAGTCCGGCGTCGCCTCCTCGGAGCGGGTGTTCGAATTCCTCGATGCCGACGAACAGGACGCCGAAACAGCCACCGACCACCTGCCGGCCAAGACCGACGGGCATGTGGAGTTCCAGGACGTCACCTTCAGCTACACCGAGGACAAACCGCTGATCGAAAACCTGTCCTTCACCGCAGAACCCGGACACACGGTGGCCATCGTCGGGCCCACAGGCGCCGGCAAAACCACCCTGGTGAACCTGGTGATGCGCTTCTACGAGCTCAACGCCGGGTCCATCACGCTGGACGGCGTGGACGTCACCAAACTGAGCCGCTCCGAACTTCGGTCCAAGGTGGGCATGGTGCTCCAGGATGCCTGGCTGTTCGGCGGCTCCATCTACGACAACATCCGGTACGGCAACCTCGACGCCACCGAGGAGCAGGTCATGGCCGCAGCGAAGGCCACCTTTGTGGACCGCTTCGTGCGTGCCCTGCCGGAAGGCTACAACACGGTGATCGATGAGGAAGGCAACAACGTCAGCGCCGGCGAAAAGCAGCTGATCACCATCGCCCGCGCGTTTGTGGCCAATCCGTCGCTGCTCATCCTGGACGAAGCCACCAGCTCCGTGGACACCCGCACCGAACTGCTGGTGCAGAAGGCCATGGCGGCGCTGCGGACGGACCGCACCAGCTTTGTGATCGCGCACCGGCTTTCCACCATCCGCGACGCGGACACCATCCTGGTGATGGAGAACGGCCAGATCGTGGAACAGGGCAACCACAAGACGCTGCTGGCGGCCGAGGGCGCATACTACCGGCTCTACATGTCCCAGTTCGCGGGATCCGACGTGGAGGAAATCACGGTGGATGACTCGACGGCGGTGCACAGCTGACCGCGCAGGAGGCCGCACAGCAGACAGTGCAGCAGGCCGGCGAAGGAGTGACAACCGAGGACGTGACAACCGAGGACGCAGCAGAGACGGCAGGGCCCCGGCGCATACAGGTGCTGGTGCCCATGCGCTGGGGCGACATGGACGCGTACGGGCACATCAACAACGTCCAGATCGTCAGGATGCTGGAGGAGGCACGGATCGGTGCCTTCGGGCCGCCGCGTGGAGCCGGGATGCCGGGGATCGAGCCTGAGGTGTCCCTCTTCAACGACGTCCCCGAGGGCATCCTGGCGCTGGTGGTGGATCACAGGATCCGCTACGTCAGGACATTGGAGTACCGCAACATCCCGGCCGTGGTCCAGGTGTGGATCGGAGCCGTGAAGGGTGCCAGCTTCGACGTCCACTACCTGGTCCAGGACCCCGTGACCGGGGAGGACTGTGTCCGGGCCAGCAGCCATCTGGCTTTTGTTGACGAGGCCACCGGGCGGGTGGTCCGGCTGACGCAGGAGCAAAAGGACCGGATGGCCCCGTTCGCCGTTTAGGCCGTTGCGTTGGCCGTGTCCACACCGGACACTGAAGACCTGGGCAACTGAACGCCCTGACTAAGGAGCTTTGACCATGGCCAAGATGAAAAAGAAGACCTGGAAAGAAATGCCCCCGGCTGCGCGGGTAGGAACCGTGCTGATCGGGATCGCCCAGATGGCGCTGATGGTCGCTGCACAGCGGGATATCTCGAAGCGTCCGGCTGAGCTGATCAACGGGCCCAAGGCAGCCTGGCGGATGGCCGCCCTGATCAACTTCATCGGTCCCATGGGGTATTTCATTTTCGGCCGGAAGCGGTCTGTGACGGGAAAGTAGGCGCCCACCCGTCATCCCCTGTCAGGGGCCTTGGAGCGGACGCCCAGCTTAAGCCTGTAAATTTGAACGCATGACCCCGACCCCCAAAACTGCCATGCCCCGCGCCCTTGGTATCTCCCAGGAGATCGAAGACGCGGCCTGGTTTGTACTCGGGCCCGGCCTGCAGGGGAGGCCGTCCGCCCTGGACGGCAGCACCTTGACCTGGACGTCGGAGGCAGCGGCCGAGCTGCACGACCGCCTGGAGCGGGGTGTCCCGGACCCCAAGGCGCCCATGATGACCAACCTGCGCCAGAACCTGCAGGACGCCTCCCGCGCGGCCAAGCAGCTGGCAGTGGAACTGCTGTTCCTGCAGTCCCTGCCGCTGGCACACGAGGTCAAGTCGCTCAAGGTCAAGCGCGCCCGCGTGGCCGAGGCAGCCTCCTGGCTGGAACCGCCGCTGGAGCTGCCCGAGGAGCTTTACAAGGGCATGACTGACCACGGCGTGATCAGGGACCGCACCGCAGAATTCAACTGGACCATCTGGGACCACCTCAAGTGGCTCTGCCGCTTTGTGCAGCACGTGGACCAGCAGATTCCGGCCGCCATCAGCAAGGCCCTGAAGGATCCGCTGAAGTTCCACGATCTCGCCGCCGGAACGCCCGGGGACCAGCCCGCGATCCGCCGCAGCATCGAATACCTTGCCTGGCCCAGCTACTTCGAGCCCGTGGTGGCGGACGTGGAGCGCCAGGAAATCCGGGACGCCTTCGCCTCCCTCGTCGGCGGCGCGAAGGGCGACACGGACGAGGACATCACCGCGGACATCCAACGCATCCGGCTGCACCTGGACGAGCAGGCCGGCCAGCGCATCGACTGGTACGCCCGCCAGCTCGTAAGCCAGTGGCGCAAAGTCGGCGACCCCGGCCGCCGGGCCTGGCTGCTGCGCACCCACAGCGACAACGCCGAGCTGCTCAGTGCCTGGCAGGCCGAGGAGAAGGTGACGCTCGACGTCGAACACCTCCGTCTCCTGGACGCCGGCGTGACCGCCGGGCTGGTGCAGCACGCCGTGGACGAGGACTACAAGCACCTGGGCTACGTGGAACGCGAAGACACCAAGACAGCCGTGTTTGCGATCCTCAGCGTGATGAAGCCGGGCGACCTTGTCCTGTACCAGAACGCCGGAACGGTGCGGGTTGGCGTTGTGCTGGGGGAGCCCGAGCACAACGAAGACAACCGTCGGATCCGCCGCAAGGTCCGCTGGTTCGACGAAGCCCACACCACCACCGACCTGCCCCGGCACGTGCAGCGCCAACTCGCCACACCGGGGATCATTGTGGACGTCACCCGCGTGGTGCAGGCCCTGCAGGCGCTGCTGCCCGCAGAGGCCGAACCGGAAGACGACGACGCCGGTGCTGCCGCCGTCGAACCCCTCCAGGAAGGCTTCCGCCCGCTCACCCGCGAGTTCGCCGATTCGCTGCACATGGACCTGGAACCGCTGCAGGAGATCGCGGAGCTGCTGGAGGAAAACCGCCAGCTGGTGCTGTACGGGCCGCCCGGCACGGGCAAGACGTACCTGGCCAAGCACCTCGCCGCGGAACTGGCTGATGACAGCACGGACGAGCGGGTGAAGCTGGTGCAGTTCCACCCGTCGTACGCGTACGAGGACTTTTTCGAGGGCTACCGGCCGGACAAGACCGACGAAGGCCAGGTGTCCTTCAAGCTCGTCGCCGGGCCGCTGCGCAGGCTGGCCGAGGAAGCCGCCAAGCCCGGAAATGAAAAGAAGCCCTACTTCCTGATCATCGACGAGATGAACCGGGCCAACCTGGCCAAGGTGTTCGGCGAGCTGTACTTCCTGCTGGAGTACCGCGATGACCGGATCTACCTGCAGTACAGCCCCAACGAGCCGTTCACGCTGCCGGACAACCTCTACATCATCGGCACCATGAACACTGCGGACCGGTCCATCGCGATGATGGATGCCGCCATCCGCCGCCGCTTCGCTTTTATCGAACTGCACCCGCAGACCGAGCCGGTGAAGGGCTCGCTGCTGCGTTTCCTGCAGGCCCGGCAGCTGGACGCCACGCCGGCGCTGCTGCTGGACGCGCTGAACGCCGCCATTGACGAATGGGACCGGGACCTGATGATCGGGCCGTCGTACTTTATGAAGCCCGCCGCCCAGACCCCCGCCGGGCTGCGCCGGATCTGGAAGTACGAGCTCATGCCGCTCCTGGAGGAGCACTACCACGGCCAGCTGACCCGGGCGCAGCTCGAGGAGCGCTTCGGGCTGGACCAGCTGCTGGGACGCCTTGCTGCCAGCTAGGCCGGCCCAGGCCCCCGCGTCCGGAGCGGCACCGCGCGGCCCCGGCCAACCGCCCCGGCACCTGGTCCTGGACGAACTTTCCGGCGGCATCGTTGACCGGCTGGATGCTGCCAGCGCGGCGTTCCTGAACGCGAGCGGCCTGGCGAAGGCCTCGCCGATGGGCATGGGCCTCTACCGGATCGAACCCGTGGGGAAGGTGGGTTCAGTCCGGACCTCCACCGTGCAGCTGGACATCCGGCCCAAGGACCGGCTGGGCCTGAGCCGGCTCCTGTTCCTGCTCAGCTACGCGGGCAACCAGGGCTTCCGGAACGACTCCGTCGCCGCCGCGGAGGACCGGGACCTGTGGAGCGCGCTGGCCGAGTCGCTGGCCCAGCTCACCGAACGGGCCCTGGGGCGCGGAGTGCTGCAGGGCTACCTCACGGTGGACGAGTCCCTCCGGACGGTGAAGGGCAGGATCCGGATTTCGGACCAGATCTCCCGGCGTCCCGGCATGCTGGTTCCGCTTGAGGTCTCGTACGACGAGTTCACCGAGGACATCGCCGAAAACCGTATCCTCCGGGCTGCGCTGGACCGCATGGGCAAGGTCCCCGGGGTCCGTCCCGAGGTCCTGAGCCGGCTGCGGCAGCTCAAGGGAAAGCTCGACGCCGTTACCCGCCTTCCGTCCGGCGCGCCGCCGCCGCCGTGGTCGCCCAGCCGGATGAACGTCCGCTACCACGCGGTGCTGAGGCTCGCTGAGCTGATCCTGCGGAACGCGTCCGCGGAGGCGGGGGAGGGAAAGCAGCAGACGGCGTCCTTTGTGGTGGACATGGCGCAGGTGTTTGGGGACTTCGTGGGGGCAGCCCTCCGCCAGGCCATGGCGGCGTACCCGGGGGAGCTGCGGCTGCGGTACAACGCGCTGCTCAGCGAGGCAGTGGACGACGCCGACCGGCTCTCCGTGCGCCCGGACGCGGTGCACCTGCTGGGCGGCCGTCCGGTGGTGGTCTACGACGCAAAGTACAAGGCTGCCACGGACGCGGGTGCGTCCCTGTCCTCGGACCATTACCAGATGCTCGCCTACTGCACGGCCTTGAGGGTGCCCACTGCCTGGCTCGTGTACGCCGGGTCGGGCGAAGTGAAACTCCGGCGGATCCTCAACACGGACATCGATGTGGTGGAGTTCCCGCTGGACCTTTCCCGGCCGCCGTCGGAGATCCTGGCAGCGGTGGCAGATCTGGCACAGCAGTCCTGGGGAGAAGTTATCCGGACTTCCCGCACCGGAGGCTAGACCGGCAGGCGGACCGTGAAGGTTGTGCCCCGTCCCAGCACGGATTCAACGTCAATGGTTCCGCCGTGGGCTTCCACAATGGCCTTGCTGATGGGAAGCCCCAGGCCCACGCCGGGGATGGCGGTCCGGCGCACGTTGCTGGTGCGGAAGAACTTGGCGAAGACCTCCGCCTGGTCGTCAGCGCTCATACCCATCCCGGTGTCGCTGACCCGGCAGGAGAGCTGGCCGTCCTCCTGCTCCAGGGACACCACCACGTTGCCGCCGTCCGGCGAGTACTTGATGGCGTTCGACACCAGGTTGTCCAGCACCTGGGAGATCCGGGGACCGTCAACATGGGCATCCAGCCGCGCAGGGGTGTCGGCTTTCAACACCACCCGTGAGTCGGCTGCCCTGGGCTGGGCCGCAGACACGCTGGCGCGGACCAGTTCCGCGACGTCAATGGTGTGCGGCGTCACGATCAGCTGCCCGTGCCTGCTGACGAGGAGGTCCGATACCAGGGTGAGCAGCCGTTCAGAATTGCGCCTGATGATCTCCAGCGGTTCCAGCTGGTCATCCGCGGGGTCATCCTCCAGCAGGATCTCCACGTACCCCAGGATGGAGGTCAGGGGTGTCCTGAATTCATGGGACACGCTGGAGACGAATTCGTCCTTGGCGGCCAGGGCATTCACCAGGTCGGTCACGTCGCTGAAGACGATCACCGAACCCGCGAACGCTCCGTCGGCATCCTTCATGGCCCGGGCGCTGGTGCTGATGGCCCGCTGCTCCTTGCCGGAGCCCAGCCAGACCATGTAGTCAGTGAACGTCTCGCCGAGGACTGCGCGGCGCACGGGCCGGTCCTCCACGGGAACGGGGGTGGTGCGGTCCGCCGCGAACACCAGCAGCTGCGACTCGTTGGGATCGTCGATGTCTTTCGGCCGGGCCAGTTCGTGGTTGCCCCGCTGTTTGCGGTTCATCAGGATGTCGTGGCCGCCGGCGTCGACGGCCAGGACACCCATGTGCACGGTTTCGAGGACGGTGTTGAGCAGCGCCTCCTGGTGTTTGGTACTTTTCAGGTTGGCCTGGAGCTGTTCGTCCTTTTCTTCCAGGGTGCGCTGCTGCCGCATCATGCTCAGGGTCAGGACACTGACAGACACGCCGATGCCCAGCATCATGATGGGCAGCAGCAGCGACCGTGCCAGGTTGGGACCGGACACATCGCCCCGGATGAGCAGCGGAACCCAGATGATGGCCAGGGGAGCGAAGAACGACAACCACAGCGCTGCCCGCGGGTAATAACCTGAGGCGCACAGCCAGATGACCGGGAAGACCGCCAACAGGCTGATGCCGGTGAGGCTTTCCTGCCCGCCCTCCCGGCCGACGGCGATGGAGACAAAATCCAGGAGGGGGATCAGCAGGAAGCTGGTGTACGGAAGCCGGTCCCACGGCACCAGGTAGCACAGGGCCATCAGGACCAGCTGCGAGACCAGGAACGCCACAAAGAGCGGATTGTCCATGGTTCCCGGGAAAAACGCCCACATCAGGAACGCCGTGAACAGCGTGGTGATGAACAGAGGCGTCTGGCTCAGGGCAACCCTGTCCGTCAGACGGTACTCGTGGAAGGGCCGGCGGAAGAATTTCAGCCGGCCACTGGCCCACGCAACAGGCTCACTCATGGTCAGGTGCCGAAAGTTCTGTTAAGTCAAGACGCATGACAGCAGGATATCGGCAGCCAGCTATATACTTCAGACGGTGTCAAGCATGCTGAGGGGGCTGTAATGAGTGATCCACGTGTGGGCCTGGTTATTGAAGACGACCAGGATATCCGGGAACTGGTGCGCACAGTGTTGACGCAGGCAGGCTTTGACGTGACTGTGGCCGGCAGCGGAGCCGAAGGTGTTCTGGCGGCCAAGACGTTGAATCCTGACGTCATCACGCTGGACTTGGGGCTGCCGGACATCGACGGGTTTGAAGTCTCACGGCAGATCCGCGAATTCTCCGACGCGTACATTGTGATGCTTACGGCCCGGACTGATGAGCTGGACACCCTGATCGGCCTGGAATCCGGTGCCGACGATTACCTCACCAAACCGTTCCGTCCCCGCGAGCTGCGGGCCCGTGTGGCCGCGATGATGCGGCGACCGCGTGCCGCGGCGGAGCCTGCGGATGCGGCAGGCGCCACGGAGGCGGTGAACGGTGCCGAGCCGGCGGCAAATGGCCGCGGCAACTACACCCACAACGGGCTGGACCTGAGCTATGCGTCCCGTTCCGTGACCGTGGATGGTGCGGAACTGAACCTGACGCGCACCGAGTTTGAGCTCCTGTACGCCCTCCTGGAGGCGGGCCGGACTGTCCGGACCAAATCGGATCTGGTGCGGCGGCTGCGCGACGAGGATTACGACGTCGGCGGTTACATCAGCGAGGCCGACGAACGTTCCGTGGAAGTCCACATGGGAAACCTGCGGAAGAAGCTGGGCGATTCGCCGCAGCGGCCGCGCTGGCTCCAGACGGTGCGGGGCGTTGGCTACCGGTTGGCACCGGTCGAGCGCTGAGCCTGGAGGCGGTGCAGGGTCTGCCGGCTGCACTGGTTTATCGGTTTGAGGTACGCGGCCGCGAGCCGAGGCAGCTCCACTGCCACGTCGCCGTGGGCTGAATCGCTGCGAATCGCGCTCTCCAAGTCGAGGGCCAGGCCGGCAAGCCGTTCCGCCCCCACCATCTGGCTGGAGGTCTTGAGGCTGAGGATGGCGTCCACTGCGCCGTCGAGGTCGCCCGTGGTCAGGGCCAGTCGGAGCCGGCCGATCCGGCGCGGAAGGTAGTCGATGAAGTTCCCCACAAAGACCGTGCAGTAGCCCTCATCCTCGTCCAGTTCCTCACGCAACCTATCCAGGACGGATTGGTCCACCAGCGGCCGTCCGGCATCATCAGATTGCGTCATGACGGTCCTTTCCGCTGGGGCCTCCCGCTCCGGAAATGCGGCGGTGACTCGAGGCATTTTTCTTCCTTCAGGTTAGGTCTGTTCCCCTGCCCCGTAAGGGTTTTGGAAAAGAATTGTGGCTTTCTTGATGAGACTGCGGGTTTTGCATCTAGGATCAGAGCCAGTGCGGCCGGCACTGCTTGAAGGTGGCCCAGGCCACGTCCCGATTGGGGGATTGATCGCGTTGTTCCGTACGTTAAAAACCGTGGTCCTCGCGCTTGGTGTGGGCGCCGCTTTGGCCATGGCAGGGATCCAACCGGCCCACGCGGCCCCGGCTGCAGCAGCTCAGATCACCCTGAGTCCCGCACAAGGTCCTGCGGGCACTGCGGTGACGGTTTCCGGGACCGGCCTTAAGGCCTCCACCACCGGCACCGTCATCGCAGGGTCCACCACCTTTTCCTTCCAGACGACGGCGTCCGGGGCCTTCAGCGCCGGCATCACCATTCCTGCCGTCGCCCCCGGAAACCTGACGATCACGGCCAAAACCTCTTCCGTCAAGGCTTCGGCCACGTTCGCAGTTGCGGCTACCCCAGCGCCTCAACCGCCAGTAGTCAGCACGGACCCGTTCCGCTTCGGCGCGGCTACCCCCGGCGGGCCGCTGGCCGCCGCAGAACTGGACGACGTTTCCCGGCTCGCCGGTGAGAGCCCCTCGATGGTGCTCTTCTACGAGGACTTCCTCCAGGCTCCGCCCATTGCAGAGCTGAACGCAGTCCGCGCCCGCGGCGCTGTCCCGCTCCTCACCTGGGAACCATGGGCATGGGGCGGCGGTGGGCTGGAACAGCCCGCCTACTCGCTGGACCGCATCACCGCCGGAGATTTCGACGCGCGGATCCTCGAATGGGGGCAGGCCCTTACCGCCTGGGGCCAGCCCGTTATGCTGCGCTTCGCCCACGAAATGAACGGCAACTGGTACCCCTGGGCCGAAGGGGTCAACGGAAACCAGGCGGGCGACTACGTGCAGGCCTGGCGCCACGTCCATGATGTGGTGGCCTCTACGGGGGCCGGAAACGTCCAGTGGGTGTGGTCGCCCAACGCCCCCTACTGGGGTTCCACCGACCTGGCCGGCCTGTATCCCGGCGCCGGCTATGTGGATATTGTGGCCTTGGATGGCTACAACTGGGGAACGTCCGCCGCGTGGAGCAGCTGGGTCTCGCCGCAGGCCCTGTTTGCTCCCGGCATCGCCCAGCTTCGCGCCCTCGCCCCGGGAAAGACGATCCTTATCGCCGAAACCGCCTCCAGCGAAGCCGGCGGTTCGAAGGCGGGGTGGAACACGGACCTGGTGTCCTACCTGGCAGCCCAGCCGGATGTGATGGGCTTTGTGTGGTTCCACTTCCAGAAGGAAACTGACTGGCGCATCAACAGCAGCGCTTCCTCCGCATCCGCCCTCAGCTCCGCATTGCTGGCCAGGCGAAGTTAGCCGGGTCTTCGCAGCCGGGCTGGTCTTCGAAGTTAGCCGGGGCGGGAGGGGCATGCGTTCCTCCCCGGTAGCTGATCCATACGCCCCGAGATCGGGGCCTACGGATTCCATCCTTGCCGCCGCTACTCAATAAGGACGGCGGCAAAGGATCAAGATCGGCTCAAGTTCCGTGGGAGCCGTGTTGGGGATGGAGGCTGTTGCCCGGCCGGGGAGTGGCCACGTCGCCGAGGAACTGCACCAGCTGGTTCTCCAAGGCTGAGCCGTCCTTCAGCTCGCACTCCCACACGGTCAGGACTTCCCAGCCTGCCTCTTCAAGCTGCCTGCACTGATCGGCGTCGCGGTTCCTGGTGCGGGTGCGCTTGGCTTCCCAGAAGGTGGCGTTGGCTTTTGGCGCGTGCTGGCCCACCCGGCAGTCGTGGAAATGCCAGAAGCAGCCGTTGACGAAGATGACTTTCCGGCGTCCCGCGAAGACCAGGTCCGGGTTGCCCGGCAGGCGGCTCTTGCCCGCCCCGCCATGCAGGCGGTATCGGTAGCCTTTGGCATGGAGCAGGCGGCGGACCACGAGCTCGGGCTTGGTGTTCTTGCCCCTGATCCGTGACATGTTCCAGCTACGCTGCTCGGGAGTCAGCCTGTCCGCCATGATTCCAGTCTAGGCAGGTCCTAGATGTCGCGTTCCGGCTGCTCTCCTAGCTGGAAATGGCGGCCGCTGACGGATGTGGGAACGATCTCCACGTAGAAATCCTTGAGCGTGGGGACCCACGTCTTGAGCCCCAGGCCCTCCACAGCGGCGAGGTCCGCCGAGTTGGTCAGGACCCGGGCAGTTCCCCTCAGCACCACGGACCACGCTTCGTCGGACAGGATGCCGTCCGTTTCGAAGAGGACCCTGGAATTGATGGTGAGCTGGGCAAGCTTGTTTCCGGGTGCCGTCCGAAGGTAGATCTTGCGGTCCGAGGTCAGGTAATTGACCGGGAAAATGTCGGGCTCACCTGCCACCGAAACCACCAGCCGGCCGTGTTTTGTGGCGTCGAGGAGCTTCCAGGACTGCTCTTCGTCGAGTTCCAGGACGGGGTTGCCGTCGGCGTGATTAAACATCATGAACCCATTCTTCTACGTTCTGTAGAAAATGACCAGAGTTTTCTGTACCCGAATACACCACGAGCCTATTGACATCTCCTGTCAACGCTTAACGCACCGGAAACAAACCTGTGACCGATCCGTCGTTCCTGATGGCTACGGTCGCAGGAGACAAATGGTTCCCGCACGGAAAGCGACGCACTCATGAGCAACGACCTGGAGAGTACCCGGGTACTGGAGCCGACAGCGGCGGGCAGTGCCGCCGTCGTCAGCGGTACAGGACAAACCACGACGGCGGGCAACGCTGCCGCACTCAGCGCCACCAAGGAGAGCCTGGAGGATTACACCCTCCGGTTCGCGCCGCGTTCGTACCGGAAGTGGAGCGCGGGCGTGGTGGCCACCAGCGCACTGGGCGGCATCGCCTACCTGGCTGACTTCTCGATCGGTGCGAACATCGGCATCGCCTACGGCACCACCAACGCGATCTTCGGCATCCTGGTGGCTGCGGTCATCATCTTTGCCACCGGCTTTCCGCTTGCCTACTACGCGGCGCGGTACAACATCGACCTGGACCTGATCACCCGCGGATCCGGCTTTGGCTACTACGGATCCGTGGTCACCAACGTCATCTTTGCCACGTTCACGTTCATCTTTTTTGCGCTGGAGGGTTCCATCATGGCGCAGGGGCTGGAGCTGGGTCTGGGGGTCCCTCAGTGGCTCGGATACGCCGCGTCCACGGTGATCATCATTCCGTTGGTCATCTACGGCATGAACACGCTGGCCAAGCTGCAGGTGTGGACCACCCCGCTCTGGCTGCTGCTGATGGTGGTTCCGGTGGGATACCTGGTGATCTCCCACCCGGAGAGTATCGACAGCTTTTTCGCCTACGCCGGCGAATCCGGTGCGGAAGGACCCAATCTGGCATCGGTGATGCTGGCCGCGGGCGTCTGCCTGTCGCTGATGGCGCAAATCGCCGAACAGATCGACTACCTGCGGTTTATGCCGCCGCGTACCGAAGCCAACAAGGGCGCGTGGTGGCGGGCCGTGATCCTGGCCGGACCGGGCTGGGTGATCTTCGGTGCGATCAAGCAGGTTGTGGGCATGTTCATCGCGATCTACCTGATTGCCACCCTCGATCCCGCGGCGTCGGTACACGCCAATGAGCCGGTCCACCAGTTTCTGGGTGTGTACCAGGAGATGATGCCGGCCTGGTTGGCCATGACCCTGGCCGTGGTGCTGGTGGTTATTTCGCAGATCAAGATCAACGTCACCAATGCCTACTCGGGGTCGCTGGCGTGGACCAACAGCTTCACGCGCATCACCAAGACCTACCCGGGCCGCATGGTGTTTGTGGTGGTCAACCTGGTGATCGCGCTGATCCTGATGGAAGCCAACATGTTCGACTTCCTCAACACCATCCTGGGCTTCTACGCCAACTGCGCCATGGCCTGGGTGGTGACCGTGGCGTCTGACATCGCCATCAACAAGTACCTGCTCAAGATCTCACCCAAGACGGCGGAGTTCCGCCGCGGCATGCTGTACGCGGTGAACCCCGTGGGATTTGTGTCCATGCTGGTCTCTGCCGGGATCTCCATCGCCGTGTTCTTCGGTGCGTTCGGTGCCGCCATCCAGCCGTTCTCGCCGATCTTCGCCGTGGGGCTGGCACTCATCCTGCCTCCGGTCCTCGCGCTGGCGACCGGCGGAAAGTACTACCTGCGGCGGACGGACGACGGCATTGACCTGCCGATGTTCGACGCCGACGGCAACCCGAGCGACCACAAGCTGCTCTGCCATGTCACCGGGTTGGAGTTTGAACGCCCGGACATGATCCGCTCGGCCCAGGACGGGCCCGACGGCGAGCCGCAGTATGTGTCGTCCCTCGCCCTTTCCACCGACAAGACGGGGCAACTGGTGCTGCCGGCGCAGACGTAGCCTTTGACGCTTTTGTGCCGCAGGCGGCCCGTGCCTTCGCACGGGCCGCCTGCGTGTTCCCCCTCACATCCGGAATAGTTGCAGACGCCAGTCAGTTGGGTAGGGCAGTACCACTTCATTTCTGAAAGGAACTGCGCATGCTGTTTTCCCCGTTGACCCTCGGCGAGCTTGAGCTTCCCAACCGCCTGGTGATGGCGCCGCTCACCCGCCTCCGCTCCGGCGAGGAGGGTGTTCCCGGCCCGCTCGTCGTCGAGCACTATCGGCAGCGCGCCTCCTTGGGCCTCATCGTCAGCGAGGGCACGTACCCGAGCCCCGCCGGCCGTTCCTATCCGGGACAGCCCGGGCTGGTCACCGAGCAGCAGATCGCCGCCTGGAAAAAGGTTACCGACGCCGTTCACGCTGAAGGCGGCCGCATTTTTGCGCAAATCATGCACGGCGGACGCGTGTCCCACGAGGACATTACGGGCGGCCACCGCATCGTGGGCCCGAGCGCCGTCGCCATTGACGGCGAAGTCCGGACTCCCGCAGGCAAGAAGCCGTACCCCGTGCCGCACGCGCTCACCTCAGACGAGCTTCCCGTCGTCCTGGGCGAGATCGTCACCGCTTCACGGAACGCGGTCGAGGCTGGCTTCGACGGCGTGGAGCTGCACTCGGCCAACGGTTACCTGCTGCACGAATTCCTGGCGCCCAACGCCAACGTCCGCGATGACAGCTACGGCGGTGCCCCGGAAAACCGGGCACGCTTTGTCATCGAGACGGTCAACGCCGTCGTCGCAGCCCTGGGTGCCAATCGGGTGGGCATCCGCATCTCGCCCGAGCACAATGTCCAGGGCATCGCCGAAACCGACCTGGCCGACGTCCGCGCCACCTACGAAGTGCTCGTGGACAGCATCGCACCGCTGAACCTCGCCTACCTGAGCATCCTCCACCACGAGCCCACCGGCGAGCTGGTCCAGGATCTCCGCGCGCGCTTCGACGGGACGTTCCTGGTGAACACCGGCTTCGGTGTGGTCACCACCCGCGACGAGGCAGTGGCACTCGTGGCCGACGGCCACGCCGACGCAGTGGTGGTTGGCCGTCCGGCCATCGCCAACCCTGACCTGGCCCGCCGCTGGAAGGAAAGCCTGCCGCTCAATGAGCCGGACGCGTCCACGTTCTACGGTGAGGGTGCCAAGGGGTACACCGACTACCCCGCGTACCAGGGCTAAGCAGCGCTTAACGACGACGGCGGCACCCGCGTGGGTGCCGCCGTCGCTGGCTGCTCGGTGTGCTGTCCCGGCAGCGCGCGCCAAATAGCCATCCGACGGCCTTTTTGGCTCATTTTGTAAAGAGTGGTCCGCCTGGATCCTAGAGGTGCCGGGCGGTAAAACCAGAATACTCCACCGAATGGAGTATTGCTAGGATTTGTTGTTCCGCGACAACATCAGACGGCCTGCGGTGCGGACGATAGGCTGGGCCGCATGACCGACCCCGCTTTCGAAGCAGCATTCCAGGCCGCACAAAAGAGTCTCGGCGAAGGTGGCATCCCGATCGGGGCCGCGCTGGCGCGCGGTGGGGAAGTCATCGCCGCCGGCCACAACCAGCGTGTCCAGCACGGCGATCCCATTGCCCACGGCGAGATGTCCGCCCTGAGGACCGCCGGACGTCAGCGCAGCTACCGGAACACGGTCCTCTACACAACGCTGGCGCCGTGCGCCATGTGCACCGGGACCATCATCCAGTTCAAGATCCCCAAAGTTGTGGTGGGTGAGGCGCAGACCTTCCCGGGCGAATTCGATCTTCTGAGGTCCCGCGGCGTAGAGGTCGTGGTCCTGGATGACCAGCGCTGCGTTGACATGATGCAGGCCTTCCAGCGCGACAACGCCGAACTGTGGGCCGAGGACATCGCCGAATAGCCGTTAGAGGAAGGCCTCGCGACCCGTTCCCTCGCGCATCACCAGCTTGCCGTCCTCGATCGAAACCAGCACGCTCTTGGGCCTTCCGCTGACTTTGAGGATGGCTTTCAAGCCCCTGTTGGTGACTTCGACGCCTACTTGCGCACCCTTAGCGGGCAACTCCACGGATGCTTCGAAGGCTTCCCCCAGGAGGGGGTTGGTGGAAACTCCGACGTCGCGGCGTACCTCCTTGCCGTTGACCATGACGGTGATGTTGGCCTCGTCGAATCCTTCCTGGAAGACGATGAGCAGTTCCCGCATGGTGGCCTCTTCCTCGAGAATGAATACCGGTGACGGCACCTCCACTACAGCACTTCGCGGCCCGTAGCGGAATACCCGACCCGGCAGCATCCGCTGGCTTTTCGCTGGAGACGGTCAGACCCGTAGGGCAAAATGTTCTGGTGACCCATCTCCCGCACGCCCCGTCCGCTCCCGCATCCGCCCCCGCATCCCCCCAGACACCGGACAGCGCCATCCACGCCCAGATCGCCGCCGAGCTCGGTGTGAAGACCTGGCAGGTCAAGGCCGCCGTGGAACTGCTCGACGGCGGGGCCACCGTCCCGTTCATCGCCCGGTACCGCAAGGAAGCCACCGGGACGCTGGATGACACACAGCTCCGCGACCTCGACGAACGGCTGCGTTACCTCCGCGACCTGGAGGACCGCCGTCGTACTGTCCTCGAGGCGATTGCCGCGCAGGGCCAGCTGACGCCCGACCTGCAGGCCGCGATCCTGGCCGCGGACACAAAGTCCCGGCTGGAGGACATCTACCTTCCGTTCAAGTCCAAGCGCCGCACCAAGGCCCAGATCGCCCGCGAAGCGGGGCTGGAGCCGCTCGCCGACGCCCTGCTGAAGCGGCCGGAGCTGGATCCGGAGCGCGAGGCCGCCAAGTACTTGAACGCTGAGCATTCCATTGATGACCCGGCCGCGGCGCTCGCCGGCGCGCGTTCCATCCTGGTGGAGCGCGTGGCCCAGGACCCGGACCTTGCCTTGACCCTGCGGGACAGGCTGTGGACGCAGGGCCGGATGGTGTCGCGCGTGAAGAAGGGCAAGGAGACCGAGGGGCAGAAGTTCGCCGACTACTTCGAGTTTGCCCAAGCTCCGTCCGGGATGCCCTCGCACCGCGTGCTCGCCCTGCTGCGTGGCGAGAAGGACGGCGTGCTGGAACTGGATCTCGCCGAGGCGGATCCGACTAACGACGACGCCCTTGCCGCCGCCCGTGCCCGCTACGAGGGTGCGGTGGCCAGGTGCCTCGGCGTGGCCGAACGTGGCCGTCCCGCCGACGCATGGCTCATGCAGACCGCCCAGCTGGCGTGGCGCACGCGGGTGCTCGCCCGGCTGACGGCCGACCTTCGCGGCCGGATGTTCACCGCCGCCGAGGACGAGGCCGTCCGCGTGTTTGCAGCCAACCTGCGCGACGTCCTGCTGGCCGCACCCGCCGGCAACCGCGCCACCCTGGGCCTGGATCCGGGGCTGCGGACCGGCGTAAAAGTTGCCGTGGTGGACGGTACGGGCAAGGTGGTTGCCACCGATACCGTGTACCCGCACGCGCCTGCGCGGAAGTGGGACGAGGCCCTGGCCACCCTGGTCCGGCTGGCACAGAAACACAACGTTGAGCTCGTGGCCATCGGCAACGGCACGGCGTCCCGCGAAACTGACAAGCTGGCCGCCGAACTGATTAAGCTGCTGCCGGCCGCGGAAAAGAAGCCGCAGAAGCTGGTGGTCTCCGAAGCGGGGGCATCCGTGTATTCGGCGTCCGCGCTGGCAGCCGCGGAGTTGCCGGGCATGGACGTGTCCCTGCGCGGGGCCGTCTCCATCGCCCGCCGGTTGCAGGATCCCCTGGCCGAACTGGTGAAGATCGATCCGAAGTCCATCGGCGTGGGTCAGTACCAGCACGATGTCACGGCAGCGAAGCTGGACCGCAGCCTGGACGCGGTAGTGGAGGACTGCGTAAACGCGGTGGGTGTGGACGTGAACACGGCGTCGCCCGCGCTGCTGAGCCGCGTAGCCGGCGTGGGGCCGTTGCTGAGCGAAAACATCGTGGCATACCGGAACGAACACGGCCCGTTCGCCAAGCGCACTGATCTGAAGAAGGTCCCGCGGCTCGGCGCGAAGGCGTTTGAGCAGTGCGCTGGCTTCCTCCGGATCACCGGGGGAGCGGAACCCCTGGATGCGTCCAGCGTGCACCCGGAGGCCTACTCGGTGGCGCGGAAGATCCTGGTGGCAGCCGGTTCGGCGCCGGCGTCGTCCCTGGACCCCCGGACGTTCGTGGACGGGACCTTCGGTTTGCCCACCGTGCAGGACATCCTGGCCGAACTGGACAAGCCCGGCCGGGACCCCCGCCCCGCGTTTGCCGCGGCGACGTTCGCGGAAGGCATCGAGAAGATCTCAGACCTCAAGCCCGGCATGGTGCTCGAAGGAACGGTCACCAACGTCGCCGCTTTTGGTGCTTTTGTGGACGTCGGTGTGCACCAGGACGGGCTGGTCCACGTGTCGGCCCTGGCCAACCACTTTGTCTCCGATCCTCGCGAGGTGGTCAAGTCCGGCCAGGTGGTGCGGGTGAAGGTCCTCGAGGCTGATCCCGAGCGGAAACGGATTTCCCTGACCCTGAGGCTCGACGACGAGCCGTCACCGTCTGGGGGCGGTGGCGGCGGTGGACGGCAGGAAAGTGGTCGCGGTGGCGGTCCTGGGGTTCGTTCGGAGGGCGGCCGCGGTGGAGGTGGACGTCCGGAAGCTGGCCGTCAGGATCGTGGGCGGCAGGAAAGTGGCCGTAACGCCGGCGGTCGGCCGGAAGTCAACCGCCAGGATCGCGGGAAGACCCAGCAGCCGGCCACTGGCAGGCCTGCCACGCCAAAGTCCGCGCCGAAGCCTGCACCGGTGAACACGGCAATGGCGGAGGCGCTTCGCAAGGCAGGCCTCGGTAAGTAGCCGGTTTCGTGGCACATTGAGGCCTGGCTGGCAGGACTAATAAGCCCGGTTTAGGTGCCTAGGCGTTCCGCGTGGCTCAGCACTAGGGCCCAGTCAGGGAGAGAGTCCTCGGGCAGGCGCCAGCCTGCTAGTTGGTCTTGCAGAGGCCGGTCATGCGGCGGGCATTCGTAAGCATCCGGATCGGGATCCGGTTCGTCGAACGGCCGCTGCAGCCGGACCCACTCGGGCAGGGGATCTTCGGGCAGGGTGTCTTCGGGTTCGGTCTCTTCAGGCAGCGGGTCTGCCGCTAAACGATATTCGGACGGCGGGTCTGCAGGCAATAGATAATCGGACTGGATGTCTTCGGACACGACTGGGCCACGTTCCCGGTCTCTTAGCTGGTCCAGAACTTGGGGTGGCCACTGGGGTGGTTCCCAGTCCTGGTGTTCGCTTTGGTACCGGCGGCCGGTGGGTGAAATCCAGCCGGGCGGTTCGTCTTTGGTGGCTTCGGTGGGTGTCCAGGCTGTGGTGTGTTTCAGCCGGTGGTGTTTGCGGCACAGTGACCCGAGATTGGTGATGCCGGTGCCGCCGCCGTCGGCCCAGGCGAGGATGTGGTCGGCTTCGTTGTCCAAGGACTGGTTGTTGCAGCCGGGGAACGAACATTTACCGTCCCGGAGTCTGAGCCATCGCCGCATGGCCGGTGGGATCCGGTAGCTTTCCCTCCCGATTTCCAGGGGTGCCCCATCCCGAGGATCAATGAGGACCCGGCGGAACGACGATGCCCCGTCGGCTACGAGTTCGCGGGCCATTGAGGCCGGGATGGGCCCGTAGCCGTCGAGGTCGGCCGGTTCCTCGGTGAGGCCCATCAGGGCAAAGACCGGCACGGTCACCAGGACCTGCGCCGCCGGGGACGGCACCCGGCCAGCAGCGGCCACGGCCCCATCTGCAACGACGCCCGCAGCGACGCCGTCTGTGACCGGAAGGCGGCCAGCCACGACATCGTCGACCCCGTCAGCGACCGGAACACCGCCAGCCACGCCATCATTGCTGGTGCTGGTGGTCGCTACATCTGTCTTGCTGCCGGCGGCTGTGTCTGTGTTGCCGCCCGTTGGGTTGCTGGTGGTGAAGCCGGCGCTGAGGAGCAGTTTGGCGGTGACGTCGGCGCGGAGCTGGGTCAGTGTCCGGTCCTCGGCGGGACCCTGCAGGCCGCGGGCTGTGGCGGTGACGCCGTTCCAGATCCCGGCCGCCTGATCGGCGGGCAGGTAGGCGGAGAGCCAGGCCATCCCGTCCCGGTCCGGCGCGTACTCCAGCCGCCGGTCCAGGACACTCCTGGCGTGGCGTTTTTCGATGCTGACCGGGTGGTGCCGTTCCCGCCACGTCCGCGCCTTGTGCCGGAACCGGGACGGAACCATCTCCCCGGCCGGGCACGTGGCGGGGTTGGGTGCGTCCGGGTCCAGGAAATGCGCCTCCAACGCCGCCGCCCCGGCTGGATCCAGACTTGCAGCCTCGTCCACCATGACCCGGGCGTGCTGCCACGACAGATCCCCGGCCTGCAACGCGCCGAACGTCAGCGGCAGCGTGGTGGTAAGTTCACGGGACTGGGCCAGCAGGGCCGAGGCCGAGCGTTCACTGACCGTCAAGGCACACGCGACCTCCGAGACGACGCCCATCTCCTGGGCTGTGTGCTGGCCCGGACTCCTGGCCGGTGCCGCCATGGCCTCGGACGTCCCGGCGAACCCGGAAACCAGACGCACCCTCAAGCCAGCCACCATGGCATCAACCCGCGCCGAAACGGCCAGCCCGTCCAGACACGCATCCGCCTGCTCCCGCAAAGGATCCGCACCGCCGTAACCCGCACCGCCCGAACCCCGACTGCCAACCCCACGGCGCACACAGTCAGCCAACTCCGCAGCCGACGCCAAAAAGGCCTCCACCGCCTCCTCAACTGCCCTGCTTTCCATACCCAAATCATCCCGCGAGGGTCCGACAAAAACGGCGAAGCAGAAGACCTATGTGGATAACTCCGCGGGGAGGCCGACCTGGTTCTGCGGGGATAGAGGATCGGGACTTTAGGCCTCCGCTGGCGCCGGCTCGGCGGACTTCGACGGTTCCTTCTGCCACGGCCAGCGTCCGGTAATTTCCAGCTCCAGCGAGAAGCTCAGGAAGGTCCTGATGAGCACGATGATCGCCAGCACACCCACGCTCTCGAAAGTCGGTGTCACGGCCACCGTGCGGATGATGTCGGCAGCCACCAGCAGTTCAAGGCCCAGCAGGATGGACCGCCCCAACAGCTGCCGATATGACCGGTATACGGTCAGCTTTTCGGATCCTGCGGGGAGCTTCCGGGGCTGGTAGCCGCGGAGGGCCATCGGAATCGACACCACAGCGCCGATGACCATCACTGCCACCCCGGCGAAGTCCATGAACCTGCCGACGGCCTCAATGATGTGCTGGAAGTCCACAATGCTCCTCGATGACGACGCGTTCAACTACACGTCGACGCCGGTCAGGCCCGCGTCGACGGTCCGGCCCCAAGTGTACGTTCGCGCGGGTGGGCGGGGCATCAAGTGTACGTTCGCGCCAAGCCTGGGAGGGTGGCTTACGGGTGGCGGACGCCTGTGCCGGCCAGGATGTCGCGGTAGCCCTCACGGAAAGACGGGTAGGCGAACTCGAATCCCGTGCTCCTGAGCAGGGCGTTGCTGCAGCGTTTGTTGCCGCCCCTGGCTTCTCCGGCCGGGCCAACAGGTGGTTCCGGAAACCCCATCTCGGTGGCCAGGAAACGCATGACGTCTCCAAGCTCGGCGGGAGAATTGTCCACACCGACATATACCGGAGCGGGCATGGAAGGCGAGCACACGAGGCGGACGATGGCCGCCGCAGCATCGTCACGGTGAATCCGGTTCGTGTAGCGCGGCTCGTCAGGGATGACCGCCTGTCCGCTGCGAACCTGGTCCATGAGCCGGGTTCGCCCGGGCCCGTAGATCCCGCCCAGCCGCAGCACAACCGGCGAAGAACCGGGGCCGCGCAGCCGCGAAACCAGGAGCTCCTCCGCCTCGCGGATGATGCGGCCGGAGAAACCGCCAGGCGCCGGCGTCGTACTCTCATCCACCCAGCCGCCGCCGGCGTCCCCGTATACCGCTGTGGACGAAACGAAGAGCACCCGCCGAGGCGTCACGCCGTCGCGTTCCAAGGCGTCCAGGACGTGTGCCAGCCCGTCCACATAGGCGGCCCGGTAGGCCGCCTCAGTGGGCGAATCAGCCGCGACGGCTACGACGACGGCGGTGGTGTCCGCCGGGATGGCCGGCAGGTCGGCGGCGGTCAGGTCAGCCGCGATGCCCGTGATCACCGGAGGCAGCTTTTCCGGCGAGCGGCGCCAGCCCACCACTCTGTCCCCGGCCGCGGCGAATCGCAGGCCCGCTTCCGTGCCCAGGTCGCCGCAGCCGGCAAGGAGAATGGTCATCCGATTAGGGGGCAGGGACCGGGAAAAACACGCGGGGGTCCTGCAGGAGCGCCGGGTAGTCGAACGCAGACCGGTCGATCACCTCGGTGACGCTGAAGTTGCGGCCGAAACGGCCGTCCTCGAGCGTGATGGGCCGGCCCAGCACCTGGCCTACGGCGAATTTGGCGCCGTCCTCGAACGACACAGCCACAGCGGTCTTGCCCGGGAGGGTGGCAAAAGCTTCCTCCTGGGCCTGGCGCTTCCGCGTGGGCTTCTTGATTTTCGGTTTGGGCGCCAGCTTGCGGGGCTGCTTGGAGGGGCGGCGGGATCCGTCGTCAGCGTAAACGGGGGAGTAGTCGTCCTGGTCGGCTGCGAGGGCGCGGCGGACCGGCGGCAGGGCGACGGTGTTCAGCGTCTCCGGACTGAATTCTTCGTGCGGGGTGCGCAGGATCCACAGGATGTCATCCTCGGGGTCCGCGGGCAGGAACTCATGCTTGGGCTCGGGCCAGATGTAGTCGATGTCCGGTACGGCGTCCGGGAAGACCGTTTTGTAGAACTTCGGTTCCTTGCGCAGGAGCTTGGAACGGTGGCTTAGGTGGAAATCCGCATTACCCAGCCACGGCGGCATGGGGATCTTGGCCGCGTAGTCCGGGTGGGCTGCCTGGGGTGCGAACTCCGCGATGTTTGCGCGGGTGTTGTCCGGGTGGCCGCGCTCGGTCCACTCGTCCACCATGGCCAGTCCGTACATGGTCAGGGCCGGAACGTAGCCCATCCACATGCGGACCGCGGGGTGGTTCTGCCAGCCGTACTCAGGAATGACAAGCGCCCGAAGGGTCTGCAGCGCCTCGACGCGCTGCTTGCCAAGCCTGGCAGTGTCCAGTGCGGCGGCGCTCTGCCGGAAATCGGGGTACGGGAGGAAGGTTTGCATCCCTTCAGTCTGACGGCATGCGGCCCAAGTGCCAATTGCAGTGCCGGCCGCCACAGGAGCGGCGCCGGGAATGTTCACATAGTGGACCGATGCATACAGCGGATGGGCCCAACCACTAAGATCACCGAAACACCCCAGCGTCCCGGAAGCCCCTACATGACAACTACACCTGAAATGACCGCCGGTACTGCCCAGCCTTTCACGCCCAAGTTCGGGCAGATGCTGAGCCCGGAGGCCAAGGGCATCCTGGTCCTTGACGAATTTACGATCGACCCCGCCACGGCCCGCCATGACCAGCACGGCTTCCGCGCCGCCCTGGCCTCCGTGGCCCTGACCCTGCGCAAGATCGCCGCCCTGCGCGTCATCATTGCGATTGTGGCCATTGCAAACCTCCCACTTTTCCTCCTGACCAGCGGCTGGTGGATCTACGCGGTCTCCCTCGCCCTCGTTGTCGGCGTGCACGCGGCCGTGTCGTGGCTTAACAAGCACGAACCAAAAGTCCGCCAGCGCCAGTCCCTCGAACTGCACCTGCACCGTGAACGCAGCGCCAACTACCGCAAGGTCCGCGACGCCGTGAAGTACATGATCGATACACCAAGCCGCATGAACGAGCACCTTTACCTCGAGCTGCTGGCAGCCAAGCGCGTGGCCCTGAACGTCGCCCACGGCACCGTGGCCCTCCTGGACACCAGCGATGACGCCGCCTGGAAGGTGCGCATCGTCCGCGAAATCCCGGCCGCCGCCTGACCTCGGCAGCCAGCCACAACTTCAAGACATAACAACGACGCCGGAGCTCCCTGCTGGGGGGACGCTCCGGCGTCGTTGTTAATGCTCAGTCCGGGCAGTTAGGCCGGAAGCTGCAGGACCTGCCCCTCGAACACCAGGTCGGGATCGGCGATGGTGTCCAGGTTGGCGTCGGCCAGGCTCTGCCAGCCGCCAGCGAGGCCAAGTTTTTCGGCGGCCGTGCTGAGGGTGTCGCCCGCCTCAAGCGTGTAGGTCTCGCCACTCAGGGCAACGGGCGCGGCATGCTGTGAAGCGGCCGCAGCATCCGTCGGGGCCTGGACGGCTGGAGCCTGGACGGTCGGCGCGCTCTGGACCGGCACACTCTCGACCGGGACGCTTTGGGGAGCAACCGCCGTCGCGCCGCCCCCGCCGCTCAGGCCAAGCTGGGACGCGCAGGATGGCCAGGCACCCCAGCCCTGGGCGGCCTGGACCTGTTCCGCCACGGCGATCTGCTGTTCGCGGGTGGCGTTGGCTGCGGAGCCGGTGCCGCCGTAGGCAGCCCATGTGCTGTCGCTGAACTGCAGGCCGCCCGTGTAGCCGTTGCCGGTGTTGGTGGACCAGTTGCCGCCGCTCTCACACTGCGCCAGGGCGTCCCAGGTTGAGGTGCTGGTGGCTGCGCTGGCGGCGGTTGCGGATAGCGCAAGCCCTGCCGCTGAGACGGCGGCGATGGTGGCTCCGCGGCGTGCGGCAGTACGGAAGGTGGTGTTTTTCATGTGGTGATGCTCCTGAAGGCCACCTGCGCTCGATCCGTCCCCGGAGGTCGTCGCGCCACTGCCCGCCCCTGACGATTAGAGGTCATGTTCGGTGTCTGCCGGCCGGGCAGTTCTGGTGGAGGCAGCACCGGGCATTCATGTCGCCCGAATTACGGGCTTGTATTTCACGCTAGGACATCACGGGTCCGTTATCAAACCGAGATGATTTCTGGGCGTTGGCTGGTGGCCGGCTGGGGAAGTGCCGCCGCCAGGTAAGGCGCGGTGCGGCTGTGCGGTGAACGCGCGACGTCGGCCGCGGTTCCGGTGGCGACGATCCGGCCGCCCGCGTCCCCGCCTGAGGGCCCCAGGTCAATCACCCAGTCCGCGGCGGCCACCACGGCCATCTCGTGTTCCACCACCACCACGGTGTTGCCGCTGTCCACCAGGCCATGGAGCTGGGCCATGAGCAGTTGGACGTCGGCGGGGTGGAGCCCGGTGGTGGGCTCGTCCAGCAGGTAGAGGGTGTGGCCGCGCTGGGCACGCTGCAGCTCGGTGGCCAGCTTGATGCGCTGGGCCTCGCCGCCGGAAAGCTCCGTGGCGGGCTGGCCGAGCCGAAGGTAGCCCAGGCCCACGTCCCGGAGGCTCTTCAGGCTGCGGGCAGCGGCGGGAATATCGGCCA
The DNA here is from genome assembly GCF_040812005.1 of Arthrobacter sp. HS15c. Classification (NCBI taxonomy): domain Bacteria; kingdom Bacillati; phylum Actinomycetota; class Actinomycetes; order Micrococcales; family Micrococcaceae; genus Arthrobacter; species Arthrobacter sp. HS15c. The sequence continues at coordinate 146,278 of NZ_JBFOHM010000011.1, forward strand.
GGAACCCGGCGGCCGCGTCCACCGTCAGGCGCAGCACCTCGGCCACGTTCTTGCCGCGATAGGTGACCTCCAGGGTTTCGGGGTTGTACCGGGAACCGCCGCACTCAGGGCACGGGCCGTAGCTGCCCGGGAGGAAGAGCAGTTCCACGGCCACGAAGCCCTCGCCCTGGCAGGTTTCACAGCGGCCGCCGGCGACGTTGAAGGAGAACCTCCCGGCGCCGAAACCGCGAGCCCGGGCCTGCTCCGTGGCGGCGAATTCCTTGCGGACGGCATCGAAGAGCCCCGTATAGGTGGCCAGGTTGGAGCGCGGTGTGCGGCCGATGGGCTTTTGGTCCACCGTGACCAGCCTGTCGATCCGGTCTGCGCCGTTGACCGGTCCCACGGAGAGGGGCGTAGCCGGGCCCGCCTCGTCAGGGTCCGCCGGCTGCGGTGCCTGGTGGGTCTTCAGGCCGGAGCCCACGACTTCGCCAAGGACATGGCTGACCAGGGTGGACTTGCCCGAGCCGGAGACTCCGGTGACTGCCGTCAAAACGCCAAGCGGGAACTGGGCGTCAAGGTCCTTGAGGTTGTGCCGGCTGATGCCGGCTAGCTTCAGCCAGCCATCGGGCTCACGGGCACCGCCCGCACGCGGTGAGGTGCCCGGCTGTGGCGCGTTGCCGCCGTCGGACGTGCTGCCTCCGGAAGGGCCGTCGGACCCACTGCCGGAGCCGCCGTCGAACAGGAACGGGCGGGTCACCGACTCCTCAATGGCCGCGAGCCCGGCAACCGGGCCGCTGTAGAGCACCTCGCCGCCGCCCTCCCCGGCGCGCGGACCCACGTCCACCAGCCAGTCGGCTCGGCGGACCACGTCCATGTTGTGCTCCACCACAAACACCGAGTTGCCGGAGGCCTTGAGCTGGTCCAGTACCGCCAGGAGCGGCTCGGCGTCGGCCGGATGGAGGCCCGCGGACGGCTCGTCCAGCACATAGATCACGCCGAACAGCCCGGAGCGGAGCTGGGTGGCGATCCTCAGCCGCTGCATCTCGCCGGGGGAGAGCGTAGGCGTGGCGCGGCCCAGCGCCAGGTATCCCAGCCCCAGATCCAGCAGCACGGTGATGCGGTGCAGGAGGTCCGCGGTGATGGCCACAGCCACCTCGTTGTCCTCGCCGGAGGACTGCCGGCGTGACGCGGTGCCGGCTTCCTTCAGCCCGGCGGTGGGGCGGATGATCTCGGCCAGCTTCACCATCGGCGCGGCGTTGAGGTCGGCGATGGTCCGGCCGGCGAAGGTCACGTCGAGGGCTTCGGGCCGGAGCCCCGTGCCGCCGCAGCGTGGACACGGACCGGACTCCATAAACGCCAGGACACGCTCGCGCATGGCCGCACTCTGGGAGTCCGCCAGGGTGTGCAGGACGTAGCTTTTGGCGCTCCAGAAGCGGCCCTTGTACGGCTTGGCCACACGGTCGCGTTCGGGCGTGACTTCGACGACGGGCTGCTCCTCCGTGAACAGGATCCAGTCCCGCTGCTTCCGGGGCAGCTTCCGCCAAGGTACGTCGACGTCGTAGCCCAGGTGGCTGAGGATGTCGCGGAGGTTCTTGCCCTGCCAGGCACCCGGCCACGCCGCGATGGCACCTTCCCGGATGGTGAGGGTGGGGTCCGGGACCAGGGATTCCTCGCTGACGGTGTGCGCGACGCCCAGGCCGTGGCATTCGGGGCAGGCGCCGGCCGCGGTGTTCGGCGAAAACGCGTCCGAGTCCAGTTGCTCGGCACCGGCCGGGTAGGTGCCCGCCCGGGAAAACAGCATCCGGAGCGAGTTGGACAGCGTGGTCACCGTGCCAACCGTGGAACGGCTGCTGGGTGCGCCGCGGCGCTGTTGAAGCGCGACGGCGGGCGGCAGCCCGGAGATCATCTCCACCTTGGGATTGTGGCCCTGCTGGATGAGGCGGCGCGCGTACGGGGCGACGGATTCAAAGTAGCGGCGCTGGGCTTCGGCGTAGATGGTGCCGAAGGCGAGCGAGGATTTGCCCGAGCCAGAGACGCCAGTGAACGCCACGATCGAGTCGCGCGGCACATCCACGTCCACGTTCCGCAGGTTGTTCTCCCGCGCACCCCGGACGCGGACAAAGCCGTCCGCCAGGTGGCCGGGAGTGGGAAGGGAATGATCGTCAGCCTGCTTAGGGTTCCGCATTGATCCGACTCTAGCCGTGAACCGGCCGGCGGGCGATATCCTGACCCGATGGACAATTACCGGGACACTGCCGCCGATCCGCTTCCCGAGACGGAACTTCCCGAGACGGAACTTCCCGAGGCGGATCTTCCCCAGACGGATCTTCCCGGGACGGAACCTTCAGAAGCAGAAGCTCCCGAGGCCGAAACGGCGGTCAGGATCCTCCCCGTCGCCGAACTGCACCTGCACATCGAGGGGACCCTGCAGCCGGAGCTGATCTTCGAACTGGCCGAACGCAACGGCATCACCCTCCCTTACTCGGGCCTTGACGAGCTCCGCGGACTGTACGAGTTCACCGACCTGCAGTCCTTCCTGGACCTGTACTACGCCAACATGGCCGTGCTCCAGACCGAACAGGACTTCGCGGACATGACCCGGGCGTACCTTGCCCGGGCCGCCGCCGCCGGTGTCCGGCATGCGGAGATCATGATGGACCCGCAGGCGCACCTGTCCCGCGGCATCAGCCTGGAAACCTGCGTCAACGGAGTGGCATCTGCCTTGGCGACGTCCGTGAAGGACTTCGGCATCTCCACCATGCTTATTGCCGCGTTCCTGCGGGATCTGTCGGAGGAGTCTGCGCTGGAGGTCCTGGACGGACTGCTGGCCATGAACGCCCCGATCGGTGCTATCGGCCTGGACTCGGCCGAGGTGGGCAACCCGCCATCGAAGTTTGAACGCCTGTTTGCCAAGGCCCGCGAAGCCGGCCTGCGGCTGACCGCCCACGCGGGCGAGGAGGGACCGGCGTCGTACATCATCGAGGCGCTGGACGTCCTGGGCGTGGAGCGGATCGACCACGGCATCCGCTGCATGGAGGACCCCGACCTGGTGGAGCGGCTCGTGGCAGACCGTATTCCGCTGACCATCTGCCCGCTGTCCAACGTCCGGCTCCGCGCCGTGGACACCCTGGCGGACCACCCGCTGCCGGCCATGCTCGCCGCCGGGCTCAACGTCTCAGTGAACTCTGACGATCCGGCGTACTTCGGCGGCTACGTTGACGACAACTTCGCCCAGCTGGAGGCCGCCTTTGGGCTTTCCGAGTTTGACCGGGCCCGGCTCGCGGCCAACTCCATCCACTCGTCGTTCGCGTCCGAAGAGCGGAAAGCCGAGCTGGTGGACGAGCTGAACCGCGGCTAGTCCCGTAGCACTGTGAGGCAACGGCGCAGCCTGCGGCTACACTTGTGCCGCTAGCGTGTGCGGGCAGGGACCGGCGGAGCCCGTTTCAGCGCCCCGGGGTTGAGTAAACAGCCCCAAACCCGAGACTGCCGCCTCACTTCCGGTGTAACTCGCGTCATAGTCGGTCACGACACGCAGAGTTAACCAATTCAAGTCGTGCGATTTAACAGGCTGTTGGCAAGATGCCTAGAGACCGATCGCTTTATAAAGGGGAATTATGGCCAAGTCCACCGCAGACAACACCAACCTTCGACTCAAATCCGTGCTGGATGTCCTGACGGAAGGCACGTGGACCGGTAATGCGTTGAACGCAGGAGGCGTGCTCGCTGAGGCCACCGTCCGCGTGCCGTTCAGCCCGCACGAGGCCGAGCTGCTCAGCGGCGGGATTCCGCGCGGCCACAAGACCCTCACCTCCGCCACGGCCAAGCTGGTCAAGGCCGGCTGGCTGGTCAAGGGCCGTTCCGGGTGGACCATCACCGAGGACGGGATGCGCGCCACGGTTGCCTTCGCCGATGCCGACGCTTTTGCCGCCGCGCTCGACGCCGGAACCCCCGTGCCGGCCGACACCCCGGTTCCGGTTGCACCGGTTGCCGCTCCCGCCAAGGTCGCCGCTGCCAGGACCACGCGGAAGTCCGCAGTGGTCAAGAACGCCGAGGCTGCGGACGAAGTCGTGGCGAAGGCCCCCGCCAAGAAGGCTCCCGCGAAGAAGGCACCTGCCAAGAAGGCCGCCGAGGCCGTTGGCAAGGCCGCCAAGATCATCGAAGAGGCCGTGGAACCGGTTGTAAAGGCCGTCCGCTCGCGTAAGGCTGCCCCGAAGACGAAGTCTGAGGCCTCCGTCGCGGCGTCGCTTGAGGGACCGGACGTGGAGACCTTCCCCCAGCCCGAAGCAGTGGCAGTTGCAGGCGACTTCAACACGCTCCTGGGCGCCCCCGAGAACTGGGCTCCGCAGTACGACGAAGCCCAGATGGCGTTTGATTTTGTCGCCCAGCAGTGGAAGATCAGCGCGGAACTGCCTGCCGGCTACTACACGTTCAAGATCGCGCTGAACCGTTCCTGGGAAGAGAACTACGGTGCGTTTGGCACCTTCGATGGCCCCAACCACGAACTGCACCACGACGGCGGCGCTGTCACCATCCGCTACGACCACCGCACGCGGGACATCACCATCAACTGATTCCGCCAGAGGAGTTTTTGTCCAGATAGGGGCCGCGCCGGGACGGGTTGGCCGCCTCTATCTGGACAAAAACTGCAGAGTGACGCACTGTGGGGTTTGGTCGCTGTGACCGGTTTCCACCCATTTAGGAGATGCGGAAAATGACTCTTCCCTCAGGAATCACGCCGGGCGTCTGGACGCTGGACATGTCCCACAGCGAGATCGGCTTCACGGTCCGCCACGCGGGCATCAGCAAGGTACGCGGCCGCTTCACGGATGCCAGTGCCGAGGCCCGGATCGGCGAATCGCTGGCCGAGGCCTCGCTGCACGCCACCGTGAAGACAGCCAGCTTCGATTCCGGCGACGCCAACCGGGACGGGCACGTCAAGGGCCCGGATTTCTTCGACGTGGAAACCTTCCCCGAGATGACCTTTCGCGCCACCTCAATTGAAGGCGACGGCGAGGACTACACCCTCACCGGCGACCTCACCATCCGCGGCATTACCAAACCCATCGAACTCGAAGTTGAATTCACGGGGGTTGCCGTTGACCCGTTCGGGGCCACCCGCGCGGGCTTCTCCGCGGAAGCCGAGATCAGCCGCAAGGAGTTCGGCCTGACCTGGAACGCGGCGCTGGAAGCCGGCGGACTGCTGGTCAGCGACAAGGTCAAGATCAACATCGAAGCTGCGCTGGTCAAGCAGTCCTGACGTCATGGCACCTCCGGCAGGACGGCACACCGCAGGACCGGACCCGTCAGGGCAAGGCTCAGCCGGACCGGGCTCAGCAGGGCAGGACGAGGGCGACATCCGGCTTTCCGCGCGGGTCTTCGGCGTGGTGCAGGGCGTCGGGTTCCGGTTCTGGACGATGGGCAAGGCCGAGGAACTGGGCCTGACGGGGCTGGTGAAAAACCTCGACGACGGTTCCGTGTCAGTGATTGCCGAAGGGCCGCAACACCGGATCCAGGAGCTGCTGGACTGGCTGAAATCGGACAACACCCCCGGCCGGGTGGAACGGGTTGAAGACACCCTCTCCGCGGCCGAGGGTGCCTTCCGCGGCTTCAGGGCCCGCTGACAGTGGCCTTCGGAATGCCCGCGGGGCAGATGATCAGTTCCGCGGGCTGAGGCCGATGAACGCGCCGAGTTGCTCCAGCACTTCGGGTTTCCGCGGCATGTAGCTGGTGAGTTCGGGGGAGCGGACAATCACTGCCCGCCATTGGCCGCGGGACACCGCGACGTTGATTCTGTTCCGATTCAGCAGGAATTCCGCGCCGCGCGGAGCCTCGGCAACAGCCGAACAGGCCATGGACACCACCACCACGGGTGCCTCCTGGCCTTGGAACTTGTCCACGGTCCCCACGCGCACGCCGTCAAGCCCTGCCTGGGCGAGGGCGTGGCGGATCAGCTGGACCTGGGCGTTATAGGCGGCTACCACCAGGACGTCCTCGGCCGTCAGGGGCCGCGCGGGCTTGTCGCCGCCGGCAATCCACTTCAGCCCGATGTGCCGCCGGGCCTGCCTGACCACTTCGGCCGCTTCTTCTGCGGAGGCCGTGGTGTTGCCGGTGTGGTCAACGAACACCGTTTCCACTCCCGGAGGCAGCTCGGCCAGGCTACGAAGGGAGGCCGCCGGCGCCGATTCGAGCTTGCCGTCGTAACTCAGGACGGACACCGCACGGCACAGTTCCGGGTGCATCCGCCAGCTGTCCGCCAGGAAATAGCCCAGCTCCGCGGGCAACGTGGCGTGCCCGGCGGCGAGCCAGCCCAGGGCTGACTCGTCCACGGGTTCCGGGTGGGCGCCCTGGGTGACCTGCGGCAGCTGCTGCGGGTCGCCCAGGAGCAGGAGGCGTTTGGCTGAACGTGCCACGGCCAGGGTGTTGGCCAGCGAGAACTGCCCGGCCTCGTCGATGACCAGCAGGTCCAGGGACCCGGCAGGAACCGACTTGCCGGTCATGGTCCAGGCCGTGCCGCCCACGAGGCAGCCGCCGCGGGAGCCCAGCAACGCGGCGACGTCGTCGTCGGAGGTGCGCTGCCACAGAACCTGGTGCGGGGTGGACAGCTTCTTGGCCACCCGGTCCGGATCAACCCCAGCGGTTTCAATGGCGGTGCACAGCATGTTCTCCACCACGGCGTGGGACTGGCCCACGACGCCGATCTTCCAGCCCTCCGCGATCAGCCGGGCAATCACATGGGAGCCGACGTAGGTCTTGCCGGTGCCCGGAGGTCCCTGGACAGCGAGGTAGGAACGGTCAAGGTCCAGCAGGGACGTGGTGATGGCCGTGACGTAGTCGGCCGCGCCGGAGCTGTCCTTTCCGACGGCGGCAGGACCGGACAGTGAACGGAACCGCGGCGGAGCCTTGCGGAGGATGTCCACGCCCGGGTGCTCGGGCAAGCGGGGCACGGATGCCCCCACGGACTGGGCCAGTTCGGCAAGGGCGGCCTCGATGCTGGCCGTGCGGACCGGCTGGTCCTCAGTCAGCGCCACCGGGAAGTGCGGGTACGCGGGGACCTTTCCGGTCTCCTTTTCCTCAATGGTGATGATGGTCTTGCCCGGAGTGTCCGGGTGGTCCTCAACGGCGGTGACCAGGGTGCCGAAGCTAAAGCCGCGCGCCAGCAGGTTTCCCTGCGCATCCTCCAGGCCGTCGGGCACGGGCGAATCGTAGAGCCGGCACCAGGTGCTCCCGGGCTTGAAGTCAGAGCCTTCACTCATGGTTCCGCTGAGCCGCAGGACCCGGGTGCGCATCCGGACCGTGGGTTTGGCCAGCACCCAGTCCGTGACCACCTCGGCGGAGTCCACCACAAACACATTGCGGTGGTCCGACCAGTGGTCGATCTCGGACTCGGTGCGGTCGAAGTGCTCCCACCAGAACTGCTTCCGTTCACGGCGGTGGTAGCCGGTGGCGGCGGCCACCATGGCGATGGCACGCTCGTCGGCGGTCCACGGCCGGGTGTCCGGCAGGCCCGCCAGGTACTCGCGCAGCTTGAGCTCCTCCGGCGTTGGTTCCGCCTCCGGCGTGTTGGACGGGACGCCAGGCCACAGCGGCACCTGGGCGCTGGCGTCGTGCGCTCCTTCGTCACGGCCGCCGTCCTGGCTCAGTGAGCCGCTACCGGCACCACGGAGCCCTAACAGCCAGTCGCGGAGGCGGAGGGTGGAAAGGCAGTCGTACTCGTTGTAGTCGGAAATTGAGGCCAGGACCTCTGCGGCCTTCGCGCCGTCTCCGTCGTCGCGGGCTGCGCAATAGGCGGCATAGGCCACCACCGAGGCCCCGGCGTCCTTCACATCGCCGGAGCGGAGGTTGTCACCCATGTAGAGCGGCTCGAGCTTCTTGATGGAGTAGGACGGTTCGGAGATCCGCAGCGAGTGGCGGGCCGTGGCGTAGAGGTCCACGAGCACCCCTTCGCGGAGCCAGTTGTCCACGGTGTCCTCGCCCGCCAGGTGCGTCACCGACAGGTTCCGGAGCGCCGACTTTTCGTAGGCAGCGTAGTGGTAGACGTGCATGTCGGGGTACCGGGAGCGGCGTTCTTCGACATAGGCGAGGAAGTCCAGGAAGGCCTGCCGTTCCCCGGAACGGGAATGCGCCCAGAACGGACGGAACACCGGCTTGCCGGCCGCCAGGGCGGCAGCATCCGGAGCCTCGATCACGCCGAACAGGTATTCCAGTCCCCACTGGCTGGTGGCCGGGTCCTGCCAGAGCGGGTCGCCTTCGAAGTCGAAGAAGATGTCGCCGGGACTGGGCGCGGGGATGCTGCGGAGTGCGTTCTGGGGCAGCACCTTGAACGTGACGGTGTGGTCTTCGCCGTCCTTGGTGAAGGTCCGTGATCCGTCCGGAGTGTCGCGGCCCAGCTGCATCCGGGCCTGGTCGCGGAGCCTGGCCAGCGAACCGGTGGCCTGGTCCGGTGGAAGGTCGGCCAGGGCGTCGATGGTGGTGACGCCGTCGGCAATGAGTTTCTTCCGGCGGAGGGTGGACATCCCGCCGACCATCAGGAGGTCGCGGTGGGACTGGACCTGTTCGGCACAATAATTGCACCGCCCGCAGCAGCTGATGCCGGGCTGCAGCCACTGCACCGCGGAACCGCCCTCCCGGTGCGCCGCGGTCAGGGCGCGGAAGTGGTCGCGGCGTTCGCGGAAAACCGGCAGCAGGTCCGGCAGGGAGTGGTGGCTGCGGACGTAGTCGCCGTCGACCACTGCGCCCAGCACCAGCGTGACCCGGGGCGAAGGTTCCAGGCCCATGCCGATGAGCTGGTCGCCGTAGGCGGCAAGCTGCAGGAGGGCGCCCACCTTCGCGTGCCGGGCGAGCTTGGTGTCCCATACTTCGTAGCGTCCCGGGTTGCCGGTGCCGGCGGCCTCGTTGACGATGAAGTCGGCGTAGCCCAGGAACTCGCCGTCGAAGAAGGTTGCCTGGAACACCACGTCCGCCCCGGCCCGGAGCGCGAGTTCCGTTTCGGCCTGCTTGGCCACCAGGTCTGCCCGGACGTTCTGGCCCCGCTCGATCGTGAACACGCCGGCGCCGCGGCTGGCGTCCCACCCGCCGTACTGTGCGATCAGGCCAGCCAGGACCTTGGCCTCGTGCTTGTCGCCCAGGGCGCCGGCGCGGCGCTGCATCTCGTCGTCGGGGAACTCGGCCTTGGGCGAGCGGCCCAGCTTCTCATCCAGGATCCGGAGCGTGCGGTACTCACACTCGCTGGCGGCCACGAGGTCGCTGGCAGAGAACACCAGGTCCGGCGCCGCACCACGGCCGGGACCATCGCTGGCAGGATCGAGCAGGAACACGGGGGCCTCCCCATTGACTGGCCTTGGCCGGAGGACGGTTCCCCTGGCCTTGGTTTGAATCTAGCAAGAGGGGCTGACAATAGCCCCGGCGTTATCCCTCCGCCGCCCGCACCTGGGCCTTGTCGTGCTCGGCATGGGCGCTGCGGAGCAGCTGCAGGAACTCGGTCTCGTTGCGGATGAGCCGCTTGTACTTCTCGGGAAGCTTGCGGATCTGGTCCTCCTCCCGGACCATCCGGGCGAAGATCTTGTCCCGTTCCGCCATGTCCGTCTCGTAGTTGAGGTCCAGGTAGTCGGTGGCGTGGCGCTTGGCGCCGGACACCGCGTTCTTCGCCTTGCCCTTGGGGCTGAAGATGGACGCCAGGACGGTGACAACCAGGACACCCAGGATGACGGTGAGGGATACCCCGGTGCTGACTTCCACCACGTTGACATGCTGGCCGTCGTTGACGAACGGCAGGTTGTTCTCGTGCAGGGCGTGCAGGATGAGCTTCACACCGATGAAGCCCAGGATCGCTGCGAGCCCGTAAGAGAGGAAGATCAGGCGGTCCAGCAGGCCGTCGATGAGGAAGAACAGCTGGCGCAGGCCCATCAGGGAGAACGCCGTGGCCGTGAACACGATGTACACGTTCTGGGTCAGGCCAAAGATTGCGGGGATGGAGTCCAGCGCGAAGAGGATGTCCGTGCCGCCGATGGCCACCATGACCAGGAGCATCGGGGTGAGGACGCGTTTGCCGTTCTCCATGGTGAAGAGTTTGTCGCCGTCGTAGTGTTCCGACGCCGGCAGGAACTTCTTGGCGAGCCGGACCACCAGGCCTTCGGATTCTTCGTCGTGGTTGTCTGGCTTGAGCAGGTTGCCCGCGGTGATCAGCAGGATCAGGCCGAAGATGTAGAACACCCAGGCGAAGCTGTTGATCAGGGCAGCGCCGAGGAAGATGAAGGCCGTGCGGGCAATGAGCGAGAAGACGATGCCGAACAGCAGCACCTTCTGCTGGTCTGCCCGGGGCACCCGGAAGCTGGCCATGATGATGAGGAAGACGAAGAGGTTGTCCACGGACAGTGCCTTCTCGGTGACGTATCCCGCGAAGTATTCGGTGCCCATGGTGCTGCCGCCGAGCATCAGCACGCCAAGTCCAAAGAGGAGCGCGATTCCCACGTAGATGGAGGACCAGATGGCCGACTCCTTCAGCGACGGCGTGTGGGCTTTCCGTACATGGAAGAAGAAATCGAAGGCCAGCAAGCCAACAATTCCCGCGATGGTCAGGGTCCAGACAATGGAGGAAACTTCCACGTTGGGGGCCTTTCGTCGGAGTCTCCTCCAGCCTACCTAAACCGGCTGCCGCGGCAGGTGCGACGGCCGCGCGACCGGACGTGCCGCCGTCGTACGCGGTGAACCGCACCGCGGGGCAGGTGGGCTCCTTGACTTACCCCGCCCCCTGAACAACTGTGGAAAGTGACCGGTCCGCCGATGAAGTCGGCGCGTTGCCGGTCTCCGCAGGAACAAGGAGAATGCATCGTGACGCGCAAGAACCCGAAAGTGGAAGAGGCCGACGAGTCCGGGATCGAGGTCAGCGGCCATCCCAAGACATGGGCGGCGGGCGTCCCCGGTGTTTACCACTCCATGCAGCCGGCCCTGAAGCACATGGGCGTCGGCAGGGCGGGGAAAACGCTGCTGGCGCTGAACCAGAAAGACGGCTTCGACTGCATGAGCTGCGCGTGGCCGGACCCCGGCCACCGCAAGACCTTCGAGTTCTGCGAAAACGGTGCCAAGGCGGTCACGTGGGAAGCCACGCCGGTGGTGATCGGTTCCGGGTTCTGGGCCGAACACCCGGTCAGCGAGCTGCGCGAACGTTCCGAATACTGGCTGGGGATGCAGGGGCGCCTCACCGAACCCGTGTACAAGCCGGCGGGGGAGGACCACTACCGCCCCGTGAGCTGGGAGCAGGCCTTCACCATCGCCGCGGACAAGCTCAAGGGACTCGCGAGCCCGGACCAGGCCACGTTCTACACCAGCGGCCGGACCTCCAACGAGGCCGCGTTCCTCTACCAGCTGTTCGTCCGCGCGTATGGGACCAACAACCTGCCGGACTGTTCCAACATGTGCCACGAATCCTCGGGCTGGGCGATGGGGCAGACCATCGGGATCGGCAAGGCCACCATCTCCTACGATGACTTCGCCAAGGCGGACCTGATCATCATCATGGGCCAGAACCCGGGCACCAACCACCCCCGGATGCTGACCGCGCTGGAGGAGGCCAAGGAGGCGGGCGCCAGTATTGTGGCGGTGAATCCGCTGCCGGAGGCCGGGCTGATGCGCTACAAGAACCCGCAGACGGTCAAGGGGATCATCGGCCGCGGCACCGACCTGGCGGACCAGTTTATGCAGGTACGGATCGGCGGCGACATGGCCCTCCTGCAGGCTGTTTCCAAGCGGGTGCTTGACGCCGAGGCTGCGGCGCCGGGAACTGTCCTGGACCGCGCCTTCCTCGAGGAGCACTGCGAGGGGCTGGAGGAACTGAAAGCGCATCTGGCGGGCCTGGATGAAGCCGCCGTCCTGGAGGCCACCGGTCTGCGGGTCGAGGAGATCGACGAGCTCGCCGACCGGTACCTGCGGGCCGAGAAGGTGATCATCACCTGGGCCATGGGCATCACCCAGCACAAAAAGGGCGTGGCCACCATCAAGGAGATCATCAACCTGTTGCTGCTTCGCGGCAACATCGGCAAGCCCGGCGCCGGCGCCTCGCCCATCCGCGGCCACAGCAACGTCCAGGGCGACCGGACCATGGGCATCTGGGAGCAGATGCCGCCGGCCTTCCTGGACTCGCTGGGCAAGGAATTCAGCTTCGATCCGCCCCGTGAGCACGGCGTGGATGCGGTGGAAACCGTCCGGCAAATGCGCGACGGCGGCATCTCGGTTTTTGTGGGCCTCGGCGGCAACTTCGTGGGAGCCATTTCAGACACCCACGCGGCCTTCGCGGCGATGGAGAACACGGCGCTTTCGGTGCAGATTTCCACCAAGCTCAACCGCTCGCACACAGTAACCGGCGCCGAAGCGCTGATCCTGCCCACCCTGGGCCGCACCGAGATCGACGTCCAGGAAACCGGACCGCAGTTCGTTTCGGTGGAGGACACCGTCTGCGCCGTGCACGCTTCACACGGGACGGTGGATCCGGTAGCGCCCGGGCTGCTCTCCGAAGTGGCCATCGTCAGCAGGCTGGCGCAGCACGTGCTGGGGGACTCGGTCCACGCCGACTGGGCGGGTTTCGAAAAGGACTACGACCTGGTCCGTGAGCACATCTCCCACGTTGTGGCGGGTTGCGAGGACTACAACCGGAAGATCCGGCAGGACGGCGGCTTTGTGCTGCCGAACGGCCCGCGGGATTCGCGGACCTTCAGCACGCCCACTGGCAAAGCGATACTGACGGTCAACGAGCTGGAGCACGTGGAGCGGCCCGCCGGGACGCTGATCCTGCAGAGCATGCGCTCGCACGACCAGTTCAACACCACCATCTACGGGCACAACGACCGCTACCGGGGCATCAGGAAGGGCCGCGACGTGGTGTTCGTCAGCCCCGAGGACCTGGCGGAACTGGGCCTGGCCGACGGGCAGCACGTTGATGTCCACGGCGTGTACGCGGACAACGTGGAACGGGTGCTGCGGAACTTCCGGCTGGTGTCCTACCCCACGGCCCGCGGCTGTGCGGCGGCTTACTATCCCGAAGCCAACGTTCTGGTGCCTCTGGACAGCGTGGCCGAGGGCAGCCAGACGCCCGTGTCCAAGGCCGTGATCGTTCGGCTGGAGCCGGTTTTGGCGTTCGTCGAGGAGCCGACGGCTGCGGGGTAGCCCGCCTGCTGCCGGCCAGAACCGCTGGTGGAGACCCCGGCGTCCCTATTGCGCGGTGTCGGCCCACCCCGTAGCTGCCGGGCCGCCGTCGTGCCCGTCATCGCACAGCCGGGACGCGACGTCGGCCGCCTGGGCAACTGCTGCAGCGGACGCGTCCTTGGACCCGGCACTGCCGTTGCCGGCCGCAAGCCCCGCTGCGTAGCCCACGAGGAACGTGGTCACCGGGGCCGCGGCATGGATTACCGAGCCGGCGGACTTCCGTGCCAGGTCAAGGAGCAGATCCTGGTCCACCTCCAGGTCCAGGATCTGCAGCGCCTGTGTCAGCCGCTGGGTCCACTGGTCCAGGATCTGTGCTTCGTCGTCGTTGACGGCCATCTTCTCTCCTTGGTTGCTGGTCCGCTGGTGTCAGGCGGCAGGGACTCGTTGCCCCGTGCCCACGACACTACAAGGGCCGGCGGCCTAAGTCACCGGGCTGCCGCTGGTCCTTGACACCCCCTCCGGCCTTGAGGAATATCGGAGGTGCCGGTGCGGCTGGCGGTCTCTCGGGAGTCCAGTTGCTGACCGGCCCCCTTGAAGGGACATGGGATGCAGGCAGCCGTTGATGGTTTCAGCGCCTTCCGCCTCGCGGCCGCTCTCGCTGCTGCTGTGCTGGTGGCCTCGCTCGCTGGCTGCACCAGCGCCCCGGACCCGCCCGACCAGCAATCGCAGACGGCCCAGGCGCCCACGGCCACCACTTCGGAACGGGCGGTACCGGCCTTCGCCGCCGTGCTGGAAAAGTACAGCGCGGACCTGCGCGCCGGGGGAGCGACCGCCGTCATCATCCAGATCAAGTCCCGGGTGGGGGACTGGGCCTCGGCCGAGGGGGTCCGGAACCTCGACACCAATGAAACGGTGCAGCTGACCGACCAGACACATGTTGGAGACATCACCATGTCAATGGTGGCGGTGTCGGTCATGAAGCTGGTGGAGGAAGGCAAAGTCCGGCTGGATGACCCCATCCAGAAGTACCTGCCGGACTTCGAAAGCATCATCAAGCCGCCCGGGCCCATCACCATTCGCAGCCTCCTCAGTCACCGGTCCGGGATGCCCGACTACTGGGACGCCCTTCAGACGATGGGCAAGGCAGGGGACCAACGAATGAGCCATGAAGAGCGGCTGGCTGCAGCTGCCACGGTCCGATGGACCGGTGGTTCGGGCAGCCTGTTCAGCTACTCCGCCACCAATTATTCGGCGCTGGCCCTGCTCGTGGAGAAGCTGCGGGGGAAGGACCTGGGTGCGGTCATTCACGACGACACGGTGATGCCCCTGGCGCTGCAGGACACCCTGATGACGGGGGATGAGCCGGGCCCGCAGCGGATGGTCCACGGCTACACCCAGTCTGAAACGAGGGTTTTGGAGGACAACACGCTCAGTCCTTTCCACATGGAGTCACCCGACACGGGGATGGTTTCCACCGTCCCCGAACTCAACGCCTTTTTCGCTGTCCTGCAGAAGGGCGGCCTGCTGACCCGCCAAAGCGTGGAAGAGATGCACCACCCGAAGTTTGAACAATACGGCCTCGGTGTTGTCAGGCAGTACGACTCGTGCTCAAACAACGACTACTTCGGCAATGTCGGCGTAGTGCGGGGCTACGCTGCGCTTGCGTTGATCAGCGCCGACGGATCCCGGCAGATCGCCATGGCGGTGGCCCGTGCGCCCAGGCCGGATCTGGTTGGTTTCGGGGATCCGCAATCGCTCGAAATGGCCCAGGCGGCCGTGGAGGCGCTGAACCTGGCCTGCTAGCCGTCGACGAAACAAGACCAGGGGTTCCGAGGTTAGGCTGTACCAGAAGCCGAACCGAGGAGATCTTCGATGAATGACGTCACCATCCGCCACAACCCTGACCGCGAGCGTTTTGAAGTGCTGGTGGCCGGCAATGTGATCGGCAAGGCGGTGTACAAGGATTACGACGGCGGCACGTCGCCGCAGCGGATTTTCTACCACACGGTGATCAATGAGGAATACGGCGGGCAGGGCCTTGCGGGCAAGCTCGCTGCCGTAGCGCTTGACGAGACCGTCGACGCTGGCTTCCGGATTGTGCCGGTGTGCCCGTTCATCAAGAAATACATCACCAAAAACCCTGAGTATGCCGGCGATACCGCCTCCATTGCTCCGGCGCACCTGGACTTCCTGAACGACGCACTGGCGCCGCGCGCCCGGGCGTAGGGTCCGCAGCCAAGTCAGTACGTCCCAGCCTATGTAGCTTGCGTTTCCAGCAGCCAGGTCATGGCGTCGTCCCGGGACGTGAAGAAGCGGGTGGGGCAGGGCGGGACGTGCAGGCTGAGGAAGAAGTTGGCGAGGACGCGGTCAACCGGGCTTGAGCCCAGCAGGGCGATCCGTGACGCGGCGCACGGAATGGAGAAAACGGCCCGGGCCTGGCGGCTCACAGACTCGGTGGTGGCCATATCGACCAGCATCGGATACTCACTGCCGTCGGCGACAACGTTTACGGCTGACATCGCCGCGTGCGCGTCCACTTCCTCGATCCGGACACTGCGGTTCCAGACCAGGTGGATGTACCTGTCATCCTCAAGGTCTACCGTGCCTTTGCCGCCATCGACCGTGATCGGTTCCACTGCTGCCCCCAGGAGTCTCAGTTGAGCACATACTAGTCCTCGCCGCGGCCCCGGTCACAAAAATCGCAGATTGAAAGACCTTTACGCCAGACTGTTTCCGTGAGCAACAAACCCCGGACCGGTCTGGCGGTGGCAGGCCTTAGCCTCGGCACCGCGCTGAACCCGCTGAACTCCTCCATGATCGCCGTCGCACTGGTGGTCCTGCGCGCGGACTTCGGGCTCGACGTCGCCACGGTCACTTGGGTGATCACATCCTTCTACCTCGCCTCCGCCGCCGGGCAGCCCTTGATGGGCAGGCTGGCGGACCGGTTCGGGCCACGGCGGATGTTCATGCTGGGCATGGGCACCGTGGCTGTCACGTGCGCGCTCGCTCCGTTCTCGCCCAATTTTGCGCTGCTCTGCGTTGCCCGTGCCGTGATGGCACTGGGTACCGCCACGGCTTACCCCAGCGCGGTGGTGATGATCGGGGCAATCTCCCAGCGGGCCGGCACGGAATCCTCGCGGCCGCTCGGCCGGATCCAGATGGCAAACACCTCCGCCGCGGCGGTGGGGCCCGTAGCCGGCGGCCTGCTGGTGGGCCAGGTGGGCTGGGAGGCATTGTTCCTGGTCAACGTCCCGCTTGCGCTCGCCGCCCTCTTCATCGTGCGGAAGGTGGCCCCGGCGGACGGCGTCCGCGAGCGCGGGAGCCTGGCCCAGCTCGTCAAGGATTCGGACATTCCCGGTATTACCGGCTTCGTCGGTTCGCTCCTGCTGGTCATGATGGCGCTGCTGGACGTAGCCCCGGGGTACCGCTGGTGGATGCTCGGCGCCGGTACGGCCATCGCGGCGCTGTTTGTGTGGCGTGAACTCCGCTTCAACCCGCCGTTCCTGGACCTGCGGCTGCTCGGCCGGAACCGGCCGCTGATGCTGATCTACCTGGGGTTCGCCGTGTTCAGCAGCGTGTACTACTTTGTGTTTTTCGGCCTGCCGCAGCTGCTGCAGGAAGCCGGCGGCTATGACCCCGCACTGGTGGGGCTGCTGATGCTGCCGCTGGCCGCGACGTCCGTGCTGGCCACGCCGTGGGCTGTCCGGGCCATGGGCAAATTCGGCGTCCGGCGCGTGCTGATTGCCGGCGTCGTGCTTCTCACCCTGGTGGCCGCGCTGATGTGGCTGCTGACCGGATCCCTGGCCATTCCGCTGGTCCTGGCGCTCACCACCCTGATGGGCATCCCGTACGGGACGGTGGGGATCGCGTCCAACCAGGGCATGTTTCTCTCCGTCAGGCCGCAGGAGCGCGGTGTGGCAGCCGGGATCTACCAGACCTGCCGCTACGTGGGCGCCATTACCGCCACAGTTCTCATCGGCGTATTCGCCGGCGGCGGGGTGGACCAGGCCAGCTGGGGACTCATGGTGCTTGCCATGCTGGTGCTGAGCGCCGTGGCATTCGGCGTGACCCTGCTGTGGCGGCAGCGGGCGGTCTAATCCTTGCGGTGCTGCGGGGACCCGCTCGATTCGCGTGGAATCAGCGTGGGCATGGACTTGCGGATCTGTGGTTCCTTGCCGGGATTCACGATGAGGTCGATCGCGTTGCCGGCAACCTGGTCCAGCGGCACCCGCACGGAGGACAGGGGAGTGGCGAGCCGGGACGAGAGGGGAATGTCGTTGTAACCCACCAGTGCGAGGTCCCGTCCCACGATGGCCTGGCACCGGTGCGCGGCCGCGATGACGCCCATGGCGAGGTTGTCGTTGGCGGCGAAAATGGCGGTGGGGCGCGGGCCGTCGCCGCCCAGCAGGGTTTCCCCGGCCGCGAACCCGTTTTCTATTCCGTAGCCGGCCGCCAGCAGCCACTCTTGCCGCGGCGTGATGCCGGCCTCCGCCATCGCCCGCCGCGCGCCGGCGAGGCGGGCCGTTCCGGTGGAGGTGAAGGACGGACCGGTGACCACCGCGATATCGCGGTGCCCAAGATCGATGAGGTGGCGCGTGGCCAAGTAGCCGCCCACTTCGTCGTCGCCGAGCGCTGACGGGCTCACGCCGTCGGTACGCAGCACCAGCGCGTGTGCCACCTTCCGCTGCCGCAGCAATTTGGGCAGCTCGTCGTCGAGCCGGGCCGTGGCAAGGATCAGTCCGTCAACGTTGCGGTCCAGCAGCGTCTCCGCGGCGCGGCGCTCGTCGTGTGGGTCGTCACCGCTGGTGGCAACCATGGCGAAGTAGCCGCGGTCCGAGGCCGCGCGCTCCAGTTCTTCAAACATCAGCGCCATCACGGTGTCGCTGAGGCGCGGGACCAGCACGCCGAGGGTCCGGGTCTCGCCACGGCGCAGGCTCGACGCGAAGGAGTTGCGGCGGTAGCCAAGTTCCTCTGCCACCTTCCGCACGTGCTCCGCCGCTGCGGAGCGAGAAGCCGTGCCCCGTTCGTCCAGGGCCCGGCTGGCGGTGGACAGGCTCACCCCGCTGGCAGCGGCAACATCCCGCAGCGTAACGGTGGTGCCTGGTGCGACCGGTTCCATGTGGGGTCTCCTCTTCGCGATTGTCCTAGGAGACACTCTATTTCCTCCGTCTTTCACAACTGGCCCTTGACGGTAGCTGGAACACGCCGCACAATGAAAACGTTCCCGCAAACGTTCTCACCACGAGAAGAAACACTGACGGAACAGACGACCAACAAGACAGAGGAAGCTCTCATGACCATCGATCTCCGCGGGCTGGTTCCCGCTCCCGTAACGCCGTTCAACCGCGACGGAAGCGTCGACGTCGACGCGATCCACCGCTTGGGCGGCTGGCTCGCCAGCGTTGAAGGCGTCAAGGGCCTGGTTGTCCTGGGCCACGCCGGCGAAGGCACCTTCCTGACGCAGGACGAGCAGGCCCTGGTTATCCGCGAATTCAAGAACGCCGTCAACGGCGAGATCCCGATCATCGCCGGCATCACCGGCGAGGGCAACACTGTCGCTGCCCTCGAAGCCAAGCGTGCAGTCGAGGCCGGCGCCGAGGCCGGCCTGGTCTACCCGTCCCACGGCTGGCTCCGCTTCGGCTACCAGAAAGGCGCACCCCAGACGCGCTACAAGGAAATCTACGAAACGTCCGGCCTGCCGCTGATCCTGTTCCAGTACCCGGACGCCACCAAGGCAACCTACGACCTGGAGACCCAGCTGGAAATCGCCGGCCAGGAGGGCGTCTTCGCCACCAAGAACGGCGTCCGCAACATGAAGCGCTGGGACACTGAAATCCCCGTCCTGCGGGCAACCTACCCCGACCTGCAGATCCTGACCTGCCACGATGAGTACCTGCTGCACACCATGTTCGACGTTGACGGCGCACTGGTTGGCTACGGCGGACTCGCACCCGAGCCCCTGGTGGAACTGATCGCCGCCGGCAAGGCGAAGGACTACGCGGCCGCCCGCGCGATCCACGACCGCCTGCTGCCGGTCACCAAAAACGTCTACCACCGCGGATCGCACATGGAAGGCACAGTCGCCCTCAAGGAAGGCCTCGTGGCCCGCGGCATCCTGGACCACGCCACCGTCCGGCCGCCGCTGCTGCCGCTCGCAGAGGGCGCCGGCGCGGAAATCGCCCTGGCCCTCCAGTCCGCCAACCTCGGCAGCGTCACCGTTTCTGCCTGATCCGGCCGGCCGATCTGGCTGACCCGATCCCAGGATCCCCCGGGATGGCGGGCACTGGCCCGCCATCCCGGCCCCCAACTTTGATCTCCAACCTGGTCAACGACGACCCCCAGCATCGGAGCTGGAGAAGGAGGACTCGCCATGCGAGAGCAGAATAGGACCATCCACACCCTGGACGAACAACGAGGTCAGATGGTCAGCCCCGAAAGCACTTCACTTTCCAACCCACCTGCCAAACGCCGGTCTTTCCTTGGATACCTGGCACTGATGGGGCCGGCGTTCGTGGTGGGCGCCTGGCAGTTTGGGCCAGGCAACCTCACCACCGCCGTTCAGGCCGGCAGCCGGTTCGACTACACACTGGTCTGGGTCATCGCCGTGTCCACCGTCCTCATGATCTTCTTCACGGACATGAGTGTCCGGCTCGGCATCGCCACCCCAACGTCGCTGATCACCTCAATCAAGGAACACCTCGGCAAATGGGTTGGCATCCTCGCCGGCTTCGGCGTCTTCGGCATCACCCTGATGTTCTCGGTGGGCAATGCCGTGGGCTCCGGACTGGGACTTTCCCTGGTATTCGGCGGTTCGCCGGTGCTCTGGACTGTTGTCTGCACGGCGGCGGTGGCCATTGTCCTGGCTTTCAAAAACGTATACGGGATCGTGGAGAAGGCACTCCTGGCCATCGTCGTCCTGATGGGAATCGCGTTCATTGCCAGCACCGTCGTAGCCAAGCCTGACTGGTACCAGGCGATGGAAGGGATGGTCCCGCAGCTGCCTCCGGGGAGCGAGATACTGATCGTGGCACTGGTGGGTACCAACTTCTCCATCAACGCCGCTTTCTACACCTCCTACGGCATCAAGGAAAACGGCCGTACGCGCGCCGACTACCGGGACATCACGCTGGTTGACACCATCCCCGGCATCGTTGCCCCCGGCATCATGACAGCCCTGGTCATCATGGTGGCCGCTTCGGTCCTGGGCAAGACGGGAGCCGAGGCAGGAACCATCAATGCCCTCGCCTCCGTCTTCACGCCCCTGGCAGGTCCTGTCGGGTCCATGCTCTTTGCCCTTGGCCTCTCCGGGGCGGCGTTCTCCTCCATGATCGCCAACGCCACCGCCGGGGGCACCATGCTCTCCGACGCCCTCGGCCGCGGCGCCAAGGCGGGGTCCATCGCGGCCCGGATCGTCACCGGCCTGATTCTTGCCTTCGGCCTGGTCATCACCCTTTCGTTCCAGTCCTCGCCAGTAGGCTTGATCGTCATCGCCCAGTCCCTCACGGTCCTTATCGCACCGCTGCTCGGCATCCTGATCGTCATGATGGCCAACAAGCGTTCCGTCATGGGGGACCTCCGCAACCGCTGGTGGCATAACCTGTTTGCCGCCGTCGGGCTCGTCGCCATCGTCGCGTCGTCATTCAGGCTGATCACCACCCTGCTCGGCTAGGGTCAACCAGGCCGGGTCAGAATAATTCGGCACCAAGCGGCGATGCCCCAACTCGGGCATCGCCGCTTTGCTGCCTGAGTCAGCCGCGCAACGGTGATCCGGCCACCATGAACCGGTTCCCGCCCATGACTCCTGTGAGCAGGGGCATGGCTTCCTGGATGGCGGCACGGACGCTGGCCAGTTGCAGGGATCCGCGGTGGGCCTCCTGCGACTCCCAGAGTTCGCACACATAGACCGTGTCCGGCGACTCGTCGTTGACACCGACCTCATACAGCAGGCAGCCCGCGTCCCGGAGTTCCGGGTTGGCTTTCACCAGGACCGCAACAACGTCATCCCGGCGCCCCGGCTTCACTTCAAGGGTTCCCACATTCGCGAAAGTCATGCGCACAGTCTGGCACGGCGACCCCGACGGCGGACCGGTCGGGCGCGCAGCGCGGCCAGGCTTGATCGCCGTGCTGGCGCCGTCAGCGGCCGGGCAGACCAATCCTTGGGGTGTGCTCCCGGATCGCATACGACCTGGGATAGGGTCGTGCGTTATGGCGCTGCGACTTGTTCAGGTGAATTTCAAGGCTAGGGATGACTCAGCCCTCGGCCGGTTCTGGGCGGAGACGCTTGGCTGGGGTGTTTCCAGCGAGGGGCCCGGTGTGACCAACGTTGAGCCCATCGGCTTCACCTGGCCGGACCCTGCCGCCGTCTGCGTCGATGTCGTCACCGTACCGGATCCCGAGACGGTTAAGTACCGCGCGCACCTCGATCTCGCCACCACGTCTGCGGCCCATCATGCGGAGCTGGTCGCGCGCCTGTTGGAGCTCGGCGCGACGCCCGCAGATGTGGGCCAGGGCGATGTGCCCTGGACGGTCCTGGCCGACCCGGAAGGCAACGTGTTCTGCGTCCTTGAGCCCCGGGAGATCTACCGCGACACCGGGCCGATCGCCACGGTGGTGGTCAACTGCGCGGATCCGCGGGCCATGGCCCGGTTCTGGGGCGAGGCTACGGACTGGACCCTGCACGAGGTGAACGACGACCATGCGAGGCTGCGTTCGGCCAAGGGCGTGGGGCCGTATCTGGAGCTGCTTCGTACCACCGGCCCGGAGACCGTGTGGAACCGTGTCCATCTGGACCTGATGCCGTATCCCGGTGACGACCAAGAGGCCGAGGTGGCCCGGTTGCGGACTCTGGGCGCCACTGACGCCGACGTCGGCCAGGGCGAAGTGCCATGGGTGTGCCTCGCCGACCCGGAAGGCAACGAGTTCTGCGTCCTCACCCCGGGCTGACACAGTGCCCGAGGGTTCCTGTCACTTTGGCAGTCCGGCCAGGCGCGCGCACGCGTCCCAGAGCCTCTGGCGCGCTTCCGGGTCCGAGCCCATGCCCGGCGTCGGAAGTTCCTTGCGCTTCGTCCAGAGCTTTCCGGAGACGTCCGCTGTTTCGTCCGCGGTGGCGAGCCAGAGCGGTGTGTCGGCCGCCTTCTCGGCCGGGGCGCCGAACGTGTTTGTGACCCAGCGGAATGGACCGCCCACGTCCGTCAGCAGCGCGGTGTCCTTGACGAGCCCGGGGTGGACGGCGTTCGCCACCACGCCGGAGCCGCGCAGTCGCTCCGCGAACTCCTGGGTGAGCAGGACCCGGGCCAGCATGGTGGGCGGCGTTGAGCGAAGGTAGCTGTAACTGCCGTTCGCCGTCTGGAGATCGTCGAAGTTGAGCTTGGTGTTGCCGTATCTGGACGCGATGTTCACGATGCGGGACGTCTGCAGCCCAGCGGCCGGCCCGTTCGCAGTTCCGGTGCTGCCCCGTCCAGCTACGGCGCCGCGCCTGAGCGCATCAAGCAGCAGGTTGGTCAGCAGGAAGTAGGCCACCACGTTGGTGGCGAAGGTCAGTTCGAGGCCGTCGGCGGTGACGTGGCGGTCCTTGCGGAACACGCCCGCCGCGTTGACGAGGACGTCGAGCCGGTCATGTCGGGCCAGGAAGTCAGCGGCCGTAGAACGGACCGATGCCTGGACTGAGAGGTCACAGGCCAGCGGCTCAAGTTGAGCGCCCGGAACAAGTGCGCGGATGCCCTGCATCGCCTGTTCCGCCCGGGCTTCGGACCGCCCCACCACCACAACCAGCGCCCCTTCGCGGGCGAGGCCGGCCGCGACGGCGTTTCCCAGGCCGCCCGCCGCGCCTGTCACCAGCGCCACGGTTCCCTCCATGGAAGCCATCGCCTCCGCCTCCTGACGCCCGGTGGTGGTCCTGCCCGCGAAGGTGTCGCGCGGAGTTGCCGGGTGCTTTCAGGCTATGCCTCGGCGGGGAAATATCCCAGCATCAGGGGTGGGCGTCAGGTGTACATCAGCGAACCCGGTGTGGTGAGTTTCTCGCCGGTCTCGAGCCAGGTCTTGAGGCCGGAGAGGATCATCGGCCAGCCGCCGTACAGCTGGTCGTTGGCGCCTTCGCGGAGGTCGCTGTGCGTGACGGTGAGGTGGCAGGAATCGCCCACCGGTTCGATTTCCCAGGTGATGGTGGACCAGCCCTCGGCCTTGACGTCCTCGCCCCAGAGGGCACGCATGGTCTGGACGAGCTTCCGGGGCGGGTCCACCTCCTTGTTCTCGCCTTCGCCCAGCGGCTCGTCGGCCTTGACGTTGCGCATTTCGAAGCGGCCGCCCGGGGTCCAGTCCGACTCGATGGTGTTCCCGAACTGGTATTTGCTCCGGATCTCGCTGGTGGTGATGGCTTCCCAGAGCCGTTCCGGGGTGGTCTTGATGTAGATTTCGAAGATTTTTTCCATGGGACTTTCCAATCTGGATTTGAGGTCGCTGAGCGCAGCGGCCCATGGTTCGGCATATTTGCTCACCCAGCGGTCGTGGATGAGACGGATGGGCACCGGATTCAGGAAGTGCAGTTTCTGGCGGCCCCGACGGCGGGTCACCACCAATCCGGCTTCTTCCAGCAGCCTGAGGTGCTTGGCGATCCCGAAACGGGACATCTCAAAGCGGGACTCAAGGGCACCCAGCGATTGCCCGTCCTCGCGGAAGAGCTCATCGAGCAGGTCCCTGCGGGTGGGGTCGGAGAGTGCCTTGAAGACGGCGTCCATACAACCCAGAATAGGTGACCATATGGTCACCTATCAAGGGTTGCAGGGTGTTAAATTAGCGGCTTTGAGCAGTACCCAAGCGGACCGCAGGTTCCCGTCTACCTGGCCGCAGCAAGCCGTGCGTCCAGCAGGCCCGCCGCGACTGCCGGAGCAAGCCCGGGTGCCAGCGGAAGGCGCGGGACCACCAGGCAGTGCCAGAGGTGGTAGATGTCTGCCTTGCCGGACCATACGGTCGAGGTGACATTGCCGTTTTCGTCGAGTTCCTGCTTCCAGGACCCGTGCTCGTAGTCGATGAACCAGTCGCGGGCGTGGTCCCAGATCCGCTCGTACCAGTCCGCGTACTTCTGCTCGCCGGTGGCGATGTAGAGGGCCGCCGCGCCGCCGATTGCCTCGGCGGGAACCCAGCGGATGCGGGTGGTGACTACTGGCTTGCCTTCCCAGTCGACGGTGTAGACAAATCCCGGATGACCGTCCGGCTCCCAGGCGTCGCGGATGGCGGCGTCGAACAGGCCCCGCGAGTCCTCCAGCAGCCACGCCGGGACCTCCATGCCGCGGGCTTCGAGCCCGGCGCGGACGTGCAGGAGCAGGCGTGCCCACTCAACCCAGTGGCCCGGGGTTCCGCCGTACGCGCGGAACTGGCTGGCCCGGTCATCGGTGTTGTACTCCGGCATGGGGTTCCACTCGGGGTCGAAGTGCTCGAATACCCGGTAGTTGTTGTTGCGCGCAAAGTCGTGGATGAGCACCTCGGCGATATGGAGGGCCCGTTCAAGCCAGCGGTTCTCCCCGGTCACATCGGCGACGATGAGGTACGCCTCGACGGAGTGCATGCTCGCGTTCCCGCCACGGTAGGCTTCGGTTTCCGTGAATTCCCGGTTCCACGAGTCGAAGCACATGCCGGCGTCGTGGTCCCAGAACCTCGTGTCAGCGATTCGCAGCGCCTCGTCGAGCAATTCCCTGGCGCCCGGGCGTTTGGCCGCAACAGCGCTGGCAGCAGCGAGGAGCACGAACGAGTGCTGGTAGCCGGACTTGGTGTCGTTGACCGGTCCGTTCCCGTCCACCTCGGAATACCAACCGCCGAACTCATCATCGTGGAAGACTCCGTTGAGCGCAGCGATGCCGTGGTCGACGAGTGTCGCAGCGCCTGGCCGGCCCATCAGGGCAGCGACGGCGAAACTGTGGACCATCCGCGCGGTTATCCAGAGGTGGGTCGGCTTGTCGGTGAACACGGCGCCGTTGTTGTCGAGCCAGCCGAATCCGGTGGGCACCTTTGACGCCGAGGCGAAATTGATCAGCCGATCGGTTTCGGCCTCGAGCCATCGCGCGTGAGCGGCACTGTTCAGCCACGTCATGTTATTTCCTTTCCATGGTGCGGGTGCAGATTGGGAATGATGCTTGATTAGTGGGTGCCGAAGTCGGTATCTGTGTAGGCGCCGGCAACACGGGCGGTGCCCCCGCAGTTGCACTGTCCTCCAACCTCAAGCTGGATGGTGACCGGAGCGGTCGCATCAATCGTCAGGGTCACGGTCTCGCCGGTGCTGGTGGACACGCGCAGAAGGTTTTCTTGGGGGGAGGCGACAGCCATGTCAGCCCTTTCGTTGATGGTTGAGTGGACGGGGTTGGTGGAGCATCGGCAACTAGCCGACGGCGTCCAGCACACCGCGGATGATGGTGGCAGCCGCTCCCAGGTACGCAAGGACGATCAGCAGGACCTGGGCGGCCCGGGCGGGGACGAACCGGGCAGCGACGTCGCCCAGCACCAGCCCTGCGAGGCAGGCCACTGCGACGGCCACCCACATTCCCCATGGCAGCGCGGGGAACGTTGCGGGGGCAGTGAGGGCCTTGGAGATCAGCGAGAACACGCCGATGGTGAAAAAGTACGGTTGCATGGTCGCAGCGAAGGATTTGTGCTGCCACCGGGTGGCGATGGAGTACATGCTGACCGCAGGCCCGCCCACCCCGGCCGCCGTGTTCATGAAGCCGCTCAGGCCGCCGGCCGTGAACAGGTATCGGCGGCGCGGAGGCAGCGTGGCGGACTTGAGGCCAAGCAAAACGGTGAGCCCGACGGCGAGGAGCACCCCGATGGAGATCTCCAGCACCGCCGGCGGGATGAGCCGGATCAGGAAGGCTGCCGGGATGATCCCCAGCAGCGCCGATGCCGCCAATGCCGCGTACCGCTTCCAGTCGATGTCCCGCACCACCCGGAAGATGATGGCCCCCGCCGTCACGGCGCCGCAGACGTTCACCAGCACCACCCCCTCCACCGGGCCAAGGAGCAGGACCAGGAAGGGGGCAGCCACCAGCGCGAAGCCCATGCCGGTGATGCGCTGCATCCCGGCTCCCATGACGATGGCGCCCAGCACCAGCCCGGTGGTCAGCATTTACGGCCTCCAGGCCACGTACTGGACCTCCTCGAACTCCTCCAGGCCAAGGCTTGATCCTTCGCGGCCCAGGCCGGACTGCTTGGCGCCGCCCATGGGCGCGAAGGCCACGGAGGGGAGGGGATCATTGACCCCCACGATGCCGGCTTCCAGGCGTTCGGGGATGTCCCAGGCGCGCTTGGGATCGCGGCTCCAGACGTACGCGGCGAGGCCCATCTCGGTGGCGTTCGCCTTGCGGATGGCATCCTCGTCCGAGGTGAAGGTCACGACGCCGGCCGCCGGGCCGAACACCTCTTCGCTCACCAGGGGTGCGTCGTCGGGGACGTCCGTGAGAAGTGTGGGGGCCATGAACGCGCCCTGCGCCGGAACATCGGTCCGCTGCGTGACACGGCGGGCGCCGCGTGCGAGCGCGTCGTCCACCAGGGCCTGCACGGCGGCCACCCGCTCGGCGTCGATCATGGGACCAAGATCCGGAACCGCTGCGCCGCCGTCGGGAACGCCGTGCCCGATGCTCATCGCATCGAACCGCGCGCCCAGCTTCCGGGTGAACTCGTCGGCGATGCTGTCCTGGACCAGGAAGCGGTTCGCTGCCACGCACGACTGGCCGGTGTTGCGGAGCCGGCCCAGGACAGCACCGTCGACGGCGGCATCCAGGTCAGCGTCCTCGAAGACAATGAACGGTGCATTGCCGCCCAGTTCAAGCAGCGGACGGACCACGCGTTCTGAAGCTGAGGCCATGATCAGGCGGCCCACGCCGGTGGATCCAGTGAAGCTGACGGCCCGCACGGCCGGGTGTTGGAGCAGGGCGGCAGTGATTTCGCGCGAAGGTCCGTGGACCACGTTGACGACGCCGGTGGGGAACCCGGCGTCGTGCAGGACCTCGAACAGGCCGGTGGCGGCGAGCGGCGCCTTTTCGGAGACCCGGCCCACCACGGTGCAGCCTGCGGCAAGCATTGCTGCGAGTTTGCGGGCCTGGATGGAGACGGGAAAGTTCCACGGGGTGAGGCTGAGCGCCACGCCGATTGGTTTGCGGAGGCTGAGGTGGCGCCGGCCGTGGAGTTCGGGCGGGCTGACGGTGCCGGTGGAGCGGCGGACTTCCTCGGCGAACCAGCGGAAGTATTCAACCGAGAAATCCACCTCACCCTGGGCCTCCGGGAGCCGTTTGCCGGCTTCCAGGGCCAGGGTGTGGGCCAGTTCGTCGCGGCGTTCGGCCAGCAGGTCGGCGGCGTTGCGGAGCAGGTCGGCCCGGTTGCGGGCCGTGGTCCGGGACCAGGAACCGAAGGCGTCGGCCGCGGCATCGGCCGCTTTGGTGGCGTCGTCCGCCGTGCCCCACGCGACTTCACCTATGGTGCCGCCGGTTCCGGGGTCGGTGACGTCCTTGGAACTGCCGGCGGTGTGCCAGGTTCCATTCACCAGGTGTCGGGCTGATTTCAGGTTCACGTGTGTTGCCTTTCGTTGGGCTGGTGGAGGTCCGGGGTCCTCATCCCTTGCTTGCTCCGGCGGTGATACCGGCAACGAAGTACCGCTGCAGGAAGACGTACGCCACCACCACGGGCAGGGACGCCAGGATGACGCCGGCGAACAGGAGCGGGTAGTTGGTCTGGAATTCGCCCTGGAAGCTGAGCAGCGCCAGCGGCAGTGTCCGGTTGCCCGGTGACTGGATGAACAGCAGCGGGTAGAGCAGCTCGTTCCAATGGATCACGAACAGGAAGATCGCTGCTGCGGCCACCGACGGTGCCGACAACGGCAGGGCGATGGACACGTATGTTCGCCACGGGCCCGTTCCGTCAATGGAGGATGCCTCGTAGAGCTCCTTGGGCAGGGTCCGCATGAACCCGCCCAGGATAAAGACCGCGATCGGCAGGGTGGACACCACGTTGGCCAGCACCAGGCCCGCCAGGCTGTCCAGCAGCCCCAGCCGCCCGAACAGGACATACAGCGGCACCATGTTGGCCTGCGCCGGGATGGCCATGCCCAGGACCAGGAAGCCGAAGATGGCCCAGGCCATAAACCCCTTGAGCCGGGAGATGGCGTATCCGGCCAGGCTGGCCAGGAACAGGGTGAGTGGAACGGAGATCGCGGTGACAATGACGCTGTTCATAAACGACGACCCCAGGTCCTGGCCGCCGATGACTTCGGCGTAGTTGGCCGGGGAGAGGGACTGCGGCAGGCTGAACGGCCCGGCGAAGAGTTCCTGGGTGGACTTGAAGCTGCCGAACCCCACCACGGTCAGCGGAACGATGATGATGACCGCGTAGATCCCAAGGATTCCGCGGCGGGTTATTGACGCGAGCATGCTGTCATTCCCCCTTCGGGGTGAGGCGGAGCAGCCGGCGCTGCAGCCAGGTGACCAGGGCGATCATCGCCATGAAGATGATCGATTGGGCAGCGGCGTAGCCGAACTCCGAGTTGGCAAAGGTGCTGTAGATGCGGGTGGAGAGGATGTCCAGGGACTGCTTGGGCGGGTTGCCCGCGATGCCGAGGATCAGGTCGAAGGCCTTGAACGACTGGACGGTGGTGTAGGCGACGACGATGGATGTTGCCGGGGCCACGAACGGCCAGGTGATGGATTTGAACTGCTGCCATTTGCCGGCGCCGTCCATCTCCGCTGCCTCGTAGAGTTCCCGCGGGATGGCCTGCAGGCCGGCGATGTAGACCACCATCATCTGCCCGGCGTGGAACCAGACCTGCGTGACGGCCACCCAGTACAGTGCCTGGGCGTTGTTGCCGAGGTAGGAGCCTTGGAGGGCCTCCAGGCCCACGCCG
The DNA here is from genome assembly GCF_040812005.1 of Arthrobacter sp. HS15c. Lineage (NCBI taxonomy): Bacteria > Bacillati > Actinomycetota > Actinomycetes > Micrococcales > Micrococcaceae > Arthrobacter > Arthrobacter sp. HS15c. Next base: position 175,268 of record NZ_JBFOHM010000011.1, read on the forward strand.
CCCAGGACCGCGTTGGCCAGGCCGAAGTTGGGGTCGTAGATGAACTTCCAGATGAAGGCCACGGAGACCGAGGACAGGATGGTGGGGAAGAAGAACAGGGCCCGGAGCAGGATGCTTCCGCGCGAGTTCTTGGTCAGGAGCAACGCGAGCAGCAACGAGAATACTGTTTGCGCGATCACCACCAGCAGCACAAATTTCAGGTTGTTCGTCAGCGCGTTGGTGAAGAGCGAGTCCTTGGTGAAGGCACGGACGAAGTTGTCCACGCCCACGTAGTTGAACGTTGCGGAGAAGCCGTTCCAGTCCGTGATGGCGTACTGGAACGCCTGCAGGGTGGGCATCACCAGGAAGAACGCGATGATGGCGACGGCGGGCAGCGGGAAGAGGTACAGTGCCGGATTCACCCGGGTGGGGGAGCGGCGGTGCACCTTGGGCTCTTTCGGGGCGGTACGGCCGTCCGCCGCTTTGCGCGGGGCGGCGGTCCCGGTATGGGTGCTCATAGCCGTTCGTCCACAATCTTCTGTGCGGCCTCGGCTGCCTGTTCGGGGCTGGTGCCGGAGATGACGGCGGTGGCGCTGGCCTCGACGGCGTTGCGGACATCGAGGTTCTGGAACTGGAACCTGGCGGCGAGGGCCGTCTTCTTTTCCAGCCAGGGGCTGAGCCGCTTGAGGTCGGCGTTGGTGTACTCCACGTTGTTCACGGCCACGTGCTGGGCTGTCTTGTTGGCGTAGTAGCCGGCGTTCTCGGGCTCGGAGAGGAAGTCGATCCACGCCGCGGAGGCGGCCTGGTTCTTGCTTGCCGAATTGACGCCCAGGATGAACGTGGCGTTGTAGGCGCCCTCGAACTTGCCGTTGCCGTCGGAAGTATTGGGGAAGACCAGTTCGATGGGGAACTGGGCGCCCAGTCCGCGGACCGCGGCAATGTGGTACGAACCGGTGGCCAGCATGGCGGCCTTGCCCTGGGAGAACAGGTTCTGCGCCGGCTCCACCGCGGTGCCGGTGGCGTTGGGCTGCAGGTACGGGACCAGTTCCTTGTACTGGCCCAGCATCTTCAGGAACCAGTCGTCGGTGCATTTGAGCTTGCCCTGCTCGATCTGGGCGCACATGTCATCCACCGGGGCGTTGTTGGCGATCATGCAGTTAAACAGCTGGCCGCCGTTTCCGACGTCGCCGCCTGGCCAGGAGATGGGAGTGACCCCGGAGGCTGCCAGCTTTTCGCACATCGCCAGGAAGCCGTCCCAGTCCTTCGGGGCGATCTCCGCGCCGGCCTTATCGAACAGGTCGGCGTTGGCCATCGGCATGGGGAAGACCACCTGGTAGGGCAGGCCCAGCTGGTTCTCGCCTGACTGGCCGGCGGTGAGGAGGCCCGGCTGGTAGTTGGCTGCCGCCTTGCTGGCCTTGAGATCGGTGTAGATTCCCGCCTCGGTGAAGTTCTTGAATTGGGCGCCGCGGAAGGTGGCGAACGCGTCGCCGATGGCTGCACCGCGGACCTTCTGCAGGCCCTGGGCGTTGTAGTCGTTGGAGGTGGAGATGTCCTGGACCACCTCCACGCCGTCGTGCAGTGCCGCGAACTTCTTGATGAGTTCGTCGAACACCACCTTGTCCTCACCGCGCCAGTGGGCGAAGGACACCTTGCCGGTGACGTTGCCGGTGGCGGGTGCGGCCGGACCCGTTGCACCGCCGGGTGCTGTGGTGCCGCCCGGTCCGGCGCATGCTGCCGCGGTTGCTCCGAAGCCCAGGGCTCCGAGAATCGCGATGGCCTGCCTGCGTGAAATCTGACTCACAATATTCTCCTCGTTGAGTGTTTTGCTGTGCCTTGTTTGTTTTCCTGCGGAATGGCTGTCACCTGGAAGCGCTTTGGCGCGCGTCGGGACTGCTCATGCACTGGTCTTTTGCGACGAGACGACGTCGTCCACCACGGCGCAGAGGCGCTGCAGCCGCCGGACGGCGTCCGTCGAGAGGGATTCGACGACGTCGGGGGCGCCGATGCAGGACGCCCACACGGCGCGTCCGGAGAGGAAGCCGCTGGCACCTTCGAGGCAGGCCCACCGGACGGCGTCGGGGAAAACGTCCTCCGGGACGCCCGAGGACAGCACCACCCACGGGCCATCGATGGCGTTGGTCAGGTCTGCGCAGGCGGCGCGGACGTCGGCTTCGGGTGCCTGGCCCTTGAAGGGGACCTCGGCCTTGTAGAGGTCCGCGCCCAGGCTGCCCAGTTCCTTGGCAGCGGCCAGGATGCCTGCGTTCCAGTCGAAGTCGTCCCCGGAGAGCGGTTTGCGGGAAACAGGTTCGATGATGCTGATCAGCCCGGCGGACTTACAGATCTCGACGAATTCGCGGACCATGGACACGCGGCCGTCGGCGGGCTCGTCCGGGCGGTAGAGCACCAGCAGCTTGAGGGCCTTGACGCCGAGGGCGGCGTATTTGTGCGGGTCCACGAGGCGGTCGATGGTCACTTCGCCCACCAGCTCGCCGTGCGCGGATTCGAAGTGGTCGGCGGAGGCGATGAGTCCGCAGCCGGGGTCAACCACGCCGTCCTCGATGGCCTGGTCGAGGGCGAACTGCCGGTCGATGAGGACGCCGGAGGCGTAGGGGGTGAGGATTTTGGCGGCCTGGAGCTTGAAGTCCTGGAGGTCCTGGTCCGTGACGGGGGCTTCCTGGTGTTCGGCGATCATGTTGCGCATCGCCTCGCGCTGGTCCACGGCGAGCATCGCGAAGGCGCCGGACGGGCGCTGGAGGGGTGAGAGGTCTGTGAGGGTCATGTGCTGCTTCTTTCAGCTAGGCGGTGTGGTTGGTGGCAAGGACAGGAGTAATGGTCTGGTGCGGGATCTTGGAACGGCCATCCAGTCCTTCGCAGGAGGCTGAGGCGGTCCGGCCGGCGAAAGCTGCGGCGTCCACCAGCGGGAGGCCGGCGGCAACAGCGGCGAGGAGGGCACCGTGGTAGACGTCGCCGGCGCCGAGGGTGGAGAGGATGGTGGCCGGCGTGGCCGGAACATGGACGGCGGGGCCGGTTCCGGATTTCACCCAGGCGCCCTCGGCGCCGGCCGTCGCGACCACGGCGGAGGCGCCGTCGTCGATGGCTTTCTGGAGCAGTTCCTCAACGGCCAGCTCCTCGCCGTACTCTGCGCGGAGACGCTCGATGGTGGGCACATAGAGGGCCACGCCGCGCGGGCTGAAGGAAGGGATGGGGTTTCCGGCGTCCACGCTGATGTTCAGGTCGCCGGGGTTCAGCCCGGGGATGGCGGCGACGGCGTTCCAGCCCAGGTGGTCCACGTGGACCCAGGCAGCGGAGTCCAGCAGTTCGCGGAAGCGGCCCTCCGCAGGGAAGCTGACCGGCGGCACCGGGCGGGTGACGATGGCCCGGCTTTCGGAGGCCGTGCTCACCACAATCACGCTGGCGCCTGTTTTGACGGCGGGATCGCGGATCACCGCTGAGGTGTCCACGCCTTCTGCCTGCAGGCCGCTGATGATGCGGTCGCCTTCCTCGTCCGTTCCCAGGACTCCGGCGAATGCGGTGTTTGCGCCGGCCCGGGCTGCGGCAACGGCTGCGGTTGCCGCGGGTCCGCCGCCTGCGGTGGCGAAGTCTGTGGCGACGGTGCGGCTGTCTGCGGCAGGGTAATCCTGGACGAGTGCAATGGAGTCAAGAGTTGCGCAGCCTATGAAGAGCAGGGTTCCTGATGAGGGTTGGTACACGTTCCACCTCGTTGTAGTCACGGCTTGTACTGAAGAAATATACACACGCTATGTTGGAATAACAACACTTTCGGTATAGTTCTGTTTGGGATGCAACGCCGCGGTCCCATACTCAACGTAGAGAAACGGAGCAGCACATGTCATTGCCTTCTGCGGAATCGGTCCGGACCATTCGTTACGGCCTTATCGGTGCCGGCCACATGGCCCGCGAACATGTCCGGAACCTTGCCCTGATCCCGGGAAGCCACATCACCGCCGTATCCGATCCCCAGCCGTCGTCGCTGGAGGAAACCACAGCGGAAATCGGCTACGAGGTACAGACCTTCTCCCGCCACCAGGACCTGCTCGCGTCCGGCCTGGTCGATGCGCTGGTCATCGCCAGCCCCAACGACACGCACCTGGCCATCCTCAAGGACATCTTCGCCAGCGGCACCAACCTGCCCGTGCTGGTGGAGAAGCCGGTGTGCACCTCGGCGGAGCAGGCCGACGAGCTTGAGTCCCTCGCCGCCGGCTACCCTGCCCCGGTCTGGGTCGCCATGGAATACCGGTACATGCCGCCGGTGCAGGAGATCATCCAGGCAGCCCACGGCGGCAAGCTGGGAAACATCTACATGCTGTCCATCGTGGAGCACCGGTTCCCGTTCCTTCACAAGGTGGACGCCTGGAACCGCTTCGCCGAACGGACCGGCGGAACGCTGGTGGAGAAGTGCTGCCACTTCTTTGACCTGATGCGGCTGATCCTGCAGGACGAGCCGGTCCGTGTCTACGCAAGCGGCGGCCACGACGTCAACCACATGGACGAGGTCTACGACGGCAGGGTCTCGGACATGATCGACAACGCCTACGTGATTGTGGACTTCAAGGGCGGCCGCCGGGCCATGCTGGAGCTGTCCATGTTCGCCGAAGGCTCCAAGTTCCAGGAGCGCATCTCCATCGTGGGCGATGCCGCCAAGATCGAGACCCTCATTCCGGTGGCGGCCAACCACTGGATCGAGGGCGACGAAGCCGAAGCCACAGTGGAGTTCAGCCCGCGGTCGCCGCTCGGTCCGGAGCTGCATGAGGTTCCCGTCGATGAAGCCGTGCTCGCGGCGGGTGCCCACCACGGTTCCACGTACTACGAGCACCTTGGCTACCGTAAGGCCATCCTGGGCGAGGGCCCGGTGGAAGTCACCGTGGCCGACGGCCTCCAGTCCGTCCGCATGGGCCTCGCGGCCGAGCGTTCCATCATCGAAGGACGCCCCGTGGAACTGCTGAATGCGGGCGCAGGGGCCAGGCATTAAGTAGATTTGTGTTGGAATTGCAACACGCTGCCAGGTTAACGCATCCGGCTAAGGGAAGCAGGAGAAGGGGATATGAGCAGCTCACATGAAGAGGCGCCGCTGACGCCCCGCCAACGGACCATCCTGGACCAGCTCGAGCGGCGGGGGTTCATCTCCACGATGGACCTCGCCGAAACGTTCGCGGTCTCGGACATGACGGTTCGGCGGGACACCCGCGTGCTGTCCCAAAAGGGGCTGGTGCGGGTGGTGCACGGCGGAGTCAGCGCGGTCAACGCCAGCGGGCAGAACGCAGACTTCGCGGCCAGGGTCCGGGAGGACTCCGACGCGAAGCTGCGGGTGGCGCAGGCCTGTGTGTCGATGATCAGCGAGCGGGACGCCATCATCCTGGACGCCGGTACCACCACGTACCAGATCGCCCAGGAGCTGCCGGCGTCGTTTGCAGGCACCATCATCACGCACTCGGCCCCCGCCATCCAGCGCTGCCTGCAGCTCACCTCGGCCCGGACCATCTGCCTCGGCGGCGAGCTGCTCCTGGACAGCCAGGCCTTCAACGGGCCCATGACGGTCTCCGCCGCGGCGGGCCTCCGCGCAAAAACGGCGTTCATCGGGGTCAGTGGGATCCATGACGAGGCGTTCTACATCGAACGGGATGTGGAACGCGCCACCAAGATTGCGCTGATGAATTCCGCGGAACAGGTGGTGGTGGTGGCCACCCACCAGAAAATGCTGCGGTACGCGCTGGCCCGGCTGGCGGCGTTTGACGCGGCCGACATCCTGGTTACCGATGCTCCGCCGCCGCGGGAGATCGAGGCCGCGCTCCGGGCCGCCAACGTCAAACTGGTGGTGGCGCGGTGACGGCCCGCCTGCGCGTGAGCCTGCCGGACAAGAGGCTGCTGGATGCCGTAGGCCCCTCCGCCGGCGTCGACTTTGTGCTGTGGGACCTGGCCGGCCCGCCGCCGTCGGAACAGTTTGACCTCCTGGTGCCGCCCTACATGGGCAAGCCGGGCGCGCTGGCCGCACTGGACGGTGTTGAGGTGGGGCTCGTGCAGAGCCAGTCCATTGGGTACGACGGCGTCGCGGCCGTTTTGCCCGCGGGTTGCCTTTTCGCCAACGCGGCAGGGGTCCATGAGACGTCCACAGCGGAGCTCGCCCTGGGCATGATGATTGCCAGCCAGCGCGGGATTCCGGACTTTGTGCGGAACCAGGCGACGGGGACCTGGGACAACAACCAGCGTCCCAGCCTGGCCGACCGGCGCGTGCTGCTGGTGGGTTACGGGGGAGTGGGCAAGGCCATCGAGGCCCGGCTCCTGCCGTTCGAAACCCATGTGACGCGGATGGCCAGCCGTGAACGCGACGATGAGCGGGGCCGCATCCACGGAATCGATGCGCTGTATGACCAGCTGCCGCTCCACGACATCGTGGTGGTCAGTGTGCCCCTGAGCGACCGGACACAGAAGTTGGTGGACCGGAAGTTCCTGGCCGCGATGCCCGACGGAGCCCTCCTGGTCAACGTGGCACGCGGTCCGGTGGCGGACACGGATGCCCTGCTTCGTGAGACTTCCTCGGGGAGGCTGCGGGCCGCGCTGGACGTGACCGACCCCGAGCCGTTGCCGGCGGACCACCCGCTGTGGACAGTGCCCGGGGTGCTGATCACGCCCCATGTGGGCGGGGCCAGCTCGGCCATGCTCCCGCGGATGGCCAGACTGGTCCGCAAGCAGATCTCCGTGCTGCTTGCAGGCCAGGAACCGGTGAACGTGGTCCTGGGCCGGGATTCAGTGGCCGAGTAACCCCCTCGACGTCCAGGATCGGTTGGCTCAGCCCTGAGTCGCCGTCGAAATCGCCGGAACGGTTCGGTGTCGCCCGAGCGCATCAGCGTCCCGGCACCGTTCCGGCGATTTGGGCGACGGCGAGGCTTCAGCGCCTGATCTGTTCCAGGACCGCGTCCCGTACCTGCTGCATGGTGGCCGCGTCGGAGGCTTCGACGTTGAGCCGGAGCAGCTCTTCGGTGTTGGACGGCCGCAGGTTGAACCACCAGTTTCCGGCCTCATCGATCACGCTGAGGCCGTCGAGTTCGTCAATGGTGCCCGCGTTTTCATAGCTGGCCTTGACCTGTGCAACCGTGGCCGCAACCCCCTCAACAGAGGAGTTGATCTCCCCACTGGCGGTGTACGGCTCGAATTCGCGGGCCAGCTCCGACAGCGGACCGCGCTGTTCGCCGAGGGCCGCCAGGACGTGCATGGCGGCCAGCATGCCCGTGTCCGCGTTGTAGAAGTCGCGGAAGTAGTAGTGCGCGGAGTGCTCGCCGCCGAACACGGCGCCTTCCTCGGCCATCCTTGCCTTGATGAAGGAGTGCCCCACACGGGTCCGCACGGGCCGCCCGCCGGCTTCGGCAACAATTTCCGGCACGGCGCGGGAGGTGATCAGGTTATGGATGATGACCGGCTCGGCTTCCCCGGCGGCCTGTGCGCGCCGGATCTCACGGACCGCGATCAGCGCGGTGATGGCCGACGGCGTCACTGGCCTTCCGGTCTCGTCCACCACAAAGCAGCGGTCGGCGTCGCCGTCGAACGCCAGCCCGAGGTCCGCCTTGTGGGCCACGACGGCGGCCTGCAGGTCACGGAGGTTGTCAGGTTCCAGCGGGTTGGCGGGGTGGTTCGGGAACGTGCCATCGAGTTCGAAGTAGAGCGGAACCACGGTGAGGGGCAGGGCCGGGTGGAACTGGTCGCCCAGGACCGCCGGTACGGTCAGGCCTGCCATGCCGTTGCCCGCATCCACCACCACTTTGAGCGGCCGGATTCCGTCCAGGGGTACCAGCGAGCGGAGTTTTTCGGCGTAGCCGGCCAGGACGTCCTGCTTGGAGATGGTGCCCTCGATCGGGGCTGAGGGGATCCCGTTGTCAAGGTATTGCTGGGCCAGGTCCCTGATGGCGTCGAGGCCGGTTTCGGAGGAAACCGGCACGGCTCCGGCTTTGGCCATCTTGATGCCGTTGTATTCGGCGGGGTTGTGGCTCGCGGTGAAGATGGCCCCGGCCATGTCCAGGGCGCCGCATGCGTAATAGAGCTCGTCCGTGGAGATCAGGCCGAGTTCCAGGACGTGTGCCCCGCGCCGCGCGGCACCGGCTGCGAAGGCGCGGCTGAATTCGGGCGAGGACGGCCGCATGTCGCCGCCGCAGGCGATGGTCTGGCCGGACAGGCCCAGGACGTCGACGAACGCGGCGCCCACGGCTTCGGCGCTTTGGGCCGTGATGGAGATGCCAACGAGGCCCCTCACGTCGTAGGCCTTGAAAGACGGTGACAGGTCCATGGTGCTCCCCGGGGCAGTAGTGGCAATGCAAACAAGTTGTGTTGGAATTTCAACACAACTTTAGCAGGTGGGCTGGGCTGACTGCCGGCCGCGGGTCCGATAGTTTCCAAAATAACTCGTAAACAACAAGCGCATCGGCAGCTTCAAGTCGGTTATGGCGATACCGCCAGGGGCCCCAGGTGTACGTTCGCGCCTCCATAGGCGTTCTGGTGCCTAGCAATAGTGGGAGTGGGGTTCCTTTTCGAGGGGTGTTGTTATTGCGTAAAGTTTACGATAGTTTCTACGTGTGATGCAGGTCGCATGGTTGGGAACCGTGCGGCCAACGTGCCAACCAAAGGACAACGATGACCAGCGAGCCGTACACCAGCACTGCCGAAGACCGCCTGAAAGGCCTGCACGAACGCCTGGGCGGCATTGCCTACGGCGGCGACTACAACCCGGAGCAGTGGCCGCGCGAGGTCTGGCAGGAGGACGTCCGGCTGATGAAGGAGGCCGGCGTTAACCTGGTCACGCTGGCCGTTTTCTCCTGGAGCCGCCTCGAAACCGCCGACGGCGTGTACGACTTCGGCTGGCTCGATGACGTAATGGACCTGATGCAAGCCAACGGCATCGGCGTGGACCTGGCCACCCCGGACGCCGTGCCGCCGGCCTGGCTGATCGCCCAGCATCCGGACATCCTGCCGGTCCTGGCGGACGGCACCACCTTCGGCTTCGGCTCCCGCCAGCACTTCGACGTCTCCCACCCGGCATACCGGGAAAAGTCCCTGGCAATGGCGGAAAAGATGGGGGAGCGCTACGCCAAGCACCCCGCCCTCTGCATGTGGCACGTGAACAACGAATACGGCCCGGTCTCCTACGGCCCGCACGCAGACCGTGCCTTCCGCAAATGGCTCCAAGCCAAATACGCCAGCCTGGCAGAGCTCAACCAGGCCTGGAGCACCGACGTCTGGGGCCAGGTCTACTCGGACTGGGCCCAGGTCAACGCCCCCGCCCAGCCACGCACCTGGTCCAACCCGTCCCGCCGCCTGGACTACCACCGCTTCACGTCGGACTCCATGCTGGAGCACTACAAGGCCGAACGGGACATCCTGCGCGGGCACACCCCGGACCTGCCGGTGGTCACCAACTTCATGCGCTTCTACAAAAACAACGACTACTGGGCCTGGGCTGCGGAGGAGGACGCCGCCGCGCTGGACATCTACCCGGACCCGCGCGAAGCGGACGCCCACGTGGCCGCCGCCCTCAACTTCGACCTCATGCGCTCGCTGAAGAAGGGCCAGCCGTGGCTGGTCATGGAGCAGGCCACCGCCGCCGTCAGCCAGTGGTCCGTGAACGTCTCCAAGCTCCCCGGCAAAATGCGGCTGGGCTCCTACCAGGCAATCGCCCAGGGCGCGGACTCCATCCTGTTCTTCCAATGGCGCCAGGCCAAGGGCGGCACCGAGCGCTACCACTCCGGCATGGTCAACCACGCCGGCCCCAACACCCGCGTCTTCCGCGAAGTCTGCCAGCTGGGCCAGGAACTGAAAGGCCTCCGCGGCATCACCGGCACCCGCTCCGCCGCCAAGGTGGCCATCGTTTTTGACTGGGACTGCTGGTGGGCCCTGGAGCTTGGCAACTCGCCGCGCTCGGACCTGAACTACCCCCAGGAAGTCCTCCGCCTCTACCGGCCCTTCTTCGACGCCAACATCCCGGTGGACTTCGTGGACACCAAGGGCGACCTCAGCGGGTACAGCCTGGTGGTCCTGCCGGCGTCGTACCTGCTCACCGATGAGTCCGCGCAGCGGTTCGAGGACTATGTGTCCGACGGCGGGCGGCTGGTGGCCAGCTACCTCTCCGGCATCGTGGACCCGGACAACACCATCCGCCTGGGCGGCTACCCCGGGGCGCTCCGGAATGTGCTGGGCGCCTGGAGCGAGGAAATGCACCCGCTCGCCGGCGAGGGGGAGGAGGTCAAGCTTTCAACGTCCGACGGCGGCACGGCCTCAGCGAGTTACTGGACTGAGCACCTGCACACCGAAACAGCGGACGTCCTCGCCAGCTATGCTTCGGGCCGGCTCGCCGGCTCACCTGCTGTTACCCGCAACAGGTTCGGCAAAGGCACCGCCGTCTACCTGTCCGCCCGGGTGGACAGCACCTTCCTGGAGGAGCTGCTCGCCGCCGAACGCGGGGCTGCGGGGATCCGCCCGGAACTGGCCGCGCCGCTGGGAGTCCAGGTCCGCCGTCGTACTGGCAACGGTCGCAGCTACCTGCTGGTCCTGAACCATAACGACGCCCCGGTCAGCGTTGACGTGCAGGGCGGCGGCACCGACCGGCTCACCGGCACGCAGCTCCGGGGAACCGTGGAGCTCGCCGCCAACGGCGTGCTCGTCCTGGAAGAAGAAAACGTCCCCGCAGAATCCGTCCGGTAGGAGAAACACCATGGCCATGCGACTGGAAGTACCTCCCGAGGCGGTCACCGCGGACCCGCCCGGCACCAAGGACAAACCGCGGAACAAGCCCAACGGCTGGAAGCTCGCCCTGAAGCGGGACTGGCGCCTCTACACCCTGGTGGCGCTGCCGCTGCTGTACTTCGCGGTGTTCCGCTACCTGCCGATGGCCGGGAACGTGATCGCCTTCCGGCAGTTCCAGCCCGGTGGGAGCATCTTCGGCGAGAAGTGGGTGGGGTTGAAGTACGTCACCCTGTTCATCAACGACCCCAGCTTCTGGCAGGCGTTCCAGAACACCATCGTCCTGGGTGTGCTGACCCTGCTGTTCTGCTTCCCGATGCCCATCATCTTCGCACTGATGCTGAACGAACTGCGCTCGCAGAAGTTCAAGAAGTTCGTCCAGACCGTGGCGTACCTGCCGCACTTCATGTCCGTGGTGATCATCGCCGGCATGATCCTGCAGAACTTCTCCATGACCGGCACGGTGAACCAGATCGCGGAATCCCTGTTCGGGACCACGGTGAACTTCACCCAGGACGCGTCCTGGTTCCGGCCCATGTACATCAGCTCCGAGGTGTGGCAGACCATGGGCTGGGGCGCCATCCTCTACCTGGCCGCGCTGACCCGGGTGGATGAGTCGCTGTACGAGGCGGCACGGATCGACGGAGCCAACCGCTGGCAGCAGACCTGGCACGTGACGCTGCCGGCCATCCGGCCCACCATCATCACGCTCCTGATCCTGAACATCGGCACCTTTATGGCCGTGGGCTTCGAGAAGATCCTGCTGATCTACAACCCGCTGAACTACGAAACCTCCGATGTCATCTCCACCTACCTGTACCGGGTGGGCCTGGAGTCGTCCAACTTCAGCTACGCGGCCGCGATCGGGATGTTCGAATCCGTCATCGGCCTCACGCTGATCCTCTCCGCGAACGCCATCTCCAAGCGCCTCGCCGGAACGAGCCTGTGGTGAAAGGGACTGCAATGACTGGAATTCTCCAGAAACGGCCGGCTTCGAAAGCGGCCAGGAAAGAAACCGGCGTCCTGGTCAAGGACATGAAAGTCTCCCGCGGCATGCGGGCGTTCCGGGTGTTCAACCTGGCGTTCCTGCTGGTGGTGGTGTTCCTGACGGTGTACCCGTTCCTGAACATCGTGGCGCAGTCGTTCTCCAGCGAGGGGTTCATCAACGCGGGGCAGGTGAACCTGTTCCCGCTGGGCTTCAACGTGGAGACCTACAAGCTGATCCTGGCCGACTCCACGTTCTGGAACAACTACGGCAACACGGTCCTCTACACGGTGGTGGCCACGGCCATCTCCATGGTGCTGACCACGTCGTTCGCGTACGCCATCGCCAAGAAGGACCTCAAAGGCCGGGGCGTGTTCATCGGCATCGCAGTGTTCACCATGTTCTTCAACGGCGGCCTGATCCCCAACTACGTGCTCATCAGCTCGCTGGGCATGCGGGACTCCATCTGGGCCGTGGTCCTGCCCAACGCCATCAGCGTCTTCAACCTGCTGATCATGAAGTCGTTCTTCGAGAACATGCCCCGCGAACTGGAGGAAGCCGCCGCCATTGACGGCCTCACCCAGTACGGCGTCCTTTTCAGGGTGGTGCTGCCGCTGAGCAAGGCCATCGTGGCCACCATGGTGCTGTTCTACGCCGTGGCCAACTGGAACTCCTGGTTCCAGGCCTTCCTCTACCTGGACAGACCGGAGCTGTTCCCGGTGACCATCTACCTCCGCAACATGATCGCGGGTGTGACCACCGCGGGCTCCGCCGGCGGCACCGCGGAAAACGTGGGCCAGATCGCCGCCAACATCCAGTCGGTCACCATCGTCCTGACCGTCATCCCCATCCTGTGCATCTACCCGTTCGTCCAGAAGTACTTCTTTTCGGGCGTCATGCTCGGCTCCGTCAAGGAGTAACCCTTATGAAAGGACATCCAATGATCCCAAAACGAGAGCTCCGCAGACGAGATTTCCTCGGCCTGGCGTCCGTTGTCACCATCGGCCTGATGCTGACCAGCTGCGATTCCGAGTCCGCCGAGGTGGACACCTCCAAGGCCCGTACCGGCGCCATGGACAGCTTTGGCGTGGGGGACACGTTCAAGGCGACGGCGCCGCTGACGTTCAGCTTCCTCTTCAGCGACCAGCCCACCTACCCGTATAAGAAGGACTGGCTCCTGTTCACCAAGATGGCTTCGGACAACAACGTCACCCTGGAGACCACCATCGTGCCCAGCAGCGACTACGAGCAGAAGCGCAGCCTGCTCATCAGCTCCGGCAACGCCCCGGAGATCATCGCCAAGACCTACCCGGGCCAGGAATCTGCGTACGTTTCCTCCGGCGCCGTGCTGCCGGTCAGTGACTACGTGGACCTGATGCCGCACTTCCAGGACAAGGTCAAGAAGTGGAAGCTGGAGCCGGAGATCGCCGGGCTCACCCAGGAGGACGGCAAGTACTATGTGCTGCCGGGCCTGCACGAGGAATTGTGGCCGGACTACTCGCTGGCGTTCCGCAAGGACATTTTGCAGAAGGAAGGCATTGCCGAGCCCAAGACCTGGGATGAGTTCCGCGAGGTGCTGCGGTCGCTCAAGAAGGCTTATCCCGACGTCGTGCCTTTCTCCGACCGTTTCAAGGGCGACAGTGTCCTGAACATCGCGGGTAACGCGTTCGGCACCGTGGCCGGCTGGGGCCTGGTGGACGGGCTGAACTTTGACGAGTCCAAGAAGGAGTTCGAGTTCGGCGCCGGCACCGGGAAGTTCAAGGAGCTGCTGGAGTACTTCAACTCGCTGGTTTCCGAGGGCCTGATGGACCCGGAGAGCTTCACCCAGACCGACGATTCGGCCATCCAGAAGTTCGTCTCCGGCAAGTCGTTCGTGATCAGCGCGAACTCGCAGAACATCATCACGTACCGCACGTCCATGGAACAGTCCCTGGGCAAGGGCAACTTTGCGGTGGGCAAGATTACGGTGCCCGGCGGCCCGGCCGGCGACATTATCGGCGGCTCGCGGCTGGAGAACGGCATCATGCTGAACTCGTCCGTGAAGGACAAGGACAGCTTCGTGGCGCTGATCCAGTTCATCGACTGGCTGTTCTACAGCGACGCCGGGCAGGAGTTCTCCAAGTGGGGCGTGGAGGGCACCACATTTACCAAGGAGGACGGCAAGCGGGTCCTGGCCAAGGACATCAACTTCCAGGGCCTGAACCCGGCGGGCACCAAGGACCTGCGGATGGAGTACGGATTCTCCGGAGGCAACTTCGCCTACGGCGGCACCACCGACCTGCTGAACTCCACGTTCAACGAGGAGGAGTTGGCGTTCCAGAAGGCCATGAAGTCCAAGAAGCCCAAGGCCGTGGCTCCGCCCGTGCCGTTCAGCGACGTGGACCGCGAGCAGGCCACCCTGGTGCTTACCCCGCTGAAGGACCACGTCAAGCAGAACACCCTGAAGTTCATCACCGGCCAGCGGAACCTCAGCGAGTTCGACGCCTACGTGAAGGAGCTCGACGCCAAGGGCCAGTCCAAGTACGTAGAGTTGGCCAACAAGGCTTACAAGGCGTACACAGACAAAAAGTAGGGCAGTTCGTGGCACAGAAGAAGGCGGAGTACGGCTCCGGTCCGCTGTTCAGGGCGGCCGGAGTGGTCTACGGGGTCATGGTGGCCGACGTGCTGCTGGTGCTCGCCAACATCCTGCTGGTGTTGGCGCCGGTGCTGGTCACGCTGGCTGGCGGTTCCGCCCTGCTGGCCGGGGTCATGGTGCTGGTTGCGTTTGTGCCGGTGGGTCCGTCCCTGGTGGCCGCGGCGTACGCGTTCAACCGGCTGCTGGCGGGGGAGGACACCGGTGTGTTCCGCGACTTTGTCCGCGGCTACCGGGCCAACTTCGGCCAGGCGCTCGCGGCCTGGGTGCCGTACGTCGCGGTGCTGGCCGCCGTCGTCGTTAATCTTCTGTTCCTCCCGGGAACGTTCGACGCCGGGAACCCAGCCCAGTCAGCCGCGCGGGTGGGGCTGCTGGGGCTGGGGCTCCTGGTGGCGACCGCCGGTGTGACGGCCATGCTGCTGCTGTCCCGGTTCACGTTCAGGACCCGGGACCTCTACCGTCTCTCGCTGTACTGCCTCGGGGCGCAGAAGCGCGTGTCGCTGGGCAACGCGGGGATCCTGTTCATCACGGCGTTCCTGCTCACGGCCACCACCGCGGGGCTGCTGATCGTCATCGCAGGTCCCCTGATGTACCTGATCTGCCTGAACTCGCGGCCGATGCTGAAGTTCATCGAGCAGAAGTTCACGGTTCAGGATTCAGCGTCGTAGGGGCCTTCCGAAACTTAGAGCTCGTTGCGGACCACGGCTCCCTGGGCCACCACAGCACTGACCTTTTCCAGCGCCGAGGCGTCGGCCAGGGGGTCGGTGTCCACTACGATCGCGTCGGCGAACCCGCCGCGCACCAGTCGCCCGCCGTCGTCTCCGAGGCCCAGGAGCCGGGCGGCATGGACGGTGGCTGACTGCAGCGCCTCCAGCGGGGACAGGCCAGCCTCTGCCAGGAGCCGCGCTTCCGTGCCGATGGGGGTGACGTCGGTTCCGAAGGAGTCGGTGCCGGCCACGATCGTTACGCCTGCTTCGTGGGCGGCGCGGACGGCGGCCTGCAGGATAGGTGTGTACTCCTGCCCTCGTGCGGCGAGGATCGGGTTGGCGGACGCCGCCATCGAGGTGATCGCGTCCATGGTGGGCGTGAAGTAGGTTCCGCGGCGGGCCATCTCGGCGATGGTGCCCTCGGTGACGAAGACGCCGTGCTCGATGCTGCGCACCCCGGCCCGAACGGCGCCGTCGATACCCTCCGCGCTGTAAGCATGGCAGAGCACGCCTGCGCCGTTCGCTGCCTTGACCACGGCGGAGAGCTGCTCCTGGTTGTACACCAGTTCGCGCGGATCCTGCTCCGGCAGGCCGGCCCGCGGGTTGGCGCGGGTCTTGATGACCTGGGCTCCACGCTTGAGGTTGATCCGGGTCAGGTATGCCAGGTCGGCGGGGTCCTTGACGCCGCTGGTGAGGGTGGCGAGCGGCGCGAGGTCGGGGTCGGCCAGCAGCGAATCGCCGAGTTCGGGGGAGATGAACAGGCCAGCGGGGGTCATGCGCGGGGAGACTCCGGGCGCCCAGCCCGGAAGCGCGGCGAGGGCCACGTCCTGGTAGAAGCTGCTGGAGCCGCTGCGGACGCTGGTTGCGCCACCCTGCAGGATGGCCCGGGCATCGGCGAACGCGTTGGCGTGGACGTGCACGTCGATCAGGCCGGGGAGCACCCAGCGGCCCGTTGCGTTCAGGACCTGGGCCCGGCCGGCGACGGCGGCAACGGCCTTGCGTGTGGCGTCGCGGGTTCCGACGGCGGCCACCTTGCCGCCGTCGAGCACCAGGACGCCGTCCTCCACGGCCTCACCCGTCTTGGGATCCACGATGGTGCCGCCCTCGATGATGAGGGCCGGATGGGTGAGGGGGCTGCCGTGGTAGTTGGGGCCGGAGGGACGTTCCGCGGCGTGGGCGGCCGGGGCGCCGCCGATCTGGGCGGCGATGGTTGCCACGGAGATTCCGGCGAGGGCGGCGGCGCTTGCCAGGATGCCGCGGCGGGGGAGGTTGGCCGGCAGCGCGGGGGCGGAAGTGTGGTCATGAAGGCACATCATTGGCTCCTTGGGGAAGGCCGCCTGGGGGAGTGAGCGGCTGACAAATAGGGTACTTGGTATTCCAAAGTACGGCCAGTCTCCCGCTCGTGTATAGGTATTTGTGCCGTCTTCAGTCTCGCATCCCGGACGATAGGACGTTCTGGTATTCCAAATCTGATTATTGTTTGAGGATCTGTTCGCGGAGTATGTCGGCATGGCCGCAGTGTTGGGCCAGCTCCCGCAGCATGTGCAGGTAGACCCAGCGCAGCGGCAGCGGGCCCCGCCGGTTGCCGGGGAGCAGATCGTCGAGCCCCAGGGAGGCGGCAGCGAGCCGGGACGCTTCGCAGGCTTCGCGGTGTGCCTGCTGGACGGAAGCGATGGTGTCGACATCGTCGAGGATGAACGACTCGTCCGGCGTCGCCGGAATACCAATCTCGCTGCGTGGCCGGCAGGTGATGGCCTCGTCGAACCAGACCCTTTCGACGAACGTCGCATGCTTCACCAGGCCCAGCATCGTGGTGCGGGAAGGCACCAGCCGCCGTCGGGCCTGCTCCTCGGTCAGCCCGCTGAGGCTATCGTTGAGCGCGATGCGGTGCTCGTCCAGGAAGGCATCGAACTGGGCGCGCGCTGGCTGGTGGGTGACGTCGTCGGCGAAACTCTGAGGGTGGGAAGTCATGGTCGGAGCCTAGCAAGGGGTATGTCCGGGGGCTACAGCCGGCGGGAGGAGCCTGCATCCCGGTATTAGGGTCGATTCATGCGTTCCTATTGCGATCCTCTTCCGCGCCGGCCGAAGCGGGTCCTGGTGGCTGGCGTGTCTGGTGCAGGCAAGACGACTCTGGCCAGTCGGATCGCGGAGATCATCGGCGGCCCGCACCTGGAGATTGACGCCATTTTCCATGGCCCGGGCTGGATGCCGCGGGCCGAGTTCCTCGCCGATCTGCGCTCGTTCGTCAGCGCCGACGCCTGGACCACGGAGTGGCAGTACGATGCCGCGCGGCCACTTCTTGCCGAGCGTGCTGACCTCCTCGTCTGGCTCGACTTTCCCTTCGTGCGCGTGACCCTGCCGCGCGTCGTGAAGCGGACCGTCCGCCGTCGTTTGCGCCGTGAGGAACTGTGGAACGGCAACTTTGAGGCGCCGCTGCGGACGTTCTTCACCGACCGTGAGCATATTGTCCGTTGGGCAATCCGGACGCGGCGAAAGTACACGGCGCTGATGCCGCAAGTCGTCAGCGAATACCGGCACATCGTCGTCGTCCGGCTGCGTTCGCGGCGGGAGGTTGAGGAGTGGCTCCGCCGGTCCCTGGTTCCAGCGGTCACCGGCTGACCGTCGCTGCGGCAGAATGGGTGCGTGACCCCGCCTAACGCCACCGTGAACCGCACGCCGAGAATATCGTGGGGAATGCGGGCCAACTTCGCGTTTTCAGCGCTTGTGATCTGCCTTGGCCCGATCCTGATGGTTGTTGGCACGTTCCAGATCAATGCCGACGCTGAGCTGGTGCGGACCGGAGAACAGGTCCCCGGAATGGTCACTGAGTTCCACGACGAAGCGCAGGCCTCCGACCGCAAGATGAAAGTGGAGTTCCAGTCAGCCGACGGATCAGCACACCACGAGTGGATCATGGTGGACTATCATCAGCATCCCGTGGTCGGCGATGAAGTCACGGTGGTGCACCGGTTGTCCGATCCCGCCCAGGCAACGGTGGTCGGATTTGAAAGCGACGGCGTATTTCTAAGGGGCGTGGGCGTTGTCCTGACGTTCATTTTCGGCGGTATCGGCCTCTTCCTGGCTGTCTGCTCCTGGATGGGATTGAGAAAGCGCCGAAACAAGGCCACCGGCTAGCCGCCTGAAAGGGGATCAACGTGGTTGAAACTGCTGAGGCCGTCCTCCATGACGGGTCTATCATCCCCGTCACCATCCACGGCGAAGGGCCGGCCCTGCTGTTGCCTGTCCGCCTGGAGCCATATGCGCAGGCCGACGCCGAGACCATGCGGAAGTGGGGCGGGGACCCTGATCTGGGGCCGACCTTGGTCCGTGGACTGTCCGGGTCAAACCGGGTGATCACGGCTGACTACGAAGGCCACCGGATGGCACACCCGGCTGCGGAGACGCTCACTCCGGACAACCTCGCCGCTGACCTGCTGGCCATCGCGGACGCCGCCGGAGCCGACGTCTTCGGCTACTACGGCTACTCGTGGCTCGCGCTCAGCGGACTCCAGCTTGCCCTCCGCACCGACCGCCTCCGGGCGCTGGCCATGGGAGGCTTTCCGCCGCTCGACGGGCCGTACCAGAGCATGCTGGCCGTCACCCGCGCCGCGCATGCGATGTCCGGCCAGGAGCCTGACCCGGCCTGGATTCCGGTCGACGACGCCGAGCCTGGCGACTGGGATTCCGCCGCCGTCCAGACCACCGAGGCCCAAACACGCCAGTTCGTCACCCTCTACGAAGCACTCCAGGACTTCGACGACGCTGCTGCCGCCGTGCCCCGTGACCTGCCGCGGCTCGCTTTCGCCGGGGCAGACGACCAGATCGACTACAGCCCGCAATGGGGCGGCGTCCAGGTGCGGATCGGTGAACCCCTTGCCGCGCATCGAATGGAACTCATGGCTGCCGGCTGGGATGTGCAGGTCCTTCCCGGGCTCGACCATCTCGGCGCCATGAACAGTGCCGTGGTCCTGCCCATCCTGACCGGCTGGCTCGGCAAGGTCGGCTGGGTCAACGAGCCGGCTGGTTAGGCTGGAATCATGGATTTCCAGCTTCGCCAGGCGACGCCCGAGGACGCGGAGGCCGTGGTGCGCATGCACACCCTGGCCCACGAGGAGTGCTACCCGCACCTGCTGTCCCCGGAGTTTTTCCGCGCCCGCCGTGACAGTATCCCCGAACGCGTGGAACGCCGTCGGCCCCACCTGGACGTTGCTGACCCGCGGATCGTTGCCGTGGACGCCGACGGTGAGGTGGTGGGATTGGCCGACGCCGGTCCGGGCCGCGACGAGGACGGTCCCGTTGAGCTTGAGCTGTACTCGATTTACACGCTGGCCCGCACGCACGGCACCGGACTCGGGGCGGCCCTGCTGCGTGCCGCGATCGGGGAGTCTCCGGCCTACCTCTGGGTGCTTGAGGACAACCCCCGGGCGCTGGCCTTCTACGTCAAGCACGGCTTCCGACCCGACGGAAAACGGGGGCAGCTTCCGCCCGAGTGGGAAAGCCTGGCGGAATTCCGGATGGTCCGGTCATCCTCCCCATAGAACCCATGAGCCGTGGGGCAGTACGGCGTGGAAGCACAGGACCGGGACTCCCAGCGCGATCTCGACGCAACCTTGCTGGCGCAGGTCCGGCTCGTCGAATCCCGCGAAGCCTGCGTTCCTGATGGCGGCGAAGGTTTCGGGCATCTCCTGGGCCTTGACTTCGAAGCAGTCGAACGGCCCCGCCGTGGGGTCGAACTGCCGGGTAAAGATGTCCACATCGAGGTAAATCCGCTCCCGTCCGCGCTGCAGCTCACGAAGGTCAGCCAGGGCCGGTCCCATCCCTGCCTTGGACAGGCCGGGTGGGTCGAAGCAGGCCGCGTACGCAGAGGGTGTGTATTCGGTGGCCTCGGAATCAACCCAGATGCCATCCGGTAGTTCTGAAGGGGGCTTCACCATGAGGGACCCCGGATGAATTGCCCCGGAGCGGACTAGTTCAAGGCCCTTGCTGGACAGTCGCCGCTGCATCGGTTCGACTTCCTTGGCTTCGATCACCCTGCCGTCGTCGTATACGAGGATCCAGCCAAAGTGGTAGATGCCATGGTGGGCGATGATGCCCGCAGTGGAGTCTTGCCCGGCAGCAACGGAGGGCCCTTCTATGACGGTGTCGCCCCACGGAGCCAGATCCGGAGGGGGATCCGGCCTTCCGAAGACGGCGAGCGAGGCTGCGCCGAGGGCGACTAGGGCGGCAAACGCGTACCACCGGCGCCTCCGCCGTGCCCGCTGCCTCGCCTCCGGGATCAGCACGACTGGGGTTTCTATATTCTCGAAAGGCTCCTGGGGACGCAGCGTCCGGGGGCCATCGGTGACAGTCATGGCTGCCTCCTGTTTCCCAAGATGGTGCTAATCTTACTAGCACCATGTTGACAGTCAAGGTGCGCAAGGATGACCCCGCCGACCTCTTCGAGCAGGTCGCCATGGAACTCCGCCGGGCCATCGCCGAAGGTGAGGCCAAGCCTGGCGAGCGCCTTCCGCCCGCCAAGGACCTGGCCGCAGTGTTGGGCGTGAACACCAACACTGTCCTCCGTGCCCTCAGGCTTCTGCGCGACGAAGGAATTCTGGAATTCCGCCGGGGCCGCGGCATCTCCGTGGTGGGGATCCCCGAACGCGGACAGGTCATCAAGCAGGCCCGCGAGCTGGTGCATTACGCCCGCACGCACGGCGTCCGTGTGGATGAACTCATCGAGATCATCCGGAATGCGGACTGACTCTCACGGCGGTTCCGGGGAAATGCGGGACTGTCCGGCCGACAGCCGAGGCCGGCTACTGCAGGGAGCGCCGGTTGCGGGCCTGGCGGACCAGCCTCAGGAAGGCAAAGACGAAGCCGGCCTCGATCAGGGCCATCAGTCCAAGCATCAGCCACTGGCTTTCGCTGATGAAATAGATGACTCCAAGTGAAACCAGGACTGTTCCGAGGACGAGCGCATACACGGCGAACCCAAGGGCCACCCTGGCGCTGCGCACGCCCGTGCGGAAGCCAAAGCCCACAGGTTCTCCGCCCGGGTACCCCTCCACGCGGTCGCCGGCGGCGGGCTTGAGCCTGTCGAACTCATCCCACAGCTCACGGTCCTGATCCGTCATGCCTCCATTATCCCGCGCGGCACGCTGGCTAGCTGAACTCGGACGACGGCCGCCCGCCGCCCGCCGTCGTCCGCGCCCAAGGAGGCGGCAATGCCGGCGATCATGGCGGAGGCCCCGCAGATCAGGAGCACGAGGCCGGGCGCCGTTTCGCCGGGCGCCAGGATGACCGCGATCCCGAACATCAGGAGCGCTGCAAAGCCGATCGCACCGAAAATGATGTCCACGGAACGGTCTTCTCCCACGGCGCCTTTCGGTACGTGGAGCCGCCAGGGGCGCTGGCGCTTACGCTCCTGCCTTGCGGGCGATGATCGTGTAGGTGCAGGGCATCAGATCGCGTTCCGGTTCCGGCCACGCAAAGCCGTCCGCCACTTCCACCATCCGCGGCGAAAACTTCCACGGGAGGGTCCTGCCCTCCTCGACACGAAGAATCTGCAGGCCTGCATCGATGAGGGAATTAAGGATCGCGGACATCGGGTGGGCCCACTGGTACGTCCGGGCGTGGGCAACCTTGCCGTCGCCGGCATACGTGGATTCGTCATCCCAGACCTGCGCCTTGCCGTTGCCGAAGTACGGGTAGCGCAGCTGCAGGACGTCGGCGTCCTCGTCAACGGCGTACAGGGCAGGGTGACCGTCGCGGATATAGAACGTTCCCCCGGCACGCAGGAGCCCGGCGATCTGGCCCGCCCAGCGGTCCAGATCGGGCAGCCACGTGATGGTTCCGATGCTGGTGTACACCAGGTCAAAGTCGCCCTCCACGGCCGCGCGGGCCTCGAGGACGTCGGTTTCCACCCATGTGGCTTCGAGGCCCAGGCGTTCCGCGAGTTTGGCTGCGGATTCGAGGGCGCCGGGAGAGAAGTCGACGCCGGTGACCCTGGCCCCCGCCCTGGCCAGCGAAAGCGTATCGGTGCCGATGTGGCATTGCAGATGGCACACGTCCAGGCCCGAGACCGTGCCGCCCGGGAGGAAGGGGGTGAGCGCTGCCAGGTCTGTCCGGACCACGGTGGACAGGTGCCGGGGATCGTCCAGGTCGCTGATCGCGTACGCCTTTTCGTGCAGCGGCACACGGTCTTCCCAGTTGTCCAGGTTGCTCGCGCGTGCCGTGTTCCAGTCGATGTCGGTCCAGAGATCAGTCATGTGGCGAGTCTATGCAGTCAGTAGGCTGGGTGCATGGCTGATACTTTCTCCACCCTCGTGGACACATTCAAAAATGTCGGCGTCTCCCGGGCCTATGGCAGTCCCGTCCAGCTGGGCGGGCAGGAGGTCATTCCGGTGGCGCTCGTTTCCTTCGGTTTCGGCGGGGGCAACGAGGCCGACGGTGGCGCTTCCGGCGGAGGGGGCGGCGGCATGGTGCTGCCACTCGGCGTTTACCGGAACGACGGCGGCGGCGTCACCTTCCGCCCCAACACTGTTGTCACCCTGGTGTGCCTGGTTCCGCTGGTCTCGGTCCTGGGCGCCGCCGTCCGGAAGGCCATCCGCGCCGCGAAGCGCTGACACGCGCCGCTGGCATTGCCTAGCCGTCAGCTGCGGCGAGGGAGCCGGCAAGGGAACCCAGCTCGGCAGAGGTGGGCGGGTTGGCTCCCGGCCGGGAGCAGGTGATGGCGGCGGCCCTGTTCGCGTAGCCGGCCAGTGCGTGCAGGTCAGCGGTGCCGAGGTCCCGCAGGCGGGGCCTCCCCGCGGCGCCCAGCGCGTCCAGCTGTGCGAGCCCGGAGATCAGGCCGGCCATGAAGGAGTCGGGCGACGGTTCCCTCGCAGCGGCGCGTACCAGCGCGGCTGACCCTGTTTCCACTTCGATGTCAGTCGCCCGCACCCACGGTGTCCGCCACCGTGACAGCCTCGCCGGGAATTCCCACGCGGCCCCGCCGGGTGAGGAGGACTGGCCCGTCAGCGCCGCGGGTCAGTGCCACCAGTGCCGGCCCGAGCTCCAGCCAGGCGGCGATTGACTCCTCCAGCGTCCTGTCGGGGTAAAGCCAGCGAAGGTCCTCGTCGCTGGCTTTGACGATGTCGCTGGCGGCGACAAAGTCCTCCGCCTCGTGGCGGGCCTCGTCGGCGTCCCGGCTGATTGCGGGCCGGCAGTTGGGGTCAAAGCTGACCGTGGCGTGCGGGCGGGCGGCCTCGACCAGGCCCCGCACCGACTTGCTGCCCGGGGCCAGGACCGTCGCGATGGATCCGGTGTGGACGTGCAGCGAGCTCTCCACCGCTGCGAGGGCCGGGATGGAGGCTCCGTTGATGTCCCAGCTGATGGAGAACGTGTATTCCGCTGCCCCGGTGTCGTCCAGGTGCGCCACGGCGGTCGACGTCGGCAGGGAACCGCCCACAGTTGTCTCTACTCCGTTGCCGCGCAGGTGGTCACCGATCAGCTGTCCGTGCGCATCTTCGGCGAAGTGCGTGACGAGCCTGGTCTGCAAGCCCAGGCGGGCGCAGCCGACGGCGACGTTCAGCGGGCTGCCGCCCGGATGGGTCTGCCTAGGACCAGCCATCCGACGATCGCTGATGATATCGACGAGGGATTCTCCGATGACGGTGATCATGGTCATCGCCCCGGGTAGACCACGGCTTTGAGCTGGCCGGGCTGCTTGCCGGCCTTGAGCGCCTCTTCGGATTCGGTGAGGGCGAACCTGCCGGTCACCAGGATGTCCAGGTCCACCTTGCCGTCTGCGAGGAGTTGGATGGCCAGCGGCCAGGTGTTGGTGTAGCGGAAGACGCCGGAGAGCCAGATCTCGCGGTTCTGGATGAAGGAGACGGGGAGTTCGACGTCGTCCGCCCCGAGCCCGACGAGGATGACCCGGCCGGCCGGTCCCACGGCCTTGATCCCGGAACGGACCGCCTGCGGTGCGCCGGAAGCGTCAATGAACGCGTCGACGTCGAGCCCTTCGGCGCTGTCTGTCCTGGCGTTCAGCGCGTGCGTCGCGCCGTGTTCGAGGGCGAAGGCGAGCCGGTCCTCGGCGATGTCGCTGATGTAGATTTCGGTGGCGCCGAACGCTCGTGCGGCCTGCGCGGCGATGATGCCGATCGGCCCGGCGCCGGCGATCAGGACCCTGCTGCCCGGCTTGATCTCAGCGCGTTCGCAGGCCCAAAGGCCCACGGAGAGCGGCTCGATGAGGGCGGCCGCCTCGTCGCTGACGCTGTCCGGGATGTCGTAGGCGAAGTCGGACTGGATGGTGACGTATTCGGCGAAGGCGCCGTCCACGGGCGGGGTGGCGTAGAACTCGATGTCCGGGCAGAGGTTGTAGCGGCCGGCCTTGCACTGCTTGCAGGTGCGGCAGGGGCGCTGGGGTTCGACGGCTACGCGCTGGCCGATGCGGGCAGGGTCAACGGCGCTTCCGGCGGCGGCGATCCGGCCGGAGAGTTCGTGGCCCAGGATCAGCGGGTGGTCCACCACGTACGGGCCGATCCGGCCGTGCTCATAGTAGTGGACGTCGCTGCCGCAGACGCCGACGGCGGCCACCTGCACCAGGACCTGGTCGGCGTCGAGTTCCGGGACGGGCAGCGTTTCCATGGCCATGTCGCCCTGGCGCTTCAGGACGGCGGCGCGCATGGTGGCGGGCAGGTCGGCGGGGGCCAGCGGGGCGGACTGGGCGGTTGGTGCTGTCATCGGAGGGGTCCTTTCGGGGATTCGGAAGTGGCGGGCAGGGTGCCGGGCGGCGTTATTTCACGGCGCCGAGGGAGAGGCCCTGGACGAGTTTGTCCTGGGCGGCGAAGCCCGCGAACAGCACCGGGAGGGAGATCACGACGGCGGCCGCGCAGACCTTGGCGAGGAACAGGCCTTGGCCGGAGACGAAGCCGGTCAGGAAGACCGGGGCGGTGCCTGCGACGACGCCGGTGAGGACCCGGGCCAGGAGCAGTTCGTTCCAGCTGAAGATGAAGCAGATCAAGGCGGTGGCGGCGATGCCGGGCATGGCCACGGGGGCGATGATTTTGCGGAGGATGAGCAGGAGGTTGGCGCCGTCGATCTGTGCGGCTTCGAGCATTTCTTCCGGTACCTCAGCCAGGAACGAGCGCATCATCCAGACGGCGATAGGAAGGTTCATGGACGTGTACATCAGGATCAGGAACCAGATGTTGTCCAAGGCTCCGACCGTCCGTGCGAACAGGTACAGCGGCAGGATCGCCGCCACCACCGGCATCATCTTGGTGGAGAGGAAGAAGAACATCACGTCGGTCCACTTCTTCACCGGCCGGATGGACAGCGCATACGCGGCCGGGAAGGCCAGGAGCAGCACCAGGACCGTGGACAGGATCGAGGCGGTGGCCGAGTTGATCAGCGACGGCCACGGGCTCACGCCGGACGTTTCGCCGAAGAACTCCCGGTAGGCGTCCAGGGTCAGGTTCGCGGCGATGGAGGGCGGGTTCGTTGCGGCGTCGGTCTCGGAGTGGAACGAGGTGAGGATCATCCACAGGACCGGGACTGCGAACAGCAGGGCCAGCAGCCAGGCCGCGATCCCGGCGGCGGTGTTGTTGCGCGTGGGGTCCATGCGTGACTTGCCGCGCCGGAGCGATCCGGCGGACGACGCGGCACGGGCGGGGGCGGCCTTGCGGGGTGCGGCGGGAGTGAGGGTGCTCATCGTGCTGCCTCCTTCTTGAAGAGTGAAAAGACGGTTCGGAGTGCGAAGGTGGCCACGATGATGGTGCCGATGACCACCACGACGCCGGCGGCGGAGGCCAGGCCGTATTCGTTGGCGAAGTAGAACGTCTGGTAGATGGCGTAGGGCAGGTTGGCCGTGCCCAGTCCGCCGGCTGTGAGGGTGAAGACGGCGTCGAAGTTCTGCACGATGTAAATCGCTCCGAGCAGCCCGCCCAGCTCCAGGTACTGGCGAAGGTGCGGCAGGGTCAGATGACGGAAGATCGCCCACGGTGTGGCACCGTCCATCTGGGCCGCTTCCACGGTGTCCATGGGACGGGACTGCAGGCCGGCGAGCAGGATCAGCATCATGAACGGCGTCCATTGCCAGACGAGCGAGACGATCACGGCCATCATGGGTGCCTGGGAGAGCAGGTCCAGCTGGGGCGCCGCGGCGCTGCCGAAGAGTGACCAGATCCAGGTCAGGATGCCGTTGATCAGCCCGTACGTGGGGTTGAGCAGGGCGTGCTTCCAGATCAGGGCCGCTGCCACGGGCACCACGAGGAAGGGTGCGATCAGCAGGGTGCGTGCCAGTCCGCGGCCGATGAACTTCTTGTCAAGCAGCAGGGCCAGGCCCAGCCCTATGAGCAGGCTGATCAGCACCACGGAAACGGTGAGGAGGATGGTGGTGAAGATCGCCTGGCGGAGGTCCGGGTCGGTAAGGACCGTGGCGTAGTTTTCGAGACCGGCGAAAGCAGTCTTGTCAGGGCTCAGGCTGTTCCAGTTCAGGAACGAGATGATCAGCGTCACCACAAACGGGAGCTGGGTGACGACGATGAGGAAGATCAGGGCCGGAAGCAGCGGTGCGCGGCGGGCCCAGGCCAGGGCGCGTTCGCGCGACCGGCTGTCTCGTGAGGGTGTGGCTGCATTGCGTCCCGGGCGGGAGATGCGCGCCGTTGCGGTAGTCATGATGTTCTCCTGCGGTTCGGTTAAGGCTGCTTGTACTTATCGGCGACTTTTTGGGCGGCTGCCTGGCCCTTGGCCAGCGCGTCGGCCACGGTGCCCTGGCCTGCGATGGCGGAGCTGACGCCCTGGGAGACGTTGGTGCCCAGTGCGGCGAACTCGGGGATGCCCACAAACTGGATGCCGACGGCGGGACGTTCCTGGGCGCCAGGGTTCTTCGGGTCGGCGTTCTCGATGGCGAAGCGTTCGGCCTCGAAGAAGGGGGCGGCCTTCTGGAATTCGGCGTTCTCGTAGGTGGAGATGCGCTTTCCGGAGGGGACCTTCGCCCAGCCCATCTCGGACGCGACGAGTTCCTCGTAGTCCTTTGAGCTCGCCCAGGCGATGAACTTTTCTGCTGCGTCCTGCTTCTTGGACGCAGCCTGCATGGCCCAGGACCAGGTCCAGAGCCAGCCGGAGGACTTGGTTTCCTTCACGGGGGCCTGGGCGTAGCCGATCTTCCCCTTCACCGGCGATGCGTCCGCTTCCAGGGCGCCGGCGGCGGACGTGGCGTCGTACCACATGGCCACTTTGCTTTGGCTCATGTTGTTCAGGCACTCGGTGAAGCCGGCCTGCGCGGCACCTGCTTCGCCGTGCTCGCGGACCAGTCTGGTGTAAAACTCGACGGCGGCCGTGAACTTGGGGGAGTTGACCTGCGCGTTCCAGTCCTTGTCGAACCAGGTCCCGCCGAAGGTGTTCACCACGGTGGTCAGCGGCGCGAAGACCTGGCCCCAGCCCGGCTGGCCGCGGAGGCAGATGCCCTTCATGCCCGGGGCTGCGCCGTCGACCTCTGCTGCTATCTCAGCCACCTCATCCCAGGTGGGCTTCGCCGGCATGGTCAGGCCTTTGGCGTCCAGGATGTCCTTGCGGTACATCAGGAACGAGGACTCGCCGTAGAACGGTTCGCCGTACAGCTTGCCGTCTTCGCCGGTCAGGGACGCGGTGTAGGCGGGCAGGATGTCGTCCTGGTCAAAGTCGGCGTCCCCGGCCACGTCGTCCAGCGGCGCGAGCCAGCCGTTCGCGGAATAGAACGGGATCTCGTAGTTGGAGAGGGACGCGACGTCGTACTGGCCGGCCTGGCTGGAGAACTCCTGGCTGATCTTGGCCCGGACATCGTTCTCCGGCAGGATCGTGTAGTTGACCTGGATGCCGGTGTCCTTGGTGAAATGATCCGCGGTGAGCCGCTGCAGGTCCTCCATCTGGGGGTTGTTCACCATCAGGACATTGATGCTGTTCGGGTTTCCCGCGGAATTGCCTCCGCCGGCACCTGCACAGGCCGAGGCACTCAGCGCGACGCACAAGGCGCCGGCGGCCAGGGTCGCTGCACGCATTTTTGGGCGCATTAAGGACTCCTTTGTTCTTCAGGGGTGCACAGTCTCCGCACCTCGACTGCTGCGTCGACGTACCGGACCGGGGCGAGGCAAGTGTTCGGGAATTCCGGTGTGCCTCGTTGATGTCTCTCAAGATTAGGCCTGTGGGACAGGGCACAACTAGCGCCCTGGTTGCCATTTACTGATACTTATTTTCCGTATCTGTGGTGAGCAATACGCGCTAATCTGGGAAAGGCTACTGAGGAGCCGTCCAGATTTCATAACCGCCCGATGTGGGGAGAACCACCATGAGTGCCTCGGACACTGCCGACGGAGCAACAGCGAGGCTGGCCGAACGGCTGTTGGGGATGCGCGCCAATCGTGAAGTCATCCCGCCTGACCCCAACCACTCGGTCAGATGGGTTGAGCACAGTTACCCCAGCCCCGTGGCACGGTGGAATTACCACCCCGAGTACGAGATCCACCTCATCCGGAAGGGCACCGGAAAGTTCATCGTCGGCGACCACATCGGGACCTTTGAGGCAGGCCATGTCTCGCTCGTCGGATCAGGGCTGCCGCACGACTGGGTCAGCGACCTGGAACCCGGTGAAGTGCTGGAGAACCGGGATGCCGTGATCCAGTTCGATGGAAAGTGGGTCGAACAGACAGCGTCCCTGGTCCCTGAAATGGCCGAGGTGAAGCCGCTCCTGGAGCAGTCGCAGCGCGGAATCGAGTTCCTGGGGCGATCGGCGGAGACGGCCGCCGCAGCCATCGAGGCAATGGGCGCCACCACCGGGCTGGAGAGGCTCCGGCACATGTTTGAGCTGTTCGGGATCCTGGCCCGCGCTCCGCAGGACGAGCGGCGCTACCTTGCCGAGGAATGGTTCAGGCCGCAGCTGGACGGCCAAGCCGCCGCCGTCGTCGATATTGTCCTGGAGTATGTGTTCAGCAACCATGCCGGCAGCGTCAAAATGTCCGAGGCTGCCATCCTGGTGGGAATGCCGGAACCCACTTTCTCGAAGTACTTCAAGCGGGCCACGGGGCAGAATTTCAGCGACCTGGTCCGCAAGCTGCGGCTGGCGCACGCGCGGCGCCTGCTGGAACGCAGCGACAAGCCCATTTCTGAGATCTGCTACGAGGTGGGCTTCTCCAACTTGTCCAACTTCAACCGGCATTTCCTCAACGATGCGGGGGAGACGCCGCGGAGCTACCGCCAGCGCGTCCAGGCCTGACCCTCCAGCGCGAACGTACAGTTGCGGCCCCAACCTCTGGCGCGAACTGGCAGGTAATGCCCTCAAAACCGCGTTTTGAGGGCATTATCTGCCAGTTCGCGCTCTTGGCCGCGACTGTACGTTCGCGCCGTTCGCG
The DNA here is from genome assembly GCF_040812005.1 of Arthrobacter sp. HS15c. Classification (NCBI taxonomy): domain Bacteria; kingdom Bacillati; phylum Actinomycetota; class Actinomycetes; order Micrococcales; family Micrococcaceae; genus Arthrobacter; species Arthrobacter sp. HS15c. The sequence continues at coordinate 204,662 of NZ_JBFOHM010000011.1, forward strand.
GCCGGGTGGGCGGGCCGGCGGGTGGCGGCTTCAGCCCGGCTGGTCGTTCCGGTGCGGGATGTCGACGGCGGTGGGCGCTGTGGGTGCCGGCTGGCCGGCACTCCAGCTCGCCAGGAAGTCCAGCTGCTCCCGGGCATGGCTGCCCGGCTCGGCCGTGTAGACGATGACCGCCAGGCCGTCGCCGGCCAGTTCCAGGGAGTCGCCGGTGAGTTCGATCTCGCCCACCAGCGGGTTGCGCAGGGTCTTGCGTGCGGTGCGGTGGAAGCGGACATTGTGCCGGGCCCAGCGGGTGGAGAATTCGGTGCTTCCGGTGGCGAGATCGCCGATCAGGGCGTTCAGTGCCCGGTCGCGGGGGTTGCGTCCCGCTTCGGAGCGGAGCGCCGCGGCGAGATCATCGGCGATGCTCTCCCATTCGACGAAGAAGTCCTTCGACCGCGGGTCGAGGAACATGAACCGGGCAAGGTTCAGCGGCAGGCCGTCCGGGCTGAGGATCCCCGCATAGAGGGCGAAGCAGAGACTGTTGGCGGCGAGGATGTCCATGCGCGAATTGCGGACATAGGCCGGGGTGCCGGTCATGCCGGCCAGGATCAGCTCCACGCTGGGACGGACTTTGGCCTGGGGATTGCGTGTCCCGGCTGCCTTTGACGGGACTGCCGCCCTGGCGAGATCGAAAAGGTGGGCACGTTCAGCCTCGTCGAGCTGGAGCGTGCCCGCGAGGGCGTCGAGGACGGATTCGGACACGCCCCGCAGGTTTCCCCGCTCGAGCCGGGCGTAATACTCCGTGCTGACGCCGGCGAGCATGGCCACCTCCTCGCGTTTGAGGCCGGTGACCCTCCGGACACCGCCGTAGGTGGGTATCCCTGCCTGTTCCGGCGTGATCCGCGACCGCCGACTCATGAGGAACTCGCGGATGTCCTTGCTGTTGTCCATGCTTCCAACGGTACGAGGCCCCGGCTGGTCCTAACAGGAACTGGCAGTACACCTCACAACAGACACTCCCACGCACGCGCACGGACTGGTTGTCTTGATATCAGCAACCCAACAAGGAGGAATTTGCCATGAAGAAATGTCACCTTGAACAACGGCGTCGAAATGCCGATCCTTGGCTTCGGCGTCTACCAGATCCCGGCTGACCAGACCGAGCAGGCTGTGGGCGAAGCGCTCGCGGCCGGTTACCGTTCGCTCGATACTGCGGCCGCGTACCAGAATGAGGAAGCGGTGGGCCGTGCGATCAGGAACAGCGGCACCGCCCGCGACGAGCTGTTCATCACCACCAAGCTCTGGGTCCAGGACGCGGGCGAGGACGCCACCAAACGTGCCTTCGACAGCTCGCTCCAGCGCCTCGGGCTGGATCACGTGGACCTCTACCTGATGCACCAGCCTTACGGGGACGTCTACAGCCAGTGGCGCCATGCAGGATCTCAACACCGCGGGCCTGGTCAAGGCGATCGGCGTGTCCAACTTCCATTCGGACCGGCTCGTGGACCTGATCACGCACAACGACATCGCGCCGGCCGTGAACCAGATCGAAACGCATCCGTTCCACCAGCGGGCGGAAGAAAGCGAGTTCATGCGCGAGCATGGCGTCCAGCACGAGTCGTGGGGGCCCTTCGCGGAGGGAAAGAACAACATCTTCTCCGATCCCACCCTCACCGCAGTCGCCGGCGCGCACGGCAAATCCGTCGCGCAGGTGGTGCTTCGCTGGCTGATCCAGCGCGACGTCGTCGTGATCCCCAAGTCCGTCCGGCCCGACCGGATGGCCGAAAACCTCGACGTGTTCAACTTCGAACTCACCGACGAGGAAATGAACCTCATCGCTGCCCTGGACACCGAAACGTCGCTCTTCTTCGACCACCGCGACCCCAAAATGGTCAGCTTCCTCGGCCAGCGCCGCGTCGACTAGGACGCGGCCCATGCCAAGGAAGCTGAGGCCCATCGGCCGCCGTTCCGTCCTGCGCACCGCCGTCGCCGGTTTCACCGGCGCGGTGGTGGCGGCCGGAACATCAGCCTGCACCGCAAGAACGGAGGACACTACGGAACCATCAGGGAACGTCGGGCGGGTCCTGCTCGCCTACTTCTCCCGGGCAGGGGAAAACTACCACTACGGCGGGCGCACCGTGCTCGACGTCGGCAACACCGAGGTGCTGGCCGGCATGATCAGCGGACTCGTAGGCTGCGACGTGCACCGCATTGAAGCATCGGAAACGTACCCTGACGCGTACGATGCCGCCGTCGCGCGCAATGTCCGCGAGCAGGAGTCGGACGCGCGGCCGGCCATCGCCAACCCGCTGCCGTCGATCGAGCAGTACAGCACCGTGCTGCTGGCCAGCGGCATCTGGAACGTCCGGGCGCCGATGATCATGGCCACGTTCGCCGAAACGTACGACTTCAGCGGCAAAACCATCCACGCCGTCACCACCCACGCCATGAGCGGGCTCGGCACCACCGAACGGGACTACGCGCGCTTCTGCCCGGCGGCGGTCATCGGCGAAGGCCTCGCGGTGCGCGGCGAGGAAGTCCGCGACGCCGGACCGGACGTCGAGTCCTGGCTCCGCCGCACCGGCCTGCTGGCTTAGGTCGTTCGCGCGGGGGTGATCGTCACCGGGGTCAGCATCTCGCGTTCAAAGCCCACCACCCGGCGCGGGCCGTGCAGGATTACTTCGTGCGTGTGGACGTCGGAAGTGCTCGACGTCGACACGTGCAGCTTCACCAGCCCCGGCGCCACCACGCGCTTCAGATCCACGCCCGTGAACGACGTCCGGTCCGCGTGCACCATGAATTCCACCGCTGCGGAGGCCCCTGCAGCCAGTTCCACCCGCGCGTAGCCGATCAGCTCGCGGACTGGCCGCACCACCTCGCCCACCGGATCCTCCAGGTACAGCTGCACCACTTCGGCGCCGTCCACCGCGCCGGTGTTCGTTACCGTGCAGCCCACCGTCACGGCGCCCGACGTCGCCAGAGTGGGCGCGCTGGCCACATGCTCCGAGAACTCAAACGAGGTGTACGACAGCCCGTGCCCGAACCCGAACAGCGGCGACGGGTCCAGCGCGCTGACGCCGGTGGGGCCGGCCAGCCGGCTGTGCAGGTACGTGCCGGGCTGCCCGCCGGCCGTCCGCGGAACGGACACCGGCAGCTTTCCGGAAAAATTGACGACGCCGGTCAGCACGTCCCAGAGCGCCCCGGCACCTTCCTCGCCGGGGAAGAAACCCTGCACGACGGCGTCCGCCCGGTCCGCGAAACCGCCCAGCGCGTAGGGGCGGCCGCTGAGGACCACCACGATGGTGCGCGTCCCGGCCCCCTCGGCGGCGGTGAGCACCCGGTCCAGCATGTCGTGCTGGTCGCCGGGGAGGCGGAGGTCGGCGGCGTCGTTGCCCTCGCCGGAGGTGCCGCGGCCGAACAGTCCGGCGTTGTCGCCCACCACCACCACGCACGTGTCCACGGAGGCGGCGATGTTGCAGGCCTCCGCGATCTGCTGCGGTGTGATGGCCTCGCACGTCCCGGTAGCTGAGGAAACGACTCCGGCGAAGCGTCCGGCCGCAGCCCCGGCGACAGTCGGCACCGAAATACCCATCGGCACGTCCGGGTGCGAGGCGCCTACGTGCGCGTCGAACGAATAGCAGCCCAGCATCGCGAACGGATCCTCGGCCAGCGGCCCCACCACACCCAGCGACCGCACGGCCGAAGCGGGCAGCGGCAGTGCCGGGCCGCCGTCGTGCGTCCCGTTCTTCAGCAGCACCAGCGACTGCGCCGCCATTTTCCGGGCCAGCGCGCGGTGCCCGGCGGGATCGAGGTTGACGCCGTCCGCCAGGGCAGGCGGGGCGGGATCAAAACTGGGGGAGAGCAGCCCGGCCTGCTGCTTCTGCGTGAGCACGCGGCGCAGCGCGGTATCCACCAGCGCCTCATCCACCGCGCCATCGCGGACCCGCTGCAGCAGCGGGGTGCCGTAGCAGTTCACGGTGGGAAGTTCGACGTCGACTCCCGCCGTCAGTGCCAGCGCTGCGGCGTCGCCCAGGTCTGCCGCCACGCCGTGGGTGACGTTGAGGAAGGCGATGCCGAAGTAGTCGGCCACCACCGTGCCCGTGAAGCCCCATTCGTCGCGGAGCAGCCCGGTGAGCAGGCCCTGGTTGGCGGCGGCCGGGACGCCGTCGACGTCCGTGTAGGCGTGCATCACCGAGCGGGAGCCGCCGTGCTTGAGGGCCATTTCGAACGGCGGCAGCATCACGTCGGCCAGTTCGCGCGGGCCCATGGACACGGGGGCGTGGTTGCGGCCGGCGACGGAGGCGGAGTAGCCGACGAAGTGCTTGAGCGTGGCCACGATGCCTGTCTCCTCGAGCCCCTGCACATAGGCGGATGCCACGGTGCCCACTAGATAGGGGTCCTCGCCGATGGTCTCTTCGACGCGGCCCCAGCGGAGGTCGCGCACCACGTCCAGCACGGGGGCCAGGCCCTGGTGCACGCCGAGCGCCCGCATGTCCGCGCCGATCAGTCCGGCCATCTCGCGGACGAGTTCCGGGTTGAAGCTGGCGCCCCAGGCCAGCGGGACCGGGAAGGCGGTGGCCTTCCAGGCGGCGAGTCCGGCCAGGCACTCCTCGTGCACCTGGGCGGGAATCCCGAAGCGGGACGCGGCCATGATCTGCTCCTGCGCGGCCGCCAGGCGGCGGGCGCCGTCGAGCGGTTCCAGCGGGGTGGTGCCGTACATCCGGGTGATCTGGCCCAGGCCGTTGGTGATCACGTCGTCCCAGGAGCGGGCGTCGCCGGCCATCTGGTTCTGCAGCGGGGCCACGGAGTCGCCGTCGGTGGACGCGTTCACCCACACGCCCACCAGCTGCGCGAGCTTCTCCTCCAGCGTCATCTCGGCGATGAGGTGCTCGACGGCGTCCGGGCCGGCGGTGCGGGGGAGTGCTTGTTTCTCGGCGGCACCGCTCACGGGCGTCTCCTCACATAGGAATCAGTTTTTTAGAAACTATCAGAAATTTGTATTTAGTTTCTAGGGCTGAAAACCATTGACTTCACCGCGTCCTGCTTCCTACGGTTGAAGGACGGCCGGATTTCCAGCCCCGACGTGTTTCGGAAACTAATGATCCAGTCATGAAAGTTTCTGAACCTTCCGGCCGCCCAAGACCAGCACGCAAGTAACCAGCACTATCCAGCGAAGAACTGCAAAGGCGGAGAATTTTCAGATGCGGACGTACAAAGTGGCCATCGTGGGCACCGGCGGGATCGCCGCGGTCCACGCGGACAACCTGGCCAGGGCCGGCGGCCGGGCGGAGCTCGTGGCGGCCTGCGATGTGGACCAGGCCCGGCTGGACGCGTTCGCGGACCGGCACGGCATCACCGGCCGGTACCTGAGCCTCACCCAACTGCTGGCCGAGGCCAAGCCGGACATCGTGCACCTGTGCACCCCGCCCATGATGCACATCGACCAGGCCCTCGAGTGCCTGGCCGCCGGGGTGCACGTGCTGTCCGAGAAGCCGCCCGCCCTGTCCCTGGCCGACTTCGACCGGCTGGAAACCGCCCAGACCCAGGGCGGGGCGCAGTTCTCCTGCGTCTTCCAGCACCGTTTCGGCGATGCCTCCGCCGCTGCCCAAAAACTGATCGGCAGCGGCGAATTCGGCCGTCCGCTGGTGGCCCGGTGCGACACCCTCTGGTACCGGCCGGACACATACTGGGACCTGCCCTGGCGCGGCACCTGGAACGCCGAGGGCGGCGGCCCCACCATGGGCCACGGCATCCACCAGTTCGACCTGCTGCTCCACCTGCTCGGCCCGTGGCAGGAGGTCACTGCCATCGCCTCCCGGCAGGCCCGCGCCACCTCCACCGAGGACCTCTCCGCCGCGCTGGTCCGGTTCGAAAACGGCGCAGTGGCCACCATCATCAACTCGCTGCTCTCCCCGCGCGAGACCTCGGACATCCGGATCGACTGCGAATTCGCCACCGTGGAGCTCAGCCACCTGTACGGCTACGCCACGGACAACTGGACCGTCACGCCGGCGCCGGGCCACGAGGATGAGGTCACAGGCGCGTGGGACGCGCAGCCGCTGGAGCGGGGGAGCGGACATTCGGCCCAGTTCATGGCCATGTATGACGCGCTCGACGCCGGCAGGCGGCTCCCAGCCGGCGCGGACTCCGCGCGGCAGACGCTGGAGCTCGCTGCCGCGATCTACGCCTCCGCGTTCACCGGCGCACCGGTCCGCCGCGGCGAGATCGTGCCCGGCCACCCGTTCTACGCCGGCATGGACGGCGAAGGCCTGGGCACCCGGGTCCTGGACTCCACCAGCCTCGCCGTTACGTCCCCAGCCTGACCAGCCACCCCCCAGCCCTTCGGAGACTCCCATGACCAGCCCCGCAGCAACCGCCACCAACACCGCCGTCGAACAGACAACGCTCAGCTATTCCGACGACGGCGCGGCCCTCACCTTCACCGCCGGCGGCCGGCAGATCGCCACCTACACGTACAGGCCCACGGACGACCAGTACGAAAGCCCGCGCCCCTACTTCCACCCGCTCAGCACCCTGGGCGGTGACGAGGTGACCATCTTCCGGCCCTGGGACCACGTCTGGCACAAAGGCCTGTCGCTGGCCCTGCCCAACGTGGGCAAGGACAACTTCTGGGGTGGCGCCACCTACACCCGCGCCACCGGCTACGCCAACCTGGACAACAACGGGGCCATGACCCACGAGGCCTTCACCGCCATCGGCGACGCCGGAGCCGGGATCACCGCCGCCGAGGAACTGGTGTGGAGCTCGCAGGACGGAACACCCGTCATCGCCGAGAAGCGCCGCTTCAACGTCCAGCTCCTCGACGTCCCGGCCACCCCGGCCTGGGCACTGCTCTTCGAAACGGAGATCACCAACATCTCCCCGGACGCCATCGAGATCGGCAGCCCCACCACCGAGGGCCGGGACAACGCCGGCTACGGCGGGCTGTTCTGGCGCGGGCCGCGGTCCTTCACCGGCGGCCAGTTCCGCTCCGACGCCGGGACCGGCCAGGATGAGTTCATGGGCACCCGCTCCGAGTGGATCTCGTTCACCGGCCAGCACGATGACACCTGCCGCTTCTCCAGCATCACGTTCGTGGAGGACGGCACCAACCCGGGCGCCCCGAACCAGTGGTTCGCCCGCTCGTCCATGTTCGCGTGCCTGGGCGCCGCGCCGTTCTTCAGCGAAGCAGTCCCGTTGGTGGCGGGCCAGCCGCTCAGGTACCGCTACGCCGTCGTCATTTCCGACGGGCAGGTGGACGGGCAGTCCGCGGCGGAATTGGCCGGCGCCGCGAAGGCTGCCCTGGTGGCCTGGGCCTGAGGATGGCAGCCACTACGTTCCCGGGAGCCACCGCCCTGTCCGAGGTCAGCATCTACGACTGGCCCGCGGCGGACGGCGCCGCCGGCGGCACCCCGCACCTGCATACCGCGTCCGCGGAGGCGTACGTGGTGCAGCAGGGGAATGGGCGGCTGGAGACGCTGGACTCGCGCGGGTTCACGTCCACGCCGCTGGAGCCGGGGGTGGTGCTGTGGTTCACGCCTGGCACCATCCACCGGGCCGTCAACGATTCCGGCGACCTGCGCGTCCTGGTGGTGATGCAGAACGCGGGCCTGCCGGAAAACGGCGACGCCGTGATGACGTTCCCGCCCGCGCACCTGGCGGACGCCGCGGCGTACCGGCGTGCGGCGGTGCTGGCGCCCGGTGATGCCGACGGCGGTGACCCGGGCGCGGAGGCGGCCGCGCGCCGCCGTCGTGATCTGGCGCTGGAAGGGTACTTTGCCCTGAAGGAGGCCGTGCTGGACTCCGGGCCCGGTGCGCTGTCCGGTTTCCATGCTGCAGCGGCCCGGCTGGTCAGTTCCCGGACCTTCGAGTGGCAGGAAATGCTGGTTCAGGGGGCGGAGCGGCAGGCGGCTACGACACGGCAGCAGTTGCAGTCTCTGGAAATCGCCGAAAGTTTCTATCTGCAGGAAGCGCGGACTACCATGGGGAAACGGAAAACCAGCAGGATTTACGGCATGTGCGGCCGGATCCAGGCGTGGGGACTTTCCGAAAACTCGTAGGGCCGGGGGAGTGCTCCGGCGGGAAAGGTGGGTTCCATGGTGAGCAAGCAGGACACCGGGCGCGCGACGATCAGTGAGATTGCCCGGGAGGCCGGCGTCTCGGTCCCCACCGTTTCCAAAGTGCTGAACGGCCACGCCCACGTGGCGGCCGAAACGCGTGCCCGGGTGGAGGAGATCATCGCCCGGCGCGACTACGCCCGCCGCCCGGCCAAGCGGCGGCAGAAAGCCGGACTGATCGACCTGGTGTTCCCCGGCCTGGGCTCGGAATGGGCGCTGGAGATCATCGAGGGCGTGGAGCGCGTGGCGCAGGACGCCGGGTACGGCACGGTGGTGAGCAGCCTGAACATGGACGGCTCGCGGATCCGGCCGTGGCTGGCGAACGTGGCGGAGCGGAAATCGGACGGGCTGCTGATGGCCGTGTACCAGCTGGACGCCAAGCAGATCCAGCGGATCAAGTCGCTGGGCATCCCGGTGGTGCTGATCGATCCGGTGGGCCAGCCCGGGCCGGACCTGATGACGGTGGGCGCGGCCAACTGGGACGGCGCGCACTCGGCCACCGAGCACCTGCTGCAGCTGGGGCACCGGCGGATCGGGATGATCGGCGGCCGCGAGGACCTGCAGTGCAGCAGTGCCCGCGAGGACGGCTACGTTTCGGCGCTGAGGCGCGCGGGCATTCCGGTGGATCCGGCGCTGATGGTCCCGGGCGACTTCTCGATCGAGGCCGGCGAGGCCGGAACACGCAAGCTGTTGTCTTTGGACGACCGGCCCACCGCGATCTTCACCGGCAACGACGACCAGGCCATGGGCGCCTACCGGGCGGCGCGGACCGCCGGACTCCGCATCCCGGAGGATCTGTCCATCATCGGCTTTGACGACATCCCGGCGGCGGAGTGGATCGAGCCGGGCCTGACCACGATCCGCCAGCCCGTGGTCCAGATGGCCGAGACCGCCATGCGCGCGCTGCTCCGGCACCTGGACGGCGACGAGGAACTGCCGCAGCGGATCGAGCTCGGGACCGAACTCGTGGTCCGCGGCTCGACGGCGGCGCCGGCCAAGAAGGCGGCCGCGGCGAAGTAGGCACCGCCGATCAGGACGCTCGTTACCTTTTTCGTAGCCCCTTTCTGGTGCAGGATGTGGGTGTGCTGGCCTGCCGGTCCCGGCATGATTGTGACGCTCTGTTTTTTGATGATCCGAGAGTGGTGTCACCGGGGTTG
>NZ_JBFOHM010000012.1:0-212215 GCF_040812005.1 Arthrobacter sp. HS15c
TGATTTTGTGGCGATTTCGACGCAGAAGGCGTTGTTGAAGCAGCCGTTGGATGGTGCCACGGCGAAGACGGTGGCCTTTGATGGTGAGGGTGTGCCTGCGGCGCCGGTGCAGTTGGGCGGGTGTGTGCATGCGGCGTGGTCGGGTGCGAACAAGTACGTCCGGGACTGCGCCAATGATGCTGATGATAAGAATGTTGAGGTGCCGAAGGCGAGTGCGTCGCCCTCGTATGTTTTCCGGGTGAACCGGGACCTGGTGGTTTTGAATGATGTGAACTCCGGGAATGTGTGGCTGGTGAACCAGAACATGCAGCTCGTGAACAACTGGGACGACGTCATCCCACCCAAAAATGAATCGGACGAGCAGGACCAGGAATCGGCCGACAACAACACGATCAATGTGCTCCCGGACCGCACCAAGCCCAACCGGCCACCGGAAACCAAACCGGACGCCGTCGGCGTCCGGCCCGGACGCACCACCATCCTCAGCGTCCTGGACAACGACTCAGATCCCGACGGCGATGTCCTCACTGCCGCCGTCGGAAACTCAGGACCCAAGGCCGGTACTCTCGAAAGCATCTACGGCGGCACCGCCTTCCAGATCTCGGTGGCGGCGGACGCACAACCGGGCACCGAAACGTTCGATTACAACGCCGCCGACGGCCGCGGCCTGTCGGCGGGCGGCCAGGTGACGCTGAGCGTCGTGGGCCCGGAGGAAAACCGGCCACCCCAGTTCAAGCGCGGCGGCGACGCCACCACCATGCTGGTGGAACAGGGCAAAACCGTCAGCCAGAACATCCTCACGGACTGGATGGACCCCGACGGCGACGACCTGGTCCTGATGGACGCCAAGGCGGACAACGACCAGGACCAGGTCAAGGTCCGGCGCGACGGCCTGCTGACCTTCCAGGATTCAGGCGCCACCGCAGGCAAGAAGAACGTCACCGTGACCATCTGGGACGGCCGCGCCACGGTCACCGGGAAAGTCGTGGTCAACGTCCAGCCGCCTGGCGCCCTCGCACCCGTCGTCAACGCCGACCACGTCACAGCCGTCGTCGGCCAGGACCTGGTGATCGCGCCGCTGAAGAACGACGTCGACCCCAACGGCGGCGCCCTGCGCCTGGCCCAGGTGGAAGCCAACGGACCGGCCGAGCTGGGTCCAGTGACCGACGGCGGGACCTTCACTTTCAAAAGCACCACCCCTGGGCCGGTCTACCTGACCTACATCGCGAGCAACGGCCCGCAGAGCAGCCAGGGACTCATCCGCGTCGACGTGGAATCCGGCAAGGACACCGGCGACCCCGTCGCCGTGCACGACGTTGCGCTGATGCCCACCGGCGGCAGCGTGCTCCTTGACCCGCTCGCCAACGACTCCGACCCCTCCGGCGGCGTACTGGTCCTGCAGTCAGTAAAGCTCCCGGACAACATCACCGCGTCCGTCAGCGTGATCGACCACAGCGTCCTGCGCATCACCGACGTCGTGGGCACCAAGGAACCGTTCCTGTTCGAATACACCATGTCCAACGGCCGCAAGTCTGCCACCGGCAGCGTCTCCGTGGTCCCGGTGCCGGCCCCCGCCGTCGTCGAAGCCCCGCAGCCGAAACCGGACGAAGTGAACGTCCGGGTCAATGACGTCGTCACCATTCCTGTGCTCGACAACGACACGCACCCGCAGGGTGAGAAGCTGACCGTGGACCCGGTCCTGCCGCAGGGTGTGGACGAGCTGGACGGCAAGAGTTTCGTGTCAGAGAACACGCTCCGGTTCATCGCCGGTTCCCAGCCGAAGACTGTCCGGGCCATCTACAACGCGGTGGACCCGCAGGGCCAGAAGAGCGCCGCAGCGGTGACCATCCACATCCTTCCGCTGGAGGGATCGGAGAATTCCCGGCCCCAGCCCCGGAACCTGACCGCACGCGTGGTCGCCGCCGGCACGGTGCGCATCCCCGTGCAGTTGGACGGCATCGATCCTGACGGCGACTCCGTCCAGCTGACCGGCATCGACAGCACCCCCGCCATGGGAACCGCCACCATAGGCAGCAACTTCATCGACTTCACCGCCGCCGGCGACGGTGCCGGAACCGATACGTTCCGCTACAAGGTGGTGGACCGCCAGGGCGCCGTCAACACCGGCACCGTGACGGTAGGAATCGCCCCGCGGGGTGAAACCAACCAGAACCCCACCCCGGTGGACGACGAAGTCAAGGTCCGTCCGGGACGCCAGATCGCCGTCGACGCCACCGGCAACGACACCGATCCCGACGGCGACATCATCCGCATCCTCACCGACGGGATCGAGGCTGACGACGCCCTGCAGGCCACTGTCAGCAAAACCAGCGGCCGCATCATCCTGCTGGCCCCCGGGGCCGCAGGGACGGTCAACGTGCGCTACACCATCGCCGACGACCGCGACGCCACCGGCCAGGCCACCATCCGCGTGGTGGTGGACAACGAGGTTCCGCTGCAGGCCCCCATAGCCCGCGACGACAGGGTGACCTCCGCCCAGACCATGGGCAAGACGGCCGTGGACGTACCTGTCCTGAAAAACGACGAAGACCCCGACGGCGTGGGCGAGAACCTGAAGATCAGCACCGAAGCCACCACGGCCCGTCCCGGAACGGACGGGACCATGATTGTTGACCTGACAGAGCAGCCGCAGCTCATTCCGTACACCGTGGAGGACGTGGACGGGCAGAAGTCCACCGCGATCATCTGGGTACCGGGCATCGGTCAACAGGTCCCCACACTCGCCAAGGACGAGGTGGTCGAGGTCATCGCCGGCCAGTCCGTCACCGTGGACCTGAACGAATGGGTCAAGGTCCGGGAAGGACGCTCCCCGCGGATCACCCAGACAGACCGGATCAAGCTCATCGGCGCCGACGGCGGCGACCCCACCGGCGGCAGTGCCACGTCGCTTAAATACACTGCGGGCACCGACTATGTGGGGCCGGGCTCCCTCAGCTTCGAGGTGACCGACGGCACCGGACCGGACGATCCCGAGGGCCTGAAGTCAACACTCAGCATCCGCACCAAGGTCCTGCCCGATCCCAACCGGAACAACCCGCCCACCCTGCTGGGCGCGACCGTAGACGTTCCCAAGGGCGAATCGGTGGACCTGGACCTGGGCCCCCTGACATCGGACCCCGACCGGGACGACGTTGACAACATGAAGTACGAACTGGTTGGCGGCAGCCCGGCCAGCTTCAACGCCAGGATCGACGGCAAGACCCTCAAAACGTCCGTTGACGGTTCAACGTCCACCGGCACAACAGGCGCCATCCAGGTTAAGGCCAAAGATTCACGCGGCCTTGAGGCCACCGCCACCTACCAGCTGGCCGTAACAGCCTCCAACCGGCCCAAACCGGTTGCCAACGATGACCTCGAACCCAATGCGGCCGCCGGAAAGCCGGTCACGGTGAAGGTTCTGGCCAACGATTCGAACCCGTTCCCCGAGACGGCCCTTAAAATCGTGGCCGCGGGTGCCGAAACCGGAAGCGGCAACGTGGAGGTGTCCGGCGACTCCGTGGTGGTTACACCGGCTCCGGGATTCTCCGGGTCCATGGTGGTGTCCTACACGGTGGCGGACAAGACGGAGGAATCCTCAAGGCAGGCAACGGCCCGCATCCGCCTGACCGTCAAGGACAAGCCGCTGGCACCCACCACGCCGCAGGCGCAGAGCGTGGGGGACCAGACCGCCCTGCTGAACTGGTCGGCTCCGGCAGACCGCGGTTCAGCCATCACCAAGTACACGGTCTATGGCGAGTCCGGCTTCCGCCAGGACTGCCCGGCGAACACCTGCACCTTGAACGGTCTCGTCAACAACACGAAGTACCACTTCCAGGTGACGGCCACCAACGAGTTCGGTGAGTCGGACCGATCCCCGGCCTCCGCCGAGGTCCGGCCTGACGTCAAACCCGACACCCCGTTGGCGCCCACCCTGAAGTTCGGTGACAAGCAGCTCGCCGTGAACTGGGTGGCGCCGGCCAGCAAGGGGTCACCGGTCAAGTCCTACGACCTGGAAATCTCGCCCGCCCCGCCGGGACAGAACGCGCAGATCCAGAACCTGACAGCGGTCAGCTACGTCTGGAAGGGACTCCAGAACGGAGTCTCCTACAAGGTCCGTGTCCTGGCCCGCAACGATGCCAAGGACCCCTCCGAATGGAGTCCCTACTCGGCTGCCGAAATACCGGCGGGTGTGCCGGCGACTCCGGCAGCTCCCACCGCCTCGCAGGCCGGCTCTGTTGGTACCCAAAGCCAACTGAAGGTCAGCTGGGCTGCGCCGAACAACAACGGTGATGCTGTGTCCTCGTACACCCTCACCACCCTGCGGGGAGGGGCCGTTGTGGCCTCCCAGCCCGTAGCGGGCGGAACCACACAGAACGTCACCGTGGACAACTCCGAGGCCAACTACACGTTCACGGTTTCCGCCACGAACAAGGCCGGCACCAGCGGAACCAGCGCGCAGTCCGCCCAGATCCGGGCGGCAGGCAAGCCGGGCCAGGTCAGCAGCGGCACGGTGGCCGATACGGGCACCAGCGGCCAGCTGAGGGTGACTTTTGAGCCACTGACGCAGGCGCAGCGCAACGGGTCGCTGGAGACCGAAATCCAGTACACCTACAACGCGGACGGCAGGTCGGGAAGCATCCCGGCCGGCGGCGGAAACATCAACGGACTGACCAATGGCCGCGACATTACGGTCACCATCATCGCTACCTCCACCAAGAACAACGTCTCCGGCGACGCCAAGGCGATCGGAACCGGCAACCCCTACGGACCGCCGAACGCGCCCAACGTGGACGGACGGACCTCGGCCCAGGGAGATGGTGACGTGCACTGGACCTGGAACAACCCGGCCACCAATGGCCGCCCGCTCGATCACTTCGAGGTCAGTTATGAAGGGGGCGCCTGGACCAGTGTTGGCTTGGCAAACCGCTACGACCGCCCGGCTGGCGGCTGGGACCAGGCCCGCACACTGAGGGTCCGTGCAGTGACTGCGGCGGTGGGCCCCGCAGGCCAGGCAAATTCCCGTTCCGGGGCGGACCCCACGCCCCCGCCGCCCACGTCGTGGGGCATCACGGCCAGTCCGGTCCGCAGCTGCACCGAACCCCGCAAGGGCACGGACAGCTTCCGCGACGGTAATCCGTCTTCATGCGTGGGGGAAGGCAAATGGCTTGACGCCGGCGCCGCCGCGCAATCGGACCGCTACCAGGTCTGGTACAAGACGTCCAACAACCCCACAGGCATCTGGTACCACCTCACCAGCGGCATGGCAGCCGGCAACTGGCTCCGCTGCGACACCTCGAACCTGGGGTGCAACCCGCCCAATGGGATGCCTAACCGCTAGTCAATTACCACTCGACCCAACGGTCGGGCCCGGGACTCCGGGCCTGATGAAACCTTGAACAAAGAAGAGGATCCACCGCATGACAATGACAACTGAGCAGGCCGAATGGTTTGCAGGCACCTTCGAAAAGCTCGTTGCCAACGTCGGACAGGCGGTCCTGGGCAAGGAACACGTCATCCGGCTGACCTTCACCGCAATGCTGGCGGAAGGGCACGTGCTGTTCGAGGATGCTCCCGGCACGGGTAAGACCATGCTGGCGCGCGCCATGGCGGCCACCGTGCAGGGCTCCAACAACCGCATCCAGTTCACCCCCGACCTGCTGCCGTCGGACGTGACCGGTGTGACCATCTATGACCAGAAGACGCAGAAGTTCGAGTTCCACAAGGGACCGATCTTCAACAACATCGTCCTGGCCGACGAAATCAACCGTGCATCGCCGAAGACGCAGTCGGCGCTACTGGAGGTCATGGAGGAATCCAGGGTCACCGTGGACGGAGTCACCTACGAGGCAGGACGGCCGTTTATGGTCATGGCCACGCAGAACCCGATCGAACAGGCCGGCACCTACCGGCTGCCTGAGGCTCAGCTGGACCGCTTCCTGATCAAGACCTCGATCGGTTATCCGGACCACGCCTCCACGGTCCGGCTGCTGGGAGGCGCCAACCTGAAGGACCGCTCCAAGGAGCTCTCCGCGGTGATCACCACCCAGGCCGTGGCAGACATGGCTGACCTGGCCGCGACGGTGCACGTGGACACTGCAGTGCTCGAATACATTTCCCGGCTCTGCGAGGAGACCCGCAACGCGCCCGAATCCCGGCTGGGTGTCTCCGTGCGTGGCGCCATCGCCATGGTCCGCGCCGCGAAGGTCTGGGCTGCCGGGCAGGGACGGAACTTCGTCCTGCCCGACGACGTCAAGGAACTCGCTCCCGTCGTGTGGACCCACCGGTTTGTGATGGACCCGGAGGCTGAATTCTCCGGCGCCACGCCTGAAGCTGTCCTGGCCCGTGTGCTGGCCGACGTCGCTGCCCCCCAGCAGCGCGCCACTCTCTGACGCTTCCAGGACCTCCCGACCACCACCCAGCGCAAACGAAGGCTCTCCTATGTCCAGCAGCACTCCGTTGACCCGGCTTGCTGAGCGTCTCCGGCAACTTCTCCACCGGAACGGCAAGCCCACAAGGCTGCACCCCTCGGCTTTCTGGGCCGAGGCCACCAGCACCGCAGGCCTGGCCCTGGCCCCTGCCTGGCGGAAATTCCGGGACCTCTGGCTCCGGTACGCGTGGCCGGTGCTGTCAGTGGTGAGCATCCTGGGCTGGTCCGTGCTCGCGGCCGCCATCCTGCTGTGGTCCACCGGCCAGGCCTTCGGCTGGCAGGAAGCCAAGGCGGCGGCCATCGCAGCGTTTGTACTGTTTGTGATCGCCGTCGGATTCATCCTGGGCCGGTCATCGTACGGCGTTGTCCTGGACCTCGCCCGGACCCGCGTCGCCGTGGGCGACAGCGCCGTGGGCAGCATCGCGGTCTCCAACACCTCCGCGCGTCCGCTGTTGCCCGCCGCCCTGGAGCTGCCCGTCGGTGCTGCCACGGCGGTGTTCCACCTGCCCAGAATGAAGCCGCAGCAGGTCCACGAGGACCTCTTCACCATCCCCACGGCCCGCCGCGCCGTCATCGTGGTGGGCCCGGTCCGCTCCGTCCGGGCGGACCCGCTGCACCTGCTGCGCCGCCAGGTGCTGTGGACCGAGCCGGAGGACCTCTTCGTCCATCCCCGCACGGTTGCCCTGGCCGGCTCGGCAGCCGGGTTCATCCGGGACCTTGAAGGCATGCCCACCACGGACCTCTCCAGCGCCGATGTGTCCTTCCACGCGCTTCGCGACTATGTGCCGGGGGATGACCGGCGGCACATCCACTGGAAGACCACCGCACGGACCAACAAACTGATGGTCCGCCAGTTCGAGGAAACCCGCCGCGCCCACCTGGCCATTTCACTGTCCATCAACACGGACGAATACGCCTCCGAACAGGAGTTCGAGATGGCCATCTCGGCCGCCGCCTCGATCGGACGCCAGGCCATCCGGGAACAGCGCGAACTGGACGTCCTGACCCAGAAAGGGCCGCTGCGCTGCGAAACCGGGCGCAACATGCTGGACGACATGACCAGGATCGTCGGGGCACCCATGCGCCGCACCGCCGTCGACCTTGCCCGGTCCCTCGCAGACACTGTCCCCAACGCCTCAGTGGTGTTCTTCGTGGTGGGCAGCAATGTCACACCCACCCAGCTGCGCTCCGCCTCCGCCTCCGTCGCCCCCGGCGTCCGCAGCCTCGCAGTGCGGCTGCAGGCCGGCGCCGCCCCGACACGGGCCAACATCGCAGACTTGACCGTGCTGACCCTGGGCGACCTTGCTGACCTTGCCATCGTCCTGAGAAAGGCGGCCGCATGAGCTCCGCATCCGACCTCCGCCCCCGGGCATCCCGGCAGCAACTGCAGCAGTCCGCGTTCGCAGACGGCAGGCCGCTCTGGCACTTTATGGTCGACGCCGGTGCGCTCACGCTCCTGCTCGGGCTGGGTGTCCTGGGCTTCAGCCTGAGCTTCGGCGGGGACGCCTACTATCTCCTTTCCGGGTTCGGCGGCATCATCCTGGGCCTGGCCCTCAGCGCCGCCAACGCCCACCTCCGGCTTGGCCTGCTCATCACCACAGCCCTGGCCCTGGGCGCCTACCTTGTGCTCGGAACCGTGCTGGCCGTGCCGGACGCCGCCATCGCAGGATTCCTCCCCAGTCTGGACTCCCTCCGGACGCTGCTCCTGGGCGTGGTGTTCGCCTGGAAGGACATGCTGACCGTAGGCGTGCCGGTTGGTACAGCCGGGGGAGTGCTCATTGTCCCGTTCCTCAGTTCCCTGCTCACCGCACTGGTTGCAGGCATCCTCACCTGGCGGGCCAAGAGCCCTTACTGGCCGCTGCTCCCGGTGCTCGCCCTCTTTGTCACCGGCATCGCGTTCAGCACCAACGCCGCGTTCCTTACGGTGGAGCGGGGCATCGGCCTCACCGTGATCGCGATCGCCTGGGCCACATTCCGGCGCGACGCACTGCGCCGCAGCGACACCCGGAAGGTGTCCGTCAACCGCCCGCAAAGCGACGCCGGAACTGCCCAGCGGGCGAAAATCCGCCGGCTCGGCACCGCAGCTGCCGTCATCGCCGCCAGCGTGGCCATCACCGCCGTCGCCGCCCCCCTGGTCACCGCCAGCGATGACCGGAAAGTGCTCCGCAACGTGGTGGTTCCGCCGTTTGACCCCAAGGACTACATCACGCCGCTGGCAAGCTTCCGGACCTTCGTCAAGGACAAAAAGGACGACACCCTGTTTGTGGTCAAGGGCCTGCCGCGGGACGGGCGCGTGCGGCTGGGGGCGTTGGACGCGTTCAACGGCACCAACTACAACATGGACCCCAACGGGTCGGGAAGCTTCAGCAAGGTGGGGGACACCAAGTCCA
This sequence comes from Arthrobacter sp. HS15c, assembly GCF_040812005.1. NCBI lineage: Bacteria > Bacillati > Actinomycetota > Actinomycetes > Micrococcales > Micrococcaceae > Arthrobacter > Arthrobacter sp. HS15c. The sequence goes on from NZ_JBFOHM010000012.1 coordinate 8,818, forward strand.
TCAACACCCTGGCGGATACCTCCAGCGTTGTGCCCACGAACGACTACTCCATTGACATCACCATCGAGGACTACCAGGGTTACTTCGTCCCCGGCGGCCGCAAAACCACCGGCCTGAGCTTTGACCAAAGCGCGTCAGCGGCGGCCTCGGGCCTCTACTTCAACTCGGGCACCGACACGGCCGTGACCACCAAGGGACTCTCGACGGGTGATTCCTACAGCGTCCAGGTATCCGACCCGGTCAAGCTGGAGCACGGCCAGCTGACGCAGTACGACTTCGCCAAAGTCACCCTGCCGGACGCCCAGGAGGTGCCGCCGGTGGTGGGCTCCCAGGCCAACGACCTCTCGGCCGATGCGCCCACCGCGATCGACCGGGTCCGGCAGATCGAGGCCCACTTCCAGAAAACCGGTGCCTTCAGCAACGGGCTGGTCACTGAAGGCCAGCTGCCGAGTGTTTCCGGGCACAGCTCGTCCCGGATCCGGAACCTCCTGACGGCCAAGCAAATGCTCGGCGACGATGAACAGTACGCCGTGGCCATGTCGCTGATGCTCCGCCACCTGGGCATCCCCTCGCGCGTGGTCATGGGCTTCTACCCCGAGCCGACCAGCCCGGAGAACGGCGCCGGCGAGGTGAAGATCACCGGCAAGGACGTCCATGCCTGGGTGGAAGTCGCCTTCGACCGGGTGGGCTGGGTCAGCTTCGATCCAACACCGCCCAAGGACAACATCCCCATCCCGCCGGACCCCGAAAACAAGTCCAAGCCCAAGCCGCAGGTTCTGCAGCCCCCGCCGCCGCCGCAGGAACCAGCGGACCTGCCGCCGGATTCATCCCCGGATGCCCTGGACGCGGACCAGAAGAAGAACAACCCCTGGCTGTTCTGGGGCGCCCTCCTCGGTGCCCTCGGGATTGCACTGATTCCGTTGTCGATCCTGGCCTTGCCGCTGCTGCTCATTGCCCTGCTCAAGTCACGGCGGCGGAAGTCCCGTTTCACGGACGGCCACCCCGCGCAGCGCGTCGGCGGCGGCTGGAACGAGGTGTTGAGCCTCGCCACTGACATGGGTGCCGGGATCGACACCCGCGCCACCCGCCGGGAAAGCGCCGCAGTAGTCGCTGACGCCTTCCCCGGGTCAGGAACCACCACCACCCTCCTCGCCCGCCGGGCGGATGCCTCGATCTTCGGTGCCGGACAGCCGAGCGAGGAGGAGGTCAAGGAATACTGGACCATCGTGGAGGGCTCGCTGAAGGAAATGACCGCGACGGTGGGCTTCTGGCGCCGCCAGCAGGCCAGGTTCTCGCCCAGGTCCCTGCTGGCGGACGGGCGCGCGGCCCTCAAGCTGCGCAGCGCGGGGCGGGGGCTCGCCTCGCTGCGGCGCCCGGGCTCGGCCGCACCGCAGCCGGGCTCCGCCGCACCGCAGCCGGCTGACGGTAGGGTGGAGGGCGGCCCGGCGGCAACCCCCGCAGCCCCCTCCGAACCTGATGAGTCCACCGTTCTCAGGAACCCTGGCAGGAAGAACCACACCGAACCATGATGCAAGACTCCGAGCGCTGCCAGCGCTGCCAGCAGCTGATCCGCGCCGGGGCCACTTTCTGCACGGCCTGCGGCGCCCCGCTGCCGAACCGGGCTGCCCGGAATGCACGCAACCTGGACCACGCCCAGCGGGCGCAGATGGAACGTGCCGCTGAGCATGCGTCCGGGATTCCCGGTACTATCCCGGTAGTACACCGGGCCCCCGCTGACAGCGGCCCCGGAATGACACAGGCCGTCCACGGTCAAGGGGGAAGAACGGGCATGGCAGTGAATCTTGGGCTGGTTCCGGCCACGGCGGGCAAACGGCTGGGGGCCGCCGTGCTCGACTGGCTCGCTCCGCTGGCGGTCCTCGCGGTGACCTTCGCCATCGGATTCGCCGGGGTAACGCGCACCCAAAGCGGCGGATTCATCATCTATGACACCGGGTCACTGGTCCTCTTCGGCGGCATCGGCTTGGGACTCACCCTTGTCTACATCGTTGTCCTGGCGGGCATGGAGGCCCGCTCGGGAATCACCATCGGCAACCGGCTCATGGGCATCCGCAGTGCCGACAAAGACGGCTATGGACCCGGCGGGGGAGGGGTGTTCCTCCGCGGACTCATTACCGGCGCCGGCATCCTGCTGGCCGTTCTGGCGGCAGCTGTGCTGGTCATCTTCAAGTGGTTCGATGTGGCCCTCTTCATCCTGGCGCCGCTGGCCCTCATCGGCGCCGCCTGGGCGCTGATTGTGGTGGTGTCGAACGCCTGGGACAAAAACGGCAGGCTCCGGGGATGGCACGACACCGCCGCGAAAACCCTCGTCTTTGACGTCAAAGCCGGACGGAATCCCATTGCGACGGGCGGAATCCAGGGACCGTACAGCTTCGCGCCACTGGACCTGCCGCCCGTCCAGCAGGTCGCTTCGCCAGTGGCCGGGGCCGCAAAAACGCCTCAGGTCATCAACGCCCAGACGCCCCTCAACCCCAACCAGTGGCAGCCGCCGGCAGGGCAACCAGCCGGGCCCGCAGCGTACACCGCACCACAGCCGGCACCCGCCCCTCCGGCCCCTGCTGTTCCGCAAACCCCTGCGGCGCCACAGGCCCCGGCCAGCCAGCAGCACCCCGCGGCGCCCGCAAGCACAGCCCCGTACCGGGCCCCGGACCACGCCGCACCGGCCGCGCACCCGGACGACGACCACGACCGCACGCAGATGCGCGGCGGCGTCCGCGCGCCGGCTCCGGCGGCAGTCCTGCGGATCAGGCTCGACGACGGACGGGACTTCCAGCTCGACCGGAACGTCCTGGTGGGCAGGAACCCCGTGGGGCAGGCGGGCGAGCAGCAGGCCCAGCTGCTGGCGGTGGATGACCCCGGCCGGTCGATTTCCAAAACCCATCTGCATGTCCTCACGGACGGCGCAGGGGTCTGGGTGACCGACCGGAACTCCACCAACGGGAGCGCCGTCACCACTCCGGACGGCCTGCGTACCCCGCTCCAGCCGGGCGTGCCCGCTTTTGTCAGCCCGGGATCCACAGTCCACTTTGGTGACCGCTCCTTCCACCTAGGACAGGCATGAATTCCCAAGCCGCCAGCGTTCCCGCTGCAGCAGACCACGACTCCGGGTTGAGCCTTAGCTACGGTTACGGCACGGACCGCGGGCTGCGGCGCGAACTCAACGAAGACTCCTTCATCGCCTCCGATCCGGTTTTTGCCGTCGCGGACGGGATGGGCGGCCACGAGGCCGGCGAGATCGCCAGCGGAATGTGCGTCCGTGCCCTGGCCGCGATGCCGCAGCTGGCCACCGGTGAACGCAGCGTCACAGCCGCCGTGATCCAGCAGTACCTGGTGAAGGCGGACAACGCGATCCGGGAGGCTACCGGCGCCCGGGCGGGCACAACCCTCACAGGCGCCGTGGTGGTCGAGCAGATGGGCATGCCCTACTGGCTGGTCATGAACATCGGCGATTCCAGGACCTACCGGCTGAGCCAGGGCCAGTTCGCCCAGGTCAGCGTGGACCACTCCGAGGTCCAGGAACTGGTTGATGCAGGCGAAATCACGCCGGAGCAGGCAACTGTCCACCCGCGCCGGCATGTCGTGACCCGTGCCCTCGGCACCGGGGATGAGACCGAAGCGGACTACTGGCTGTTGCCGGTGGAAGAGGGTGACCGGATCATGGTCTGCTCCGACGGGCTCAACGGCGAGCTGACCGACGAGCACATGTTCCGGATCCTGAGCACAGTTGCCCACCCCCAGGATGCGGTGGATGCCTTGATCCAGGCCGCCCTCCGGAACGGCGGCCGGGACAACGTCACGGTCATTGTGGTGGACGCCAAGAACGTGATGAACGACGCCGGCATGGCCACCACAGCGCCGCGTCCGGGTGCTGGTGCCGAGGAGGAGATCACGCTGCCGCGGTCCCAGGTCGTTGAAGCCGCACGGCCGGCAACGGCAGGCGGGAATGAAAGCGAGGAGTCCGGTGATGGCCGCGAATAACTATGTGCCCGGCACGTGGCGGGGCATTGTCCGGTCCCGCACGGCCATCTTCCTGGGACCCGACACACCCCCGCAGCTGGTCCAGTCCCTCTGGGAGCTGCTGGAGAGCGGACCCGAAGTCCATGAGCTGCTCCACGCTGTCACCAGCAGCTTTGGCGTATCGCTGGCCCAGATCCCGCCCTTCGGAATCGTCGATTTCCAAGACTCGCTGCGCATCTTCCTGCGTGGGGACCTGGACCTGACAGTCCAGCTGCCCGGCGGGCCGGTGGAGCTTCACGGCCGCGACGTCACAACGTGGGCCGAACGCCACCTCACAGCCCCAGAGTGGTACCGACTCAGCGTTCCTGGCGGCGGTCCTGCCGGCCAGTCGCTGCCCCTTCAGGAAGGTGTGGTCCTGCTGCAGGCCCTGACGGTGGGCCTGGACGGCACCGTCAGGGCTGCTGCCGCAACGCCGGTTGCCGGGCTCCGTGCAGCCCCGGCAATAGCCGCAGACCCCGTGGCTGTAACGCCTGTTGTGCTCCCCTCGCCTGAGCACGGTGCGTCCGCCGAAACCGTCATCGGAGTCATGGACGAAGACGATGAAGACCCTCCTGCCGGGGAACCGGACGCCGGGCCGGTTGAGAATGAGGCTTCCCCAGCCGAAGAGGCTGTTCCGCCCGCCGCGGAGGAACCGGCGTCGAACGGGGCTGTGCCGGCCTCTGAACAGACCAGCACCTACGACCATTTATGGGAACGCACAGTGGTCCGCAGCATTGAAGATGCGGCTGTCCGTGACGATCCCGACGGCCCGCCTGTTGACGAAGCGCCGGAAAAGCCGGCCGCTGCCGTGCCGGAGATGCCGTCCGCCGCGGAAACGCCGCCGACCGTGGCTGCATCGCCACCTGCGCCGGCGCCGGCCGGGGGACTGATCGACTCTGTACCGTGGAGCACCGGCGGGGCCATCCCACCGGTGCGCGGGTCCGTGCCCGCCCCGGCCGGCGGCGGCAGCGACGATGCTGACCACGACGGCCAGACCATCATGAAGAGTGACCTCGCCGGTATGGCCGCCCACCCGGCGCCCGCTGCTGGCCCGGCCGCCGCCGGATCCACCGGCCCCATGGTGCTGGCACGTGTCTGCGGGCAGGGCCACGCGAATCCGCCCACCCATGCCCAATGCGCGGCGTGCGGGCAGCCCCTGCCGTCGGACGCCGTGCAGGTGCCCCGGCCCCGTCTCGGCCGCATGCGGGTTTCCAGTGGCGAGCTTGTGGACCTTGAGCAGTCCCTCGTCATCGGCCGCCAGCCGTCGGTATCACGCGTCCAGGGCGGAGTTATGCCCCGGCTGGTGCAGGTGGCCAGCCCCAGCGGCGATATCTCCCGCTCACATGTAGAGGTGCGGCTGGAAGGCTGGCACGTGATGCTATGCGATTTGAAGGCCACCAACGGCACTGTCCTGGTCCGGGAGGGCCAGCAGCCGAGGCGACTGGCCCAGAACGAAATGGCCATCCTGCTCGACGGCGACATCGCAGAACTGGGCGACGGCATTTCGCTGCGCTTTGAGGAGATTCTTTGAGTTCCAAACGGCCCATCGCGCCGCCGCCCCCTATCCCGGGGTTTACCTACATCAGCCTGTTGGGTTCAGGCGGCTTCTCAGACGTCTACCTCTACGAACAGGACCGGCCCCGCCGCAAGGTGGCCGTCAAGGTCCTGCTCTCGGACCTGAAGACCGAGGGCGCCCGCCGCCGGTTCGAGTCCGAAGCCAACCTGATGGCCCAGCTGTCCTCACACCCCTACATTGTGACCATCTACGAGGCCGAGGTCACCGAAGCCGGGCATTCCTACCTGGCCATGGAATACTGCTCACGCCCCAGCCTGGACGTCCGGTACCGCAGGCAGCGCTTCAGCGTCGACGAGGTCCTGGCCGTGGGCATCCAGGTTGCCTCCGCGGTCGAAACCGCACACCGCGCCGGCATTGCCCACCGGGACATCAAACCCGCCAACATCCTGGTGACCGACTACAACCGCCCGGCGCTCACGGACTTCGGGATTTCCGGAACCCTCGGTGGTTCCGAGGATGACGACGACGCCGGGATGTCCATCCCCTGGTCACCGCCGGAGCAGTTCACGGACGGCGGTATCGACGGCGTCATGGTGGACGTCTGGGCGCTCGGCGCCACGCTGTACACCCTCCTGGCGGGAAGGTCGCCCTTCGTGATGCCCGGGGCCGACAACTCCCAGCGCGAGCTCATTTCACGCATCAGCACGATGTCGCTGCCACGCCTTGGCCGGGCTGATGTCCCGGAATCGCTGGAACTGGCCCTGTCCACGGCCATGGCCAAATCCGCGGCCTCCCGCTATTCCTCCGCCCATGCCTTCGCACTGGCCCTGCAGCGGATCCAGGCTGAGCTGAACCTGTCAGTCACTCCGTTCGAAGTGCTGGAAGAGCCGCACCCCGAGGAGAGCCACCCGGACGACGGCTATGAAGAGACCCGGGTCCGCAGCATCGCGGCCATCGATCCCGAGCGGACCGGCAGCGCGCCCACCTTCCCGGCACGGACCCGGCCGCAGGGCCTGACCAACGTTCCGCCGTCGACCTTTCCACCGGCCGGTGCGCCGGCGGCGTTGCCTCCTGCAGCTGTGCCGGTACCATCGGCACAGCCACAAGTTCCCGGCAACCTCTTCACCGGCCAGCAGACCGGAAACCCCTCCGGTGAATGGGCGCATGCCACCATGCTCCGCGGCAGTGTGCCCGCTGCTGCGTACGGCACTCCGCAGGACTCAACCGTCCAGCGGCCGGCCGTACCGGCGGGCAGCGGCCTGCCGCCCGGGCAACCCGCAGCAGCACCCCGGACCGGTCCGGAGCCGGAGCTGGACGCCACCGTCAGCCGGCCGCCCGCCGCCATGGAATCCGCGCCGGACGTGTCTGCGGACCCCGGCAAACGGAATCTCTGGCTGGCCATCGCGGGCGGCACGCTGCTTGTCATTGCCGTTGTGGTGGGCATCGTGGTGTCAACCACCGCGCCCCCGCCGGCTCCTGTGGTGACGGACCAGGTGAGCAAGCCCCCGGCAGATGCCCTCGATAACGGCACCGTTCCGGATGTCACAGACCTGGTGGGGGAGATGGGGAGCAACGGGAAAGTCGTCTTTACGTGGACCAACCCGCAGCCCAAGGAAGGCGATACGTACAAGTGGAACGTCAACGACTTCGTGACCCGGGAACCAGGGCCCTTCCAGGTCACAACTGAGCCGCGTGCGGAACTTGAGCCCGCGCCGGGGAACATCACCTGCATCCAGGTCATGATCGTCAGGACAGACGGGGCAGCTTCCCCGATGGAAGCAGACTCCCGGAACTGCTACGTGAAATAGTGCGGATCAGCCGGACAAACGAAGCATTGCGCATTGCCCTTTGAGGAGGCACGGAAAATGGGGGATCTAGCAATAGATTTCTGTGGCGAGTGGTACGAACCGTCGGACGAGGATGTGTTCAACATAGGCCGCGAAGGCGACCTTGAAGTGGACGACAACCCGTACCTGCACCGGCAGTTCCTGCAGGTCGCCCGGTATGACGGGATCTGGTGGCTCAGCAATGTGGGCAGCATGCTCTCAGCCACCGTGGCAGACGGTTCCGGCGGCATGCAGGCCTGGCTCTCCCCGGGAGCGCGCATCCCGCTCGTCTTCAGCCACACGAACATCATCTTCACGGCCGGGCCGACAACGTACGAATTCGCCGTCCACCTCAAGGCGCCCTCCTTCCGCCAGGCGGCACGCGACGACGACAGCAACGGGGAAACCACCGTCGGTCCCGTGGTCTTCACCGACTCGCAAAAAGCCCTGATCGTCGCCCTCGCCGAGCCGATGCTCCGCCGCGAGGGAACAGGCTTCAGCGCCATCCCGTCCTCGGCGGCCGCGGCCAAAACACTTGGCTGGGCGCTGACCCGGTTCAACCGGAAACTGGACAACGTCTGCGACAAGCTGGACCGGGTGGGCGTGGTCGGCCTGCGCGGCGGCGGCGGAAAACTCGCCACCAACCGGCGTGCCAGGCTCGTGGAGCACGCCGTGACATCCCATCTGGTGACCCCTGATGACCTGTATCTGCTCGAAAAAATGAGGGGCGTGGACGAAGGATGAGAATCCGGCTGACGCTCCGCCGGGACCCGGCGGAGACCAAGGATCTCGCGGTCACTGTGGACGGCCTGGCAACCGTGGCGGACATCGCCACGCAGCTGTGGGCCGCCGATCCGGACCGGAAGGGGAATCCGGCGCCGGAGAACCTCTCGCTCCGGATTGATGAGGCCTTTGTGGCCGGGGGGATGCGCGGCAACGTCCTGACCCGCACGGACAACCTCCTCGAATCCGGCCTGCGTCCCGGGTCCGTGGTGTCCCTGACACAGGTCAGCGAACACTTCGACGTCCCCGGCGCCAACCGGGGCCCCGCGGCCGCCACCTTGCGGATCCTTTCGGGTCCCGACGTCGGCCAGGAGTTCTCGCTCCCCTTCGGCACCAGCTACATCGGCCGCGACCGGGACGTGGACATCCGGCTCACGGACCCGCTGACGTCGAAGCGCCATGCCCGCATTACCGTGGGCGAGGGCATAGAAATCGTGGACACCAATTCGGCCAACGGCCTCCTGATGGACGGGCTTCCGGTCACCCGGGCCACACTGAACTCCTCGGACACGGTGACCCTCGGCGACACCACCGTCACAGTGGTGCCGCTGGGGCGCAACCAGGCGGCAGCACCGACGTCGCCCCTGGTGGACTTCAACCGCTCGCCGCGGGTGGTGCCGCGCTTCGAGGCGCCCAAGCGCGTCCTGCCGGCCGGCCCCAAGCGGCCGGACCACCATCCCTTCCCCTACATCATGCTGGTGGCGCCGCTGGTGATGGGCGCAGTCATTTTCGCCATCACCCGGAATGTCATTTCGGTGGTGTTCATGGCGATGATGCCGCTCTTCATCGTGGGCCACTTTGTGGACCAGCGGATGCAGACCAAGCGTCAGCAGAAGGAACAGCTCAAGCATTTCCGCGCCTCCATGGCCGCGTTCCGGCAGGACATCACCGAACTCCAGCACGTGGAACGTGCCGTCCGGCTCCAGGAGGCGCCGTCGGTCAGTGACACCGTGGATTCGATCTACAAGCTGGGTCCGCTGCTGTGGACCCACCGTCCCGAACACCAAGGCTTCCTGGGCCTGCGGTTCGGGCTGGGAACCGCGCCGTCGCGCATCGCGTTCGAAGAGCCGTCCAGCAACGACACCGAAGTTGAGTACATGCGCGAGATCCAGGACTGCCTGACGCAGTTCAGGGACATCGAAGGCGTGCCCGTCGTGTCGCAGCTGCGGACGGCAGGATCGTTCGGCGTGGCAGGCGCACGCGGCCTGGTCGACGACGTGGCGCGCGGCATGGTCCTGCAGCTGGTGGGCCTCCATTCGCCGGCAGAAGCGGTGGTCACGGCCATCACGTCCGCACAGTCCAGGGAACGGTGGAACTGGCTCCAGTGGCTGCCCCACGTCGGTTCGGGCCACAGCCCGCTCACCGGTGACCATCTTGCCGCCGGCTCCGCCAGCGGCTCCTCCCTGCTGGCACGCATCGAAGACCTGCTGGACGCCAGGGAAGCGGCCGCGGGGCGGTCCGGTCCGGACCTGCGCCCGGACATCAACCCGGCCAGGGACGAAATCCCGGCGCCGATGTTGCCTGCCGTGCTGGTCATTGTGGAGGACGACGCCCCGGTTGACCGTGGCCGCCTGACCCGCCTCGCGGAACGGGGCCCGGACTCGGGTGTCCACGTCATGTGGGTGGCTACCGATATCCAGGCGCTGCCGGCCGCCTGCCGCGACTTCATGGTGGTGGATGGCGACCACGGCACCACCACCGGCCAGGTCCGGCTGGGCCGGCACACCTACCCGGTGAGCTGCGAAAGCGTGGACGCCGAGCTGGCGGGCCAGCTTGCCCGGATGCTTTCCCCCGTGGTGGACGTTGGCAAGCCGATGAGCGATGACTCCGACCTGCCGCGCGCCGTGTCCTATGCCACCCTCATCGGCAAGGACTTCCTGGACAACCCGCAGGCCGTCGCTGAACGCTGGACCGAGAACAACTCCGTCCACGCCACCGCCATCGCCAACCGCAAGGACAACGGAACGCTCCGCGCGCTCGTTGGCTCGAAGGGCGTTGAACCCCTCTACCTTGACCTCAAGAACGAAGGCCCGCATGCCCTCGTGGGCGGCACCACCGGTGCCGGCAAGTCCGAGTTCCTGCAGTCCTGGGTCATGGGCATGGCCGCCGCGTACAGCCCGGACAGGGTGAGTTTCCTGTTCGTGGACTACAAAGGCGGCGCGGCCTTCGCCGACTGCCTGCACCTGCCGCATACCGTCGGCCTGGTCACGGACCTCTCCCAGCACCTGGTGCGCCGGGCCCTGACTTCGCTGCGGGCCGAGCTCCACCACCGCGAACACCTCCTGAACCGGAAGAAGGCCAAGGACCTGCTGGCCCTCCAGCGCGAAGCCGACCCGGACGCCCCGCCCTACCTGGTCATCATCGTGGATGAGTTCGCCGCACTGGCCACCGAAGTTCCCGAATTCGTCGACGGCGTGGTGGACGTCGCGGCACGCGGGCGCTCCCTGGGCCTGCACCTGATCCTGGCCACCCAGCGACCCGCCGGTGTGATCAAGGACAGCCTGCGCGCCAACACCAACCTCCGTGTGGCGCTGCGCATGGCGGACGCGGATGATGCCGCCGATATCCTCGGCGTGTCCGACGCGGCGTACTTCGACCCGTCGATCCCCGGCCGGGGCGCCGCCAAGACCGGGCCGGGCCGCATCCAGGGATTCCAGACAGGCTACGCCGGCGGCTGGACCACCGAAAAGCCGCAGCGTCCCCAGATCGACATCGTGGAGATGGCCTTCGGATCCGGACCCGCCTGGGACGTGCCGGCACCGGAAAAGCCGGTCCAGGAAGAAGCCGCCGGTCCCAACGACATCGCCAGGATGACGGCGAACATTGTCAGGGCCGCTGAGTCGCTTGCCCTCCGTCCGCCGCGCAAGCCATGGCTGGACGAACTGGCCACGACGTACGACTTCTCCAAACTGCCGAACCCCCGCACCGACGAGCGGCTGCTCCTCGGCGTCGCGGATGATCCCGCCCGCCAGGACCAGCCCACAGTGTTCTACGAACCGGACAAAGACGGCAACATGGCCATCTACGGCACGGGCGGTTCCGGCAAATCGGCGGCGCTGCGCGGCATCGCCATCGCCGCGGCTGTCACACCGCGAGGCGGGCCGGTCCACGTTTACGGCATCGACTGCGGATCCTCGGGGCTGAAGATGCTCGAGGAGCTTCCACACGTCGGGGAGGTCATCAACGGCGACGACGTGGAACGCGTCGGCCGCCTGCTGCGCCTGCTCCGGGACATCGCCGATGAGCGTTCTGCCCGGTTCGCCGACGTCCGGGCATCCACCATCGTGGAATACCGCAAGATTGCCGGCCGGCCGGACGAAAAGCGGATCTTTGTGCTTGTGGACGGCATGGGAGCTTTCCGCGAAACGTACGAATACAGCCGCCTCTCCGCGCTGTGGGACATTTTCCTGCAGCTCGCCACCGACGGCCGTCCCTTGGGCATCCACCTGGTAGTGACGGGTGACCGTCCCAACGCAGTACCGACGTCGCTGCTCGCCTCCATCCAGCGCCGGCTGGTCCTGCGGCTCTCGTCCGAGGACGACTACCTGTCCATGGACGTCCCGAGGGACGTCCTCAGCAGCACCTCGCCCCCGGGACGCGGCCTGCTGGGTGGCTACGAGGTCCAGCTCGCCGTGCTCGGCGGCGACTCCAACCTGGCCCTGCAGGCCCGCGAAGTCCACAAGCTCAGTGAAGCCATGCTGCGGCAAGGCCTGGACAGGGCGCCCAAGATCGAACGGCTCCCGGAACAGGTGGACCTGCACGTGCTGCCGGCCGGCAGCCCCGACCTGCCGGTGATTGGCGTCGACAACGAAACGCTCCAGCCCGCCGAAATCATGGCCAAGGGCCCGCTCCTCCTCTCCGGCCCGCCCGGGTCGGGCCGGACCGTGGCGCTCGTGACCCTGGCCTACGCGCTCCGGCGCTCGAACCCGGACACCGAACTGGTCTACCTCGGCTCCAGGCGGTCTGCTGTCGCCTCACTGCCCATCTGGAACCGTTCCGTGGTGGGCGCGGACGATGCCGCCGAAATCATGGAGGACCTGGTTGAGCATTCCTCCGGGAACCCGGGCAAGCTGGCGATCTTTATCGAGGGGCTGACTGAGTTCACGGATACGGTGGCCGAGTCCGGGGTGGGGCGGCTGGTGACGGCGTCCATCAAGGCCGACCAGTGGGTCATCGGGGAATCAGAAACGTCCACCTGGTCCTCGGCCTGGTCGCTGGCGCAGCCCTTCAAATCCGGGCGCAGGGGAGTGCTGCTTAATCCCGGCGACATCGAAGGTGACAGCCTGCTTAACACGTCACTGGGCCGTGTCAGTCCGGAGTTCATTCCGGGCCGCGGCTACATCGTGGGACGCGGCAAAGCACGCAAGCTCCAGATCGCCCTGCCGCCGGAAAACAGGGACTAGAAAAGGTATCCATGAAACGATTGCCGTCCGTATTCCGTGTTATCCCCGCGACGGCGGGAGCGGCTGTTTTGGCGCTTTCGGCAGGCCTCTGCACAATAGCGCCTGCGAACGCTGAAACGTCCGAGCCAACTCCCACCTGCGGGCTGATCTGCCTTCCGGGTCAGTTCGGACCGGACCCGGAGAATCCACGCACTCCGCGCCCGAAACCGACCTCGCAGGAACCCTCCGCCCCGCCGGCCCCCGCACCTCCCGCCCCGCAGCCGCCCGCGGAACCCGCCCCTGCGCCCGTTCCCACCCTTGCCCCGGAGCCGGGCGAAGCCGCCGTCGAAGCGACGCCCCCGGCTGAGGCGCCCACCACCGCCCCGGCCGCCACTGCGTCCGGCTCCACAGAACCGAACTGGAACAAGCCGATCACCAAGTCCGCCAAACCAACGCAGGCCGCCGCCGTCTCCCAGGGCGACGGGCCCGGCTTCGGGGACCCGGGGCTGGTGACCATTGTGGCGGGGGTGCTGCTGATGGGACTCAGCGGCCTGGCCTTCGCCTGGTGGGGCCGGAACCGGGTCTCAGCGCACTGAGCTGAGCTGCAGATTGAGCCGCGCAGCGACCGGAAACAGGTGCTGGCGCGGGCTTATACGTTGCCTGCCGCGAATCCCCGGGATTTGCGGCCCCGCGGCGTGTTGTAGCAGACTACCGGGAACACTAGTTGCCGCGGAGGGGGTGCCGCGCGCTGTCGATAAGGTAACCATGATCCGATCCTCCCCAGTGCTTCGCGCCGTCCCCGCGACCGTTGCGGCCATTGGCTTGGCGCTGGCAGTCGGCCTTGGTGCGGTGGGGGCTGCGCACGCCGAATCGCCGACGGCCGATCCAACCCCGACCGTTTGCACGTCATGTTCGCAGCCTACGACCGGGCCCGGAGAAGACCAGGGAAAGCCGGATCCCAAACCCACTCAGGAGCCCTCGGTCCCGGCTCAGCCGGCCGACCCCGCCCCTGCGCCGCCCGCCAAAAAGGCGCCGGCTGCCCCGGAACCGGAGCCCACCCTGGCGCCCGAACCCAGCGCAACTGTCGAAGAGACACCAACGGCAGAGGCCACCACCGCGTCGCCCAGCCCGACGCCGTCGACGGCCGGCCCGTCGAGCGAATCCAACTGGAACAAGCCCATCACGAAATCGGCCAAGCCCACCCAGGCGGCGGCCATCTCCGGCAGCGACGGCACGGGCCCCGGCACAGGGCTCCTTCCCATCGTGGCCGGTGTCCTGCTTGTGGGCCTGGGTGGAATCTCCTTCGCCTGGTGGAGCCGGAACCGCATCTCGGCCCACTGATTACGCGGCGCCGTTGGCCTGCCCATGGGGAGTGGTGCATGGGCAGCGGTCCCCATCGACAGTGCTTTGGGGCCGGGATAGGTTCTAGGTAATGGATCTTCCGGATCAGCCGGGGGCCGCTGGGGATGCCGACCTGGATCGGATCCAAGACTAAGGAGAATACTCATGGCTTTGTGGGGCGCAGATGTAGAACAGCTCAGGACTCTCGGCACCAAGCTGCAGCATGGTGCAAACGAGATCGAGCAGCAGAAGAACAACCTGAACACCCTGCTGGACTCCACGCAGTGGATGGGCCCGGACGCGGACGCCTTCAAGCAGCAGTGGAAGGGTGAGCACATGACCCAGCTGACGCGGGTCGCTGAATCACTGAAGGAAGCCAGCCAGAAGGCCACGCGGAACGCCCAGGAGCAGTCGGACGCTTCACACTAGCCACAGCAGGATTACCAACGGGCCCGGACACAACACAGTGTCCGGGCCCATTGGCGTGCGCCACAGGGTCGCTGCAATGTCCGCCCCATGAGGCAAGATAGGTCTGTGAGCACAGCACCCGGCCCCACAGGACAGACAACCACCAGGACTGAGCCCGGATCGCCCGATCCGGAAGTGGTCCCCTCCGAGTCCGTGCGCGAGGAGTACGAGAACCTGGCCGACCTTGTCAGGAAGTACAGGTTTGCGTACTACCAGGAAGACGAGCCCCTGGTCTCGGACGCCGAATTTGACGACCTCTTCCGCCGACTGGAGGAAATTGAGGCCCTGCACCCGGAACTGGTGGCCAACGATTCCCCCACGCAGGAGGTAGGAGGCGAGGTCTCCGCCGCGTTCGCCGCCGTCGAACACCTGCAGCGCATGTACAGCCTTGAGGATGTCTTTTCCCTGGAGGAGCTGGAAGCCTGGCTCGCCAAGGCCGAAGCCTCCGTTGCAAAAATCGGCAACGGCACGGCCGGGCCTGCCTGGCTGACCGAACTGAAGATCGACGGCCTGGCCGTCAACCTGCTGTACCGCGACGGCAAACTCGTGCGCGCGGCCACCCGCGGTGATGGTTTCACCGGGGAGGACATCACGCACAACGTGCTTACCATCAAGGAGATCCCGCAGGAACTCAGCGGGACCGGCTTCCCCGCCGAAATGGAGGTCCGCGGTGAAGTTTTCATCCCGTCCAAGGCTTTCGCGGAATTCAACGAAGCCCTGATCGAAGCCGGCAAGGCACCACTGGCCAATCCACGGAACGCCGCTGCCGGCTCGCTCCGCCAAAAGGACCCCGCCGAAACCGCCAAGCGTCCGCTGCGGATGTTCGTCCACGGCATCGGTGCGCGCGAGGGCCTCGACGCGCTCAGCCAGTCGGAAACGTATGCCCTGCTGGAACAATGGGGCCTGCCCGTCAGCCCGTACTTCGAGGTCCTGGCCAGCCTGGCTGACGTCCTCGGCTTCATCAGGAAGTACGGTGACCAACGGCACAAGCTCCTCCACGAAATTGACGGCATCGTGGTCAAGGTGGACGACTTCGCCACCCAGCGCGCGCTGGGATTCACGTCGCGCGTACCCCGCTGGGCGGTGGCCTACAAGTACCCGCCGGAGGAAGTGCACACGAAGCTCCTGGACATCGCCGTCAATGTCGGCCGGACCGGGCGCGTCACACCGTTCGGCGTGATGGAGCCGGTCAAGGTGGCCGGCTCCACGGTGGGGATGGCCACGCTCCACAACCAGGACGTTGTGAAGGCGAAGGGCGTCAAGATCGGTGACATTGTCATCCTGCGGAAGGCCGGCGACGTCATTCCGGAAATCGTCGGCCCCGTGCTTGCCCTCCGGGACCAGCAGGATCCGCCGGTCCGCGACTTCGTGATGCCCACCGGATGCCCCTCCTGCGGAACGCCACTTGCCCCCGGAAAGGAAGGGGACGTGGACATCCGCTGCCCCAACGCCAGGTCCTGCCCGGCACAGCTCCGGGAACGTGTCTTCCATCTGGCCGGGCGCGGCGGGTTCGACATCGAGGCGCTCGGTTGGGAAGCCGCCATCGCCCTCACGCAGCCCGCCGAGCCCGATGTGGCTCCGCTGAGTACCGAAGCTGCCCTCTTTGACCTCACCCCGGAGTCCCTGGCGGATGTCCGGATCAGGCGTGAAAAGCGCTCCAAGGGCGTGGCCACCGGCGAGTTTGAACTGGTGCCGTACTTCTGGAGCAAAGGCACAGCCAAAACGCCCTCAAAGCCCACCGCCACCACCGATAAGCTCTTCCGGGAACTGGAGAAGGCCAAGTCTCAGCCACTGTGGCGGCTGCTGGTGGCACTCTCCATCCGGCACGTGGGCCCGCGGGCCTCCCGGGCGCTCGCGCAGGCCTTCGGCACCATGGACGCCATCCGGCAGGCCTCCGAGGAGGAACTCGCGCACGTGGACGGCGTTGGCCCCACGATCGCCGCAGCCCTGAAGGAATGGTTTGCCGAAGACTGGCACCTCGAAATCATCGACCGCTGGGCCGCCGCAGGGGTCCGGATGGAGGACGAACGGGACGAATCCATGCCGCGCACGCTGGAAGGCCTGACGGTGGTGGTCACTGGGTCGCTGCCGAACTTCAGCCGGGACGAGGCCAAGGAAGCCATCCTCCTCCGGGGCGGCAAGGCTGCCGGTTCCGTCTCCAAAAACACCAGCTACGTCGTGGCCGGCGAAAACGCGGGCACCAAGCTGGACAAGGCGGAGCAACTCGGGATCCCGGTGCTTGATGAGGACGCGTTCCGTGAACTCCTGGCCAACGGACCGGCAGCTGCTGCTGCTCCCGCCGAAACAGAGGCCGGCGACCCTGGCCAGGTGTCCGAATGAGCCGTCCGGACATCACCGCAGAACTGCTGGCGGTGGCCCGGCAGGCCGCGGCCGCAGGGGCCGGAGTCCTGGCGTCACGGAACGGGGATGCACTCGGCGTCAGCAACAAGGGCGACGCGGGGGACTGGGTCACGGCCTACGACGTCGCGGCCGAGGACGCGGTCCGCCGCGCCATCACCGCCGCGCGGCCACAGGACACCATCACCGGCGAGGAACACGGGACCACGCGCCCGGATGCGCCCAGCGGCTACCGCTGGTCCATCGACCCGCTGGACGGAACCACCAACTTCATCCGGAACATCGTCTACTACGCCACCTCGGTGGCAGTGGCCGATCCCGACGGCGTCTGGCTGGCCGGCGTCGTGCACGCACCGGCACTGGACCGCGTCTACTACGCCTCCCGCGGGAACGGCGCGTGGCTTGAGGCCCGGGGCCGGGTGACCCGGCTGGAGGGCCCGGTGGCCGGGCGCAAGGGCCAGATCCTTGCCACCGGATTCAGCTACGATCCCGCTGTCCGCGCACAGCAGGCCGCTGCCCTGGGCGGCCTGATGGACGGCTTCGCGGACGTCCGCCGCCTGGGGTCCGCTGCCCTGGACCTGTGCATGGTTGCCGACGGCACCCATGACGCCTTCGGCGAACGCGGCCTCAACGAACACGATTTCTCCGCCGGCGCGCTGATCGCAGAGGAAGCGGGCTGCTGGGTCCGGCGGCCGCGTCTGACCAGCCCGCTGCGGGGAGGTCCCAAGGACAGCGACCGGCTGGCGGCCTGGACCTGCGCCGCCAGCCTGGAACTGTCGGGCAAGTTTCCGCTGTGACCGGACGGCGCTGTGACGGAGTGATAGTTCAATCACGGAAAGCGTTCTTTCACACTCCGACGCGGGCGGACGCCACTAGCATTGTCAGGTGCAGCCGCAGATAACCATCCGTCCCGCCGTCGAGGCCGATTTTGACGCCATTGCCCGGATCACCAGGGACTCCTACCTGGCCGCGGGTTACTTCGACAGCCCCGACCACCCGTACATGCGGCAGATCCAGGAAGTCGCCGAACGGGCGGCGAAGGCCACCATCTGGGTAGCGGAGCGCGCCGGACAGGTGGTCGGCTCGGTGACCTTGGCTGTGGCAGGGGAACCGTATGCTGACATCGCCCTGGCCGATGAGCTGGAATTCCGCATGCTCGTGGTGGACCCGGCAGTGCAGCGCAGCGGGGCCGGCAAAGCCATGGTGGAAGCCATCATCGACCATGCCCGGTCCCTGGCCGGCATCAGCGCAGTGGCTCTCACCACCGGACGGACCTGGGAAAGCGCCCACGGGCTGTACCGGAAGATCGGCTTCCAGCGCGTCCCGGAACGTGACTGGTTCGTGCCCGGCACCGACATAAAGCTGCTGGTTTACCGGCTGGACCTCTAGCCGCCCTAGAGTGGTGCCGACTCATTTCAGGACTGAAAGGCCCACCATGCGCAAAACATTCGGCACCGGCTCCGTCTGGGAACAGACCCTCGGCTACTCCCGTGCCGTCCAGGTGGACAACACGCTGTACATCTCTGCCACAGCCGCCAGCGGCGAAGACGGCATCGTGGGCGAGGACTTCTACACCCAGACCCAGTACATCCTGCAGAAGCTCGGCACCGTCCTGGCGGACGCCGGGTTCAGCTTCGCCGACGTTGTGCAGTCCAAGCTCTACGTGACGGACATCAGCAAGTGGGAAGAAGCCGGCCGCGCGCACGGCGAAGTGTTCGGCGAGATCCGCCCCACCCTCTCCCTTGTGCACGTCCTGCCGTTCCTGGACCCGAAGATGCTCGTCGAGATCGAACTCGTCGCCCAAAAGAGCGCCAGCTAACCCACCCAGCACCCCGCGACACCCCGCGCGAACTGGCACGTAATCCCCTCAAATCCCCATTTTGAGGGTATTACCTGCCAGTTCGCGCCGGGGGAGGTCTACTTTAGCGGGGCGGGAGGCCGTAGCGGTGTTCCGGGCGGCCCGTGGTCCCGTAGCGCAGCTGGATGTCGACGGCGCCGTCGTCGGCCAGTGCCGACAGGTACCGTTGCGCGGTGGCCCGGGATACGCCCACGCGGGTGGCGACTTCGGCGGCAGAATACTGCTCACCCGGCACCAGCGATTCCAGGACTGCCGCTTCCGTAGCCGACCGGGGCCTGGCGGACGGCACCACGTCGCCGGGAATGAGCGCCCGCTTCGCGCGTTCCACCCCGTCCTGGTCCAGCGCGCCCGCCTGGCCCAGGATGCGCCGGTACCGGGCATAGGACCGGAGCTGCTGGGACAGCGATTCCGCCGTAAAGGGCTTGAGCAGGTAGCCCAGGGCTCCCCGCCGGAACGCCACCCGGAGGGACGCGGCATCTGACGCGGCGCTGAGGATCATGGTGTCCACATCCAGCTGCTGCAGCAGGTCCAGCCCCGACCCGTCCGGCAGGTAGACATCGAGCAGCACAAGGTCCGGGCGCAGGCTGTGGATCGCCTGCAGCGCCAGTGACGCCGAACCCACCGGCGAGAGCGCCAGGAAGCCCGCCACCGAATCCACGTACGCGGCGTGGAGCTTGGCGACGTGGAAGTCGTCGTCCACAATCAGCACCCTGAAATCCTCAGGCATCGTTGTCCTCTCGAGCTAAATCATTAATCCGCGCCGTGGTCCGCGGCAGTGAAGCCATAAAAACGGCGCCCGGTCCGCCGGCGGACCCCGGCTCCAGTACCTTGACGTCCCCGCCGCGGCGCCGGGCAAGCTGACGTGCCAGGGCGAGCCCCAGCCCCTGGCCACCGGCACGCGCCGGCACGGCCGCCCCGGCCGCCGTCGTGAATCCTTCCGCGAACACCGCTTCGGGGTCCGTCCCGCTGCCCAGCCCGTCGCCGGAGTCGGCGACGACGATGTGCAGGGTGCCGCCGTCGTCGCCCGGTTCATCCAGCACCTCCAGCTCCACCCAGCGGTCCGCCGACGTGCCGGCGACGGCGGCGTTCACGGCGTTGTCGATCAGGTTGCCGAGCACGGTGGTGACGTCCTGGGGTTCGGTGACCTGGCCCCGGACCAGCGTTTCCGGCCCGATCCGCAGCGTCACGCCGCGTTCGTCAGCCTCCACCCCCTTGGCTCCGACAAACGCCTGAAGGTAGGGATCCTGGAGCAATTCGGCCTGGTCCACCGGGAACTTCAGCGGGCCCGTTGCGGCCAGCCGCGCCAGGTACTCCCGGGCCTGCTGGTGCTGGCCGATGCTCATAAAACCAGCGATCGTGTGCAGCTGGTTGGCAAATTCATGGCGCTGGGCCCGCAGCGCCGTGGACATGGTGCCCACGGCATCCAGTTGCCGGGTGAGCTGCTGCAGTTCGGTGCGGTCCCGCAGCATCACCACCCAGCCCAGGTCCTCGCGCCGGTGCAGGGCCTTCCGGGCACTGGCCACCAGCACACGCCCGCCGGCCACCAGCTCGATGGCGTCCGCCTCCTCGGCGTCCGGCAGCGTCAATGCCGTCAGCTGGCCCGGCACGGGTGCGTCCGCCCACAGCGACCCGGCCAGGTCGGGCTGCCCCAGGAGCCGCTGGGCCGCGGCGTTGAACACGCTGATCCTGCCGTCCGCGGACACGCCGATCACGCCGTCGTCCACGCCCTGCAGCACGGCCACCTGGTCGTGGACCAGGGTGCTGATCTCCTCCGGTTCCAGCCCCAGCGTCAGCCGCTGCAGCCTCCGCCGCAGGAGGAAGGACGCCAGGACTCCCGCCAGCAGGGCCCCGGCAGCCGTAACGGCAACAGGCCCGATGTCCCGTTGCACGCTCTGGCCCACCGTTTCCATCGAGTAGCCCACACTGACCTCGCCCACCACGGTGTCCGTGCCGGGCGCGTAGACCGGAACCTTGGCCCCGGCCGACGGGCCGAGCGTGCCCGTGTTGCGGGTGGTTACCTCCCCGCCGGCCAGCGCTTCGGTGGGATCCGTGCTGACTTTTTCGCCCAGGCGGGCCGGGTCCGGGTGGGCGAGCCGCAGGCCGGTTTCGTCGGTGATCACCACAAAAAGTGCCCCGGTCCTTGTGCGTGCGGCTTCGGCGGCGGCCATCAGGGGCCCGGCGGCGAGTTCCCCGGGCGGGGGAGTGCCGGCCTGCTGGCTGATGGCCAGCACCTCGCCGCGGACGGACGGGTCCGAGGCCACAGTCCGTGCCAGCGTCAGGGCCTGGTTTTCGGCCTCCCGGCCGATCCTGTCGTAGGTCAGCCAGGCGTGGACCACAGCACTGAGCAGAACCACCAGAAGAACCACCCCCAACTGCAGTAGCAGCGTCTGGGTGGAGAACCGCAACGGCGGACGGGACGCGGAACGCTGCATAATCCTCCTTGATTCACGGGTGTGGCTGGCTGGCGGAAGGCCGTGAGCACAATGCGCAAAATGCTCGCAATAAGCAGTATGCCAATCAATTGAGGCAAAGGCACAGCGGTGACGGCCGCCACTATAACGTCTGTAGCACGCGTCACACCGTTGTGTCGCCGTTCACACGAAGGAGCCGGCCGTGCTGGTATTACTTGGATTCGCAATGATCGCGGTATTCATGGTGCTGATCATGACGAAGAAGTTGACGCCAGTACTGGCGCTGATCATCGTCCCCACCGTTTTTGGCCTTTTTGCAGGCGCTGGGCTTGGCATCGGGGACATGGTCCTGGACTCGATGAAGTCCATGACGTCCACCGCAGCCCTGCTGATGTTCGCCATCATCTACTTCGGCCTGATGATCGACGTCGGGCTGTTTGACCCGCTGGTGAAGTTCATCCTCCGCAAGCTCGGCAACGACCCCGCCAAGGTGGTCCTCGGCACCGCAATCCTGGCCGCCGCAGTGTCCCTCGACGGCGACGGTTCCACCACCTTCATCCTTACCACCGCGGCCATGCTGCCCGTGTACCTGCGCCTGAAGATGAGCCCGGTGGTCCTGACCTGCGTGGCCGGCCTCGCCAACGGCACCATGAACATCCTGCCGTGGGGCGGCCCCACGGCCCGCGCCGCCACCGCCCTCAAGCTGGACGTGAACGACGTCTTTGTTCCCATGATCCCGTCCCTCATCGCCGGCCTCGTAGTGGTCTTCGCCTTCTCCTGGCTGCTGGGCCTGCAGGAACGCAACCGCCTCCGCGCCACCGCACCGGAAATCTGGGGCGTCCCGGATACCGCTGAAGAGTTCGACGGCGGCACGGCCGCTCCCTCCGCCGGAACCGGACGCACGGTGTCACGTACCCCCGCAACCGGAAGCCCCGCTGTTTTGTCCCCGGAGGGGTCCTCCGTTGCCGTCCTGGAACGCACGGAAACCCTCGTGGACGACCACGACTCCGCCATGGCCGATACGGCCCTTGACCCCAACCGCTCCACGCTCCGGCCCAAGCTGTTTTGGTTCAACCTGGGCCTGACCGTCGCCGTCATGGTGATGCTGGTGGCTGACCTCGTGCCGCTTCCGTTCGTCTTTATGGTCGGCTCGGCCATCGCCCTCGTGGTGAACTTCCCCAAGGTCAAGGAGCAGGGCGCGCAGCTGATCGCCCACGCGCCGTCCATCGTGGCAGTGGTCAGCATGGTCATGGCAGCGGCTGTCCTGACCGGTGTCCTCAAGGGCACCGGGATGGTGGAAGCAATGTCCGCGTGGCTGGTCCAGATCATCCCTTCCGACATGGGCCCCTTCATGGCCGTGATCACCGGCGTGCTCAGCATCCCGATGACGTTCTTCATGAGCAACGACGCCTTCTACTTCGGCGTCCTTCCCGTGCTGAGCGAAACCGCTGCGCATTACGGTGTCAGCGCCGCCGAAATGGCCCGCGCCTCCATCACCGGCCAGCCGTTCCACCTGCAGAGCCCGCTGGTTCCGGCCATCCTGCTCCTGGTCTCGCTGGCCAAGGTGGACCTGGGCGACCACCATAAGAAGGTGCTCTGGCGCACAGCCGTCATCTCCCTCGTAATGCTTGGCGTGGGAATGCTGACTGGAGCCATCGGAATCGGTTAGTCTTGTCCTGCCTGTGGCTGGCCCTCGTGGCCGGGACCACGGCACCGACGTGCCCGTCTGACGCCCGCTGGGGGTCGTCAGACGGGCACCGACGTTTCCCCACTAGACTGGTTCGGAAAACAATCCGAACTTGCAGGGGAGATCCATGGCTGCGATCAACCGTGACGACGTCGCGCACCTCGCGCGGCTCGCTCACATCGAAATGAGTGCTGACGAGCTGGACAGGATGGCCGGCGAACTCGCCGTCATCGTTGATTCAGTGAAATCCGTGAGTGAAGCCGCCGGCGACGACGTCCCGGCAACCTCCCACCCGATCCCGCTGACGAACGTGTTCCGCGAGGACGTTGTGGGCCACACCTTCACGGCGGAGCAGTCCCTGAGCGGCGCCCCCGACGCATACGAAGGCCGTTTCAAGGTTCCGGCCATCCTGGATGAGGACTGACACATGACTGACACCAACGAACTCATCCGCCTCTCCGCGGCCCAGCTCGCCCAGAAGCTTGCTGCCGGGGAGGTTACCTCCGTCGAGGTCACCCAGGCCTACCTGGACCGTATCGCAGCAGTCGACGGCGGCCCCCGCGGCGTACACGCCTTCCTGCACGTCAACACCGAGGAGGCGCTCGCCGTCGCCGCCGAAGTTGACGCCATCCGCGCCGCCGGCGGCGCCGCCGCCGAAGGGCTCCACGAACTCGCGGGCGTGCCCATCGCCGTCAAGGACCTCATCGTCACGGTCGGCCAGCCCACCACGGCCGGCTCCAAGATTCTCGAAGGCTGGCACAGCCCGTACGACGCCACGGTCGTCAAGCGGCTGCGCGATGCCAAGATGCCCATCCTGGGCAAGACCAACCTGGACGAATTCGCCATGGGTTCCTCGACGGAACACTCGGCCTACGGCCCCACCCGCAACCCGTGGGACCTGGACCGGATCCCGGGCGGCTCCGGCGGCGGCTCGGCAGCCGCCGTCGCTGCCTTTGAAGCACCGCTGGCCCTCGGCACGGACACCGGCGGATCCATCCGCCAGCCCGGCGCCGTCACCGGCACCGTGGGCGTCAAGCCCACCTACGGCAGCGTTTCCCGCTACGGCGCCATCGCGATGGCCTCCTCGCTGGACCAGATCGGCCCCGTGTCCCGGACTGTCCTGGACTCGGCGCTCCTGCACCAGGTCATCGGCGGCCACGACCCCTATGACTCCACGTCCCTCCCGGACCCCCTTGAGGACCTCGTGGCCGCCGCACGGCTGGGCAACGTGGACGGCATGAAGATCGGTATCATCAAGGAACTCCACGGCGAGGGCTACCAGGCCGGCGTCGAGAACCGCTTCAACGAATCGCTGGAGCTGCTCAAGCAGGCCGGCGCGGAAATCGTTGAGGTGTCCTGCCCCAACTTCAAGTACGCGCTCGGCGCCTACTACCTGATTATGCCCTCGGAGGCCTCCTCCAACCTGGCCAAGTTCGACGGCGTCCGGTACGGCCTGCGCGTCCTGCCCAAGGATGCACCGCTCACCATCGAGCGCGTGATGGGTGCCACCCGCGCGGCAGGCTTCGGCGACGAGGTCAAGCGCCGTATCATCCTGGGCACCTACGCGCTGTCCGCCGGCTACTACGACGCCTACTACGGCTCGGCCCAGAAGGTCCGCACCCTGATCCAGCGTGACTTCGAGGCAGCGTTCGCCCAGGCGGACGTGCTGATTTCCCCAACGGCCCCCACCACGGCCTTCAAGCTGGGCGAGAAGCTGAACGACCCCCTGGCCATGTACCTGAACGACGTCGCCACCATTCCGGCCAACATGGCCGGCGTCCCGGGCCTGTCCCTGCCCGGCGGCCTGGCGGACGAGGACGGCCTGCCCGTCGGCATCCAGCTGCTGGCCCCGGCCCGCCAGGACGCACGCCTGTACCGGGTGGGTGCTGTCCTTGAATCCCTGCTTGAGGCCCAATGGGGCGGACCGCTCCTGGCCCAGGCCCCGGCTCTGGCCACCTCGGTGGTCGAGCCTGTCGAGACCCTCGAAACCCAGGAGGCAAAATAATGAGCGTTGACGCAACCCTGAGCTTCGAAGAGGCCATGGAGAAGTACGATCCCGTCCTGGGGTTCGAGGTCCACGTGGAACTCAACACCAAGACCAAGATGTTTTCCTCGGCCCCGAACGTCTTCGGCGACGAGCCGAACACCAACGTCAACGAGGTGGACCTCGGCATGCCGGGCGTGCTGCCCGTGGTGAACCGGACCGCGATCGAGTCTTCCATCAAGATCGGCCTCGCGCTGAACTGCAAGATTGCCGAGACCTGCCGTTTCGCCCGGAAGAACTACTTCTACCCGGACACCCCGAAGAACTTCCAGACGTCCCAGTACGACGAACCCATCGCGTACGACGGCTACCTGGACATCGAGCTGTCGGACGGCACCGTTTTCCGTGTTGAAATCGAGCGCGCCCACATGGAAGAGGACGCCGGCAAGCTGACGCACATGGGCGGCTCCGCGGGCCGCATCCAGGGTGCCGACTACTCGCTGGTGGACTACAACCGTTCCGGTGTTCCGCTGGTGGAGATCGTCACCAAGCCAATCCAGGGCGCAGGAAGCCGTGCCCCCGAGCTGGCCAAGGCCTACGTCGCCGCTGTGCGTGAGATCGTCAAGAACCTCGGCGTCTCGGACGCGAAGATGGAGCGCGGCAACGTGCGCTGCGACGCCAACGTGTCGCTGCGCCCGCACGGCCGCGAACGTTTCGGCATCCGCTCGGAAACGAAGAACGTGAACTCGCTGCGCGCCGTCGAACACGCCGTCCGCTACGAGATCCAGCGCCACGCCGCCGTCCTGGACTCCGGCGAGCCTGTCATCCAGGAAACGCGCCACTGGCACGAGGACACCCGCTCGACGACGTCGGGCCGGGCCAAGTCCGACGCCGACGACTACCGCTACTTCCCCGAGCCGGACCTGGTGCCGATCGTCGCTTCCCGCGAATGGGTGGAGGAACTGCGCGCCACCCTGCCGGAGCCGCCGGCCGAGCGCCGCAAGCGCCTGCAGGCCGACTGGGGCTACTCGGACCTGGAATTCCGCGATGTGGTCAACGCCGGCGTCATGGACGAGATCGAGGAAACCATCGCCGCCGGAGCCACCGCCACGGTGGCCCGCAAGTGGTGGATGGGCGAGATCGTGGGCCGCGCCAAGAACGCCGACGTCGACCCCGGCCAGCTGGGCGTCGAGCCCGCCACCATCGTTGAGCTGAACAAACTGGTGGAAGACGGCAAGATCAACAACAAGATGGCCACCGCGGTCCTGGACGGCGTCCTCGCCGGCGAGGGCACCCCGGCAGAAATCGTCGAAAAGCGCGGCCTGGCCGTGGTTTCCGACGACGGCCCCCTCCTCGAAGCCATCGACGCGGCACTCGCCGCCCAGCCTGACGTCGCGGACAAGATCCGCGCCGGCAAGCTGCAGGCCATCGGCGCGATCGTGGGCGGCGTCATGAAGGCCACCCGCGGCCAGGCCGACGCCGGACGCGTCAAGGAACTGATCCTGCAGAAGCTCGGCGTCGAAAGCTAGGCAGCCTGTTTTAACCCAACTGGGTCGCAGTTAATGTCGTTATGAGCGCTCATCACGACATCTACTGCGACCCAGTTTTGATCAAGTAGTACTCACATTCCACAGGCCGCAAACTACCCGTGTTCAGCGGCGGTTCGCGGTTCTACACTGAAGATCCAGGGCACAGGAGCCCTGTCTGCGCAGTGGGAGGAATGGCCATGTCGGTCCGGGAACCGTTGAGAATCCGCAAGGCGCTGCTGGCGGGTGTGGTGGCACTTGCCCTGACCGGCACAGGCGTCGCGATCGCCTGGTCCGCCACGGACACGCCGTCGCCGTCTCCCTCGGAATCCGCCCCCGGAAAGTCCGACAAGGCCCAGCGCCCCCAGCACCTGCACAGCGAGAGCGTGGTGAAGAAGGCGGACGGGACGTTCGAAACGGTCCTGAGCCAGCAAGGAACCGTGGAGTCCGTCAGCGAAACCTCGGTCACAGTGAAAAGCGAGGACGGCTACACGCAGACCTATGCAGTTAAAGCCGAAACCAAGGTCATAAAGTTCCCTGCCCCGGCCGCTGACGGAACCCCGGCAAAGGGCGACGACGGCAAGCGGCTGAAGCCCTCAGATGTCACCATCGCCGAGATCGCCACGGGTGAGACGGTCAGGGTTTCCGGCGTCAAGAGCGGCGACTCGGTCACGGCCAAAAGGATCGTGGAAGGCGCGGGAACCGGCCATGGACTTGGACTCGGGAAAGGCCTGGGCAAGGGCCACGCCAAAGCACACGGCCACGGCAAGCCATCCGCAAAGTAGGTGGCAGCAGGTGTCCCGTTGAGCCCTCATAACGACATCTGCTGCGACCCAGTTGGGCCCTGTTCCACCAGCCCGGTCATGATCGCCTGCAGCGCCTCGCACACAATCATCACCGAGCGGCGCTTCAGGTTCTCAGGGCGGGCGAGGATATCGATGCGCCGCCGGGTG
The DNA here is from genome assembly GCF_040812005.1 of Arthrobacter sp. HS15c. Taxonomy (NCBI): domain Bacteria; kingdom Bacillati; phylum Actinomycetota; class Actinomycetes; order Micrococcales; family Micrococcaceae; genus Arthrobacter; species Arthrobacter sp. HS15c. Next base: position 35,925 of record NZ_JBFOHM010000012.1, read on the forward strand.
CTGATGCCCTCGAGCGGCCGCAGCACAATGCCTGGATTCAGGACCGGCCGCGCCGTATGCCGCGGCAGCAGGCCCACCACGCCGCCCGCCGCCACCAGCGCGGCCACGGTGGAGTAGTCGTTGATCCGGTGGACGATGTTCAGTTCCTTGCTGGAGACGGCCGCGACGGCGGACAGGACGTCCGCGGGGGAGTAACCGGTGTGGCTGGTCACCCAGGCTTCCCCCACGACGTCGGCCGCGGTCACTGTGTCCTGGCCGGCCAGGCGGTGGTCCGCCGGGAGGGCAACATCCAGCGGTTCGTGCGCCAGCGGGATCACGGCCACCCGCTCCGCCGGCCACCGCGGACTGTGGTCCATACGGTGCGCGAGCACGAGGTCGTACCGGGCCGTCAGGGCGGGAAAGTCGTGCTGCGCCACGTCCTCGTCGGAAAGTTGGATCTTCGGCTGGCCCGGCGCGTCCAGCATCCGCGCAAGCGGCGCGAACAGCGCCTGGCCCGCACTGTGGAACCCGCTGAGCGTCACCGGCGCCACCGGGGATCCGTGATAGGCGCCGATCGCCGTCCGGGCGTCCGCCATGGCGCTGACGACGGCGGCACCGGCGTCGGCGAGGACCTGGCCGGCTTCGGTGAGCACCAGGTTCCGGCCCTCCTTCCGCGTCAGCGGAACCTCGACGTTGCGCTGCAGCAGGGACAGCTGCTGGGATACGGCGGAGGGCGTGACCATCAGCGTCTCGGCCACAGCCTTGACGCTGCCCAGGGCTCCAAGCTCGCGGAGGATTTCCAGCTGGTGAATTTCCATTCGCCCAGTCTATGCATAAGCAAACACTTCATCGTCGATTGAGAAAATACTGCTTGTGCTAATGCTTCGAAGTGGCTCTAATGAAGGAAGATCTCCGCCCGCGTCACGCGAGGTGGCCGCCCTGCAGTGAGGAAGCCCATGAAGGCGCTCTACAAGTCCGGCGCACACGCCGGGTTCGAACTGGTTGACCGCCCGGAACCCGAAACGGGCCCCAATGACGTCAAGATCCGCGTCCTCACCACCGGCATCTGCGGAACCGACCTGCACATCCAGTCCTGGGACTCCTGGGCCCAGGGGATCATCCAGGCTCCGCTGATCGCCGGCCACGAATTCTTTGGCGAAGTGGTGGAGACCGGCGAGGACGTCCGGGACGTCAAGATAGGTGACCGCGTGTCCGGCGAAGGCCACGTGGTCTGCGGGATCTGCCGGAACTGCCGTGCCGGCCGCCGGCACATGTGCATCCACACCGTAAGCGTCGGGGTGCAGCGGGACGGTGCCTTCGCCGAGTACGTGGTCATCCCCGAAACCAACGTCTGGGTCCACCACGATCCCTCCATCACTCCGGAGCTTGGCGCCATCTTCGATCCGTTCGGCAACGCCGTACACACCGCCCTCAGTTTTCCGCTGGTGGGCGAGGACGTCCTGATCACCGGGGCCGGCCCCATCGGACTGATGGCCATCGCCGTGGCCCGCCATGCCGGTGCGCGGAAGATCGCCATCACCGATGTGTCACGGCCGCGGCTTGAACTGGCGCGCCGGCTGGGCGTGGACCTGGCCATTGACGTCTCCACCACCCGCGTCAAGGATGCCCAGCGTGAACTCGGCATGCGCGAGGGCTTTGACATCGGCATGGAGATGTCGGGCCACCCCACGGCGCTGCCTGAGATGATCGAGAACATGAACCACGGTGGCCGCATCGCCATGCTCGGCCTGCCCAGCCAGGACATCACCATCGACTGGGGCAAGGTGGTCACGCACATGCTGACCCTGAAGGGCATCTATGGCCGGGAAATGTACGAAACCTGGTACGCCATGAGCGCCATGCTGTCCTCCAACCCGGTGCTGCACGCCGGCATCTCGGCCGTGGTCACGGACAGGCTTCCCGCCCGGGACTGGGAAAAAGGCTTTGACATTGCCCGCGCCGGCGTCGGCGGAAAAGTTGTCCTCGACTGGACCGAACTCTAAGGAGCACCATGTACACCTCCATCAAGGACCAGCTGCAGTCAGAGCTGGACGAGATCCGCACCGCGGGGCTCTTCAAGACCGAACGGAGCATCAACTCCCCGCAGTCCAGCCACGTCACCGCCGGGCAGATCGGCCAGCCAGGCTCCACCGTCCTGAACTTCTGCGCCAATAACTACCTGGGCCTGGCCGACCACCCGGACATCATCGCCGCAGCCAAGGAAGCCATGGACACCCGCGGCTTCGGCATGGCCAGTGTCCGCTTCATCTGCGGCACCCAGGACCTGCACCTGGAGCTGGAGGCCCGCGTTTCCCGGTTCCTCGGGACCGAGGACACCATCCTGTTCTCCAGCTGCTTTGACGCCAACGGCGGGGTTTTCGAATCCCTCTTCGGGCCGGAGGATGCCATCATCTCCGACGCCCTCAACCACGCCTCCATCATCGACGGGATCCGGCTCTGCAAGGCCCAGCGCTTCCGCTACGCCAACCAGGACATGGCGGACCTCGAGGCCAAGCTTGTTGAAGCGAAGGATGCCCGCCGCAAGATCATCGTCACCGACGGCGTGTTCTCCATGGACGGCTACCTCGCGCCGCTGGAGGCCATCTGCGACCTCGCCGAGAAGCACGATGCCCTGGTGATGGTGGACGACTCCCACGCCGTCGGGTTCATGGGCGCCACCGGGGCCGGAACCCCCGAGCATGCAGGCGTGTCCTCCCGCGTGGACATCTACACCGGGACGTTCGGCAAGGCACTCGGCGGTGCGTCCGGCGGCTACGTGTCCGGCCGGGCCGAAGTGGTGGCCATGCTCCGCCAGAAAGCACGCCCGTACCTGTTCTCGAACTCCCTTGCTCCCGCGATCGTCGCCGCCACCATCAAGGCCCTGGACCTGGTGGAGAACTCCGGTGACCTGCGGACCCGGCTGTTCGAGAACGCCCGGCTGTTCCGCCGCCGGATGTCGGAGGAAGGCTTCGAACTCCTGGACGGCGAACACGCGATTGTCCCGGTGATGTTCGGGGACGCCGTGATGGCCGCCAAGGTGGCCGACCAGATGCTGCAGCACGGCGTCTTCGTCACGGCGTTCAGTTTTCCGGTGGTCCCGCGCGGTGCCGCCCGGATCCGGGTGCAGCTTTCCGCATCACACTCAGCGGACGACGTCGAAGCGTGCGTGGGCGCATTCGTCGCCAGCCGTGCCGCGGTAGCAGGCTGAACCCCTCCGGCTAGGCGCTGCCGGCCAGGCCCGGCGCGGCAGTACATCAACTCTGCAAGGATGGAGCCATGGCAGCTCAATACGATGTCCTGATTGTCGGCGGCGGCATTGCCGGACTGTCCCTCGCTTCCGCGCTCGCCGGCAGCTGCAGCGTGGCGCTGGTGGAGGCGGAGCAGGAGCTGGCGTACCACACGTCCTCCCGCTCCGCCCGGCAGCTGATCCCCAGCTACGGTCCCGCCGTCGTGCAGGAACTGACGGTCCGGACGCTGGAACTGATAGCCGGGCGGGACGCCGAACTGCCCCGGCCGGTACTGTCGCCGCGCAGCTTTATGCTCATCGGCACGGAGGAGTCCGTCCGCGCAGAGGCCAGCGGCCACATGCGCGCCATCTCCGTTGCGGAGGCGCACGAGCTGTGCCCCGCGCTGGCGCCCGACTCCTTTTCCGCCGCCGGCCTGGACACCGGGTCCTTCGGCTGCGACGCCCCGCTGCTGCTGGCCGACCACCGGCAGCGGGCGGAAGCCGCCGGCACCGACATCATCACCGGTGCCCGGGTGTACTCCGCCCAGCGGCTTGGCACAGGATGGGAAATCGGTGCCGGGCAGGAGGCCTTCCAGGCCGGGGTCATGGTCAACGCCGCCGGCGCCTGGGCCGACGAACTAGCCGTCATCAGCGGCGTGGAGAAGCTCGGGCTGCAGCCCTATCGGCGCACCGCGGCGATTGTCGACGTCGATCATCCGCTGCCTGAGGGAAGTCCCATGGTGGCGGCAGCGGACAACACGTTCTACTTCCGCCGCGAGGGATCCGCCGCCCTGATCTCGCCGTCGGAAACGGTCCCCAGCGGGCCGGAAGACGCCAGGCCGCGGCCCGGCGACGTCGAGCGCCTGGTCGCGAAGCTCAACCAGGTGACCACCTTAGGGATCCGCGGAATCCGCAGTGCCTGGACCGGGCTCCGGACCGAAGCGGCCGACGGCGTCCCGGTGGCAGGGTTCGACGCCGAGGCGCCCGGGTTTTACTGGCTCGCCGGGCAGGGCGGTTACGGGTTCCAGACCTCGGCAGCCATGGCCGAACTGGCAGCCGCGCAGATCCTCGCAGGGCACGGTGCAGCGCAGGGCGTCGACGCGGGCAGTCCGGCATCCCGGACAGCGGAGGCGCTGGCCGCCACGCGCTGGTCCATCCGGCGCTGAAGAATGGTCTCATGAGCACACTGATCACCAACATCGCCGAACTGATGACCCAGGACCTGGAACACCGGGTCCTAAAAAACGCGGCCATGGTGATCGAAGGGGAACGCATCGCCTGGCTCGGCCCCGCCGCATCAGCGCCCGCGGCCGATGACACCGTGGACGCCGGCGGCCGGGCGGTGCTGCCGGGCTGGGTTGATTCCCATACGCACCTGGTCTTCGCGGGGGACCGCACCGCCGAGTTCGAAGCCCGGATGGCGGGGGAGGCCTACGCGGCCGGCGGAATCGCCGTGACGGTGGACGCCACCCGGCGCACGTCCGACTTCGACCTCACCAGGCTGGCCCTGGCGCGGGTCTCCGAGGCCGTCTCGCAGGGCACCACGTACCTCGAAACCAAGACCGGCTACGGGCTGGACACCGAGCATGAGGCCCGCAGCGCCCGGATCGCCTCCACGGTGGCCGACGAAGTCACCTACCTCGGCGCCCACCTGGTCCCGGCAGGATCCGATGCCGATGCCTACACCAACCTCGTGTGTGGGCCCATGCTGGACGCGGTCCGCCCCTATGTCCGCTGGGCGGACGTGTTCTGCGAGGAAGGTGCCTTCACCGCGGAGCAGTCCCGCAGTGTGCTCCAGGCCTGCCGGGACGCGGGCCTGGGCATCCGCGTCCACGGCAACCAGCTGGGCGAGGGCCCCGGCGTGCAGCTGGCGGTGGACCTCGGTGCGGCGAGCGTGGACCACGTCAACTACCTGTCCGCCCAGGACGTGGCAGCACTGGCCGAAAGCTGGACCGGCTGGGACCCCGCAACGGGCACCGGCGCCCGGGGAACCGTGGCCACGTGCCTTCCGGCGTGCGACCTGTCCACCCGGCAGCCGCTGGCCCCGGGACGTGCTCTGCTGGATGCCGGTGTGCAGGTGGCTCTGGCCTCCAACTGCAACCCGGGCACCTCCTACACCAGTTCCATGGCGTTCAACGTGGCTACTGCCGTGCTCCAGATGCGGCTCAGCGTCCACGAAGCGGTCCGGGCCGCAACATACGGCGGCGCGCTGGCGCTGCACCGGGACATCGGGAACGACGCCGACGGCGAACGGGCGGTGGGCTCACTCGCCGTCGGACACCGGGCCGACGTGCACATGCTCAACGCGCCGTCCGCCACGCATCTCGCCTACCGCCCGGGCATGCCGCTCACGTACGCTGTGTGGCGGGCGGGTGTACGGGCACGCTAGAGCCGGCTCACTTTTTGACGTTTAGTGATTGATTTGGTCTGATATGATCATAAAGCGTCATTATCTGGTGACTGTTTGATCGCTGAGAGGCCCCCATGACCCGTACCGACCGCCTGACGGCCATCCTGGACATCCTCGCCAAAACCGGCCAGGTGGAGGTCGAGGAGATCGTCTCCCAGCTTGCGGTGTCGCCCGCGACTGCCCGCCGCGACCTGGACAGCCTGGCCAAGCGACGGCTGCTGACCCGCACGCGGGGCGGCGCCACCACCGGCGCCCTCGCCTACGACCTGCCCGGTCGCTACAACCGCGACGACCACGCCGAAGCCAAGGAAGAGATTGCCCAGGCCGCTTCAGCGCTGATTTGGCCCGGGGCCGTGATCGGCCTCTGCGGCGGCACCACCAGCACCGCCCTGGCCCAGATCCTCGCAACCCGCGAAGACCTCAACGCCCCGGCCAACCAGCCCACCCTGACGGTGGTCACCAATGCCATCAACATCGCCTCGCAGCTGGCCGTCCGGCCCAACATCAAGGTCATGGTGACCGGCGGGATCCTGAATCCCCGGTCCTACGAGCTCGTCGGGCCGTACACGGACATCATCATGCAGAAGGTGGTCCTGGATATCGCGTTCATCGGCGTGAACGGCATCGACCCCGAGGTTGGTCCCACCAATACCGGGGAAGGCGAGGCCTCCGTGAACGCTCTGCTGGCCAGCCGGGCGCGGGTCTCCTACGTGCTGGCGGATTCGTCCAAGGTGGGTATCCGGGCCTTCGCCACCATGGACGGGTACGACTTCACCCGCCTCATCACCGACGCCGGGATTTCAGCCGAGGACAAGGCCGCGTTCGAGGCCAACGGCACCGAAGTGATCGTGGCGCCGCACTAAAGCACCGCTAGAACACCATGGGCGGTGCGTCCAGGACGGTCTCGTCCACCCGGCGGTCCACCCACTGGCTGAACGGAATGTCCAGCTCATACTTCTCCGCGTCAGTGCGCACCAGGGTCCGCACCGCGGCGTTGTCCGGGTTGTTGAGGGACTCAAAGTACTCCACGGACCAGTGGAACCAGCGCATGCAGAACAGCCGCATCGTCAGCCCGTGGGTCACCAGCAGGGTGTTGGGGGCATAGTCCGGCTTGGACCAGTGCCGGTAAAGGGTTTCCATAAAAGAGGAGATCCGGTCGTAGACATCGGAGCCGGACTCGCCCTCGCGGAAGCGGTAGAAGAAGTGGCCATAGGCGTTGCGGAGTTCCTTCTGATCCTCGATCTCCCCGCTGATCTGGAAGTTGGCCCAGTCCTGTTCGCGGAGCCGAGGCTCTTCGATCACCCGTTCCGTGAGGCTGCCAAGGTTGAGCGCCTCCAGCGTCTGGTACGCCCGAAGGTACGGCGACACGTAGACGCAGACCTGGCGGCCGTCCAGCTCCCGGCGGATCCTTTCACCGGCCGCCGCGGCCTGTTCCACGCCCAGGGGGGTCAGCGGGATGCGGTAGTCGGGCACGCGGTTGTAGATGGACGTGTCCGCGTTGGCCATGGACTGGCCATGCCGGATCATGATGATTTTCCCTGGCGCGCTCATAAGGCCCAAGCATAAGTCCTGGGCCAGGCCCTGCCCGGCGGCCCAAATCAGGAAAGAACCAGAAACTGCAGGCAAGATGGGAACATGCTGGTTCCCTCCCGCCGTCGGCTGCGGCTCGAAGTCTGGATTGTCCTGGGCCTGTCCCTGGGGCAGTCGGCCGTCTATTCAGTGGTGCAGCTGCTGGACAAGATGACCCGTGCCCCGCTGGCCGAAGGCACCTCGACGCTGAACCGTTCGCAGAGCAGCCGGGAATACTTTGACCTGACCTACCAGCTGCTGGACATCATCTTTGCGCTGGTTCCGGTGCTCCTGGTCATCTACTTCCTCACCGAGCACCGGCAGTCCACATCCGGGGCGCCGCAGGGCGGTTCCGCGTTCCGGAAGCTCGGCTTCGACTTCGCCAGGCCGGGCCGTGACCTGCTGCAGGGGCTGGGGCTCGCCGCGCTCATCGGCATCCCGTCGCTGGGCCTCTACGCTGCGGGCAGGGCGCTGGGAATCACCACCGCCATCATCCCCAGCGCACTCGATTCGTACTGGTGGACCGTCCCCGTCCTGATCCTGTCTGCCGTGCGGCACGCCGTGGTGGAGGAGGTGATCGTGGTGGGGTATCTCCTGGACCGCTTCGGGAAGTTCGGCTGGAGCATGCCGCTGGCGATCTTCGCCAGCTCCATGCTGCGCGGCAGCTACCACCTCTACCAGGGCTTCGGCCCGTTCATCGGCAATGCCATCATGGGGGTGGTGTTCGCCTGGCTGTACACAAAAACGCGTCGGGTGATGCCGCTGGTGATCGCGCATGCCCTGCTGGACATCGTGGCTTTCGTTGGCTTCAGCCTGTTCGGCAAGGCCGTCGGCCTCGGGTAGGGCTGGGTTACCTGGGCCAGGCCCGGGTTAAAGGGATTCGGCCGCCATCGGTGGGTGGCATCGTTGGCACCCGCTGATGGCGGCCGAAGTATTGACGAAGCAATCAGATGGTGACTGCTCCGGAGGCGGTTTCGAACGTGACGGACAGGATGCCGGGGGTCCCGTGCGGAGCCACCCAGTCAACGGCGACGTCCTCAAGCGGCTTCTCCACCGGTTCGCCCAGCCATTCGGTCACCCGTGCTGCCGAACCGGCGATGGTCAGGCAGGACATCTTGACGTTGCTGTCGTAGGCGTTGGACGGGTGGAGGGCGGGATCGCCTTCCCACTTGAGCATGTACGGAACCTGCGGGTCCGCGATCAGGCCCAGGATGCCGATCTGCTTCCAGACCAGTTCGCGGCCGTCCGGGAACTTGCGGTTGCCGTTGACGGCGGACCGGCCCAGGCGTTCTTCGAACGGGGCGAGGTCGTCCACTTCGACGCACCAGCCCATCCAGCCGCCGCCGGCCGCGGAACGGGCACGGACTGCCTGTCCGAACGGCGCCTTGTCCGATGCCGGGTGGTCAAGCACCTCGACTACTTCCAGATATTTGTGCCCGGCGAGCGGGATGATCATGTTCCGGGTTCCGAAACGGGGGTGCACTCCACCCTTTACGGCTTCGACGCCGAGGGCGGACGAAATACGTTCGGTGGTGGCAGCCAGGCCATCGTGTTCACAGGCGTAAGAGACGTGATCCATGCGCATGCCCTCATCTTGGCACTTTGTGATCCGGCTCTCAGCTAAGGGTACCCTTACCTAATTTGGCGTACGTCACGAGTGGACATCGTCCCTTCCGCGGCCCCCTGGAAGCGCCCGCTGACCATGTTCGTCACAATGCTGTTGCCCGTCGCGGACGGGTTCCTACACTGAACGCAGGTCATGAGTGCCAGCGACAGCCCCGGCTTGCTGGCCGGCAACCCTCCTTCCGCGGTGGGGTGCCCCGGGTGAGGACCTGGCTGTCCGGCAACGGCCGGACGGCAAGCGCGGCCCGTGGTGCTCCCAGCATGCCCGGGCCCACGTCAAAGGAGCCTTGAATGTCCAACGGATGGTCTTTTGAAACCCGCCAGATCCACGCCGGCCAGGAGCCGGACAGCGCCACTGGGGCGCGTGCGCTCCCGATCTACCAGACGACGTCGTTCGTCTTCCCCAGTGCTGAAAGCGCCGCCAACCGCTTCGCGCTCGCAGAACTGGCGCCGATCTACACCCGCATCGGCAACCCCACGCAGGACGCCGTGGAACAGCGGATCGCCAGCCTTGAGGGCGGGCTCGCGGCCCTGCTCCTGAGCTCGGGGCAGGCAGCCGAAACCTTCGCCATCCTGAACATCGCGGAGGCCGGGGACCACGTGGTGGCCAGCCCCAGCCTCTACGGCGGAACCTACAACCTGCTCGCCCACACGCTGAAGAAGTTCGGCATCTCCGTGACCTTCGTGGAGGACCCGGACAACCTGGACCACTGGCGGGACGCCGTCCAGCCCAACACCAAGCTGTTCTTTGCCGAGGTGGTGTCCAACCCGCGCCAGGACGTGCTCGATATTGAAGGGGTGTCCCGGACTGCCCACGAGGCCGGCGTCCCGCTGGTGGTGGACAACACGCTCTCCACCCCGTACCTGATCCGGCCGCTGGAGTGGGGCGCCGACATCGTGGTCCACTCCGCCACGAAATACCTTGGCGGGCACGGCGCGGCCATCGCCGGGGTAATCGTGGATTCGGGCAACTTCGACTTCGGCAAGGACCCGGAACGGTTCCCCGGCTTCAACACCCCGGACCCCACCTACAACGGTCTGGTCTACGCCCGCGACCTTGGCGCCGGCGGAGCCCTCGGCGCCAACCTCTCCTACATCCTCAAGGCCCGGGTCCAGTTGCTCCGTGACCTTGGCTCCGCCGTCTCGCCCTTCAACGCCTTCCTGATCGCGCAGGGCCTGGAGACACTGAGCCTGCGGGTGGAACGGCACGTTGCCAACGCCGTCGCCGTGGCGCAGTGGCTGGAGGCCCGTGACGACGTCGAATCGGTCGCCTATGCCGGGCTCCCGTCAAGCCCCTGGTATGAGCGCGGACGCAAATACGGGCCGTTGGGTACCGGCGCGGTGGTGGCCTTCAACCTGGCCGGCGGGGCCGAAGCGGGGAAACGCTTTGTGGATGCCCTGGAGCTGCACAGCCACGTGGCGAACATCGGTGACGTGCGCTCCCTGGTCATCCACCCGGCGTCGACCACGCACAGCCAGCTCTCCGCGGAGCAGCAGGCGGTTGCGGGCGTGACGCCGGGCCTGGTGCGCCTGTCCGTGGGGATCGAACACATTGACGACATTCTGGCCGACCTGGAGGCCGGATTCCGGGCAGCCAAGGCGGCAAAGTAGGGCGCCGGTCCGGACCGGCCCAGCCTCGGGGAGTCATAAACCAGTCACACTCTTAGCCATACACGGGGGCGGTTTCGTACACTCGGAGGAGGTCATGAGTGCCAGCGACAGCCCCGGCTTGCTGGCCGGCAACCCTCCTTCCGCGGTGGGGTGCCCCGGGTGAAGACCTGGCCTGCCGGTCACTTGACGGCGGGCAAGCGCGTAGAAAAGGTCTCCACATGACGATTACCGTCTCCCGTACAGCAGTACCCGAAAACGGCGTGGTCCGTTACGCCAGCATTGGCGGACTTGAACTCGAGGCGGGCGGCTACCTGCCCGAAGTCACGCTCGCCTATGAAACGTGGGGAACGCTCAATGAGGACGGCTCCAATGCCGTCCTCATTGAGCACGCCCTGACCGGCAGCACGCACGTGACGCGCGGCGACAGCGACGAGCCCGGCTGGTGGGAGCAGCTGGCAGGCCCGGGCGCGCCGGTAGACACGGACAGGTTCTTTGTGGTGTCCATCAACATCGTGGGCGGCTGTTACGGTTCCACCGGCCCGTCGTCGCCCGCACCGGACGGGCAGCCGTGGGGCTCACGCTTCCCGCTCGTGACCCTCCGTGACAGCACCGCAGCCGAGGCCCGGCTGGCGGACCAGCTGGGCATCGGCAGCTGGTATGCCGTCCTGGGCGGGTCCATGGGCGGAGCCCGCGCCCTGGAATGGGCCGTGACCTACCCGGACCGGGTTGAGCGCTGTGCCGTGATCTCCATCGGCGCCGCCAGCACCGCAGAGCAGATCGCCTTCGCACAGGCCCAGACCCTCGCCATCCGCCAGGACGCCAACTTCAACGACGGCGACTACTACGGCGGAGCCTTCCCTGAGGACGGGCTGGCCCTGGCACGGCGGATCGCCCACATCACGTACCGGTCAGCCCAGGAATTCGACGGCCGGTTCGGCCGGTCGCCCCAGGCTCCCGAAACCCCGCTGCAGGCAGCGGCGCTGGGGGACCGGGGCCGCTACCAGGTGGAGAGCTACCTGGACCACCAGGGCAGCAAGCTCGTCAGCCGCTTTGATGCCAACAGCTACATTGCCATCACCGAGGCTCTCATGAGCCACGACGTCTGCCGCGGCAGGGGTTCCCTCGCCGAAACCCTGGCCCGGGCAACCGCCAGGTTCTTCGTGGCCGCGGTGGACTCGGACCGGCTCTACTTCCCGTCGCAGTCCCACGAACTCGCCGCGGCACTTCCCGGAGACGTGGATGTCCACGTCATTGAAGCACCCATCGGCCACGACGGCTTCCTGACCGAGATCGGCCAGCTGGGCAGCCAGCTCCGGAAGACGTTCCTGGTCTGACTGGGTTGCCCGGCCGACTGTCCCGGCTGGCTAGCCGTCCATGATTTCGGAGCGCCGCTTCATGTACTCGTCCACGGCCATCTCGCCGTTGCTGTACTGCTGGTCCAGTTCCGCGAGTTTGCGGGCCCGGAAGCCCTGCGGGGCCGACGGCGGCGGGGGAGTTGCGGGGGCGGCAGGCTGCTGCGGTGCCTCCGCGGCCTGGCCCGGCACAGGCTGGCCGTACGGCGGGAACTGCTGGTCCGCGGGCGGAACGGGCATCATGGGCGGCAGCGGCTGGCTGGGCGGCAGGGGCTGCGGGCCGTCGAGCTGGCGGAAGCCGCCGCTCATGTAGTCCTGCTGGGTGTAGCCGTCACGCGGCTGGCGGCTCTGTTGCCCGGGGAACTGGCCGCCGCCGGGGAACTGGTCCGGGTAGCGTCCGGAGAAGCTCTGTTCCTGGTTCCGCTTGTTGACGGATTTCCGGTACATCCGCATCGCCATCGGAATCAGGAACGACAGAATGATGATCCAGAAGAACAAGCTGTTCACGGTGTAGCGCCTCTCATGTGTGTCCTTCCAGCTTAGCCCCGGTGCGCACGCGGACGGCCGGGGTTCCCAGGAAGGCCCCATATCTGTCCACTGCGTCTTCCACGGCGTTGGCCAGCGGGGAGCCGGGCACCGGACCGGCCGGATCGAACAGGCGGATGTCCAGTTCGCACCGGCCGGGGAGCAGCGTGTGCCGCCAGGAGCCGACCATCCGCCCGTCCAGCAGCACCACGTGCAGCAGCGAGCCATCGACCGGGAAGGCAGGAGCGCTGCCGCCCAGGTAGTGCCGGGACGCGGAATAACCCATCACATATTCGTCGTAGCACTGGATCAGGTCGATCCGCGGTCCGCTGTCAGCGCTGCCGGCGCCATGCCCGGCACCGTGATAAAATACGACGCCGTCAATCACCACCGTGCCGAGGGCTTCCGGATGTTCCTCGATGGCCAGGTGCAGGCCCTCCCGGACCTCGGCCATCGTCAGTCCCGACCAGTCGGCACAATCCTTGACGGTGGCGGGACCACGGCTCGTGAAATAGCGCCGGGCCAGCTCCGCCAGCGCCTCTGGCCGGGTCGGCGGCACGGCCGGCCCGGCAGGCACCCGCTCGTCAAAAAGGGCGTACGTTTGCTTCAGCGCGCCGCCGCGGCTGCGCACCGGCGCTCCGCTGACCAGGACGCCGCTGATTTCCGCGTGCATGATCAGGTAGGCAAGTTCCAGGCCCTTTCCGGCGAAGCCGGCGTCCTGCAGCCTCGCCGCGAGCTGCTCGCGGGTCAGGTGGTTGCCGCCGGCGACGGCCCCGGCCAGCACCTCGCCGCTCCGGGCGGCTGCGGCGGTGTCGATCCCGGTGCGGCGGTACATGCCCGCATTGCCCTGGTGGAGCCGCGGCGCGGACAGGGCAAGGAGCCAGCGGAGATCGTCCCGGTGGACAAAATGCCACGTGGGCCGCAGGATGTGGGTCCGCAGGATCCGGCCGTCGGCCACCGCCTCCTCGATGTCCGCGGCCGTGGCGGGGCCTCCACCGGTGGAACCGGCCCGCCCGCCGGCTGATCCATCGGCTGACGAGCGCTGGGCCAGGCTCCAGCGGGCGTAGGGAAAATCCTGTGCCTGGACGGCCAGCAGGTTCCGCAGGGCTGCTTCCGGGGACGGCGCTGCCGGACCGCGGAGCATCTGGGACTGAAGCCGACGCCGCACCACCGCACCAGGTTCCATGCCTGCCGCCTGATTCACGCTTCGCGGTTCCGGCCCGGCCGCGGCTAGTGCCGGGCCGCGTCAGTGGAGCCGAGCGGACCCTCGCCGGATCCCAACGGGACGCCCGGGCCGAACACGGGTCCTGGCGTCGGACGCTTGGCGGTGATCCCGTCCCCGGAGGAACGGTGGCGCAGCCGCCGCACCACCCACGGGACAAAGTATTCACGCGCCCACACGAGGTCCCCGGACCGGGCTTCGCGCCAGGTGCGCGGCGGCAGCGGCTTGGGCTGCAGGGGCTCCAGCGTGTGGCTGACGTTGAGCGAGTCCAGCACCATGGCCGCGATGGTGTGGTGTCCCAGGGGCGAGAAGTGCAGCCTGTCCTCGTCCCACATCTGCGGGTCGCTGAGCTGCCGCAGGGACCACATGTCGGCGATGATGGCGTCATGCCGGGCCGCAACGGTCCGCAGGTTCTCGTTGTAGATGGCAACCTTGCTGCGGATCCGGCCAAGCACCGAGGACCCGGTGTCCGGGCCGTTGAAAAGCACCACGGTGGCGCCGCCCATGCCCAGGATCTGCACCACGGAATCGAGCCGCTCCGCCAGGACGTCGGGGTCGCCGCCGGGACGGATGAGGTCGTTGCCGCCAGCGGAGAGCGTGACCAGGTCAGGCTTCAGGGCAAGGCACGGGGCAAGCTGCTGGTCCACGATCTGCTGCAGGAGCCTGCCGCGCACGGCGAGGTTGGCGTAGGCGAAATCGCTTTGGCCGCGGCCCAGTTCCTCCGCCACCCTGTCCGCCCAGCCCCGGTAGCCGCCCGGCCTCGTCGGTTCGGGGTCGCCGATGCCTTCGGTAAAGGAATCGCCCATGGCCACATAGCGGCTCCAGGGATGTTCCGCGACGTCGGACGGCGGGTTCTGCATGGCTCTGGCTTCACTCACGGTCCTATCCTGCCTCCTCGTTCTCAAGCTACGCCAACGTAGGTTGTTACCGCCGGGTAGCTGTAAGAATGGAAACCATGACTGACGCCGAAGTATTTCCCGCCCCCGTTGTTTTGTGGTCCCAGCCCGAGGACCAGCGCGCCGGAAAGCCGCTGCTGGTGCTGCTGCACGGGTACGGCGCCAACGAACAGGACCTCCTGAGCCTGGCGGACATGCTGCCGGCCGACTTCGCGGTGGCTTCAGTGCGTGCCCCGATGGCCATGGGGCCGGGCTTCACGTGGTTCCCGCTGACAGCCTCGATCGACTACTCCCTGGACGCCGTGAAAAAGGCCTCCGGGTATGTGCTGGACTGGATCGACACCATCAAGGACGGCCACTCCTCGGTGACGCTGCTGGGTTTCTCCATGGGGATGGCCATGGCCACCACGCTGCTGCGGCAGCGTCCCGCGGACTTCGCCGCCGTCGTCGGCCTGTCCGGCTTTGCCGTGGACGCCGGCGGGGACCCCACGTTCCGCGACGCCGAACTGGACGGCACGGTGCCGATGTTCTGGGGCCGCGACCAGCAGGACCCGGTGATCACCCCGGACAAGATCGAATTCACCATGGGCTGGGTGCGCAAGCACGTCAAACTCACCAAGGTGCTTTACACAGGCATGTGGCACGGCATCAACCAGCAGGAGGTCGGGCACGTGTCCGAGTTCCTGACGCACGAGGTGCTCAACAAGTAAGGCACGACGGCGGCGACGCAGCTGTTGCGCCCGGACCGCCACACGCTGCCGCGCGGGTCAGGCCTCCGGCGCGACCACTTTCACGGTCTGCCCGTTGACGGTGACGGTATCGCCGTTGTGCAGCTGGCGTCCGCGGCGGTCATCAATATCCCCGTTGACCTTGACGAGCCCGTTCTTGATCAGCTCGGCTGCCTCCACCCCGTCCTCCACCAGGCTGGCGAGCTTCAGGAGCTGGCCGAGGCGGATCATGCTGTCGCGGATGGGGATCTCTTCGATGTCCGGGTTGCTCATACAAGCAATAATGCCTGACGTAAGGTGGATTCAATGACCCACACCCCCCGGCTGCCGTTGCTCGCAGGCCTCCCGTTGGCAGTCGGAGCAGGGCTTGCCATCCCGGTCCAGGGCCGGATCAACGGCGCACTTGGTGCCCGGCTCAATGACGGGATCGCCGCGGCGGTGGTGAGTTTCAGCACAGGCCTGGTCCTGATGATCCTGATTTCCCTGGTCCTTCCCAAGGGACGCGCCGGCCTCGCGAAGATCGTACCGGCCGTCCGAAACCGCGCCTTCCCGCCGGTGTACGTCCTGGCCGGCGGGATCGGGGCGCTGTTTGTCTTCGCCCAGTCCTTCACCGTTGGCCTCCTGGGCGTGGCCCTGTTCACCGTGGCCACGGTGACCGGCCAGACGGTGAGCGGCCTGCTGGTGGACCGGCTGGGCATCGGCCCCGCGGGGAAGAAACCGGTGACCGGCATCCGGATCATCGGCTGCGTCCTCACCATCGCCGCCGTGGCATGGGCGGTCTCGCCACGGTTCGCGGCCCCTGCAGCGGCTTCCGCTGGAGCTTCCGGAGCGGCCGGCGGGCCGGAGACGCTGCTGCTGCCGCTCCTGCTGCCTGTCCTCGCGGGGTTCCTGATGAGCTTCCAGCAGGCCATGAACGGAACAGCCACTGTCCACTACGGCACACCCATCGCGGCAACGCTGGTCAACTTCGTGGCCGGCAGCGTGGTGCTGTGGACTGCGTGGGGCATCAAGGTTGCCGTTGCCGGGCCGGGCAGCCCTTTGCCGGGGGAGTGGTGGTACTACGTTGGCGGGCCCATGGGCTGCGTGTTCATCGGGCTGGGCGCACTCCTGGTCCGCAGCCTTGGAGTCCTTGTGACAGGCCTGGGCATGATTGCCGGGCAGCTGTTGGGCTCCCTTGGCCTTGACCTCCTGGTTCCCGCTCCGGGAACCATCGTGGCGCCTGCCACCGTCCTGGGCACCGTCCTCACCCTGGCCGCCATCATCCTGGCCACACTGCCCTGGCCCCGGGGCGCTTTCAGGAGGTAGTGGCCGGTAGGCTAGGACACGCAGCTTTCTGCAATCTTTCCTTCGCCCGCCCCGCCCGGCCACCAACGGTGATTCGCCAACGGTGATCCCGGCGGCCAGATAACCCGCGGACCGCACCCAGCGGCCCTGTAGAAATTGGAGTTCCACCATGGCAGCAAAATCCGTTCTCGACCAGGTCATTTCCCTCTCCAAACGGAGGGGCTTCGTGTTCCAGGCCGGTGAGATCTACGGTGGTTCGCGTTCTGCCTGGGACTACGGGCCCCTCGGCGCCGAGCTGAAGGAAAACATCAAGCGCCAGTGGTGGCAGTCCATGGTCCGCGGCCGCGAAGACGTGGTGGGCCTGGACTCCTCCGTCATCCTGCCCCGCCAGGTATGGGAAGCCTCCGGCCACGTCGACGTCTTCTCCGACCCGCTGGTGGAGTGCCTGTCCTGCCACAAGCGCTACCGCGCGGACCACCTCGAGGAAGAATACGAGGAAAAGAAGGGCCGTCCGGCCGAAAACGGCCTGAAGGACATCGCCTGCGCCAACTGCGGCACCCGCGGCGAATGGACCGAACCCCAGGAGTTCTCCGGCCTGCTCAAGACCTTCCTCGGCCCCGTCGCCAGCGAAGAAGGCATGCACTACCTGCGCCCGGAAACGGCCCAGGGCATCTTTGTGAACTTCAGCAACGTGCTCACCACGTCCCGCAAGAAGCCGCCGTTCGGCATCGGCCAGATCGGCAAGTCCTTCCGCAACGAGATCACGCCCGGAAACTTCATCTTCCGCACCCGTGAATTCGAGCAGATGGAAATGGAATTCTTCGTCGAGCCCGGCACGGACGAAGAGTGGCACCAGTACTGGATGAAGGAGCGCATGTCCTGGTACACCAGCCTGGGCATCCGTGAGGAGAACCTGCGCTTCTTCGAGCACCCGCTGGAGAAGCTCAGCCACTACTCCAAAGGCACCACCGACATCGAATACCGCTTCGGCTTCCAGGGCTCGGAATGGGGCGAGCTCGAAGGCATCGCCAACCGCACCGACTTTGATCTCTCCACCCACTCCAAGGCCTCCGGCCAGGACCTGAGCTACTTCAACCAGGCCACCAATGAGCGCTACACCCCGTACGTGATTGAGCCAGCCGCCGGCCTGACCCGTTCCTTCATGGCGTTCCTCGTGGACGCCTACACCGAAGACGAGGCTCCCAACGCCAAGGGCGGCGTCGACGTCCGCACCGTCCTGAAGCTGGACCCCCGCCTGGCCCCGGTCAAGGCCGCGGTGCTGCCGCTGAGCCGCAACGAGGACCTGTCGCCGAAGGCCAAGGACCTGGGCGCGCAGCTGCGCAAGAACTGGAACATCGACTTCGACGACGCCGGCGCGATCGGCCGCCGCTACCGCCGCCAGGACGAGATCGGCACGCCGTTCTGCATCACCGTGGACTTCGACACCCTCGAGGACCACGCCGTGACCATCCGTGAGCGGGACACCATGACCCAGGAACGCGTGTCCCTGGACAAGGTGGAAGGCTACCTGGCCGCCCGCCTGATCGGCGCCTGAGCATGGCCATCGAATACCGCGAATGGCGCGAAGGCGACGACCTGGCGCTGCTGGAGATCTGGGGCGACCCGGAGACGTTCCAGGCCGGCCAGTTCCGCGGCGCCCTGACCGTGTCCTCCGCCGGTGCTGACGGAACCCCGTGGCGTCGCACCATCGTGGCCGAAGACGTCGTTGACGGCGTCGGCATTCCGGTGGCAGCGGGCGTGGTGTACGAGGCATCGCTGCACCCCGAGCGGCTGTGGGCCTACATCGAGGTGGCCCGGGATCACCGGCGCGCCGGCATCGGTGCGACGCTCCTGACCATGCTCCGCCGCGAAGCCGACCATGCGCCGTCGGGCGTTACCAAGCTCCGCGCGAAGGTCCAGCCCGGCAGCCCCGGGGCCGCGTTCGCCGAGGAGTTCGGCCTGTCGGCCATCCAGCGTTCCCGGCTGGTGGTGGTGGAACCCGGCGCCCTGAAGCTGCCGGTCTTCCCGGCCAAGGACAACGGCGGCCGCCCGGCCAACGACGAGAACGCAGGGTCCGATGTGGTCATGGACCTCGCCACCGGGTCCGTTGAGCTGACCGACGTGGTGGGGCGGTACTACACGTCCATCCACGGCTGGGATTCACCGGGCGTGCTGTCCATGGGGCAGGTGCAGAAGCTCTTCCTTGACGACCTCACCGGCGCCCACGGTGCGATTGTGCTGCGGGCCGAGCCGGAGTCCGCCTTCGGCTCGGGCGTTGCGCCCAGCAAGAAGGGCAGGATCCGCGCCTTCGCGGTGAGCTACGCGGAGGCCTCCCAGGATCCGCTGGCCCCGGAAGGCTCCGCTCCGGGTTCGGCTGCCACGGATGTTTTTGTTGGCCACGATCCTGCCCTGGACACCGCCGATGCCGCCGAAGCGGTCCGCGACCTGCTCTCGCTCATCGCGTACCAGCACCCGGTCATGCTGGAACTGGACGACTCCATGGCAGCCCTGCGTGCCGCCGTCGAACCCCTGCTGGACAGCGGCAAGGCGCGGCAGGCGGGCGCGGAAACGCTGATCGTCGCGGACTGACCCTCCCACCCAACTAAGTATCAGCAGGTGTCGTTTTGGAGCCTCAAAACGACACCTGCTGCTACTCACATGGGCGTCACCTTCGCTTGGGCGGCCAAGGGATAAAGCCGCTGGTGGATTCGACGTACTCGCGGTAGCCTGGCCGGCCGGACATCGCCTTCTCTGTCAGCGGCTTGCCCGTCTTCCCGGCCAGTGTCCACACCATCAGGGCCGGTGACAGCAGCGTCAGGACGCCCGGCCAGGACTCCGCGGTGACCAGGAACAGGCCGATCCAGACGGCGGCATCGCCGAAGTAGTTCGGGTGCCGGGTGTAGCGCCAGAGCCCCGTGTTGAGCACCGTCCCGCGGCGTGACGGATCCTTCTTGAACCGGGCCAGCTGCCAGTCGCCCACGGCCTCAAAAATGAAGCCGGTCAGCCACAGCAGGACTCCCAGGAGGGCGAGCCACCCGACCGGTCCGGTGGAGAACATGCCCACCTGGACGGTGAGGGAGACAAAGAACATGACCACGCCCTGCGGCAGGTAGACCCGGCGGAGGGTGTAGACGTTGCGTGAACCCGGCGCCGAACCCAGCATCGCCTTGTAGCGGGGATCCTCGTGCCCGTCGCGGGCGCGCCAGCCGATGTGCACGCCCAGGCGGAGCCCCCAGATGGCTGTCAGCACCAGCAGGAGCAGCCGCCGCAGGTCATCTCCGTAGGCGGCTGACAGGAACCAGGACACGGCGGCGACAGCCACAAAACCCGGCCCCCACGCCACGTCCATGACGGAGTGCCTGTCCTGCCGGACTGCCACGGCGAAGGTCAGGGCCAGGACCAGGACAACGGCCAACGCCGTCCAGGGGAGCGAAGCCACGAACTCCGGCCAAGGAAAAGGATTCACAGGGTGACCTGGACGGATGTCGCAGGCAACAGGTCATCCAGGGCACGCGCCGAGGCGGGACCGGCCCCGGTCGCCTCGCCGAAGGCTTTCATGATGAAGCCCGTAGCCAGGGCATGCCACAGGCGGACCCGGCGGAACATAAAATGGCCGGCCCCCTTGAGGGTCACGTACTGCATGGAGGCGGTGCCGGTGGCGCGGCGGGCAAACTTGAGCGACTCGGAGGCGCTGGTCCAGCGGTCGGTGGTCCCGTGGACAATCAGCACTTTCTTCCCGGCAACCCGGGTCGAGGGTGTTTCGGGGCTGAGCCAGGGCGCGAGGGCCACTACGGCGGCCACCTGCGGATCGTCGGCCGCGCACACCGCCGTCAGCCCTCCCATGGAATGTCCCAGCAGGAAGACCGGAACCCCCGGGTGCCGCTGCCTGATCTGCTCCAGGGCCCACCGGGCATCCTGCAGCGGCGTCATGTCGTGGCCGTTCCAGCCCCGCACGCTGTTGCGCAACGACCACACCGCCAGGCCATGGTCCCGCCCGGCGCGGTGCAGGTGTTTGGCAAACGGCACCATCCGGGCGGGGCTCAGGTGGTGTGCCGCCACAGGCTCGAAGCTGTGCGACTTGCCCCCATGGAGCACGAGCGCCACACCCAGCGTGGGTCCGGACGGCTCCAGAACAGTCAGGACCGCCGCGCGCGAGGGCCGGTCAACGGCCCCGGCGGAGTGAGGCTTGCCGGGTTCATCAGTCTTGCGCTTGGTCACGCGGGGTTCCTCCCAGTTCCTGGTGGTCCATTTATCAACCCTATGGCGCCGGACGTAGAGTTCAAGGTATGAGGTTCAACTGCTGATGGGGTCCGGTCACACCCACGTTTCACAAGGCCATTCGGAGCCGACGGCCCAGGCGATTGCCGCCCGCAGGAAAGCGAACTACATACTCGCCGCAGTGCTGGTGCCGCTCACCCTGCTGACCCTGGCAGCGATGGCCATGCTGTGGCCGTCCGGGAGCAAGGAAGGCATTTCCCTGGCCAACCCATACTCGGCGGCGCCGGGGGTGACGTTCGACACCGGCAAGATCCAAAGCGTGGTGGTGGAAAGCTGCATGCAGGGCACCGCGGCGCCCAACGCGAATTCCGGCCAGCAGGCTTCCGGCGGCGAGGGCTCGGACTGTACGTTCGCCTTCACCGAGCCGGACAAGGGGGGCAACCCCGTCAAAGTGGTGATCAACCCGGACATCGCCAAGTCCCACGGCGTGAAGCCGGGGGACCAGATCCGGTACCTCAACCTCTCCAACGCCCAGGGCGCGTCCGCGGGGCAGGGTTCCCCGGCCTACATTTTTGTGGACTTTGTCCGGACACTGCCCATTGTCCTGCTGGCCCTTCTGTACGCGGTGGTGGTGATCGCGGTTGCCCGCTGGCGGGGACTCCGGGCCCTGATCGGACTTGTCGGAGCGTACTTTGTGCTGGTCAGCTTTATGCTGCCGGGACTGGTGGAGGGCAAGCCGCCGCTGCTTCTGGCGTTGGTGGGTTCCACGGTGATTATGATCGGGGTCCTCTATTTCGCCCACGGCTTCTCGGCGCGGACGTCGACGGCGTTGCTGGGCACCATGTTTGGCCTCGCCATCACGGCGCTCCTGGCAGCCTGGGCCACCGACGCCGCAAACCTCGCGGGCGTGGGCAACCACGACGCCGCCACACTGGTGAACACCTCGGCCAACATTTCCATCTCCGGGGTGATCCTGTGCGGCCTGATCATCTCGGGCCTGGGCGTCCTTAACGACGTCACCATCACGCAGTCGTCCGCAGTCTGGGAACTGTACGAACTTGCCCCCGCCACGAGTGCCCGCAAGCTGTTCACCTCGGCCATGAGGATCGGACGCGACCACATCGCCTCCACCGTCTACACCATCGCCTTCGCCTATGCGGGGGCGGCGCTGCCCATCCTGATCATCGTGATGCTCTACGACCGCCCGCTGGGGGATACCCTCACCAGCGCCGAACTCTCCGAGGAAGTCATCCGGACGCTGGTGGGTTCCATCGGGCTGGTCCTCGCCATCCCGGTGACCACGCTCATCGCGGTACTGGTGGTCAAAGCAACCGGAATCCGGACCGCCGGGCTCCCGTCGGGTCCCGCTGCAGGGGACCACGGCGAAACCCAGGAGCGCCGCGCCGTGAGCCCGGACGACGTGGACGACACCGGCGCGCTCGCCGCCGCTGCGGCGGTGGCTGCAGAAACAGGGCAGGCAGAAACGCCGGCAGAAACACGGCGGGGACGCAGGGCGGACCGCGGCTGACTGGCCGCGGCCCCGCCGTCAGGCGCTTCAGGGAAGCATCCCTGCCGAGGGTGCCGCTCCCGATTTGCCCGGCTTTGCGACAATGGACAGGTGACTGTTACAGCAACGCCTCCTGCCCCCAAGCTGGAACTCCCGCCCCTGAAGCTGGGCCCCATCACGGTGGACACCCCCGTGATCCTGGCTCCCATGGCGGGCATCACCAACTCCGCCTTCCGCAGGCTCTGCCGTGAGTACGGCGGCGGCATGTACGTGGCGGAGATGGTCACCTCCCGCGCCCTTGTGGAGCGCACGCCCGAATCCCTGCGCATCATCTCGCACGACGACGACGAGAAGGTCAGGTCCGTGCAGCTGTACGGCGTGGACCCGGTGACCGTGGGCGCCGCCGTCCGGATGCTGGTGGAGGAAGACCGGGCCGACCACATCGACCTGAACTTCGGCTGCCCGGTTCCCAAAGTGACCCGGCGCGGCGGCGGCTCGGCCCTGCCGTGGAAGATCGACCTGTTCACCTCGATCGTCCAGACCGCGGTCAAAGAGGCGTCCAAGGGCAACGTCCCGCTGACCATCAAGATGCGCAAGGGCATCGACGAGGACCACCTGACGTACCTCGACGCCGGCCGGATTGCCCGCGATGCCGGTGTCGCCGCCGTCGCACTCCACGGCCGCACGGCCGCACAGTTCTATTCGGGCCAGGCTGACTGGACCGCCATCGCCCGGCTGCGCGAAGCCCTGCCGGACATTCCCGTCCTGGGCAACGGCGACATCTGGTCCGCAGAAGACGCCGTGCGCATGGTCCGGGAAACCGGCGTCGACGGCGTGGTGGTGGGCCGCGGCTGCCAGGGGCGGCCCTGGCTCTTCGGGGACCTGCAGGCCGCGTTCGAAGGCAGCGACACCAGGCACAAGCCCAACCTGCGGCAGGTAGCGGAAGGGGTCTACCGCCACGCGGAACTGATGGTGGAAACCTTCGGCGACGAGGGCAAGGCCCTCCGCGAGATCCGCAAGCACATGGCGTGGTACTTCAAGGGCTACGTGGTGGGCGGGGAGCTGCGCACCCGGCTGGCCCTGGTCACCAGCCTGGAGGTGCTGCGCGAAACACTGGCCGAGCTGGACCAGGACTCGCCGTACCCCGGCGTGGACGCAGAAGGTCCCCGCGGCCGTGCAGGATCGCCGAAGAAACCGGCGCTGCCCAAGGACTGGCTCGAGTCCCGCGCCCTCAACGATGCGCAGTCCCAGGAAATCGCGGCCGCGGAGCTGGATGTTTCCGGTGGCTGAAACCCGCACCACCGCACCGGTCCTGCCCGGCTACGACGCCCACGATTCCGCCCGCTGGGTGGAGGAGCCTCCCAAAACCACCTACCGCTCCGACTTCGAGCGCGACCGCGCCCGGGTGCTGCACTCGTCGGCGCTGCGGCGGCTGGGCGCCAAGACCCAGGTGGTGGCGCCGGACACGGACGACTTCGTCAGGACCCGCCTGACACACAGCCTGGAAGTGGCGCAGGTCGGCCGTGAACTGGGCCGCGCCCTGGGCTGCGACCCGGACGTGGTGGACACGGCCTGCCTCAGCCATGACCTCGGACATCCGCCCTTCGGCCACAACGGCGAGTCCGCCCTGAATGAGGTGGCGCACGCCATCGGCGGCTTTGAAGGCAATGCCCAGACCCTCCGCCTGCTCACCCGGCTGGAGCCCAAGGTCCTGGCCACGGACGGCCGCCCGGCCGGCCTGAACCTCACCCGGGCAAGCCTGGACGCCGCCGCGAAGTATCCCTGGTCTGCCCTGGAGGCGCCGGTGATCCACGGCCAGCGCACCAGCAAGTTCGGCGCCTACGAGGACGACCTCCCCATCTTCAACTGGCTCAGGGAGGGCGCACCGGTGCGCCGGTCCTGCCTGGAAGCCCAGGTCATGGACCTGGCGGACGACATTTCCTACTCCGTGCACGACGTCGAGGACGCGATCGTCGCCGGGCACTTCCAGCTCCGCTGGATGGACAACCCGGACCACCGTGCCCGCGTGGTGGGCTACGCCAAGCAGTGGTACCTCCCGCACAACGATCCAGCCGCCATTGACGCTGCCCTGGCCCGGCTGGAAGCCACCGACGTCTGGGTGCGCGAGGCAGACGGAAGCCGCAAATCCATGGCTGCCCTGAAGAACATGACCAGCCAGCTGATCGGCCGGTTCTGCCAGAGCGCCCTGGAGACCACCCGCACCCTGTATGGCCCGGAGAACCTCACCAGGTACAACGCCGAGCTGATGGTGCCGGACGAAACGGTGATGGAGATCGCGGTGATGAAGGGCCTGGCCACCACGTTCGTGATGACCACCGAGCACCGCCAGCCGATCTACGAACGCCAGCGCGAGGTGCTGCACTCCCTGGTCACCGCGCTGAGTGCCACTGGCGACCGCCATCTCGAACCCATGTTCGCGGCGGACTGGCGGGACGCGGCCGACGACGGCGCACGGCTCCGCGTGGTCATCGACCAGGTCGCGTCGCTGACGGACGGCTCGGCGCTGGCCATGTACGAACGGCTCGTGGGGAGCCTGCCGTCGCTGTGGTGACGGACGCCTCACGGCGGACCAGCTTGTCCGGCCCCGGGACTAGGATGGCTTTGTGGCTGGCCTGATCAAACGTGAAGATATCGACGAAGTACGCCAGCGCACGGACATCAAGGAAGTGGTTGACGGCTACGTCACGCTCAAGGGTGCCGGGCTGGGAACCTACAAGGGCCTGTGCCCCTTCCACGACGAGCGCTCGCCGTCGTTCACCGTCCGCCCCCAAGTGGGCAGGTACCACTGCTTCGGCTGCGGCGAGGACGGCGATGTCATCGCCTTTGTCCAGAAACAGGACCACACCTCCTTCCACGAGGCCGTGGAGAAACTGGCCGCCCGCATCGGCTACGAGCTGCGCTATGAAGACGGCGGCACCGGGCCCAACCGCGAGGAAGTGGGCAAGCGGCAGCGGCTCCTGGACGCGCACAAGATCGCTGACGAATTCTTCCGCGCCCAGCTGCTAACCCCCGGGGCAGCGGAGGGCCGGAACTTCCTGCACGGCCGCGGCTTTGACCGCGCCGCCGCGGAGCAGTTCGGCGTCGGCTACGCGCCGCAGGGCTGGGACGCGCTCCTTAAGCACCTCCGCGGACGCGGCTTCACCGACCAGGAACTCAAGCTCACCGGAATGTTCTCCGAAGGAAACCGGGGCATCTACGACCGCTTCCGCGGCCGGCTCATCTGGCCCATCCGCGACATCGCCGGGGACACCATCGGCTTCGGCGCCCGCAAGCTCTATGAGGACGACCAGGGCCCCAAGTACCTCAACACCCCCGAGACCACGCTCTACAAAAAGTCCCAGGTGCTCTACGGGATCGACCTCGCCAAACGGAGCATCGCCAAGGACCGCCAGCTGGTGGTGGTGGAAGGCTACACGGACGTGATGGCATGCCACCTCGCGGGAATTCCGACGGCGGTGGCCACCTGCGGCACGGCGTTCGGCACCGAGCACATCAAGATAGCCCGCCGCCTGCTGTCTGACGACGGCACCGGGGGAGAGGTCATCTTCACCTTCGACGGCGACGCCGCCGGCCAGAAGGCGGCCCTGCGGGCCTTCGAAGAGGACCAGCGCTTCACCGCGCAGACGTATGTGGCAGTGGAGCCCACCGGCGCAGATCCCTGCGACCTGCGGCAAACCAGGGGGGACGCCGCGGTCCGCGACCTCATCAGCACCCGCCGGCCGCTGTTCGAATTTGCCATCCGCGCCACCCTGAAGCGGCACAACCTGGACACCGTGGAAGGCAGGGTGGCCGCCCTGCGGGAGTCCGCTCCCGTGGTGGGCCAGATCCGCGACGTCGGCATCAGGCCCGAGTACGCCCGTGAACTGGCGGGCTGGCTCGGCATGTCCGTGGAGGAAGTCAGCAGGGCCGTAGCGGTCGCGATGAAGCGGGCTGCCTCGGGCCCGCCGGGCGCTCCGGGCGCCACTGCCCCGGGCGGTGCCCACACCTCGGCGCCGACGCCGCAGGCGGGCGGACCCGGCGTCGCTGCAGGGCCGGCGTCGGGAGCGGTCCCTTCCTACCACCGCCCCGACCCCCGCGACCCCGTGGCGTCCATGGAGCGGCAGGCGATCGAGGTGGCGCTGCAGGAGCCTTCGCTCCTGGGCGGAGGCATCTGGGAGCGTTTCTCGGCTGCGAGATTTGTCACACCGGCCTTCCAGGCCGTTCATGATGCCATGCGGGCCTCCGGACCCGGGCTCATCGGAGACCCCGTGCGCTGGGTGGAGCAGGTCATGAACGAGGTGCCGGAACCCCTCCGGCCGCTGGTGTCCGAACTTGCTGTGGTGCCCCTGCCCGCGAGCACCGAGGAAGCGGTCCAGAAGTACTGCAAGGACATCCTCTCGCGGCTGTTCGAGCTGCAGATCACCCGGGTGAAGGCGGACAAAATGGGCCAGCTGCAGCGGCTGGATCCGGCGGCTGACCCGGAGGATTTCCAGCGGCTCAACAGGGAACTGATGATGCTGGAAATGGAACGCCGGGCACTGCGCTCGGACGCGTAGGGCGGCCCGATTTCACTTCCCCGCGGGGTCTTTGCTAGGCTTGTACCCGCTTCATTCCTCCTTAGCTCAATTGGCAGAGCATTCGACTGTTAATCGAAGGGTTGCTGGTTCAAGTCCAGCAGGAGGAGCGCGCAGTCCCCGTTCCGGGCCTCCGGAACGGGGACTTTTTTATACCCGGGGAGGGTATTTCTTCGCTGTCAGGGCGCCGATTTCCCATAGCCCTGAAACGTTTGCTAATGTCATACCTGCTTCATTCCTCCTTAGCTCAATTGGCAGAGCATTCGACTGTTAATCGAAGGGTTGCTGGTTCAAGTCCAGCAGGAGGAGCAAACACAAAAAGTCCCCGTCCTCCATATGGAGGGCGGGGATTTTTTGTCTCTTCCCGTTGCCGCGGTCTTGGTTCATGATGTGGGGACACCCGGATGTCATGGACACAGGACGCGGAGGCACGCATGGCGGGGACGCTTGCACGCCGGGCGGTCATCATAGGGGCCGGCATCGGCGGCCTGACGTCCGCCCCCGATCCCTGATGTCATCGCGCGGATCGATCCGGCGGCGATCATACGCGCCGACATCTACTCCATGCGGAGGCCGCTGCCGGCACTCCACCGGGGCAAGGTGGCGATCCTCGGCGATGCCGCCCACGCGATGGCACCGAACCTGGGCCAGGGTGCCTGCCAGGCGGTAGAGGACGCCGTTACCCTCGCCTACTGCGTTGCCGCCGCGGACGCTGTGGCTGACGGCCTTGCGGACTACACGGCCGCCCGTCTGCCGCGAACCTCGCTGATAGTGCGCCGTTCTGAGCAGATCGCGCGGCTCGCCACGGCCCGGAATCCCGTGGTGCGGAGGCTCAGGAACGGCATGCTGCGCAGCATGGCGTTCTTTGGCCCCTCGGCCGCGCTGCGGCAGGCCGACTTCGTGATGCGCTGGGACCATCCGGCGCTTTCCCCCGCCGGGCCGCAGTCGTCGTGATCTGTCAGACGAAGTCCATCTCCACCTGCAGGAAGCGCTCCGCCTCGGCGATGGCCGCCTGGAAGGCCTCCTGCTCGGTGGGGGACTTGCGCGGCTCCCGCGGGTGCCATTCGTGCGGGGCGGAGTACACGCGCGTGAAGCCGGAGTCCGGTGGCGCGTAGAAGATGCCGAAGCGCTGCACGGGCCATTCGGCGGAGGTCTCGGGCGCTACGAGCAATGCCGCGTTAAACGCGGGGTTGTACCACTGCGCGATGGGACGGCGGCGGTCCTCGGTGAAGAGACCCGCGGCGTACAGTGCCGCCGACTGCTCACCTGTTTGGGCACACAGCCGATCCCACCACAGGGGCAATATGCCGGTGTCGCACCGTTGCCACGTGGCCGGGAGTGGCGGTGGGGCCTGCCAGCTGTGCACGGAAACATTTTATCGCGGGAAGCGCCCCGGGCGGCAGGGGGCGGAACGGAAGGAGGGCCCTCGGCTTGGCACGCACCGTGCTGCTGCCGCAGGTTGGTCAGCGGCGGTTCCAGGGGCCCGGATTGAGGCGGTAGAGCAGGGCTGAGCCGGCAAGTGAGCCAAGGATGATGCCGATCGCCGGGTTGCCCAGCGCCCGGCCGGCAAAGTAGCCCACGACGGCGCCCAGCACCGCGCCGAGGAACAGTCCCCGCCCGTTGCGGTGCGGCTTGCGTGTCATCGTCCCACCCTACTGCCGGAGGTTGCGGCCCCAGGCCTGTCGCAGGCGATCAGTGGATCGAAGGGACGGTGCGGGGCCGGACCACCAGCCACAGGGCCGCAATTCCCAGCAGGATGCATGCGGCCTGCACGGCGCCCATGGGTGTGGCGGTCTCGATGCCCAGCCAGCCCACCACCGGAGAGATCAGCCCGGCCATCATGAACGTGGCCGCGCCCAGGAGCGAAGCCGCCGTACCCGCCTTGTCGCCATGGCTGGCCAGGGCCAGGACCTGCACGCAGGGAAAAGTAAAGCCAGTGCCCAGGATGTAGAACCAGAGCGGCACCATGACTCCCCACAGGCCCAGTCCCAGCTGGTCGAAGAGAACAATCAGCAACGACATCAGGAACATCCAGGCCGTGGAGCACGCCAGGATCCACTGCGGCGGTACGCGCCTGATGAGCCGCGAGCTGGTCTGGACACCGGCGACGATGCCCAGGGAGTTGATGCCGAACAACAGGCCGTACTGCTGGGGGGAGAACCCAAAGACGTCCTGGAACAGGAACGGCGAAGCGGAGAGATACGTAAAGAGCCCGGCGAAGTTCATGCCGCCCACCAGTAGGAGCCCCACGAAGATCCGGTCGGTGAAGAGGACTTTGTAGCGCTGGCCGGCCGTCAGGCCGGACTGGCCGCGGTTTTCCGGCGGGAGGGTCTCACGGACCAGGAAGAGTGCTGCGATGATCACCAGGGTGCCGTAGGAGGCGAGGAACACAAAAATCCCGGGCCAGGGCATGACCAGCAACAGCTGTGAGCCGATGACCGGCGCCAGGATGGGGGCGAGACCGTTGACGAGCGCCATCCGGGAGAACATCCGCACCATCGCATATCCGGAAAATAGGTCCCTGACCATGGCCATGGCAACCACACCGCCGCCCGCGGCGCCGACGCCCATCAGCACGCGGAACAGACCCAGCGTCGCGATGTCGGTGGAGAGCGCTGCCCCTACGGACGCTGCGATATGCAGGGCCGTGGCAAGAATCAGCGGAAGCCGCCGTCCGAACTTGTCACTGAAGGGCCCCACCACCAACTGGCCCAGGGCGAAGCCCACCGTTGTCCCGGCCAGCGTCAGCTGGACCTGCGCCTCGGTGACTCCCAGGCTGGCCTCAAGCGCGGGGAAGGCCGGCAGGTACAGGTCGATGGTGAACGGTCCCAAAGCGGTAAGCGCGCCGAGCAGGAGGATGTACAGGAGTTTCCGGCGGCGGGTCAGCAGATCGCCCGGATTGGCGGTTATGGTCACGGAGATCAATCCTAGGCCCGATGCATCCAACATTTACAGCGTTGGAGGGCACGCCGCTCCGCATGGCCCGAAGTTCGTCCTGAACCTGAATGATAGTTTTGTGGGCGGGGACTGTGCAGTTGCACTCTCCCGCAGTACACGGAAGCCGAATCGACCATGCAACCAGTTAGGCGGAACCGATGAGCGGACGTCACAGCGGGCGGACCAGCCAGGGCCTGCGCATCACTGCGCTCCCCAGAACCCTCAAACTCCTTTTCCGGTTGGCCCCCCGCCAGATCAATGACGAAATCGCCCTGGCCAAGGTTGAGATCAAGCGCAAGGGCGTCCAGCTCGGAGTCGCCGCCGCATTCTTCGCCGTCGCACTGGTTTTTGTGGCGTTCCTGGTAGTGGGGCTCATCGTTGCCGCCATCATGGGCCTGGCCACCATCATGCCGGCGTGGCTGGCTGCTCTGCTGGTCAGTGCCGCGTTCCTGCTGATCGCCGCGGTCGGCGGCCTGGTGGGATTACAGAAGTTCAAGAAGGCCATGCCGCTGGTTCCGGAGGAGACCATCCGGGGGATCAAGCACGACCTCGGCATCGTCAAGGAAGGCTCGGACTTCAACCCGGCCCTCCTCGATCCGTCCAGCCCCGAAGCGAAGGCCGCCAAGGCCGCCAAAGCAGAAGCTGCTGCGAAGGCCAAGGCCGAGAAGGAAGCCAAAGCCGAGGCGCACGATAAGGAATTCCCGCACGCGTCCGAACCCGAGCTGCACCGCCGCCTCGACCAGCGCCGGCGCCACCTCACGGAGGTCCGCGACGAACTGGACACCGAACTCGACATCAAGCCCCAGGTCCGGTTCCTTGCAGGTGCCGCACAGGAAAAGCTGCGGGAGGGCCAGGCCCTGCTGAACCATGGCCGGGAGGTCGCCGCGGAGAAGTTTTCCGGCCTGTCAGGGGAACCGGGGAGGGCGGCCCTTCGTTGGAAGCCCTTGGCCGCTTTTGCAGGCGCTGCCGCCGTTTTTGTGGTGCTGCTGCGCAAGCTGCTGAAGAACCCGTAGCTGCACACGCCATGCTGCACACCATGCTTTGAGGAAAGGGGGGACGGGATGAAGTTCATTGGTGCTGGCTCCCGTCCGGGCCGCCCCCAGGTTGACCACGACCTCGTCTTCACGGTCCCCAATGCCCTCACCGTCCTGCGGTTTATGGGCGTCCCGCTCTTCATCTGGCTGGTCCTGGCCCAGAAGGAGTACGGCTGGGCCGTCGTGGTCCTGGCGGTCATGGCCAGCACCGACTGGGTCGACGGCTACGTGGCCCGCCGCTTCGACCAGGCGTCCAGGCTGGGCCGCGTGATGGACCCGATCGCAGACAGGCTGGCGCTGATCGCCGTCGCCGTCACCCTGGTGATCGCCGGAGTGGTGCACTGGCTCTACCTCGCCGCGCTGGTCATTCCCGACGCCGTCCTGCTCGTCCTGACGCTTTCCTACTTCGGCGGCCACCCGGACCTTCCGGTGAGCCGGGTTGGCAAAGTCCGCACCGGGCTGCTGCTCCTCGGCACGCCCATGCTGGTGCTGTCCCGGCTGGACGTTCCGCTGGCCGGGGCCCTGCACATTGCGGCCTGGGTGGTGCTGGGCCTCGGCCTGGCCGGGCATTGGATTGCCGCTTACAACTACTTCTGGGCCATCCTGCGGAAGGGCAGAATGCACCCACCTCACGACGGCGGCACCGCCTGATGGTGTGGGTGGCGGTTCTGCTCGCGGTCCTCGGAGCATTTTTCCTGGCCATCGGTGCACAGAAGCAGGGCAGTGCCGTTAAGGCCGATACCGGCGGGCTGGCACTCAGTTCCAACGGCTTCCTCAGGTTGCTGCGCAACCCGCGCTGGGTGCTCGGACTGCTCCTGCTCTGCGTCGGGATGGGAATGAACGCCGTCGCCCTGGTTTCCGCCCCGCTGACCGTGGTACAGCCGATCGGCGCGATTGCGCTGGTGATCACCACCGTGGTCAACGCCCGGGACCAGGACCTCACCATCAACAGGGCAACCTGGGTGGCCATCGCAGCGTGCGTCAGCGGGTCGGCGCTGTTTGTCCTCCTCGCAGTCAACGTGACGCAGGAGAACCACCATGTCAGCCACGACGATGAGCTCACGATTGTGCTGCTGCTGGCGCTCGCAGTGGGCATTTTCGGCACTTTGGCCGCCATGTTCCGGCACCGGATGAGCGCGTTCGTCTACATCCTGGGTGCGGGCGTCCTGTTCGGCTTCGTGGCCGTCCTGACGAGGATCATCGGCAAGCACCTGCTGGATCCCAATGGGCTGGTCCTGCTCAACGTGCAGTGGTACTCCGTGGTGGCCATAGCCGCAGCCGGCGGCCTGGGCTCCTGGTTTGTCCAGAACGCCTACTCCGGCGGACCGCCGGACCTCGTCATCGCCGGCCTCACTGTCATCGACCCGATCGTGGGGATCGCCATTGGCATCGTCATACTGGGCGAACTCCGTCCGGACGTCCACGCCGTGATGGCGATTGCCATGGGTACGGCTGCTTCCCTTGCTATCGTTGGGGTGATCGCCCTTTCCAGGCACCACCCCGAGGTCACCAAGCGCAAGAAGGATGCGCGGAAGGCCGCGGGCCGGGCGTCCCACTAGCCGATTTTCACTAAAAGGCCCGGCACTACCGTGCCAGCGGCCAAGCGGTGCTGTCAGCCTTAACTGCCGGCACCGAGACCATCAGGAGCTCTCCACGTGACAACGCCCGCCGACCAGCCTCCGCTGACTGTCCTGATCGCCGCGGACACCTATCCGCCCCACATCAACGGTGCCGCCACGTTCGGTTACCGGCTGGCCAAGGGAATGACCGGGCGCGGCCACGACGTGCATGTTCTGGCGTGCCGCGCGGACAACGGAAAGAGCTTTACGGAGTTCCGGTCCGAGGCCACCGTGCACCGGCTCCGATCGCATGGGGTCTTTACGCACGAATACTTCCGGATCTGCTTTCCGTGGGAGATCAAAAAGGAGATCAGCCTCCTGTTCGACCGGGTCAAGCCCGACGTCGTACACATCCAGAGCCACTACATGATCGGCGAACACGTCCTCTACGAAGCCGTCAAGCGCGGCATTAGAGTTGTGGCCACCAACCACTTCATGCCCGAAAACCTCAACCCCTTCCTGCCGTTCCCGCAGTGGTTCAAGGACATCATCGGAAAGATCTCCTGGAAGGACATGGGCAAGGTCATGGGCCAGGCCGACGTCGTCACCACCCCCACGCCCCTGGCGGCCAAGGCGATGCACCAGCATGCCTTCCTCCGCAAGGTGCTGCCGCTTTCCAACGGCATCGATGCCTCGGCCTATGAGCTGCAGCCCGGGGAAGTCATCGAACGCCACGCGCACCCCACCCTGCTGTTCGTGGGCCGGCTGGCCGAGGAGAAGCACGTGGACGTGCTGATTGATGCCGTGTCCAAGACGCCGGCGGACCTGAACGTCCACCTGGAAATTGTTGGCGGCGGCGAGGTGCGGTCCGCCCTGGAGGCGCAGGTGCAACGGCTGGGCCTGGGGGACCGGGTGAAGTTCCTGGGCCTGGCCAGCGACGAAGACCTTCGAGAGGCGTACATCAAGGCTGACCTGTTCTGCATGCCCGGCACCGCCGAACTGCAGTCACTGGTCACACTGGAGGCCATGTCGGCGTCCACGCCGGTGTTGCTTGCCGACGCCATGGCATTGCCGCACCTGGTGCGGGACGGCGAGAACGGGTACCTCTTCACCCCGAACGACAGCAACGACCTTGCGGCCAAGATCGCCCGGGTCCTCCAGCTTCCGGCAGAGGAGCTGGCTGAAATGGGCCGGGCCAGCCGCCGGATGGTGGAGCCGCACAGCATGCAGGGAACACTGCAGACCTTTGAGGACCTCTACCGCGGAGCAGGCTTCGAAGACAAGGTGGTCTGAAGGCATTCCGTGATTTGCTAGAGTGTTTTTGCCCCGCTGGATCCGAAGCTCCCCTGGACGCGGATCCGCAGGGCGCACGGGGCTATAGCTCAGCTGGTTAGAGCGCGGGACTCATAATCCTAAGGTCCTCGGTTCAAGTCCGAGTAGCCCTACCCCTGGAACCGTTATTTCAGTCCAAAGAACCGTGGCCACAACAGGCCGCGGTTCTTTGGTTTAACCCGCAGGATACGGTATGTTACTGACCAGTAACTTAGTGGGTTCCCTGGGACATCCATCCCTCGGGGCTCTTCCGCCCGTACTGATCCACTGCGAGGAAACCATGTCCAGGAAATCCATTGACATCAACAACCTTCCGTACGCCGACGGTGACTTTTTCGCTTTTGAGCAGATGCTCACGGGGAAGGAGCAGGACAGGCTCGCGGAGGTCCGCGAATTCCTTACCCGCGAAGTCCGTCCGATCGCCGTGGACTGCTGGAACCGCGGCGAATTCCCGATGGATCTCATCCCCAGGCTGGCCGAGATCGACCTGGTCAGCCCGGTCAGGCGCCAGGGGCACTCCAACCTGTTCGCCGGACTGATGCATGCGGAAGTCACGCGGGCCGACACCTCGATCTCGACGTTCATGGGCGTCCATGACGGACTCTTTACCGGATCCATTGAGGCGCTGGCCTCGCAGGAACAGCAGGACGCCTGGCTTCCGGACATCTACTCGCTGAAGAAGATCGGGGCATTCGGGCTGACCGAGCCGCTGGGCGGCTCGGATGTGGCCGGCGGCACCCGCACCACTGCCCGGCGCGAAGGGGACTCCTGGATCCTCAACGGCGCCAAGCGCTGGATCGGCAACGCTACCTTTTCGGACTGGGTGGTCATCTACGCGCGGGACCTCGCGGACAACCAGGTCAAGGGCTTCCTGGTGGACACCAAGCTTGCCGGGTTCAGTGCAACCAAGATCGAAAACAAGATCTCCCTGCGCACGGTCCAGAACGCGGACATCAACCTGGACAACGTGGTGGTGCCTGACTTCTTCAAGCTCGCCAACGCCAACAGTTTCCGCGACACCAACAAGGTCCTCAAGGTCACCCGCCTTGGCGTTGCCTGGCAGGCCGTGGGCCAGCAGCTGGCGGCGTTTGATGTGGCCCGGCGCTACGCCGTGGAGCGTCACCAGTTCGGCCGCCCGCTGGCATCCTTCCAGCTGGTCCAGAGCCAGCTGGTGCAGATCCTGGGGAATGCCGTCAGCTCCATGGGCATGATGGTCCGGCTCTCCCAGCTGGAGGACGCCGGCCAGGCGAAAGACGAGCAGTCCGCCCTGGCGAAAGCCTTTACGACGGCACGGATGCGCGAAAGCGTGGCGATCGGGCGCAGCCTCCTGGGCGGCAACGGAATCGTCACCGACTTTGAGATGGCCAAGATCTTCGCCGACGCGGAGGCCATCTACTCCTACGAAGGCACGCATGAGGTCAATACCCTGGTGACGGGCCGCGCCATCACGGGCATTTCCGCGATCGTTTAGCCTGCGCGATCGTCCTGTCCCGGATCGGGCCGGCCCCCGGACAGGGGGAGCAGGATGGACGGCCGGAGGTCAAGTACGAACTCCAGCGGATTCACGTAGTCCTCGCCGCGCCGGACGCCCCAGTGGACGCACGGACGGGGGCCACAGTGGCCGGGCATCAAGGTGCCGATCGTGTCACCTTTGGCCACCGTGTCGCCGGCCTTCAGCGGGCTCTCCACCGGTTCGAAACTGCTCCGGAGCCCGTTTCCGTGGTCAATGGTGATCACCGGCCGGTCAACCACCACGCCCACGAAGCTGACGGTTCCGGACTCCGGCGAGGTGACCGGAACGCCGTCGTGCGTTGCCTCAAGGTCCACCCCGCGGTGTCCGCTCATCCACGGCTTGTCCGGGGGATCAAACGCCCGAAGCACTCCGGGCCTGGGCGCAAGAGGCCAGTGCCACGTGGGCTGGGCCGGAGCCGGTCCGGCAAATGCCGAAACGTCCGGGTAACGGCCTCCGGGGACCGGGGCCGGTGCGGCGGACAGCACCTCACCGGCCGGCGTGACCGACGCCGGAAGCAGCAGGACCGCGGCGAGCAACGCTGGGGCTTTCATCTGCCCAGCATCCCGCCGCCATTCACACTGAGGGAAGGCCCGTTTTTGCTATGTGGACAACGCCTGAGGCGCCCCTCCGGGTGTCCGTCGGGAGGGGGTGCCTGTAGTACACTTGATGGAGCAGTTTGCTGCGCCCTCAACGTTTGTCGTGTCAGCGGTTAAATCCGCCGGTCCGGCACGCGTCGGCACGTCTCATTCAGAGGTGCGGGGGAGCGGCGGCTGACTACGCGCATCCAGCCCTCTGAATCTGAAGCCCCGGCTTCATGTGAGGAGGATTGTGCCTCCCGCGGTCAGGACCCCAGGGCCCTGATGGGAAGCGCAATGGATGCCAGGAGCACGGCCCGCCTTGGGCCACGCTAAACAACCGTCAACTATTGGCAGGGTAAGAGGGCCTCAGGGCCTTCTCATGAATGACCTGCCGGAAGGAGCGCCGGCATGCCCGTCGTAACTATGCGCCAGCTGCTTGACAGCGGCGTCCACTTTGGACACCAGACCCGCCGTTGGAACCCGAAGATGAAGCGATTCATCTTCACGGAACGCAATGGCATCTACATCATTGACCTTCAGCAGTCGCTGTCCTACATCGACCGCGCCTACGAGTTCGTCAAGGCCACCGTTGCCCACGGCGGCACCGTACTCTTCGTCGGCACCAAGAAGCAGGCCCAGGAAGCAATTGCTGAGCAGGCAACCCGCGTTGGCCAGCCCTACGTGAACCAGCGCTGGCTCGGCGGTATGCTGACCAACTTCCAGACCGTTTCCAAGCGCATCCAGCGCATGAAGGAACTGGAAGAAATCGACTTCGATGACGTCGCCGGTTCTGCATACACCAAGAAGGAACTGCTGCTCCTTCGCCGCGAACTCACCAAGCTTGAGACCAACCTCGGCGGTATCCGCAACCTGACCAAGGCACCCTCGGTGCTCTGGATCGTGGACACCAAGAAGGAACACCTTGCTGTTGACGAAGCCAAGAAGCTGAACATCCCGGTTGTGGCCATCCTGGACACCAACTGCGATCCGGACGAGGTTGACTTCCCGATCCCGGGCAACGACGACGCCATCCGCTCCGTGAACCTGCTGACCCGCGTTGTCGCCGACGCCGTTGCTGAGGGCCTGATCGCCCGTAACCAGCGCGCCACGGGCACCACGGAAGCTCCGGAAGAGCCGCTGGCTGAGTGGGAGCGCGAACTCCTCGAAGGCAGCAAGGCTGAAGAGGCTGCCGCTCCGGCCGCTGAAGAAGCTGCTGCTCCGGCTGCCGAGGAAGCTCCGGCCGCTGCCGAGGCTCCCGCCGCAGACGCGGACAAGTAACACAAGTAAATCCGGAATACCGGCGCTGCCAGCAGCACCGGAACTGCTGACAGGACGGCGGCTCACCAGGTGGGCTGCTGTCCTGTCGGTCCGTACACCACATAAATTTTCTAGACAGAGGGGTTCACATGGCGAACTACACTGCCGCTGATATCAAGGCTCTGCGTGAGCGCACCGGCGCCGGCATGATGGATGTCAAGAAGGCTCTTGACGAAGCCAACGGTGACGCCGAGAAGGCCATCGAAATCATCCGCATCAAGGGCCTCAAGGGCGCGACCAAGCGTGAAGGCCGCTCCACCGCCGAAGGCCTGGTGGCCGCAAAGGTCACCAACGGCGTTGGCGTGATGATCGAGGTCAACTGCGAGACCGACTTCGTGGCCAAGGCTGACAAGTTCATCCAGCTCGCCGACAAGGTCCTGGCCGTGGCTGTGGAGTCCGGCGCTGCCGACCTCGACACCCTCCTCGCCACCGACGTTGACGGCAAGCCGCTCTCCGAGGTCGTCGTCGAAGAAGGCGCAGTCCTGGGCGAAAAGGTTGTTGTCCGCCGCATCTCCCGCATTGAGGGCGCAACGGTAGACGCTTACCTGCACAAGACCTCCAAGGACCTCCCGGCCCAGGTCGGCGTGCTGTTCGCCGTCGACGGTGAAGGCGAAGCCGCCACCACCGCCGCGCACGACGTTGCTGTCCACGTTGCCGCCATGGCTCCGAACTACCTGACCCGCGAGGACGTTCCGTCCGAGCTGGTTGAGTCCGAGCGCCGCATCGCCGAAGAGACGGCCAAGGCTGAAGGCAAGCCGGAAGCTGCCCTCACCAAGATCGTCGAAGGCCGCGTGACGGGCTTCTACAAGGGCGAGGTCCTCGTTGACCAGTCATTCGCCAAGGATGCCAAGAAGTCCGTGGCACAGGTCCTCGAAGAGGCCGGCGTCAAGGCTACGGCCTTCACGCGTTTCCGCGTCGGCTCCTAGTCGCACCTGCAAAAGGGGTGGCCACTTCGGTGGCCGCCCCTTTTGCATGCACCGGGCCAGCCGTCGATGAGACCTTTGGCCGCCCGGCAGGATAACCTTTTTCAGAGTTCACGAACGGGAAGGCACCCATGGAAGCCGTCAAATCGTCCAACCAGTCGGAGAAAAGCAGGCGCCGCGTTCTCCTGAAGCTTTCAGGTGAGGTCTTCGGCGGCGGAAAGCTGGGCGTTGACCCCGAAACCGTCCGCGACGTCGCCAAGCAGATCGCCGCGGCGGTCCCTGAAGTGGAAGTGGCCATCGTCGTCGGCGGCGGTAATTTCTTCCGTGGCGCCGAACTGTCCCAAAGCGGCATGGACCGCTCACGCGCAGACTACATGGGCATGCTCGGCACCGTCATGAACTGCCTGGCCCTGCAGGACTTCCTGGAGCAGGCCGGCGTGGAAACGCGGGTCCAGAGCGCCATCACCATGGGCCAGGTAGCCGAGGCCTACATTCCCCGCCGCGCCATCAGGCACATGGAAAAGGGCCGCGTGGTCATTTTCGGCGCCGGCGCCGGCCTCCCGTACTTCTCCACCGACACCGTGGCCGCACAGCGCGCCCTGGAAGTGCACGCGGACGTTGTGCTGATGGCCAAGAGCGGCGTGGA
This sequence comes from Arthrobacter sp. HS15c, assembly GCF_040812005.1. Taxonomy (NCBI): domain Bacteria; kingdom Bacillati; phylum Actinomycetota; class Actinomycetes; order Micrococcales; family Micrococcaceae; genus Arthrobacter; species Arthrobacter sp. HS15c. The sequence continues at coordinate 74,488 of NZ_JBFOHM010000012.1, forward strand.
TGCCGTGTATACGGCCGATCCCAAGAAGGACCCTTCAGCCGAACGCCTGGAGACCCTGAGCTACGACGACGCCCTGCGCCGCGACATCCGGGTCATGGACCAGACCGCAATGACCATGTGCAAAGACAACAACCTCTCCATGGTGGTCTTCGGCATGGAAGGCGAAGGCAACGTCACCCGAGCCATCCTCGGCGAAAAGCTGGGCACCCTGGTGACCACCTAGCAACAGCTAGGATGTTTTCAGGACAGATCCATCCCCGCTGGCCGGCCCAGCGATGGAACCAGTAACACTGAACCAAGATTGTGCAGGAAACCGGCCTCCGGACTGCACTGATTTCTGAGGAGAGACCGTGATCGAAGAAACCTTGCTCGAAGCCGAAGAGAAAATGGACAAGGCAGTAGAGGTAGCCAAGGAAGACTTCGCCTCGATCCGCACGGGCCGGGCCAACCCGGGCCTCTACAACAAGGTCCTGGTGGACTACTACGGCTCACCCACCCCGCTGCAGCAGCTCGCCTCCTTCGCGATCCCGGACGCGCGGACCATCCTTATCACCCCGTTCGACAAAACAGCCCTTCGCGACATCGAGCGCGCCCTCAGCGACTCAGAGGTGGGCGCCAACCCGTCCAACGACGGCAACGTCATCCGCATCACCATCCCTGACCTGACGCAGGAACGCCGCAAGGAATACGTCAAGATCGTCAAATCCAAGGGCGAGGACGCCAAGATCTCCATCCGCAACATCCGCCGCAAGGCCAAGGAAACCCTGGACAAGCTGGTCAAGGACGGCGAAGCCGGCGAGGATGAAGGCACCCGTGCCGAGAAGGAACTCGACGCCCTGACCAAGGCCCACGTGGACGGCATCGATGAGCTGCTCAAGCGCAAGGAAGCAGAGCTGCTCGAAGTCTGATGAGCCAGGCAGAGCAGGCTCCCGCACAACGGGCGCGCATGAAGGGCAGGCAGCCCCGGGCCAACCCCACGCCGAAAGCCGGGCGGAACCTGCCCGCGGCCACCGCCGTGGGGCTGGCCATGCTGTTTGCCGTCCTCGGCGGCCTGCTCTTCCTCCCGCTGGCGTTCGTGGCGGTCACCACCACCTTCGCCATCTTCGGAGTCTGGGAGATCTTCCGGGCCCTCGAAGCCAACGGCACCAGGCTGCCGATTGTCCCGGTTATGACCGGGACCGTGGCCATGCCCTTTGTCGCCTATTTTGGCGGACTGGAAAGCCTGCTCTTTGCCATGCTGCTGAGCTGTGTTGCCGTGCTGCTGTGGCGGTCGATTGAAAGCGCGGCGGGCTCGGCCAACAGCATCTTCGCAGGGGTCTTCACGCTCGGCTGGGTGCCGTTCTTCATCAGCTTCGCGGCGCTGCCGCTCCACGCGTCCGGTGGCGTCACACCCCTGGGGCTCTGGCCGGGCGGTACGGTGCCGCACGGCGCCTGGCAGGTGGCCGTCATGCTCCTGCTGGTGGTATCCAATGACACCTTTGGGTATCTTGTGGGGGCATCGTTGGGCAAACATCCCATGGCCCCGAAGATCAGCCCGAAGAAGTCCTGGGAAGGGTTCGCCGGTTCCATCGCGGGCGCCATGCTGATCGGCGTCCTGGCCAGCATCTTCCTGCTGGACAAACCGTGGTGGGTCGGTGTGGTCCTCGCAGTCGGCGTGGTGGCTGCCTCGACGGCGGGCGACCTCGCCGAATCCATGGTCAAGCGTGAACTTGGCATCAAGGACATGAGCAGCATCCTCCCTGGCCATGGCGGCGTCATGGACCGGCTCGATTCCATCGTTTTCGCGTGTCCCGCAGCCTTCGTCATGTACGTTTTGGTTGCAGGCGCCTGACCGGAAACCACCGACCGGAAACCCCGCCGGCTCCGCCGCGCCAATAGACTGGTGCTAAACCGATCCGGCTGAACAGCATGAAGGAAAACATAGTGGCAGTGGACATTCATCGGCACATTCCCGCGTCCTTTGAGCGCGTGCCGCGCGGCGAATACGGGTACAACGCCAAACAGGTGGACCAGTTCCTCCAGCGTGCGCGCGTGTCACTGGAAACGCCGAAGGCCGCCATCCACGCTGTCAACAGCGGGGATGTCCGTGCCGTGTCCTTTGACCCGGTCAAGGGCGGGTACTCCGCTGCGGTGGTTGACGCGGCCCTGGACAGGCTCGAAGATGCCTTCGCCCGCCGTGAGCGGGATGAGCTTATTGCCGCCAGCGGCGAAGAGGCCTGGCTGCGTGAAATCGGAAAACTGTCCGGGATCCTCCGCGGCAGGCTGCACCGGCCCGACGGCGAGCGGTTCCGGCGGCCGTCCAAGAAAAAGGCCCGGAGCTACAACACGCTGGACGTGGACAATCTTTGCTACGACCTGCTTGGTTACCTCGAGGAGGACAAGCCGCTCAGCGTGGACAACGTCCGGCGCGCAGTCTTCCGTCCCGCCGTCGGCAAGGATGGCTACGAGGAAAACCAGGTGGATGCCTTCCTGGACCGTGTGGTTGAACTGATGGCAGCCATCGACTGATTCCGTCCCGGCTGATGCACCTCAGTCCCGGCCCGGAGGCGTGGGGGAGAGCGGTGTGAAGGCCGGCCACACGTCGCGGTACTGCCGGTAGCCGTAGAACATCGAGGCACCGGCAAAGACGAGTCCGCAGACCGCCCCGGCCAGGACCGCCACCGGTGCCGGCCAGCCCAGCAGCGTGATGGATGTGCCGAGCAGGATCGCCGTCAGGGCGGTGTTTGCCATGATGATGAAGACCGCGCTGCTCCCGGCAACGTGGCTCCACGTGCTCCGGCCCTTGAGGAAGTAGTAGGTCTGGTCCATGCCGGGCTGGTCGTCGTGCGTACCGGCCAGCATGTACTTGGCCATGCCGGGATCCAGGTCAACGTACGCTGCCCTGAGCCGGTTCATGGCCAGCACGTACATCAGGTCCTCCATGGCCACATTCAGGACGCGGACCTGCGTGAGGAGGCCGATCAGCAGATCGGTGGACAGGACCACCATGGCCAGCATCACAAACATGTCTGAGAACCTGGTGGCCTGGCCCACCAGGGCAAGACTCACCAGGCTGGCCGAGGTGAACATCAGGAACATGCTGATCCGTGTCAGCACTTCAGCCTGTGTGGTGCTCCGGGAAGCCAGCAGGCTCCAGTGTTCGGTGGCGAGCAGCTGTGCCCGGACCGACGGGGGGACACTTTCGGGTTCGCCGGCTGTACGTTCGTCCTGTGTGGACATGCGGTAATTGTCCACCCTGGATGGTCCCGGCGCGAGGGGCAGCCCCGGCGTTCAGCGCTCAGTGGCCAACGGCCTTTCGGGGGTGTGCAGCCGGGTCATCACCCGCGCCATGGTCTGCGGAACCCGCTGCCTGGTGGCACGCGAGACGAGCACCATCACAGCGAACGCGGCGGGGACCGTCCACGCGGCCGGCTGTGCCAGCCAGAAGGGGGTGCCCGCGGCCCCGAGCACGGTGCCGGACACCATGGCACCGCCGCAGAGGACGCCGCCGGTCACCATCCCGGCGATGGCGCCGGTGTCAGTGAGTCCGCGCCACCAGATGCCCAACAGCAGGACGGGACAGACCGTGGACGCGGTGAAGGCGAAGACCAGGCCCACGCTGCCGGCCAGGGCGAGGGTATCGGTGGTGAACGCGAAGCCCAGCGGGACCACCGCCGAGATGACGGCGGCCAGCCGGAAGCCGCGGACACTGCCGCCCAGGACGTCCTGGCTGATCACGCCGGCCAGCGAAACCACCAGCCCGGACGTGGTGGACAGGAACGCGGCAAACGCCCCGGCCACCACGAGGGCCGAGAGCAGGTCCCCGGCTGTTCCGCCGATCAGCTGCCCCGGCAGGAGGAGGACTACCGCATCTGCCTGTCCGGAGCGCGCGAGGTCCGGCGCGAACATCCGCCCCATCAGCCCGTACGCGGTCGGAAAAAGGTAGAACACCGAAAGCAGTCCGAGCACAATCAGCGTGGTCCGCCGCGCAGACTGCCCGTCCGGATTGGTATAGAAGCGGACCAGGACGTGCGGCAGCCCCAGGGTGCCGAACAGCAGCGCCACGAGCAGCGAAATGTTCTGGTACGGCCCGGCCGGAGCAAGCCCGGTGGGGTTGACGGCGGCCGGGGCCACGGCAGCACTCCCGTTTCCGGCGAGGGCGAACACGATGAACAGGACCGGGACGGCCAGGGCCGTGAGCTTAAGCCAGTACTGGAAAGCCTGCACAAACGTGATGGAACGCATCCCGCCGGCCACCACCGTCAGGCACACCACGACGACAACGGCGACGGACCCCACCCAGGCGGGAAGCCCGGTGGTGATCCGGATGGTCAGGGCCGCACCGTGGAGCTGCGGCACGATATACAGCCAGCCCACCACAACCACCACCACGCTGGTCACCCGGCGGACTGCCCGCGAGTCCAGCCGCGCCTCGGTGAAGTCCGGGATCGTGTACGCACCGGACCGGCGCAGCGGGGCTGCCACAAAAAGCAGCAGCATCAGGTACCCGGCGGTGTACCCCACCGGGAACCAGAGGGCGTCCGTTCCGGAGAGCAGGATGAGACCGGCCACGCCCAGGAAGCTTGCCGCGGACAGGTACTCGCCGCCGATGGCTGAGGCGTTCCACCACGGCCGGACGGTCCGCGAGGCAACATAGAAATCCCCGGTGGTGCGGGAAATCCTGAGACCGTAGAAACCAATCACTGCGGTGGCGACTGACACCACAACGAGAGCCACCAGTCCCACGGCCGGATTCACGGGAAGATCACTTGTCCTCGGCGAGGTCGCGGTACCGCGCCTCGTTGCGCGCGGCCGTCCGGATGTACAGCCAGGCGCTGAGGCCGGTCACGGGGTAGATGCCGGCGCCCAGCAGCAGCCAGTCGAAGGGGATGCCGGCCACCCGGGTCTCGGCCAGGCCAGGCACGGCGGCCAGCAGCAGCGGGAACGCGCACAGGATCAGCAGGAATCCGCAGGCCACGACGAGCGCCAGCCGCAGCTGGGTCCGGATCAGCGACCTGACAAAAAGCTGACCCACCTCCGATTCCACGGCTGCCTCCCGCGACTGCGTGGCCGGCCTGGCGGCGGAGAGCGGGGCGGTGACCCGGACCCGGGTCATGGCTGCGGCCGGATGCGGGTGGCTTCCAGCTTTTCCCGGACGGTGGGCAGGTGCCGGCGGCTGATGGGGAGGTTGGCCCCGGCGACGGTGACGCTTGGTCCGTCCGCGGCCAGCTTCATCGAGGCCACATGCTTCAGGGCTACCAGGTAGGACCGGTGGGTGCGGATGAATCCGGCCTCAGCCCACTGCTGCTCGAGGTCGGCCAGGGGCACCCGGATGAGGTAGCTGGCGTCCGCCGTGTGGAGCCGCGCGTAGTCTCCCTGGGCCTGAACGTAGGTGACGTCGTCGCGCCTGATCATCCGGGTGGTGCCGCCCTGGTCCACGGTGATCATTTCCGGTGCCGGGCCGCCGCCGTCGCGCAGCAGTTCGCTGATCCGTCCCACCGAACGGGAGAGGCGTTCCGCGCGGACCGGCTTCAGCAGATAGTCCACCGCGGCAAGCTCGAAAGCTTCCAGGGCGCAGTCCTCGTCGGCGGTGACAAAAACCACCGCCGGCGGGTGGCTGCTGCGGGCGATGGCCCGGGCAATGTCCAGGCCGGAGACCGCAGGCATGTGGATGTCCAGGAATACGGCGTCCACGGATTCCGTGGTGAGGGCCCTCAACGCTTCAGACCCGGAGGTGGCGCGGTGGATGATGCCGATCCGGTCGTCCCGGCCCAGGAGGTAAGCCAGTTCCTCCACTGCCGGCAACTCGTCATCGGCGACGAGGACATTAATCATGGTCCTACATTATCCGCCGGAGGCGGCTTGACCCGTAAGCGGTGCTCAGGCGTCGTGGCCCGGCTGGGACTTGGGCACGCGCATGGTGATCAGGGTTCCCTCGCCGGGCGCGGTCTCGATCACCAGGCCGTGGTCGTCGCCGTAGACCTGACGGAGGCGGGCATCCACGTTGCGCAGCCCCACGTGGTCGCCGTCGGTGTGGCCGGCCAGCATCGACTGGAGCTGGGCAGGGTCCATGCCCACGCCGTCGTCCTCGATGGTCACCTCCGCGAAGGCGCCCGAATCGTTGGCGGTGATGCTGATATGGCCGGGACCTTCCTTGGCCTCGAGGCCGTGCCGCACCGCGTTCTCCACCAGTGGCTGCAGGCTCAGGAACGGGATGACGGTGCCCAGTACCTCGGGGGCTATCCGGAGGCTGACCTGCACGCGCTCGCCGAAGCGGGCCTTCTCCAGCAGCAGGTACCTGTCAATGCAGCGGAGCTCCTCGGCGAGCGTGGTGAAGTCGCCGTGGCGGCGGAACGAGTACCGGGTGAAGTCCGCGAACTCCACCACCAGTTCCCGGGCCCGCGCCGGGTCGGTAATGATGAACGAGGCGATGGCGTTGAGCGAGTTGTAGATGAAATGCGGGCTGATCTGGGCACGCAGGGCGCGGACTTCGGCCTCCATGAGCAGCGTCCGGGAGGCGTCCAGCTCGGCCAGTTCCACCTGGACGGCCACCCAGTCGGCCACTTCGCTGGTGGCCCGGACCAGGCCGGCGCCCGCCGACGGGGCAAAGGCCGCCACAACGCCCACCACCCGGGAACCGGCCCGCACCGGCGCGATGACGGCGGCGAGCCCGGCGGAGCCAAGATCCGGAGCCAGGTCCCGGGCCTGAATCACCGTGGTCCGGCCACCGACCAGGACGTCCGCAGCCAGGTCCATCAACCGGGGTTTCAGTTCCTCGGCGGCACCGTCCCAGGCGAGCACGCCCGCCGTATCGGTGATCGCCAGCGCATTGCAGCCCAACAGGGTCCTCAGTTGCCTGCTCGCCTTGGCGGCCCCCGCCGGATTAAGTCCGGTGCGCAGGTGCTGCCCGGCCCGGGACGCGGCGTGGAGCGTGTTGTAGGTTGCCCGCTCGGCGTCGGTGCCCAGCTCACGGAAGGAGCGCAGCAGCTTAATTCCCACGCCGACGACGACGGCGATCGCCAACACGATCACCGCCACTGCCGCGGCGGTCAGGAGAGGGGAGTCCGGCATGGTGCCCAGCGTAGCGGTGGGTGCCGCTTGCCGCAGCATCGCGACCGTTGAGCGAGCGTTCCCGCCAGGGCTATGGAATGTGCCACTGCCACGGCGCAGAGTGATTGCAGTCACAGCGGCGGCATCCTGCGTGCGGGTCCCTCTGATGTGAACCAGGCAAGACTCAATGAGGAGGAACGATGGGTAACGATGCCCGGACTCCGGACGCAGCAGCGTCCGTGGACTTCGAACAGGTCCAATCGACAGAGCGGTTCCAGGAACTGCGCAAACGCCACCGCAGTTTTGTATTCCCCATGGCTGTCGCTTTTTTGCTGTGGTACTTCGCGTATGTCCTGCTGGCCGACTACGCGGTCGGCTTTATGTCCACCAAGGTGTGGGGCAACATCAACGTCGGCCTGATCCTGGGCCTGCTGCAGTTTGTCAGCACGTTCGCCATCACCGGCTGGTATGTCAGCTACTCCAACCGCCGGCTGGACCCCATAGCCGCGGAAATCCGAAACGAAATCGAAGGCCATGAATTTGATAAGGACGGCAACATCGTGACCGGGGTGACCAAATGATCGGGATTGCCACGGCGGTCGACGTCGCCGACCTCAAGGAAACCACGCTCCTGAACATGGGGATCTTCGGCCTGTTCGTAGCAGTCACCATGGTGATCGTGCTGCGTGCCAGCCGGAACAACAAGACCGCGGCCGACTACTACGCTGCGGGCCGGTCCTTCACCGGCTCCCAGAACGGAACGGCCATCGCCGGGGACTACCTGTCGGCTGCCTCGTTCCTGGGCATCACCGGCGCCATCGCCATCAACGGCTACGACGGCTTTATGTACTCGATCGGCTTCCTCGTGGCCTGGCTGGTTGCCCTGCTGCTGGTGGCAGAGCTGCTCCGGAACACCGGCAAGTTCACCATGGCCGACGTCCTTTCGTTCAGGCTGAAGCAGCGCCCGGTCCGGATCGCGGCGGCCATATCCACGCTGGCGGTCTGCTTCTTCTACCTCCTGGCGCAGATGGCCGGCGCCGGCAGCCTGATCTCCCTGCTCCTTGGCATCAGCGACTGGGGCGGACAGGCCCTGGTGATCATCGTCGTCGGCGCCCTGATGATCACGTACGTACTGATCGGCGGCATGAAGGGCACCACCTGGGTCCAGATCATCAAAGCCATCCTGCTGATCGCCGGCGCGGCCGTGATGACTTTCTGGGTCCTGGCAATCTACGGCTTCAACCTCTCCAGCCTGCTCGGCGCAGCCGTGGAAACCTCGGGCAACCCGGCGGTGCTGAACCCCGGCCTGCAGTACGGCAAGACCGAGACCTCCAAGCTGGACTTCATGTCCCTTGGACTGGCACTGGTCCTGGGTACCGCCGCCCTGCCGCACGTCCTGATGCGCTTCTACACCGTGCCCACCGCCAAGGAAGCCCGGAAATCCGTGGTGTGGTCCATCTGGCTGATCGGCCTGTTCTACCTGTTCACCCTGGTACTGGGTTACGGCGCAGCAGCCCTCGTGGGTGCCGACACCATCAAGGGCGCGCCAGGCGGCGTTAATTCCGCAGCCCCGCTCCTGGCCTTCCACCTCGGCGGACCGCTGCTCCTGGGCTTCATCTCCGCGGTTGCGTTCGCCACCATCCTTGCGGTGGTGGCCGGGCTGACCATCACTGCCGCAGCGTCCTTCGCCCACGACATCTATGCCAGCGTCATTTCCAAGGGCAAGGCCGACGCCGACACTGAGGTTAAGGTGGCGCGGCGCACCGTTGTGGTCATCGGCGTCATGGCCATCCTGGGCGGCATCTTCGCCAACGGCCAGAACGTCGCGTTCCTGGTGGCCCTGGCCTTCGCCGTGGCGGCGTCGGCCAATCTGCCCACTATTGTTTACTCACTGTTCTGGCGGCGGTTCACCACGCAGGGCGCGGTCTGGAGCATGTACGGCGGCCTGGGCTCGGCCATCATCCTGATCATCTTCTCGCCGGTGGTTTCCGGCGGAGCCACCTCCATGATCAAGGACGCCAACTTCGCGCTGTTCCCGCTGAGCAACCCGGGCATTGTGTCCATCCCGCTGGCGTTCCTGCTGGGTTGGCTCGGCACGGTCCTGGATAAGAAGCGTGAAGACAGCGCCAAGCAGGCGGAAATGGAAGTGCGGTCCCTGACCGGCGTCGGTGCGGAGAAGGCCGTGGACCACTGACACGGGCTCACCACCGGCATCACCCCCGAAGGTAAAGAGCCCCCGTGCTATGTGAATTGCTCACATGGCACGGGGGCTCTTCACATGGGCGGAAGTGTTATGTCTTCGGCCGGAGTTTGATGTTGGTCATCATGAGTTTGTCCGTGCCTTCGAAGCGGTAGGCCAGGTCAATCTGCTGGCCGTCGCAGGTGATGACACCGGCTATGTCGGCAGAGTTGATGCCGTTGTCCGAGGCGACCTTTACGTCGTTGTACGCCGGCTTGCAAGTATCGTTCATCGCCAGGCTTTTGACGCCGGCGATGAAGTCCTCCTTCGGCAGCTGTTCCTGGAGCGCAGGGTCAAGGTAGTCGTCGTAGGCCTTGGAGGATTCGCCTGCGATCACCAGCTTCGTAAACCCGTCCGCGAGCCCGCGGGCCTGGTTGGTGGCACCGCCGAAGACATTGAACAGGACAACGATGCCGACCACTGCCAGCAGCACCACGCCGCCGGCGATGCCGAGGATGACCCACAGCTTCTTCCGGTCCTTGGCGGGGGGCTGGCCCGGCAGGCCGAAGGGCGACGGATCGGGGTATTGGCCGGACTGAGAGTACTGTCCGCCCTGCGTGTATTGACCGACGGAAGGACGGGAGGCATCCTGGGGAGCTCCGTACTGGGGCGCCGCATACTGACCGCGCTCGCCGCCCTGGGGCGGCCCGTACGGCTGTGCCGGCGGCTGGCGGGGCGGCGCAGGCGGCTGCTGCGCGCCGGCGTCGGCCGGGCGGGGCTGGTACGGTTCCTGAGGATTGCTCAAGATGGAGCCTTTCCGGCAGCGTGCGTTGGGACTGCCTCGTTGCTGGGAACCGCAGACCGGCACCCCGTTCAATTCAACTTGGACCAGCCTATAACCCTGCCTGCCCCGCTCCGGCATCCGCCAGGACCCGGGGCGCTGCCGGGACCTGGGTCCTACGCGTCGGCCGGGCCGCGCTCCAGCAGCGGCTGGATGCGGAACGGGATCAGCTCACCCATGGCCAATGCGGTGTCCGTGCGCTCCACTCCGTCGCAGGCCAGGATCTTTCCGTTGATCCGGAACAGGTCCTCGGCGTCCAGGGCCACCACGCGCAGCAGCAGGTCCGCTGAGCCGGTCAGGCCGTACCCCTCAAGGATCTCCGGGACACTGGCCAGGTCATGGGCCAGCTGGCCGAGTTTTTGCTGCTGCACGTGGACGGAGATAAAGGCCATCAGCGGGTAGCCCAGAGACACGGGATTGATTCGCCGCTCGAAGGACAGGAAGACGTGCTTTTTCTCCAATTGGGCCATCCGCGCCTGGACGGTGTTACGCGACAGGCCCAGCTTCTGGGCGAGCGCCACTACCGTCCGGCGGGGGTCCCGCGCCATGGCGGAAAGCAGTCGGGTGTCAGTGCCATCCAAAGCTTGCATAATGCGCAACGGTAGCACGGTCTGGCGCTCCCAAACAGGGCATTGTGCTCAGTTTTGTTCGCGGTGGTTGTACCCATTGAGCATTGTGAGTAGGGTCACAAATATCCGGGGCAACGGCGCCCGGGAGGCCGGAACGCGGCAGGACCACAAGTCCCTAAGCGCCGGTCAAACGACGTGAGAGGGTTGCGGGGCGATCGTGTCTACAGACGAAACGGGCCATGGCGGAACAAACGCCGAAGGCCCGGGCAACAGTGCAGGAATCCATGGCTCCGGCCGGTACCTGATCCAGCTGATCACCCCGGCGGGGGAACGCATCAGCCATCCGGAATTCGATCCGTGGGTGCAGGACATCAGCGATGAGCAGCTGTGCTCCCTCTATGAGGACATGGCAGTGGTCCGGCGCATTGACGTCGAGGCAACAGCCCTCCAGCGGCAGGGCGAACTGGCCCTCTGGCCGCCGCTGCTGGGCCAGGAAGCGTCCCAGGTGGGGGCAGGCAGGGCGCTGCGCGAGGACGACTTCGTGTTCTCCAGCTACCGGGAGAACGGCGTGGCCTACTGCCGCGGCGTGGACCTGACGGACATCATCCGGGTATGGCGCGGAAACGCCTCGTCAGGCTGGGATCCGTACAGCATCAACATGGCCACGCCGCAGATCATCATCGGCGCGCAGACCCTGCACGCCACCGGCTACGCCATGGGGATCCAGAACGACGGCGCCGACTCGGCTGCGGTCACGTTTTTCGGCGACGGCGCCACGAGCGAAGGCGACGTCAACGAAGCCATGGTGTTCGCCGCGAGCTTCCAGGCACCCGTGGTCTTTTTCTGCCAGAACAACCACTGGGCCATCTCGGAACCGGTCAGGCTGCAGTCCCACATCCAGCTGGCAGACCGGGCCACCGGCTTCGGCATCCCCAGCCTCAGGGTGGATGGGAACGACGTCCTCGCCGTCATGGCAGCCACGCGGGTGGCACTGGACCGGGCCCGGCGCGGCGGCGGACCCACCTTCATCGAAGCCGTCACCTACCGCATGGGCCCGCACACCACCGCGGATGACCCCACCCGGTACCGCGACGCCAATGAACTGGAGGACTGGGCCGCGAAGGACCCCATCGCCAGGGTCAAGTCCCTGCTGGAACGCAAGGGGCTCCTGACGGAGAACCTGCAGCAGCACGTGCAGGACAAGGCCGACGCCGTGGCACGCGAGATGCGTGCAGGCTGCACCAACATGCCGGACCCGGAACCGCTGGACATCTTCAAGCACGTCTACAGCTCACCCAATTCCTGGCTGGACCGGCAGCAGGACCATTACTCCCGATACCTGGCTTCCTTCGGTGATCCCGCCGGAGCCAACTCACCCGAAGGGGCACGCTGATGACCCAGATGACCTTTGCCCGCGCCATCAACGCCGGCTTGCGCAAATCCCTCGAGAACGACCCCAAGGTCATCCTCATGGGGGAGGACATCGGAACCCTCGGCGGCGTCTTCCGGGTCACCGACGGCCTGCAGAAAGACTTCGGCACACACCGGGTGGTTGACACGCCACTGGCCGAATCCGCCATCATGGGCACCGCCGTCGGACTGGCCTACCGCGGCTACCGTCCTGTGGTGGAGATCCAGTTCGACGGCTTTATCTACCCGGCCTTCGACCAGATCGTGAGCCAGGTGGCGAAGCTGCATTACCGGACCCAGGGTGCCGTCAAGATGCCCATCACGGTCCGGGTACCCTTCGGCGGCGGCATCGGCTCGCCGGAACACCACTCCGAATCACCCGAGGCCTACTTCACCCACACCTCCGGGCTCCGCGTGGTGGCCGTGTCCAACCCGCAGGACGCCCACACCGTCATCCAGCAGGCCATCGCCAGCGACGACCCCGTCCTGTACTTCGAACCCAAACGCCGCTACCACGACAAAGGCGAAGTGGACGAGGCTGTTGACCTGTCAACTGCCCTGCCCATGGACCGGGCCCGCGTCGTCACTGAGGGCACTGACGTGACACTCGTTGCCTACGGCCCCATGGTCAAGACGGCCCGCGACGCCGCCACCGCGGCGTCGGATGAGGGAGTGTCCATCGAGGTCATCGACCTGCGCTCGCTGGCGCCCATTGACTATGCCACCGTGGAAGCCTCCGTGCGGAAAACCGGCCGGCTGGTCATCACGCATGAGGCCGGGCAGTCCGGCGGGCTCGGCGCTGAGGTCGCTGCCAGCATCACCGAGCGGTGCTTTTACCACCTTGAAGCGGCTCCCGTCCGAATCACTGGGTTCGATATTCCGTACCCGTACTCCAAACTCGAAATGCACCATCTGCCCGGCCTGGACAGAATCCTCGACGGCGTCGACCGTGCCCTGGGCCGGCCGAACTCCCTTAGTGGGCTGGAAGGATGAGCGCAACCATGATCAAGGAATTCAGGCTCCCGGACCTCGGCGAAGGACTGACCGAGTCCGAAATCCTCAGCTGGAAAGTCGGGGTGGGGGACACCGTCAGCCTCAACCAGGTCATTGCCGAAGTGGAAACCGCCAAAGCCGTGGTGGAACTGCCGTCACCGTTCGCCGGCGTCATCACTGCGCTGCACGAGCAGCCCGGCACTGTGGTGGAAGTAGGCAAACCAATCGTCTCCTTTGAAGTACCGGACGACGGCGCCCCGCGGCCTGCAGCGGAAACGCCAGCCGCTGCCACGACGGCGGTGGGCGCAGGCAAGAGGGAACCGAACCTCGTGGGGTACGGCGCCGTCGTCGAAAGTTCCGGCCGCCCGGCGCGGCGGGCCCGCAACCTGGCGGTGGTTGAGGTGCCGGTGGTTGAGCCTGGGGAAACCAAGCCTCCCGAAACCCCGGTGGTTGAGCTTGCCGAAACCAAGCCTCCCCAAACCCGGCCCTCCGAACGCCCCCGCTCCACCCCGCCCGTGCGGAAGCTCGCCAAGGACCTGGGCGTCGACCTGGCCGCAGTGGCGGGAACCGGCCCCGGCGGCCTGATCAGCCGCGACGACGTCCGCAACTTCGTGGGAGGCGGCGACCTGCCTGCCGCCGCGCACCACCTTTCGGCAGTGCCTGAAGGCCGTCCGGAGGAACCGTCCGCGGGTGGCCAACGTGAGACCCGCACGCCCATCAAGGGGGTCCGCAAGTTCACTGCGGCAGCCATGGTGGCCAGTGCGTTCACCGCTCCGCATGTGACCGAGTTCCTGACGGTGGACGTCACCCCAACGATGGACCTGCTCGCCCGGCTGAAGGCCAACCGCGCTTTTGCCGGCTACAAGCTCACGCCGCTGACCATCGTGGCGAAGGCTGTCCTCATTGCGCTCCGGCGGAACCCGTCCCTGAACTCCCGCTGGGACGAAAGCAGCCAGGAGATTGTCCAGTTCAACTACGTCAACCTGGGCATCGCGGCAGCGACACCGCGTGGCCTCACGGTACCCAACATCAAGGACGCGGATGCCCTGACCCTGATGGGGCTGTCCGAAGCCCTGACGGGGCTGGCCGAGTCGGCGCGTGCCGGCAAGACCACGCCGGCCGAGCTGTCCGGCGGCACCATCTCCATCACCAACATCGGGGTGTTCGGCATCGACGCCGGAACGCCGATCCTGAACCCCGGCGAGGCAGCGATCCTGGCAGTGGGGGCGGTCCGGAACATGCCATGGGAGTACCAGGGGGAGGTCGCCCTGCGCCAGGTCATGACGTTGAGCCTGTCCTTTGACCACCGCGTAGTGGATGGGGAACAGGGCTCGCGGTTCCTGGCCGACGTCGGCGCGATCCTGGCTGAACCCGGCATGGTGCTGACGATGGTTTAGGGCAGGAGTTTTTGTCCAGGTACGGCGACTTTGGAGCCGATTATCCCGCTGTATCTGGACAAAAACTCCTACTGGAGTGGGACCTGGGAAACGTCCACGGTGAGGGCAGCCAGCGCCATGCCTTCGAGCAGGGGGCGGGCCGACCTGGCGGCAATTTTGCGGCCATGGCTGCGCACCGAGTGCGGCGTGGAGTTGATCAGGCCAAACGTGGCATGGGCCCGCATCCGCAGTTCGGCGGCATCCGTTTCCGGGTGCAGCCGGGCGAGGACATCCACCCATAGCTCCACATAGTTCCGCTGCAGCGTCCGCACCTCGGACTGGTCCTTCTCGGTGAGGTTGCTGAAGTCGCGGTCCTGGACCCGGATCACATCAGGCTTGCCCAGGGCAAAATCCACCTGGAATGCCACCAGCCGGCGCAGTGCCGCGAGCGGGTCCGTGGTTTCGGCTATCACCTTCAGTCCGCCCTCCAGCAGTTCCCGGCTGACGGTGAGCAGCAGATCGCCCAGCACGGCCTGCTTCCCCGGGAAGTGGCGGTAGACCGCCGGGCCGCTGACGCCGGCCGCCGCGCCCAGGTCCTCCAAGGACACGCGGTTGAACCCGTTCTTGGCGAACAGCGAGGCGGCAGCCACCAGCAGCGCCTGGCGCCGCAACTCCTTGGCCTGGCTGCGCTGGGTTCCCGGCGCGGCCGGCGCTGCGGGGCCCCCGTTGGCCGCGGCAGCACCGTTCGTGGCCGGACCGGCCTGGGCGGACAGGATCGGCTGGGCTTGCTGGGTGGGCCGTACCGGTCGGGTAGTGGG
Source organism: Arthrobacter sp. HS15c (assembly GCF_040812005.1). Lineage (NCBI taxonomy): Bacteria > Bacillati > Actinomycetota > Actinomycetes > Micrococcales > Micrococcaceae > Arthrobacter > Arthrobacter sp. HS15c. The sequence continues at coordinate 89,703 of NZ_JBFOHM010000012.1, forward strand.
CACATTTCCTCCTCGGACCAGCAAATTCTAGCAACGCCTCGATGTGTTGGACATCACAGTTAATAGAGACTAACCTAATCTCAGTTACAAAGCACTAACCGAGTTGGCTTTAACTGCCCTCGAAACGCGTATACCAAACAGAACAGGAACGGACCAGTCGATGGAGACCCTCGCCAGCCGGGTTGATACCGGGAGTGATGCCTTTGCGGCCAACAACCGGGCGCAGCTCGCGCTCGCCGCCGAGCTCCGGTCCCGGCTGGCTGAGGCGGCGCTGGGCGGTCCGGAAAAGTCGCGTGAACGCCACGTGGCGCGCGGCAAGCTGCTCCCGCGCGAGCGCATCGACCAGTTGCTCGATGACGGCAGCCCGTTCCTGGAGATTGCCCCGCTGGCGGCCAATGGGATGTACAACAATGAGTCGCCCGGCGCCGGGGTCATTGCCGGCATTGGCCTGGTCCACGGCCGCCAGGTCCTGGTGATCTCCAATGACGCCACCGTCAAGGGCGGCACGTACTACCCGATGACGGTGAAGAAGCACCTCCGGGCCCAGGAAATCGCCCTTGAGAACAGGCTGCCGTGCATTTACCTGGTTGACTCGGGTGGAGCCTTCCTGCCGAAGCAGGACGAAGTTTTCCCGGACAAGGAGCATTTCGGCCGGATCTTCTACAACCAGGCCAGGCTCTCGGCCGCCAAAATCCCGCAAATCTCGTCCGTCATGGGCTCCTGCACGGCCGGCGGCGCCTACGTCCCGGCGATGAGCGATGAAACGGTGATCGTTCGGAACCAGGGGACCATCTTCCTGGGCGGTCCGCCGCTGGTGAAGGCCGCCATTGGCGAAATCGTCACGGCGGAAGAGCTCGGCGGTGGCGAGGTGCACTCGAGGATTTCCGGCGTGACCGACCATCTTGCCGAGAATGACGAACATGCCCTGCAGATCATCCGCGACATCGTGGCCACTTTGCCCCGTCCGGCGGGCCCCGTGTGGGAGGTGGAAACCGCCGTCGACCCTGTTGCGGACCCCGCCGGGCTTTACGGCGCGGTGCCCACTGACGTCAATGCGCAGTACGACGTCCACGAGGTCATCGCCCGTCTGGTGGACGGCAGCCGTTTCCACGAGTTCAAGAAGGAATACGGCGCCACCCTGGTGACCGGCTTCGCCAGGATCCACGGGCACCCGGTGGGGATCGTGGCCAACAACGGGGTGCTCTTCAGTGAGTCCTCGCTCAAGGGCGCACACTTCATCGAGCTCTGTGACCAGCGCGGAATTCCCCTGGTCTTCCTGCAGAACATCTCCGGGTTCATGGTGGGCAAGGACTCGGAGCAGGGCGGCATCGCCAAGAACGGCGCCAAGATGGTCACCGCGGTGGCAACGGCGCGCGTTCCCAAGCTGACCGTGGTGATCGGCGGGTCCTTCGGCGCGGGGAACTATTCCATGTGCGGCCGGGCCTACTCACCGCGCTTCCTGTGGATGTGGCCGGCCAGCCGGATCTCCGTGATGGGCGGAAACCAGGCCTCCAGCGTGCTCGCCACGGTGAAGCGGGACCAGTACGACGCCGCCGGCCGGGAATGGTCCGCCGAGGACGAGGAAGCCTTCAAGGCCCCGATCAGGCAGCAATACGAGGACCAGGGCAGCCCCTATTACTCCACCGCCCGCCTCTGGGACGACGGCGTCATCGACCCCGCGGACACGCGCACCGTCCTGGGACTGGCGCTCGACGTCGTCTCCCGCACCCCGCTGCCGGAGACTTCCTTCGGCCTTTTCCGGATGTGAGCCAGCAATGACTGTTCCTTCGCCGACCACCGCCCCAACACACGAAAAGACCCTGTTCGGTACTGTCCTCGTCGCCAACCGCGGGGAGATTGCGTGCCGCGTGATCCGCACCCTGCGTGCCCTCGGCATCCGTTCCGTGGCCGTCTACAGCGATGCCGACGCCGGGGCCCGGCACGTGCGCGAAGCGGACCATGCCGTGCGGATCGGCCCGGCAGCCGCAGCGCAGAGCTACCTCAACATCGAAGCCATCATCCAGGCCTGCCGGGACACCGGCGCCGAGGCGGTCCACCCCGGCTACGGCTTCCTGAGCGAGAATGTGGACTTTGCCCGCGCACTGGAGACGGCCGGCATCACGTTCATCGGCCCCGGCGTCGAGTCCCTGAACGTCATGGGCGACAAGATCCGTTCCAAAAACCATGTGGCGGGCTACGGTGTCCCGGTCGTGCCGGGCATTGCCGAGCCGGGCATGACGGACGCCCAGCTGATCGGGGCCGCGGCCGCCGTCGGCTTCCCGCTGCTCATCAAGCCCTCTGCCGGCGGCGGCGGCAAAGGGATGCACATCGTGGAACGCGCCGGGGACCTGCCCGCGACCTTGGAAACCGCCCGCCGTGTTGCCGCCAGCGCCTTTGGCGATGACACCCTCTTCCTTGAGCGGCTGGTCCGCACGCCCCGGCACATTGAGGTCCAGGTTCTGGCCGACAACCACGGGAACGTGATCCACCTGGGCGAGCGTGAGTGCTCGCTGCAGCGCCGCCACCAGAAAGTCATCGAGGAAGCGCCGTCACCGCTGCTGGATGCATTGAACGACGGCGGCGCCACCCGGGCGCGGATTGGCGAGGCCGCCTGCCAGGCGGCACGCAGCGTCCACTACAGCGGCGCCGGAACGGTGGAGTTCCTCGTCTCCGACGAGGCTCCGGACGAGTTCTTCTTTATGGAGATGAACACCCGCCTCCAGGTGGAGCACCCGGTCACCGAAATGGTCACCGGCGTCGACCTTGTCGAATGGCAGGTGAGGATCGCCGCCGGCGAGGAACTGACCGTCCGGCAGGCCGACGTCGAACTTAACGGGCACGCTGTCGAAGCCCGCGTCTACGCCGAAATCCCGGAGCGCAACTTCCTGCCGTCCACCGGGACCGTGCTCCTGCTGGACGAAATGCCGGATCACTCAGCCGGCAGGATCCGGGTGGACTCAGCCCTTCTTGAGGGGCTGGAGATCTCGTCCAGCTACGACCCCATGATCTCCAAGGTCATCGCGTGGGGCCCGGACCGCACCGCTGCCCTCGACACGCTCGATGAAGCCCTCGCCGGGTATACCGCGCTTGGGATCGACACGAACGTTGAGTACCTGCGGCTGTTGATCAATGACCCCGATGTGCGCGCCGGGCATCTGGACACCGGCCTGATCGAGCGCAAGATGCCGGACTTCGCGTTCCGGCGGATCGGCGACGCCGAACTGGTGGCCGCCGCCCTGTACGCCATGTCGAGGGAAGAGCAGGACAGTTCCGGGACGCCGGCCGGTCCGTGGCAGGCCAGCAACGGCTGGCGGATCGGGGCGCCGGCGCCCCGGCGGATCAGCCTGGGAACGCCCGACGGCGGCATCGCAACAGTGAGTGTCAAAGGCAGCCTCGCGGCGGGCACCGCCCTCGTGGCCGTGGACGGCGGGCCGGAACGTCCGGCGTCGCTGGAGATCACCTCCCGCCGACAGGCGGTGGTGACCCTCGACGGCGTGGCCACCGCGTACTCACTGGCCACGGTGGTCCGGGGTCCAGGCAGTACGGGCCCGGACCACCCGGCCTCCGGCGGCCCCGCGGAACTGTTCCTTGGCAACGGCGGCTGGTCCTGCCGGCTGGAGGTGCTGACGCGGGAGTCCAGGCTCGAACGGGTGCTCGCCGCCATCCACCGCGAGGAAGGCACGGCAGACCCCGAGGTCCGCTCACCCATGCCCGGCACAGTGGTCTCCGTGGCAGTCAACAACGGAGACACCGTGGAAGCCGGCCAGGTCCTCCTTTCCGTGGAAGCCATGAAGATGGAGCACCAGTTGGTGGCAGAGGTTGCCGGCACGGTCCACATCAGCGTCACGGCCGGCCAGTCCGTCAAAGCGGACCAGGTCCTGGCCACGATCCACACAGAGTCCCACACCGAAAGCCCGGCACAGCCGGGCAGCACCATCCAAGACCCACCCAACCCAGGCGAGGGAGCCTAGCAATGCCGGATTTTGACCTCAGCGAGGAATACCAGGACCTCAGCGACACCGTACGGGACTTCGCGGACCACGTGGTGGCCCCCGTGTCCGCCAAACACGACGAGGAGCACAGCTTCCCGTACGAAATCGTGAAGCAAATGGCCGACATGGGCCTCTTCGGGCTGCCGTTCCCCGAGGAATTCGGCGGGATGGGCGGGGACTACTTTGCCCTGGCGCTGGCATTGGAGCAGCTGGGCCGGGTGGACCAGTCCGTCGCCATCACGCTGGAAGCCGGCGTCTCCCTGGGCGCCATGCCTGTCTACCGGTTCGGCACCGACGCCCAGAAGGAGGAATGGCTGCCGATGCTCGCCTCGGGCCAGGCACTCGCCGGCTTTGGCCTCACCGAGCCTGAAGCCGGCTCCGACGCAGGCGGCACCAAAACCCACGCGCGGCGTGAGGGTGGCGAGTGGGTCATCAACGGCAACAAGGAGTTCATCACCAACTCCGGCACGGATATCACGCGCCTGGTCACGGTCACTGCCGTCACCGGACAGAAGGAACGCAAGGACGGGAGCATCAAGAAGGAGATCTCCACCATCCTGGTGCCCACCAACACACCCGGGTTCACGGCGGAGCGGGCCTACAACAAAGTGGGCTGGAACGCCTCGGACACGCATCCGCTGACGCTGAAGGACGTCCGCGTACCGGAAGCTAACCTGCTCGGCGAGGAGGGGCGCGGCTACGCCAACTTCCTCTCCATCCTCGACGAAGGCCGGATCGCCATCGCCGCCCTGGCCACGGGTGCCGCGCAGGGCTGCGTGGACCTGTCGGTCAAATACGCCAAGGAACGCAGCGCTTTCGGCCACCACATCGGCAAGCACCAGGCCATCGCGTTCAAGATCGCCCGCATGCAGGCACGCGCGCACACCGCCCGCCTGGCATACTACGACGCCGCCGCGCGGATGCTCGCCGGCAAGCCATTCAAGACGCAGGCGGCCATCGCTAAGATGGTCGCAGGCGAGGCGGCCATGGACAACGCGCGGGATGCCACCCAGGTATTCGGCGGCTATGGCTTCATCAACGAATTCACCGTGGCACGCCATTACCGCGACTCCAAGATCCTTGAAGTGGGGGAGGGCACCACGGAGGTCCAGCTGATGCTTATCGCCCGCGAACTCGGACTGTAATAGCCGGCCGGAGAGGATCACTGATGATTAACAAGGTTGTTGCCAGCGCCGAGGAAGCCATAGCGGACATCCCTGACGGCGCGTCCCTCGCAGTGGGAGGGTTCGGCCTGTGCGGAATCCCGGTTGCCCTGATCGACGCCCTGCACCGTCACGGCACCAGGGAACTGGAGACCGTGAGCAACAACTGCGGCGTGGACGACTGGGGACTGGGCGTCCTGCTCCGCGACGGGCGGATCCGGCGGACCATCAGCTCCTACGTCGGCGAAAACAAGGAGTTCGCGCGCCAGTACCTCTCCGGTGAACTCGAAGTGGTGCTGACCCCGCAAGGAACCCTCGCCGAGAAACTCCGGGCGGGCGGCGCCGGGATCCCCGCTTTCTACACCAAGGCAGGCGTGGGCACGCAGGTGTCCGACGGCGGCCTGCCGCAGAAATACGACGCCGACGGCGGCATCGCGATCGCCTCAGCCGCCAAGGAAGTCCGCCCTTTCAACGGGGTCGACTACGTCCTGGAGGAATCGCTGACACCCGACTACGGCCTGGTCCACGCCTGGAAAGGCGACCGCCACGGCAACCTCGTCTTCCACGCAACCGCCATGAACTTCAACCCGCTCTGCGCCATGGCCGGCAAGATCACCATCGCCGAGGTGGAGGAACTGGTGGAACCGGGGGAGCTGGACCCCGAACACGTCCACACCCCCGGCATCTTCGTCCAGCGGGTGGTGGTTGTCCCCGCCGGTGAAAAACGGATCGAAAAGCGGACAGTTGCCCTGAAACAGGCCACCGGAAACGAAAGCGCCACAGAACAGGCAGGAGCGTAGCCATGGAGTCCACCAGCCCGCAGGGGGCGCCTCCCCGCCCCGAAGCCGTCCGCCCTGAATACCGGCGTGCCGCCGTCGGGCATCCGGAAGGCGCCGACCAGGAAGCCAAGGGGTGGACCCGCAACGAACTTGCTGCCCGGGTTGCCCGCGAGCTCAGCAACGGGCAGTACGTCAACCTGGGGATCGGCATGCCCACACTGATCCCCAACTACATCCCGGCCGGCGTGGAAGTGGTGCTGCATTCGGAGAACGGGATCCTGGGCGTGGGCCCGTACCCCAGCGAGGATGCGGTCGACCCCGACCTCATCAACGCAGGCAAGGAAACCGTCACCGTCAACAAGGGTGCTGCGTTCTTCGATTCAGCGTCGTCGTTCGGCATGATCCGCGGCGGCCACGTCGACGTCGCCGTGCTCGGCGCCATGGAAGTGGCCCAAAACGGCGACCTCGCCAACTGGATGATCCCGGGCAAGATGGTCAAGGGCATGGGCGGAGCGATGGACCTCGTCTTCGGCGCCAAAAAGGTGATTGTCATGATGGAACACGTGGACCGCAACGGCCGGCCCAAGATCGTGGAGCAGTGCTCCCTGCCGCTGACGGGCAAAGCCTGCGTGGACCGGATCATCACCGACCTCGCCGTGATCGATGTCGTCACCGAAGGCGGGTCCTCCCGGCTGGTGCTCCGCGAACTGGCACCCAACGTGTCCGTGGAGGAGGTGGCTGCGGCCACCGGAGCCGAACTCTTCGAAGAGGACCAGGAACTTACCGTATGACGGACGGGGATTCGGCAGGCTCAACCACCGGCCCGCGCGTCATTGAGCAGCGCGGCCTGTACTACGACGAACTGGAAGAGGGTGTGCTCTACGCCCACAGGCCGGGCCGCACCGTGACGGAAGCCGACAACGTCCTGTTCACCACGCTCACCATGAACACCCAGGCGCTGCACCTCGACGCCGCGTGGAGCGCCGGGCAGCCGTTCGGCCAGCGGCTGGTCAACTCCATGTTTACGCTCTCCACCGTGGTGGGGCAGTCCGTGTCGCAGTTGACCCAGGGCACCATCATCGCCCAGCTGGGCCTGACCGATGTGTCCTTTCCGCATCCGCTGTACCACGGGGACACGCTGTACACCGAGACGGTGATCACCGGGAAACGGCTCTCCGGCTCCCGGCCCGGGCAGGGGATCGTGACCATGCAGCACACCGGCCGGAACCAGGACGGCACCGTGGTGGCGCTGGCTACGCGGAGCTGCCTGATGTGGACACGGGAGGCACATTCCGGGCAGCAAACCGGCGGCCAAAAGGGGACAATGGCTGTATGACCTTTGTGATGGGGCCAGCCCTCCTCTTTTGCCCTGCCGACCGGCCCGAGCGCTTCCAGAAAGCCGCCGAACGCGCCGACGCCGTGATCGTCGACCTTGAGGACGCGGTGGCGCCTGCAGACAAACAAAGGGCCCGCGGCGCGATCCTCGCCCAGCTGGGTGCCGCCGGTGAAGGACCCGAACTCGACCCGAGCCGGACCATCATCCGGATCAACCCTGCCGGCACCGAAGAGTTCGAAAAGGACCTGCACTGCCTGGCGCACACGCCTTACCGCACCGTGATGCTGGCCAAGGCGGAGAGTGCCGGGCAGCTCAAAGCGCTGGAGGACTTCCACGTGGTCGCCCTCTGCGAAACAGCGGCCGGCGTCCTGAACGCCCCCGCGATCGCCGCCGAACCGAACGTCGTCGCGCTGATGTGGGGAGCCGAGGACCTGCTTGCTTCCCTGGGCGGCACCTCCAGCAGGACGGACGACGGCGGCTACCGCGCCGTTGCCCTGCATGCCCGGTCCAGCGTGCTCCTTGCCGCAGGCGCCTTCGGAAAGGCCGCCGTGGACGCCGTGTACGTCAACATCCCGGACCTGGAAGGCCTTGCCGTGGAGGCAGCCGATGCCGTGGCATCCGGGTTCGGCTCCAAAGCCTGCATCCACCCCACCCAGGCGGCTGTGGTCCGGGGCGCCTACGCCCCGTCCGAGGCCGACGTTTCCGCTGCGACTGAACTGCTGCAGGCCGCCGCCTCCGCCGGTTCAGGTGTGTTTCAGTACAACGGCAAGATGATCGACGGGCCCATCCTCAAGCACGCGGAAGCCACTATCCGCCGCGCGGGGATCCACAGCTAGCTGGCTGGCCGGCGGCCGGGCGTCGGTTGGAAAAGAGTTCTGATTGGGGGACCAAAATTGAGGCACCGCCTTACTGGGGGCGCAGCCGCGGCCATCATCGCTCTCGCCTTGGCGTCATGCTCCACTTCCGAGGCCATACCGCCGGAGGACGGCGGAACGTACGAAACGCTTGGGGACTTAAAGGAATCTGTTGAAGTCGCTGGCTGGCGTTGTCCGGAGTTGGTCCTGCACAACGACGCCAAGTATTCCGCTTCCTCGGGGAGCTGCGGCGAGGGGTTGTCCCTGGCTGTCTATGCCAACGATGCGTCTTTGGAGTCACAGCTGGACTTTTGGAAGCCTATCGGTCAGTTCCCGATTAACGTCGGCAGGAACTGGACGGTAGTCTCCGTCGACCCAAAACTCATCCAGAGGAAGCTGGGCGGCGCTGTCATCTACACAGGACAGTAGAGCACAGGGTCAGGCGCCTCTCCGCTGCCACGTGCCCTGTCCTCCCCGGAGTGACAACGGCGGAATGGCCTCATAGAGGGGCGTCCGGACCCAGCGTTCGCCGGTTTCGCGGAATTCTGCCCTCGTGGAAAACCGGTACAGGTAGCTTCGCGCGCGCACCCACCGCGGACGGCCGCCGTCGAACGGGTCATGACGGAGCAGCCGCAGCACCCGGGGGTCTGCTTCAAGCAGTTTGGCGAGGAAGGCGTAGAACCATTCCTCATGCACTGACCGGAGCGGCAGGAACCACATCAGCCAGTCCAGCCGGAGGTGGTACGGGGCCCACTGGCGCGGCAGCCGGCGCACGTCTCCGGGCTTGCCCTTGAAGCCGTACTCCTGCCAGCCGGACTCCGGATCCTCGTCCGCGGTCCCCTCCACCACAACCTCGATCCGTTGCTTGGTCACCGTGCCGAACGCCCCGTAGGTGTTGACGAGCTGCCAGCGGTTGAAGCTCGCATTCATGAGCTGCCGCTTGGAGACCAGGTTGCGCACCGGCCAATAGCTCAGCACCACCAGCAGCAGCGTTGCGGCGAGGGTGATGGCCAGCCACCACGGCGGAGTCTCGCCGCCGCCTGCGGTCCCGGTGTGCCAGTCCAGCGGCAGGAAGGGCAGGACAGCGTGGGCCGCCGTGTCGCTGACGGCGGCGAAGGCCAGCACAATGGCAATCCAGTTCAGCCACGCGAAGTTGCCGCTGGCCACGAGCCACAGCTGGGTGAAGATGATGATGCCGGCCGCGGCGCTGGCCACGGGCTGCGGCGCGAACAGGAAAAACGGCACCACGAGCTGGGCGAAATGGTTGCCCAGGACCTCCATGCGGTGGAATGGCCTGGGCAGCAAGTGCGCCTGCCGGCTCAGCGGTCCGGGCATGGGCTGGGTCTCATGGTGGTAGTAGAGCGCGGTCAGGTCCCGCCATTCCCGCCCGCCCCGGATCTTGATCATCCCCGCGCCGAACTCCAGCCGGAACACCAGCCAGGCCACCAGGATCATCATGGTGCGTGGCGGGTCGGTCTGGTCCGATCCCAGGAAGGCCACGGTGAAGCCGGCCTCCAGAAGGAGCATTTCCCAGCCGAAGCCATAGAACGTCTGGCCCACATTGACGATGGACATGTAAAGCAGCCACAGGGCCAGGAAGGCGATCAGCGGCAGCCACGGCGGGCCGAGCTGGGGAAGTCCGGCCACGAGGAGTGCTGCGATGGCCATCCCGGACAGGCACACCGCCCTGAGAATGCGGTCCGAGTAGCGCCAGCGAAACAGCGTGGGACGGCTGCGGGCGCTGTAGCCCTCAAGGTAGTCCGGAACCGGCAGCAGCCCGCGTTCACCCAGCAGGGCAGGGAACTGGTTGAAGGAGGAGAGGAACGCGACGAAGAAGAGCGCTGCTACGCCGCGTTGCAGCACCTGCCGGGCGAATTCATACTCCGGCGCATCGAACCAGGAAACCCAGTCCACGAAGTCCACGTTACGCCGGCCGTTCCTACCATCGCCACAGCGAAGGCGGGCGCGGAGGCCGGACCAGGCGGGGGCGGGCGGGAGGTTGGCCGGGCTGAATGCGCGGAGGCCGGATATGGGCGGCGGTGTGGAGGGCACCGCGAAGCGGGCACCGCCCCATATCCGGCGTAGCGCCCACCAGCCGGCGTCGGGCTGAACCGGCTTAGCGCGTGGGTGCGGGATACTTAAGCAATGCAGCCCCGCAGAATCGTCCTCCTCGGCTCCACCGGTTCCATCGGCACCCAGGCGATTGACGTCGTCGACGCTGCCCCGCACCTTTTTGAGGTAGTGGCGCTCAGCGCCGGGGGAGGAAACCTGGAGCTGCTGGCCCGCCAGGCCGTCCACACCGGTGCTGCCGCCGTCGGCATCGCGTCGGGGGATCCGCAGCAGCTGGAGCTCCTTATCGCGGATGCCGCCCGCGCCGCCGGACGGCAGGGCTACCGCCCGGAGATCATCTCCGGCCCCGACGCGTCCACCCGGATTGCCGAAATCTCCGCCGACGTGGTGCTCAACGGAATCACGGGCTCCATTGGGCTGGCCCCCACTTTGGCCGCCCTGAAATCGGGTGCCACGCTGGCGCTGGCCAACAAGGAGTCCCTCATTGTTGGTGGGGAGCTGGTCAAAGCAGCAGCCCGCGAAGGACAGATCGTCCCGGTGGACTCCGAACACTCCGCGATTGCCCAGTGCCTCCGGTCCGGTTCCGCCGACGAAGTGGACAAGCTGATCCTGACGGCCTCCGGCGGGCCCTTCCGCGGCCGGACCAGGGAGCAGCTGCACAGGGTGTCGCCGCAAGAGGCACTGGCCCACCCCACCTGGGACATGGGGCTGATGGTCACCACCAACTCGGCAACCCTGGTCAACAAGGGCCTCGAGGTCATCGAAGCCCACCTGCTGTTCGACATTCCGCTGGACCGGATCGACGTCGTTGTCCATCCGCAGTCCGTGGTGCATTCCATGGTCCAGTTCGTGGACGGATCCATCATCGCCCAGGCCTCACCGCCGGACATGCGCCTGCCCATTGCGCTGGGACTGGGCTGGCCGGACAGGGTGCCCAAGGCTGCGTCCCCGTGCGACTGGACCCAGGCCACGAGCTGGACGTTCGAGCCGCTGGACTCGCAGGCCTTCCCGGCTGTGGACCTCGCCAAGGACGCAGCGAAGCAGGGGAGCACCTTTCCGGCCGTGTTCAACGCCGCCAATGAGGAGGCCGTCACCGCCTTCCACCAGGGGTCAATCCGGTTCACCGACATCGTGGATACCGTCGCAGCCGTTCTCAGCGAACACCCAGGATCCTCCGGGCTGACGCTGGAGTCCGTGCTGGAAGCTGAAAGCTGGGCACGGGCAAGGGCCCACGAACGTTTAGCAGTCAGCAGTCTCTAGGAAGCAGCAAATCCACCCATGAGTCCCGTACTCCTCTTTATCCTCGGCGTCGTCTTCGTGGCGATCGGCATCGCCGTGTCCATTGCGCTGCACGAAGTGGGCCACCTGGTGCCCGCAAAGCTGTTTAAGGTGCGCGTCACCAAGTACATGATCGGGTTCGGCCCCACGCTGTGGTCAAAGCGCAAGGGGGAAACCGAATACGGAGTTAAGGCCATTCCCTTGGGCGGCTACGTCTCCATGATCGGCATGTACCCGCCGAACAAGGATGATGGAACAGTCAGGCCATCGAGCACCGGCATGTTCCAGACACTGGCCACTGAAGCGCGGTCCATGGCGCACGAAGAGGTTGGCCCGGAAGATGCGAACCGGGTGTTCTACCGTCTTCCGGTGTGGAAGAAAGTCATTGTGATGCTCGGCGGCCCGGCCATGAACCTGCTGATCGGCCTGGCACTCACCGCAGTCCTCCTGATGGGCTTCGGCATTGCCACACCCACCACCACCATCGCCGATGTCTCCAAATGCCAGGTCGCGGCCGGCGAGACCGTGGACCCTGACTCCGCCGACTGCCAACTGACGCCCGCTGCCGCAGCAGGGCTCCTGCCCAACGACCAGGTCACCTCCTTTGACGGGAAAACTGTCACCAGCTGGGACCAGCTGACGGAGTGGATCCGTGCTTCCGCCGGGAAGGAAGTCAGCATTACCGTGGAACGCGGCGGCGCCCCCGTCACCACCACCGTGACGCCGGTGCTGTCTGCCCGCCCCATTGTTGGCGTCGACGGACGCCAGGCAAAGGACGACGCCGGCAACCTCCTGTACCAGGACGTCGGCTTCCTCGGCATTGGTGCGCAGAGCGAACTGGTGGCGCAGCCGGCGTCGGCCGTCCTGCCCATGGCAGGGGAGAACATCAGGCAGGTGGCCGGCGTGGTGCTGAACCTCCCGGCGCGTGTGGTTGGCGTGGCGAAGGCGGCCTTCAGCGAGGAGCCGCGCGATCCGAACGGACCCATCAGCGTGGTGGGCGTGGGGCGTGTGGCAGGAGAGATATCTGCCATGGAAGACGTGCCGCTGCAGTCCAGGCTGGGGGCGCTGGTGGGGCTGCTCGCCGGGCTGAACTTTGCGCTGGCGGTGTTCAACCTTGTTCCGCTGCTGCCGCTCGACGGCGGCCACATAGCCGGCGCGCTCTACGAAGGTGCCCGGCGCCGGGTGGCGAAGCTTTTCGGCAGGCCCGATCCCGGGGCGTTCGACATCGCCAAGCTCTTGCCGGCGACGTACGTGGTGGCCGCTTTGCTGATGGGGATGAGTGCGCTGCTCGTCTACGCAGACATCGTCAAGCCCATCAACCTGTTCGGCTGAGCACGGTTCCTTGCTGGCCGTCACGGGGCAGTTTGCCGGGGTTCGGCGCGGAAATGGATGGTATCGCACGCGTTTCGTGTCGAAGTGCCCCACGAGGCGTGGGCCGTGTCGCGCCGGGCGGATCGATCGCCCTGATAATCAACCGCTTATAGCTGATTTATGTGTATCAGCTTATTTCGGCTCATTTTTAAAAATCAGTTGAAAATGATTGATTGTTCTTGGTCATCTGCGTACGGTTGATTTATGTACGTCCTGACGATAGACCAGCGCGGCAGCAGTACCGACGTCGACCGCGTTCCGGAACTGATCTCCGAACTGGCTGGCCTCACCCCGGCGGCCTTTGAACGCTCGGTGGGCGATGAACTCCAGGGACTGGTAGCCGACCCGGCCGAGGTGGTGGACATTGCCCTGCACGCCCTGCGCGGTGGCCACTGGTACGTGGGAATAGGCATCGGCACGGTGGTTCTGGCGCCAGGCGCCAGCCCGCGGGAAGGGGCCGGAACAGGGTTCGTGGCCGCCCGCAAGGCCGTTGAGATGGCCAAAACCGCGGCCGGCCAGGTCCCGTTGTCAGTGGTATCCGGAAGTATTGGCCGGACAGCGGAAGTACCGCAGCATGCCCGTGAAGGAGCCGTGGCCTGTGCCAACGCCGAGGCAGTGCTCCGCCTGATTGGCCGCCTGGTCCAGGAGCGGACCGACGCCCAATGGCGGGTGGTCGACCGGCTCCGCCCCCTCCAGGGCGGCGGGGGCAGGCATGGCAGCCAGAAACTCGTAGCCAGGGAGTTGGGAATTACGGAACAGTCGGTGAGCCGGAGCGTGCTCAGGTCCGGATGGCAGGAAGAATGGGCGGCCAGGCCTGCCGCGGCAATGCTCCTGGAGCACGCACATTCCCACATTGAAGGAGACCGGTGAACGCACTTTGGATAACGGCGGCCCTGTTGGTGGCCGGATTCGCCGGCTGGCCCGTGACAGCCCTGGTCTTCCGGCTGGCCAGGACCATCGACGACAGGGCAGATGCAGCCAACAAAGCCGGCCCCGCTGCCGAGGACCCGTCAGCGGACGTCACCGTGGACATCATCCCTACGGAACCGCGAGCCGGCACGGGACAATCCGTTGACGGCGAGCTGACCACCGGCGGCGGCAGGCCGCCGTCGGACGCAACGCCGGCCGCGCAGCCGGTTCCTGCCCAGCGGATCCTGCGCGGCGGAGCGATCATCGGCGTGCTGGAGCGCCTCGCGGTGTGCGTGGCCATCCTGACCGGGCAGCCGGTGGCCATTGCCTACGTTGTGGCCATCAAGGGCCTGGGACGGTTCGCTGAGCTGAAGGAAACGCCGGTGGCTGCCGAGCGGTTCATCATCGGGACGCTCACCTCCATGCTGTGGGCTGCCGGGGTTGCGGCCACCGTAAAAGTCCTGTTCCTGTCCTAGGCCCCGGACCACTCCGCCTGGGTTGGAGGCCTTGACCGGATCGGCGCAGGCCCGTCGCTGGGGATAGGGTGTCCTTATGACTGTTTTTGCTGTTGAGTACGTTTACGCTGCCGATTCCACTGCCGCCCGCGATGAGAGCCGTCCCGCGCACCGGGCCTGGCTGTCCACCCTTGCCGAGGACGGCCGGCTCCTGACCAGCGGACCCTATGGTGACGGCGCCGGCGCGCTGCTGATCTTCAAAGTCCAGGACGAGACGGAGCTGAACGAACTGCTCAAGCAGGATCCCTTCGCGCTGGCAGGCACCATCGCAGGCATCCGGACCACCGAATGGACTCCCGTGATCGGCATCCTTGCCGCGCACGCGTCCTGATCTTTTCTCCGTTACACCTACCCAAGGAGTCCACGTGACCTCGGTCAGCCTGGGAATGCCGTCAGCACCACCGCCCGTCCTTGCCCCCCGCCGGAAGACGCGCCAGATCAAGGTCGGTTCCGTAGGGGTCGGCTCGGACAGCCCCATCAGCGTGCAGTCCATGACCACCACACCCACCACGGACATCAACGCCACGCTGCAGCAGATCGCCGAGCTTACGGCCTCCGGCTGCGACATCGTCCGCGTGGCGTGCCCGTCCGCGGATGATGCCGAGGCGTTGCCCATCATCGCCCGCAAGTCCCAGATCCCGGTCATCGCCGACATCCACTTCCAGCCCAAGTACGTCTTCGCGGCCATCGAAGCAGGCTGCGCCGCGGTCCGGGTGAACCCCGGGAACATCCGTAAGTTCGATGACCAGGTCAAGGAAATCGCCAAGGCTGCCAAGGACCACGGCACTTCCATCCGGATCGGCGTCAACGCCGGCTCGCTGGAACCGGGCATCATGAAGAAGTACGGCAAAGCCACCCCCGAGGCCCTCGTGGAATCGGCTGTCTGGGAAGCTTCCCTGTTCGAAGAGCACGGCTTCCACGACTTCAAGATCTCGGTCAAGCACAATGACCCCGTGATCATGGTTGCCGCCTACGAGATGCTGGCCGAAAAGGGCGACTGGCCCCTCCACCTTGGCGTCACCGAGGCCGGACCGGCCTTCCAGGGAACCATCAAGTCGGCCACGGCCTTCGGTGCCCTGCTGTCCCGGGGCATCGGCGACACCATCCGGGTTTCCCTGTCCGCTCCGCCGGTGGAGGAAATCAAGGTCGGAAACCAGATCCTGCAGTCCCTCAACCTGCGCCCGCGCAAGCTGGAGATTGTGTCCTGCCCGTCCTGCGGACGCGCCCAGGTGGACGTCTACACCCTGGCCGAGCAGGTCACGGCAGGGCTGGAGGGCATGGAAATCCCGCTGCGCGTTGCCGTCATGGGCTGCGTCGTCAACGGCCCCGGTGAAGCCCGCGAGGCGGACCTCGGGGTGGCATCGGGCAACGGCAAGGGCCAGATCTTTGTGAAGGGTGAAGTCATCAAGACTGTCCCCGAGGACCAGATTGTTGAGACACTGATCGAAGAGGCCATGCGTATCGCTGAAGAGATGGGGGAGGCCGATGGCGAAGATGCTGTCAAGGGTAGCCCCGTGGTTAGCGTCTCATAAGGAGGGCACGGCGCCGGCGGGCATTTCCGTCCGGACCCTTGCCGGCGCGGACACGTCGGCACTGCGGCGCCTGGCCCAACAGGATCCGGTAGCCAACGTCTTCATCCTTGCGCACCTGCGCTCGGCCGGCACCGCCGCGCCCACCACAGGCGGCGCGTCGGTCCTGGGTGTGTTCGACGACGGCATGCTGGTGGGTGCGTGCTGGACAGGAGCCAACCTGGTTCCGGTCCAGCTGGACCCCGCCTTCGCCGGGCTGATCGCCGCGGCAGCCAACCGGACAGGCCGCCGCTATGCCTCGGCCTTCGGCCCCGCCGAACCGGTGCTTGCCCTGCACGCAGAGCTCGAGGCGCGGGGCCACACCGCCCATGAGGTGCGCTCCGAGCAGCCGCTCCTCACCCTGGCCGGGCCGCCCACCGTGGAACCGAACACGGACCTTACGCTGGGCAGGCTCGCCGACTTTGACCGGATCCTGCCGGCCTGCGCCGCCATGTTCGAAGAGGAAGTGGGCTACTCGCCCTTCCTTGGCGGCCGTGAGTTCTACAGCCGGCGTGTGGAGGGCCTGATCCGGCAAGGGCATTCGCTGGTCCATCTCAGCGCCGCTGGGGACGTCATCTTCAAAGCCGAACTCGGGGCCGTGACGGCAGAAGTCACCCAGGTGCAGGGCGTCTGGATGAACCCGCTGTACCGGGGCCAGGGCCTCAGCGCCGGCTACATGGCGGCCGTCGTCGACCAGGCGCGGAAAATCGCCCCGGTCACCAGCCTGTACGTGAACGGCTTCAACACCAAGGCCAGGTCCACCTACGAGCGCGTCGGCTTCACCCAGCGGGGCACCTTCGCCACCGTGCTTTTTTAGGGCAGCGCATTTTTCCGGCGTTAGGCGTCAGCCCACACCATCCAGCTCTCCGGTGAGGTAGCGCTGGACGTTTGGAGCCACCAGCCGCACCACATCCTCCGGTGACGCCGAAGCGAGCGGCTCCAGCCTGACCACATAGCGGACCAGCATCACGCCAACTACCTGCGTGGCCACCAGGTTTCCCCGCAGGGCCACTTCCTCCGGCGGGCCCGGCACGCCGGCCATGATGCGGCTGATCACCGTTCGGGTCACCACTTCCCGCAGCAACAGGGTCTTGGCCTTGGAACCGATGGTGCCGCGGATAAACGCCACCAGGCTGTGTTGGGCCGGGCTCTCCCACAGCTTCAGCACTGCCCGGACAATTGCCTCCGCACGGTGCTCGGGGTCGTGCTGGTCAACCCCTTCCAGTACCTGGGCAGGGTCCGCCGGCAAGGCCACGCTCAGGGCGAAGAGCTCATCCTTGCCCTTGAAAAAGTGGTGGATCATGGCCGGGTCGACACTGGCTTCCCGGGCAATCTGCCTCAGGCTGGTGCCGTCGAACCCGTGCTCGGCGAAGAGCCGGCGGGCCGTGGCCAGGATGTGCTCCCGGGACTCGGTTGCCCCTTCGCGCCGTCCCCGCCGGCCGGATCCCGGTTTCCGGGCCGCCTGCGTGCCGCTCATGAAGTCTGCCGCCGAAGCGTGAGGGAAGCGAGCACCAGTACTCCCAGGACGATGGCCAGCATGGTGCCGGCGTCTGTCCAGAGCTGGTCCGTGGCTTCGGCGTTGGCCGCAATCTCCTGCAGGGCGTCCACGGAAAAGGTGAGCGGCAGGACATTTGAAATGGACTCGAGGACCTCATTCATCCGGTTGCGGGCAACGAACAGCCCGCAGAGGAGAATCTGTGGCACCACCACCACGGGCATGAACTGTACGGCCTGGAATTCAGTCCTGGCGAACGCCGAACACAGCAGCCCCAGCGCCACGCCCAGGACGGCGTTGATCACCGCGATCATGACAACCAGGCCAGGACTGCCCTTGATGTCAAGGTCGAAGATCCAGTAGGCGACAGCCGTGGCAACCAGGGACTGCAGGGCAGCCATGATGGAAAACGCCAGCCCGTAGCCGAACAGCAGGTCGGCCTTGTGGATGGGTGTCGTCAGGAGCCGCTCCAGGGTCCCGGACGTCCGTTCCCGCAGCATGGTGATGGAGGTGACCAGGAACATCACCACAAACGGGAAGATGGCCAGCATCATCAGGCCCACCCGGTCGAAGGTCCTGGGCACGCCGGGCGGGAGGGTCTCGTTCTGGTACAGGAAGTACACCGCCGTCAGCAGCAGCGCCGGGACCACCAGGATCAGGGCCACACTGCGGTGGTCATGCCGCAACTGGTCCAGGACCCGGCGGGCCGTGGCCAGCATCATCACCGGGTTCATGACCGCACCGTCCTCTCGGTTGT
This sequence comes from Arthrobacter sp. HS15c, assembly GCF_040812005.1. Classification (NCBI taxonomy): domain Bacteria; kingdom Bacillati; phylum Actinomycetota; class Actinomycetes; order Micrococcales; family Micrococcaceae; genus Arthrobacter; species Arthrobacter sp. HS15c. The sequence continues at coordinate 107,790 of NZ_JBFOHM010000012.1, forward strand.
TGTGCTGCTTTCAGCCGTGGCCGAGCCTTCCGCCTCACGGATGATGTGCAGGAACGCCCTCTCCAGGTCAGCGCTGTGGCCGCGGCTGCTGAGTTCCGCCGGCGTCAACTGGGCCAGCAGCCTGCCTTCGCGCAGCAGCAGCAGGGAACTGCAGTGGCTTGCCTCCTCCATCACGTGGCTGGACACCAGCAGCGTTGTGCCGGCGTCGGCCATGGATCTGAAGCGGTCCCAGAGATCCGCCCGGAGCACCGGGTCAAGGCCCACGGTTGGTTCGTCGAGGACCAGCAGCCGCGGGTGCGAAACCAGGGCACACGCCAGTGAGACGCGGCTGAGCTGGCCGCCGGAAAGGTCGGCAGTCTTCTGGCGCGCCTGCTGTTCAAGGCCGACGGCGGCAATCGCCTCGGCTGCGTCGGCCCGCCCTTTCCGGTGCATCGCCCCGAAGTAGCGGACATTGGCCTCCACGGTCAGGTCCGGATAGACGCTGGGGGACTGGGTCACGTACCCCACCCGGTGCCTGAGCGAGGGATGGCCGGCCGGAAGGCCCAGCACGGTCACGGACCCCGAGCTCAGCCGCTGGACTCCCACGATGGCCCGCATCAGGGTGGTCTTTCCGCTCCCTGAGGGCCCCAGCAGGCCGGTGATCCTGCCTGCGGGGATCGCAAAGTCCAGACCCCGGAGGACGGGTACCTTTCCCCGGATAACGTGCAGGGAGCTCGTGGCCACGGCCACGTCATCTCCGGAACCTGCCAGGGCCGCTGCTGCTGAGTGGGACATGACTGCCTCCGGATGCTGGTGCCTGCATGCTGGTGAAAATTTGATGAATTCACCACATGATGAATTAAAACTAAACCCGCCATCCGGGGCCGTCAACAACTTCGACTGGAAAAACCCTTGTCAATGTGTCGGCTATCACATAGGTTCGATCTAGCTGCGCTGGAGTGTGGTTGGGCGGTCTCACCAGTCCTCACCAGAATCAACGGCGTTAACGGCAAGAAGAGCCACGTCCGGTTGCAATGACCAGCCCGAATGGGGGGCCAGGGGCTTTGCAGCACCGGACGTGGCTTTTCGCTGTCCCGGCCACGCACCCCGGCGGCGAGGATGCGTGCGCTCACGCTCCCGCAGGCATTGGCGCAGCTTGCCGGTACATTAGTACCCAGACGAATTGCCCGGCCCTGCTTTCAGCAGCCATTCCCCAGAAACGGATACCGCCCCGTGGTCACAAGACTGTCCCAGCTTTTCCTGCGCACCCTGCGTGAAGATCCCGTCGACGCCGAAGTGGCCAGCCACCGGCTCCTGGTCCGGGCCGGCTACATCCGGCGTGCGGCACCCGGCATCTACACCTGGCTGCCGCTCGGGCTCAGCGTGCTGCGCAAGGTCGAAGCCGTCATCCGCGAGGAAATGGCCGCGATCGGCGCCCAGGAAGTCCACTTCCCGGCCCTGCTGCCACGGGAACCCTACGAGGCCACCAACCGCTGGACCGAATACGGCGAAGGCCTGTTCCGGCTCCAGGACCGCAAGGGTGCCGACTACCTGCTGGCCCCCACGCACGAGGAAATGTTCACCCTGCTGGTCAAGGACCTGTACTCCTCGTACAAGGACCTGCCACTGAGCCTCTACCAGATCCAGAACAAGTACCGCGATGAGGCGCGCCCCAGGGCAGGCCTGCTGCGCGGCCGCGAGTTCATCATGAAGGACTCGTACTCCTTCGACGTGGACGACGCCGGCCTGGACGCAAGCTACGCCGCTCACCGCGGCGCCTACCTCCGCATCTTCGAGCGGCTGGGCCTGGAAGTCGTCCCTGTCGCCGCCACGGCCGGCGCCATGGGCGGGTCCAAGAGCGAGGAGTTCCTGCACCCCACCGAGATCGGCGAAGACACCTTCGTGCGCTCCGCCGGCGGCTACGCAGCCAACGTCGAAGCCGTCACCACAGTGGTTCCGGCGGACATCGACTTCGCGGATGCGCCGGCCGCGGAAGTGCTGGATACCCCCAATACGCCCACCATCGACACCCTGGTGGCCGCATCCAACGAACTGGCCCCCCGCAGCGAGGCCGACGGCGGCGCCTGGACTGCCGCGGACACCCTCAAGAACGTGGTCCTCGCCGTCACCCTGCCCACCGGTGAGCGCCAGCTTGTGGTCATCGGCCTGCCCGGCGACCGCGGCGTTGACCTGAAGCGCGTCGAAGCCAACATCGGCTCCTTCCTGCCCATCGCCGGCGAAATCGGGCTGGAAGCAGCCAACGACGACGACCTCAAGAAGCAGCCGCTCATCGTCAAGGGCTACCTGGGCCCCGGCCTGACGCTGGACGAAGCCCTGCTGGGCACCGAAAGCGCCACCAAGCTCCTGTACCTCGTTGATCCCCGCGTTGTCAGCGGCACAGCCTGGGTCACGGGGGCCAACGAGGCCGGAAAGCACGTGTTCGGCCTCGTGGCCGGCCGGGACTTCACCTGGGACGGCGTCATCGAATGCACCGATGTCCGCGAAGGCGATCCCGCCCCGGACGGCTCCGGTCCGCTGGAGATCGCCCGCGGCATCGAGATGGGCCACATCTTCCAGCTTGGCCGCAAGTACGCTGCTGCCCTGGAGCTGAAGGTCCTGGACCAGAACGGCAAGCAGGTTGTGGTCACGATGGGTTCCTACGGCGTGGGCGTCACCCGTGCCGTCGCCGCCCTGGCCGAGTCCAACCACGACGACAGGGGACTGGTCTGGCCCCGCGCCGTGGCACCGGCCGATGTCCACGTGGTGGCTGTGGGCAAGGGCGAAGAGATTTTCGCGGCAGCCGAAAAGCTGGCACTGGATCTCGAGGCCGCAGGCCTGGACGTCATCTACGACGACCGTCCCAAGGTATCCCCGGGCGTTAAGTTCGGCGACGCCGAACTCGTGGGCGTCCCCACCATCCTGGCCGTCGGCCGGGGACTGGTGGACGGCGTCGTGGAGATCAAGGACCGCCGCAGCGGCGAGGCCGAGAACGTTGCAGTGGACAAGGCGGTGGACTACGTGGTCACCGCCGTCCGCAACAGCTGACCCGCGGCGTTGATTTCGGGTTTCGAGTCGATCCAGCTCACCACCCTCATCCTGATTGTGGTGGCTGGATTCGCTGCCGGCTGGGTTGATGCGGTGGTGGGCGGGGGCGGACTGATCCAGCTCCCCGCCCTGCTGCTGGTGCCGGGCATCACCCCTGTCCAGGCGCTTGCCACCAACAAGATGGGCTCGATCTTCGGGACCACCACCAGTGCTGTCACTTACTACGGGCGCGTCAAGCCGGACCTGAAAACGGCGCTGCCCATGGCGGTGATCGCGCTGGCCGGGAGCTTCGGCGGGGCGGTGCTGGCAGCCACCCTGCCGGCCAGCGTGTTCAAGCCCATCATCGTGGCGGCGCTGGTCGCCGTCGCGCTTTTTACGGCACTGAAGCCCAACGTCGGGGACATCACCGTACTGCGCCACGACGGGCACACACATTACGTGGTGGCGTGCTTGATCGGGGCGGTGATCGGTTTCTACGACGGCCTGATCGGCCCGGGCACCGGCTCGTTCCTGGTCATCGCCTTGGTCTCGGCGATGGGGTACGCCTTTCTGGAGGCCAGCGCCAAGGCGAAGATCGTCAACATGGCCACCAACGCCGGAGCGCTGCTGTTCTTCCTGCCGCACGGTTCACTGCTCTGGGGTGTAGGCCTGCTGCTGGGCGCCGCCAACATGGCAGGCGGCTATCTGGGGGCCCGCACTGCCGTCAAGCAGGGCAGCCGCTTCGTCCGCATCGTGTTCCTGGTGGTGGTGGGCGCCCTGATCGTCAAACTTGGCTTCGACGTCTGGGCCGAGAACTTCTCCTAGCACCCTCCGCCCTCGTGGGTGGGACCGCCGAGGCGTACCATGCTGCTATGTCAGCAGGCGCTGGACAGTACTCCGAGGCCTTATCAGCCGCAGCCCGCCACGCCCAGGAGTGGCTGGCGAGCCTGCCGGACCGGCACGTGGGCCCGGCCCTGTCCGCGCACGACCTCGCCGACGCCTTCGCCGGACCCCTGCCCCAAGCCGGCATGCCCGCCGCCGAAGTGGTGGACTACCTCGCACTTAAGGCGGAGCCGGGACTGATGGCCATGCCCTCCGGCCGCTTCTTCGGCTGGGTCATCGGCGGGACCCTGCCCGCCGCGCTGGCGGCAGACTGGCTGGTCAGCGCCTGGGACCAGAACGCCGTGCTCCGCGTTTCCGCGCCGGCCATGGCGGCCATCGAGGACGCAGCCGGCCGATGGCTCGTGGACCTCTTGGGCCTCCCGGGAGGATCCGACGTCGGCTTTGTCACCGGAGCCACGATGGCCAACTTCGCCGGTCTGGCCGCCGCCCGCTGGAGCCTGCTTGCCGACGCCGGGTGGGATTTGGAACGCGACGGGCTGTTCGGCGCCCCCCGCATCCGCTGCCTCGTGGGCCAGGAACGCCATGATTCGGTTGATCTCGCCTTGCGGTACCTGGGGCTGGGGCGGCCGGCAACCGTGGCGTCGGACCGGCAGGGCAGGATCCGCACCGACGAGCTGGACCGGCAGCTGTCCGCAGGCTCCGGTCCGGCGCTCGTCTGCCTGCAGGCGGGGAACCTGCACTCGGGAGCCTTCGATCCTTTCGTCGAGGCTGTCGGCGTCGCGAAGGCCCACGGCGCCTGGGTCCACGTGGACGGGGCTTTCGGGCTCTGGGCCGCCGCCGTGCCTGAGCTCGCCCACCTCGTCGGGGGCATGGAGCTCGCCGACTCATGGGGGACCGACGCGCACAAGACCCTTAATGTTCCATACGACTCCGGCATAGCCGTAATCAGGGACGCCGCGGCCCTGCGCTCCGCCATGGGCGTGCACGCCAGCTACCTGATCCGAACTGCGGACGGTGCGGCTGACCCGCACGAAAAAGTTCCTGAGCTCTCGCGCCGGGCCCGCGGCGTGCCGGTCTGGGCGGCGCTCCAGTCGCTGGGAAGGGACGGCGTGGCAGCCCAGGTCAGGGGTCTGGCAGATGCCGCTGCACGGATCGCCGAGGGACTGGCCGCGGTGGACGGCATCGAGGTGTTGAACCTGGTCGACTACACGCAGGTGTCGCTCGCGTTCGGCGACGACGACACCACCCGGGCCGTGACAGCAAAGGTCATTGAGGACGGCAAGGTGTGGATGTCCGGTTCGCGGTGGCAGGGCAGGGACGTCCTGCGGGTCTCCGTCAGCAACTGGAGCACAGGCACGGACGACGTCGGCACGGCAGTTGATGCAGTCAGTTCGGCTTTTGCGGCCGTGCGGGCGGCTAACGGCTGATTCCGTCAGCTGGCCGGCCGTGCCTGTCCCGGCTCCGGGAGGGAATGCGCGGACGGAAGCCCGTCCATGGTCCGGCCAGCCAGGGTGCTGGCCACCCACAGGGAGCGCGCCAGGTCCCCTTCGTGGTGCGGGCGGCCGGCGTAGGACAGTGCGTTCTCCACTTCGCGGGCGACGCCCCACTGGCGGGCCACCTCAGAATCCAGGCCTGCCGCTTCGCTGAAATCACGGCACCGTTCCCGCAGCCCCGCCTGCGGGTCGCCGCGCGGAAGGTCCTTGATCCTGTTCCACAGCAGCGGCGCCACCGCGAACTCGGGTTCCCCGATCATCGGCTGCGGATCGATGGCCGCGAACCCTGATCCGTCCTGTCCCGCGGGACGGGCAAGGATGTTCAGGTAATGGAAGTCGGTGTGCACCAGCACGTCGCGTCCGGAGCGGCGGCCCACGGCACCGCGGGTCTGGCAGACTTCCAGGGCAGCTTCGAGCAGCCAGCGCGGAAACGGCCTGCCCAGCTGCTCCCAGTCGGCCGGCAGGTCATCGCTCCACTGCTCGGCGCGCCCGGCGATGTGGTCGAATTCCTGCCACTGCGGGCGGTGGTCGGGTACCAGGCTCAACTGCCGGACCAGCCTGCCCCACACGGTCACTGCTTCCTCCATCGGAACGTCCTGCAGCGAGCAGTCCGCATCCAGCCGCTCCAGCAGCATGGAGCAGGTTCCGGCGTCGGATTCCAGGAGCCGAACGGCGCCGTGCCCGGACCACAGCTCGAGGGCATGCCGCTCCACCCGGGCCTCATCGTGCGGAAATGCCACCTTCAGCGCTGCGGGTGTTCCATCGTTGCGGCGGACCGGAACCACCACGCCGCCATGCCCGTTCCATGGATCGGCGCCGGGAGCCAGATCAAGCGCAAGGTCCCAGTGGTCCATCCGGCCGGTCACGAGGGCGGGCAGTGAAACCAGCCATGCCCGGCCGGCGCTGGTTCGGCTGTACCTCGAGGTGAGGTCTGCAGGGATCGGCACCTGGGTTTGCTGGCTCATCAGGTCCACCCTAGTTGACGTGGCTACACGACTCCGCTGGCGCCGAGCAGGTTGCCGATGGTGAACGTTGCCGCCAGGGCCAGTGCTCCGCCCACCACCACCCGGACGGCGGCGCGCATTTTGGAACCTCCACCGATCCCGGCCCCCAGTGCGCCGGTTAATGCCAGCGCTGCCAGCACCGTGCCGAAGGTGATGGGAACGCGGATGTCCTGAGGGGGCAGGAGGATGGCCAGCATTGGCAGGACCGCACCGATGGTGAACGCCACAGCCGAGGCGAAGGCGGCGTGCCAGGGGCTGACAATATCCGCCTCGTCGATATTGAGCTCAGCCGAGAGATGGGCCGCCAGCGCGTTGTGTTCGGTCAGTTCCACGGCCACCTTACGGGCTGTTTCAGGGCTGAGGCCCTTGCCCTGGTAGATGGCGGCCAGCTCGGCGAGTTCTTCCTCCGGCTCCTCGGCGAGCTCGCGGCGTTCCTTTTCGATCAGCGCCTTCTGGCTGTCGCTTTGGCTGCTCACGGAGACGTACTCGCCCAGGGCCATGGAGACGGCGCCGCCCACCAGGCCGGCCACGCCCGCGGCGAGGATGGGTCCCGTGTCAGCCGTGGCGCCTGCGACGCCGACCACTATGGCGGCCACTGAGACGATCCCGTCGTTGGCGCCCAGCACTCCGGCGCGCAGCCAGTTCAGGCGCTGGGCCACATCGTTCTCGTGCGGCTCGGTTTCAAGGTGGCGTTGCAGATCCTTGTTGTCCGGCCGAAAGCCCGCCCGGTCCGCCGGCTCCTGGGAATCCATGGAATCAGCAAACCATCACTTGGACCCCGTCGCCAGTAGCGTGTCCTACGTGGCTGCCGGAGATGCCGTAAGGGCGGCGTTTTCAGGTCTGTCCGGCAAGGCGGGGAGCTGGGACTCGTCCAGGGTGAGGCCGGGAACCGGACCGGGGTCCACGCCCCAGTTGGCCGTCCTCCGCGCAGCCGCCACGAGGGCTGAGACGGCCCATCCGCGGGCAGGAGCGGCGCTCAACGCCACGACATCGCCGAAAGCTGTCAGGGTCGCTGACTCCAGCCGTGCCAGGCCCGCGGCGGGCGCGCCCAGGAACGCCGGATCGAGGACGTATCCGGGCGGCGTCGGCGGAATGGCCGTGCACTGCAGTGCGGCGTATGTCTCAGCCTCATCAGCCAGGTCCAGGTGTTCTGCCAGCAGGCTGGACGCCTGGGTTGCGGCTGTCGGGTCAAGGCGGGTGAGCGCGGCCTGGTAGCCGTAAACAGCCTGATGTTCGGCGTCCAGGGTGGCCGTCAGGGCCGCCCCCAAGCCAGCGCCAGTGCCCGGGTCGACGCGTTCGCCATCAGCTCCGCCTGACGGCCCGGCGCTGGTGCACCCTCTAGCGGGTGAGGGTTGCGCGGAAGGTCCTGCCGGTTCCTGCCATCCGGGCAGTTCGGCCGCCGGAACCCCGGCGAGGGCTGCGATTTCACCGGCGGCCAGCAACTGGGCCGCGCCGGCACCGGCGAGAAGGCGGGCCATGCCGCCGTCGGCCTCCAGCGCATCGGTGAGGCGCGTGGCGCCGCTGGCAGCAAGGTCTGTCGCCAGTTCGGATAACGAGGCCGGGCCCGGCGTTGCTGAATTGCCGGGCGAGGCCGGCACGCCCGCGGAGGAGGCTTGCGCCGTCCTGTGTCCAGGACCTGTACCGGCAGAAGCGGTCGGGGTGTCGCCGGGCAGCACCAGGGCCCTGGCCTGGATGGTCAGCAAAGTCACAGTTCTGTCCAGCGCGGTATCGGTGCCGGGCCCTCCATCGCCGGCGGCGGCACCTGCCAGTTCCTGCCCGGCAGCCCTCAGCGCCAGGGCATCGGCCAGCGCCGCGGCCCGGGCACGCTCCGAAAAAGGTGTTTCCGCAGGTGCAGGGGGCTGACGGGGGACAATGGCCATGCCCAGGCTCATCACCAGCAGGGCTGTGAGCGAAAAAACGGCGTACCGGAAATACCGCCTGCGGGCGCTGATTTCGGTGCTGTCGTCTTTCACAACAGACCATGTTGTCACGCCGGAGGGCAAACTCGGTGCACCACAGCGCCCGGAAAATCGCTAGGCTAGTAGTCACAACATCATCTATCGGGAGGCGGCCGGCATCGTGAGTAATGCAGAAGCCACGACTTCATCAGACCGTACCGGAACGGGTAGGGCTGACGTTGCGCCTGCCTACAATCCGGAAGCTGCCCGGCTGCGGGCCTTACTTGAACCGCCGGTCCAGGCCAACCGCCTGTACCTCGAGGATGTCTCCATCATCCCCGGTTCGCATCGGGTGGTCCACGTGGTGGTGGACCTGCCACAGGAAGAGACCGGCGGCGTGAACCTTGACGTGATCGCTGACATCTCCAGGGTCCTGTCCGACGTACTGGACAACGATCCTGACGACGACGGCCGGCCGTACGACCTTGAGGTTTCCTCCCCCGGCGTTGGACGTCCATTGACGGAAGAGCGCCACTGGCACCGGGCCCGCGGGCGGATGGTCAAAGTCAACGTCGTCCAGGGCGACAACGTCACCGGCAGGGTCAAGGCTGTGGACGACTCCGGCGTGACCCTCGTCCCGGAGATCGCCGTCAAGAAGGGCATGAAGCCCAAGCAGGGCGACCCCGTAACACTTCCTTTCGACAGGATCCGCAACGGAAAAGTCGAGATCGAATTCAGCCACCTCGACGAGGCCGGTCTGGAACCTGAGCACAATGGACCTTCTGAGGAGGCCTGATGGATATTGACATGAGCGCACTGAGACTTCTGGAGCGTGAGCGTGAAATCCCGCTGGACCTCCTGATCCCCACCATTGAGCAGGCGCTCCTGGTGGCCTACCACAAGTCGCCCGGCGCCTTCGAGAAGGCCCGCGCTGAACTGGACCGCAAGAGCGGGCACGTGACCATCTGGGCTGTGGAGATCGACGACGACGGCGCCCCCATCGGCGAGTTCGAAGACACTCCGGCCGGGTTCGGCCGCATCGCAGCCAGCACTGCACGCCAGATCATCCTCCAGCGCCTCCGGGACGTTGAGGACGACGCCGTCCTGGGCGAATTCAAGGGCCGCGAGGGTGAACTCGTTGCCGGGCTCATCCAGCAGGGCAACAACCCGCACATGATCCAGGTCAACCTGGGCGCCGTGGAAGCGCTGCTGCCGCCGCCCGAGCAGGTGCCGGGGGAGAAGTACACCCACGGGAACCGGCTCCGCGCCCTGGTCATCGACGTCCACCGCGGCACCAAGGGTCCGTCGGTCACGCTGTCGCGTTCACACCCGGGCCTGGTCCGGAAGCTCTTCGAACTGGAAGTTCCGGAAATCGCGGACCGTTCCGTGGAAATCGTGGCACTGGCCCGCGAAGCCGGCCACCGCACCAAGATCGCCGTCAAGGCAAACACCCAGGGCATCAACGCCAAGGGCGCCTGCATCGGCGAAATGGGTTCCCGGGTTCGGGCAGTGATGACCGAACTGAACGACGAAAAGATCGATATCGTAGACTTCAGCGAGGATCCGGCGACTTTCATCGCCAGCGCACTGTCGCCGTCGCGTGTGAATTCCGTCACGATCATCGACGAAGCGACCCGCTCGGCCCGCGTTGTTGTCCCGGACTACCAGCTCTCACTGGCCATCGGCAAGGAGGGCCAGAACGCCCGCCTGGCCGCCAAGCTGACCGGCTGGCGCATCGACATCGTCTCGGACGCCGCCGCGCCGCGCGAAAACTGACCCTTGCCCGGTGCGACGGCCGACGGCGGATGCCGCCGGTTGAAGCGCCGGGTTTCGGGCAGAACGGCCCCGAGGGGCTAGAATAGACATTGACCGCGCCTAACGGCCGGTATCCGTGCGCCCTTGCGTGCCCACCCTGCAGTTCGCTGTGGCGGGCAGGCATGGGCAGGGCAGCCAGGTACGTCAGGAAGATACTCACCGTGGAAGAAGTGCTTCACAGCGAGAATCAACCCCAGCGCACCTGCATCGGATGCCGGAAGAAGGGTTCGCGGTCGGAGCTGCTCCGGCTCGTGGCTGATGCCAGCGGTTCATCCGCTGTTTTGGTCGATGAACGACGCCGGATGGCTGGCCGGGGTGCATGGCTGCACCCCAGCGAATCGTGCCTGGCCCTGGCGGTCAAACGGCGAGCATTCGGACGTGCCCTCAAGGGCGCAACCGGGACCGCCGCCGTCGAACGCCGGATTATGGCAGGCACGGGCGCTGCAGGCCCGCTGCGGATACCTCCGGTAGCTGCAGCAACAACCGTCCAACCTGAAAGCGGGTCAGAAAACTGATGGAAACCCGATGAGTTCCCAGCGATGAGTGCGCAACGATGACAACTTTGTTGCGCTCTGCAATGGGCCCTTCTGCTGCATCCGCGGCGAGGGCCCGCAGTAAGAAGTAGACGGTTCGTGCCTGGCTCGGTGCGGACCGAGACAGGAGAAATGTGGCCAAGGTCCGCGTACACGAGCTCGCTAAAGAGCTCGGTATTACTTCCAAAGATGCAGTGACAAAACTGCAGGAACTGGGCGAATTCGTTCGCTCCGCCTCTTCCACCATTGAGGCCCCGGTGGTGCGGAAACTCCGCAACGCCTACCCCGACGCCGCGGCTAAGTCCGCAGCTCCGGCAGCCGCGCCCCAGGCGCCTGCCCCGTCGGCTGAATCACGTCCCGCAGCACCCGCTCCGAGTCCCGCAGCTCCCAAAGCCCCGGCTCCTGCCGCTGCAGCCCCCGCGGCCGCAGCGCCTGCAGCCCCGGCTGCACCCGCCGCCGCTTCTGCAGCTCCGGCTGCACCTGCGGCCGCGGCACCCGCTGCGCCGGCTCCGGCCGCCAGCGCTCCGTCCACCGGAGCAAAGCCCGGTGCCCGCCCGGCGCCCAAGGCTGAAGCCCCCGCTGCACCCTCCCGCTCCGGCGGATCGTCGCAGGGCGGCTCCGCGCCGCGCCCCGGCGGCCCCCGCCCGGGCAACAACCCGTTCGCTACGTCCCAGGGCATGCCCCGCGGCCGTGGTGGCGACGGCGAACGTGGAGAACGTGCGCCTCGTCCGGGCAACAACCCGTTCGCTACCTCGCAGGGCATGCCCCGTCCGGGTGGAAGCCGTACCGACGGCGACCGTCCGGGTGGTCCCCGTCCGGCAGCCGGTGCGGGCGGTCCCCGTCCCGGTGGTCCGCGTCCCGCGGCTGGTGCGGGCGGTCCCCGTCCCGGTGGTCCGCGTCCCGCGGCTGGTGCGGGCGGTCCCCGTCCCGCAGGTGCCGGTGGAAACCGTCCTACTCCGGGCATGATGCCCAACCGCACTGAGCGTCCTGCACCCGCAGGCGCAGGTGCAGGCCGTCCCGGTGGCGGCGGCCGTGGTCCCGGACGCCCGGGCGGCGCTCCCGGTACCGGTGCTCCCGGTGCCGGCGGCGGTGCTCCGGCCGGCGGTGGCTTCGGCAAGGGTGGCCGCGGTCGCGGTGGCACCCAGGGTGCTTTCGGTAAGGGCGGCGCCGGCCGCGGCAAGCAGCGCAAGTCGAAGCGTGCCAAGCGCCAGGAACTCGAGCAGATGAGTGCTCCGTCGCTGGGTGGCGTCAGCGTCCCCCGTGGCGACGGCAGCACCGTCATCCGGCTCCGCCGCGGTTCGTCCATCACGGACTTTGCCGACAAGATCGAGGCAAACCCCGCAGCACTGGTCACCGTCCTGTTCCACCTCGGCGAAATGGCCACGGCCACGCAGTCGCTGGATGAGGAAACCTTCGCCCTGCTGGGCGAGGAGCTTGGCTACAAGCTCCAGGTCGTCTCGCCGGAGGACGAGGAGCGCGAGCTGCTCTCCACCTTCGATATCGACTTTGAAGCAGAGCTCGAAGCCGAAGGCGACGAAGACCTTGAGGCACGTCCTCCTGTTGTCACCGTCATGGGCCACGTCGACCACGGTAAGACCCGCCTGCTTGACGCCATCCGCAAGTCCGACGTTATGGCGGGCGAGCACGGTGGCATCACGCAGCACATCGGTGCTTACCAGGTCACGCACACCCACGAAGGCGAAGACCGCAAGATCACCTTCATCGATACTCCGGGCCACGAGGCGTTCACCGCCATGCGTGCCCGTGGTGCGAAGGTCACCGACATCGCCATCCTCGTGGTCGCAGCGGATGACGGCGTGATGCCGCAGACCGTTGAGGCCCTCAACCACGCGCAGGCAGCAAATGTGCCGATCGTGGTGGCCGTGAACAAGATCGACAAGGAAGGCGCCAACCCGGACAAGGTCCGCGGCCAGCTGACCGAGTACGGCCTGGTTCCCGAAGAATACGGTGGCGACACCATGTTCGTGGAGGTCTCTGCCCGCCAGAACCTCAACATCGACGAGCTGCTCGAGGCCGTCCTGCTCACCGCAGACGCCGCCCTGGACATGCGCGCCAACCCGAACAAGGACGCCCGCGGTATTGCGATCGAAGCCAACCTGGACAAGGGCCGCGGTTCCGTGGCCACCGTCCTGGTGCAGTCCGGTTCGCTGCGTGTCGGCGACACGATCGTGGCCGGTACGGCCCACGGCCGCGTCCGCGCCATGTTCGACGACGACGGCAGCGCCCTGACCGAGGCCGGCCCGTCCCGCCCCGTGCAGGTCCTGGGTCTGTCCAACGTGCCGCGCGCCGGCGACACCTTCTTCGTGACCGCTGACGAGCGCACCGCCCGCCAGATCGCCGAGAAGCGTGAAGCAGCCGACCGCAACGCCGCCCTGGCCAAGCGCCGCAAGCGCATCAGCCTGGAAGACTTCGACCAGGCCGTGGCCGATGGCAAGATCGATACCCTCAACCTCATCCTCAAGGGTGACGTGTCCGGTGCCGTGGAAGCCCTCGAAGACGCACTGCTCAAGATCGATGTCGGCGAAGGCGTGCAGCTGCGCGTCATCCACCGCGGCGTTGGTGCCATCACGCAGAACGACGTCAACCTGGCGACGGTCGACAGCGCCGTCATCATCGGCTTCAACGTCAAGCCCGCCGAGCGTGTTGCCGAACTGGCAGACCGCGAAGGCGTGGACATGCGCTTCTACTCCGTCATCTACTCAGCAATCGATGACATCGAGATGGCCCTCAAGGGCATGCTCAAGCCGGAGTACGAAGAGGTCCAGCTTGGCACCGCCGAGGTCCGCGAAGTGTTCCGTTCCTCCAAGTTCGGCAACATCGCAGGTTCCATCGTTCGCTCGGGCATCATCCGACGCAACTCGAAGGCACGCATCAGCCGCGACGGCAAGATCATCGGCGACAACCTCACCGTTGAGACGCTCAAGCGCTTCAAGGACGACGCCACCGAGGTCCGCACGGACTTCGAGTGTGGTATCGGTCTTGGCTCGTTCAACGACATCACCGAAGGCGACATCATCGAGACCTTCGAGATGCGCGAGAAGCCGCGCGTCTAAGGCAGGGAAAGCACTACTGCGGGGAGCCTCCGAGTTTTGGGGGCGCCCCGCCCAAGCACTCCGCGATTGAGGGGGCCCCGCCCCTACGACGGACGGCCATCGATCTACGATCGTTGGCCGTCCGTCTCCGGCAGGCCCGATGCCACTCCCGGGCCCCCTCAATCGCTCCGCGCGCAGGTGCGTACGTCACCTGCGCCCCCAAACTTTCTATTTCTATCCAGGAGGATGTCATGGCTGATCCCGCACGGGCTGCCAAGTTGGCGCAGCGGATTAAGGTTGTTGTTGCCGAGGCCCTGGGCCGGAAGGTTAAGGATCCCCGGCTTGAAGGCATCACTATTACCGATGCCCGCGTGACCAACGACCTGCAGCACGCCACCCTTTACTACACCGTGTTCGGTGACCAGGCTGTCCAGGCGGATGCCGCCAAGGGGCTTGAGAAAGCCAAGGGTGTACTTCGGCAGGAAGTGGGCCGGAACGTCACTGTCCGGCTGACTCCCAGTCTCGAATTCGTGGCTGACCAGATTCCCGTGGTTGCCTCCAACCTCGAGGAGCTGCTTCGCGAAGCCAAGAAGCGCGACGCCGAGGTTGCCGCCCTGGCTGAGAAAGCCAAGCACGCCGGCGACGCCGATCCCTACAAGCGTGACGTTCCCGCCGATGTGGACATCGACGAGGACGACTTCGACGAAGAGGACCTTGACCTCACCGACGACGAAGAACTCGACGAAGACGGCGGCAAATAGCCGTCTGACCACATCGCGTGGATCACAGGAAGGCCCGGACTGCAGCTGCAGTCCGGGCCTTCCTTCGTCTGCCGGTAGTGATTACCTGCAGGACCTGTTGCCGCCCGCTACCTGATGTCAGCCTTGATGACCTTGCCCGCCGGCGGGGCGGGGGGTGAAGCCGCGAAGTCAGGCAGTGCTTCTACCGTGGCGTAGAGGGTCCGGCCGTGGATTTCAATAGCCCCTGGTGTTATGGCCTCCAGGAACACTGATCGTTTGCCGGTCCATGCATCGATCTTGAGGATCTCATTGCCGAACATGGACGCTACATAGACATCGCCTGTGTTGGAAACGGCCAGGCCGGTAGGGCTGAGGATGTCTTCGGCCCAGAGGTGGGTCGCCCCGGTCCACGGGTTGATCCGGAAAATTGCTCCGCGTTCGCCCAGTTCGGCGCTCTCCGGACCGCCCGGAAGCGACGATACGTACAGCCAGCCGTCGGGGCCAAACTCCACGTCCGTCGGCACGGCTTCAAAGGCGTATTCGTATCCCGTGCATTCAGGTACCTCCACCGTGTTGCCCATCATGTCCACGGGGATTTTGAGGCCTGCCGGAATGATAGCTGGCCGGGGCGGAAGGACAGCCAGTGTGGTGACCGCGCCCGTAACAGCGTTGACCTTGAGGATCGCATTCATCCCGGCATCCGCCACGAAAACCGTGTTCCCCTGCACGGCGGTGGCATAGGGATGGGAATCCACGATGCCCGTGTAGCGGGCCGGAGGGAAGTCAGGGAAGCCGGCGAGGCATTCGTAGGAGACATCCGACCCAAAGCCGTACTCCTGCTTGCCGTCCGGGTTGTTGCTCCGTTCAAACGAGGCGAGATCGGCGATGCTGCGCACCTCGCCATGGACGTTGATGGCCTTGAGGTAGCCTTCCAGCCCTGCCGGATCCCCGCCTGCCCCCACGCTCTCAAGGAAGAAGGTGGTTGCGCCGCGGCTCTCCACACCCGCCACATCCCAACCCGGACGTTCGTACACGTCAGTGATGGAGCCATCGCGCTCCACTTTGCTGAGCTTGCCGAGAGGGGGTTCACCGAAAACAGTATGCGTAAAAAGGACGGACTTATTGGTGCCGACGGCGAGACTCAGTGGCAGGGCCAGTCCATCGGCCAGGGGATCGTCAGGCGGCGACGACCAACCGCCTGCTGTCGCGGGTGCGACGGAAAAAGCCAGCATCGCCGCCAGGCAGGCGATGATGGGTACCTTTTTGTTCATTGCCAGTCTCCGAAATTGAAGTGCACCCCGCTGCGGGGCCGGGCCATGAGACCAAGACGACGTATCAGAACTAACCCCCGGCGCCAGACTAGTCCTGCGGGCTGAAGGCGTCGACGGAATTTCCCCCTATTGGGCCCCCTAATTGGCCCCGCATTCCGGGCGTCGTGGCTAGGATCTAGCTATGAGCCAGGCGAGCGACAACCACGATGCAACGCGATATCTGGAACAGGCCGTTGAACTGGCCGTAAAGAACGTGGCCGACGGCGGTGGTCCGTTCGGTGCGCTGGTGGTCACCGCGGACGGCCGGGTCCACGAAGGCATCAACCGTGTCACCCGGGACCACGACCCCACGGCACACGCCGAAGTGGTGGCGATCCGTGCCGCCGCTGCTGCCACAGCCCGCTTCGACCTGCGCGGGGCTGTCCTCTACACGAGTTGCGAGCCGTGCCCGCTGTGCCTGTCAGCGGCCCTTTGGGCCCGCATTGACCGCGTCTACTTCGCTGCAGACCGGCACGGCGCCGCTGCAGCCGGTTTCGACGATGCCGTGTTCTACGACTACTTCAGCGGCACCCGGCCGGAACTGTTGCCGGTTGCCCAAACCGCCGTGCCGACGTCGGACGCTCCGTTTGACGCATGGCGGAGAAACAAGCACCGCACCGACTACTGACCCGGAAGGCAGCGAGCACAGTGGAATCCACCGCAGCGGAACCAACGCTCATCAAGTGCCTCAACTGCGGGAAGACCAACCGGGTTCCCGCCGCTGCTGCCGGCCACCCGCGCTGCGGCAGCTGCCGGCAGGACTTGCCGTGGATCGTCAACGCCGGCGACGTCGACTTCGCCACGGTGGCGGAACAGTCCCCGGTTCCGGCACTCATCGACTTCTGGGCTGCCTGGTGCGGACCCTGCCGGATGGTCAGCCCGGTGCTGGACAAGCTCGCCGTGGAGCGGGCCGGCCGGATCAAGCTCGTCAAGGTGGACGTTGACCGGGCCCCGCAGCTGTCTTTGCGGTTCGATGTGCAGGCGATTCCCACACTGATGGTCATCGTCGGCGGAAAAGTGGTGGCAAGGCAGGCGGGAGCGGCGCCGGCCGCAGTCCTGCGTTCCTGGCTGGATGAGGCTCTGGCAGCCAGCCGCCGCTAAGCGGTACGGGCCGGCCCTGACCGCGCCGGCAGCCGGCCAACGCCCTCCACCAGCTCTTCGCGCGCGCCACACAGGGCGATCCGTACCCACCCTTCGCCGATCGAGCCGAAGGCGGTTCCCGGCGCGAGGGCCACGCCCGAGCCGGCGAGGAACTGGCGGACCCAGCCGCGGACGTCGCCGCCGCTTGCGTGGGAGACGTCGGCCCAGAGATAGAACGCCCCCTGCGCCGTCAGGTAGGGAATGTTTTTGGCATCGAGCACGGCCGAGGCGGCGTCGCGGTTGGCGCGGTAGTGGGCATGGGCGTGCCGGACGTAGTCCTGCGGGCCGGTCAGTGCCGCGAGTGCGGCATACTGCGACGGCGAGGCAACACAGGAGACGATGGCCTCCATGACGTTGTTCATTGTCTGCTCCAGCCCCGGCGGGCAGACCAGTGCCCCAATCCGCAGGCCGGTCAGGCCGTACGTCTTGGACAGCGTCAGCGAGGTGAAGACGCGCGCCTCCCCGGGGACATCGCTGTCGAACCGCGCGGGGCTGACGTGGGGGACGTCGTACGTGAAGGCCTCATAGCATTCGTCGGAGATGATCCAGAGGTCGTGCCGGCGGGCCAGGTCCACAAGCTGCCGGGTCAGGTCCTCGCCGAGTACCGCGCCGAGCGGATTGGAGGGCGAATTCAGGATCAGCAGCCGCGTCCGGTCCGTGATGAGCGCCTCGATATCGCCGATCCGGGGCTGGAAGTCGTGCTCGGGATATAGCGGGTACCCGACGGGGACGGCGTTGAGCAGCCGGCTGGTCATGGCGAACGTGGGGTAGCCGGGGTTGGGAATGAGGACCTCATCGCCGGGGGAGAGCACGAGGCTCATGGCGAAGTGCAGGCCTTGCTGCGCGCCGTCCACCACGTAAACGCGCTCGGCGCCTATGGTGCTGCCGGAACGTTCCCTGAAGCGCGCGGCGAAGGCCTCACGAAGTGCGGGGATGCCGGCGTTGGGTGTGTAGTTGGTCTCGTCGCGGTCCAGGCAAGCCATCCCGGCTTCCAGGATGTGGCGGGGGAGCGCGAAACCCGGTTCCCCGATGCTCAGCACGAGTGCCCCGGGAGTTCGCCACGCGGCCTCGGTGATTTCGCGGATCTGGTTGACGGGGACGTCGCGCGCGTGCGCGGCAAGCTCAGGCATGGTTGCCATCCTAGCCCTGGCACGCTGGCGTGGGCGGCACGCGTGGGCGGGCGCTCCCGCCGGCGCCGATATACTGGGAAGCGTGCTTTCTGGACTGGTGATAGTGGACAAACCGCAGGGATGGACCAGCCATGATGTGGTTGGTCGGATGCGTCGCATCGCCGGAACCCGGAAAGTGGGGCACGCCGGAACCCTGGATCCCATGGCCACCGGCGTCCTGGTGGTCGGCATCAACAAGGCCACGCGCCTGCTCACCTACATCGTGGGCACCTCCAAGACGTACACGGCCACCATCCGGCTGGGCCAGTCAACCATCACCGACGACGCCGAGGGTGACGTTGTCGCCTCCGCCAGCGCCGCCGCCGTCACCGACGAAGCGATTCACGACGGCGTCGCGGCCCTCACCGGGCTGATCCAGCAGGTGCCCAGCAGCGTCAGCGCCATCAAGGTCAACGGCGAACGGGCCTACGCCCGGGTGCGCTCCGGCGAAGAGGTCAAACTCGCTGCCCGCCCCGTCACCATCCACCGCTTCGAAGTCCATGGCATCAACCGGGAAGCCGGCACTGAGACAGATGACGCCGCGGTACTGGACATCGACGTCACCGTGGAATGCTCCTCCGGCACGTACATCCGCGCCCTGGCCCGGGACCTGGGGAACGCGCTGGGAGTCGGCGGCCACCTGACGGCGCTCCGCCGCACCCACGTGGGTCCCTACTCGCTGGAGCAGGCGCGGACCTTGGAGCAGTTGGCCGAGGACCTCCAGGTCCTCGAAATGTCGCAGGCCGCGCGCGCCCTGATGCCCAACCGGGAACTGACCGCCGAAGAAACCACCGAGATCTCGTTCGGCCGCAGGATTGCGGCCGGCGCGGAAGCAGGAAGCCCCGGGGCCGCCACCGCCGATCATCCCGCCGCCGCCTTTGCCCCCGACGGCAGCCTGGTGGCGCTCCTGGCGGATTCCGGCAACTTCGCCAAGCCTGTGCTGGTGTTCGCACCCGGCAACGGCTCCCGGGAGTCCTAGCCGTGGACGCGTACTTCTACATCATCCTCGCCGTCGGCCTGATCTCCACCGGCATCTGTCTGGTGGCCGGCATCCTGAAAAAGGCCCCGAACGACGTCACCATCCTGTCCGTGGCCGCCGTCGAACTCGCCCTGGTGGTCTACCTCGTGGGGTCCATCATCAGGGTGATCGGCGGTGAACCCATCGCGGGCGAAGCCTGGGAGTTCTGGGGCTACCTGGCCACAGCCATGCTCCTGCCTCCGGCGGCCGTCTACTGGTCCATCCTGGAACGGACCCGCTGGAGCAACTTTGTCCTGGCCGCCGTCGGGGTGACCGCCCTGGTGATGGCCGCCCGAATGAACCAGATCTGGTACTGAAGTGGAAGAAGCCCGCAACGTGAAAGCACCACATTCCGAAGCGACGCCGGACAAGGCACGCACGTCTGCCAAAGACACCCGCAATACCGGCCCCGGCAGGCTCCTGATCGCCGTTTACGCGGTGTTCGCCATTTCCGCCACCGCCCGGGCCGGCTACCAGATCCTTACCAAGTTCTCCGAAGCACCGCTGGCCTACCTGCTGTCCGCCTTCGCGGCGCTGGTGTACCTGGTGGCCACCGTTTCCCTGGCCAAACCCGGCCGCACCTGGTTCAAAGTATCGGTGGCCGCCGTGCTGGTGGAACTGGTCGGTGTCGTCGTCGTGGGGGCCCTGAGCGTCTTTGACCCGGTGCAGTTCCCGCACGAAACCGTCTGGTCGCTGTTCGGCCGGGGCTACGCCTTCATCCCGCTCCTGCTGCCGATTCTGGGCCTGGTGTGGCTGTACAGGCGCCGGCCGGGCAAACGGCGGAACGCCGCCTAGTCCTTTTCCGGCACGGCCCGGCCGCCCGCCACGGGCTGCGGCGCAGTCCGGAGGCACCCGTGTTAGCGGGTAATCTTAGAGAGTTCCGGCGCCGGTCAGGCGTCCGGGCATGTCAGTTGCAGGCAGTAAAAGGCGAGGGTGATGGTCTACATCTGGAACGATCCGTCCGAGGTCCCGGCGGACTTCGGTCCATCCGTTGTCACTTTCGGCAACTTCGACGGCGTCCACCGCGGCCACCAGCAGGTGCTGTCCCAGCTGATCCGGTCCGCCCGACGCAACGGCATTAAAGCCGTAGCCGTCACCTTTGATCCGCACCCGGCCATGATCCACCGGCCGGAGTCTGCGCCCGAGATGATCATGGGCCTGCAGGACAAGCTGGAAGCGCTGGGCGAGCTGGGCCTGGACGCCATCCTGGTGATGAAATATTCCCTGAACCTGGCCAGCCTCACCGCCGAGGAGTTCGTGGGCCAGGTCCTCGTGGACAGCCTTCACGCCAGCCATGTGGTGATCGGTCACGACGCCCGGTTCGGCCGGGGCAACTCCGGCGACCTGGACACCATGAAGCAGTTGGGCGGGAAGTTCGGGTTCGACGTCCAGGTCATCAGCGAGTTCGGCTCCGAGGGCTACCCCCTGCATGACGACGACGGCACGGACCGCCGGTGCTCGTCCACCTGGGTGCGCGAGGCCCTGCAGGAAGGCGACGTCGCCACAGCCGCTGAAGTGCTGGGCCGTCCGCACCGGATGCGCGGCGAAGTGGTGCACGGTGCCGCCCGGGGCCGCGCCCTGGGATTCCCCACCGCCAACCTCGCCCACGAGGCGAGCGGCTTCATTCCCGCCGACGGCATTTACGCCGGCTGGCTCGTTGACCAGGCCGGAACCCGCTGGCCCGCGGCCATTTCCGTCGGGTCCAACCCCACTTTTGATGGCGTCAGCCGCCAGGTCGAGGCCCACGTGATCGACCGCCCCGATGAATCGGTGGAGGACTTCGATCTGTACGGCCAGACAGTAGTGGTGGAATTCGTGGCCAGGCTGCGGGGCATGGTGGCCTATCGTGGGCCTGAGGCACTGGTTGACCAGATGCGCCTGGACGTGGTGCAGGCCCACGATCTCCTGGTCCGCCGCTGACCGGAGCACCCGCCAGGAAAGGCAGCCAAGTGACCGTCGAAAAGAACACCAGGAAGCTGGATAAGGGCATCGTCCGCGATTTCAGTTCGCGGATGAGCTACGCCTCGTACCTGCAGCTGCCCACCCTCCTCAGCGCCCAGCAGCCGGTCAGCAAGCCCGAACACCACGATGAACTGCTGTTTATCATCCAGCACCAGACCACCGAGCTGTGGCTGAAGCTGGTGCTGCACGAACTCCGCAGCGCGGCCGCCTGGCTCCGCGCCGACGACCTCGGCTCCGCGCTCAAGGGCATCGCCAGGGTCAAGCACATCCAGAAGACGCTCACGGAACAGTGGTCTGTCCTGGCCACCCTGACGCCCACGGAGTATTCCCAGTTCCGCGGCTTCCTCGGCAACTCGTCAGGGTTCCAGTCCAGCCAGTACCGGGCGGTGGAGTTTGTCCTCGGCAACAAGAACCGCAAGATGCTTCCCGTATTCGAGTCCGATCCCGAAGCACACGCCATGCTGGAGGAACAGCTCCACGCGCCCAGCATCTACGACGAATTCCTGGCCTACCTCGCGCGGCAGGGCCTCAATGTGCCGCGGTCAGTCCTGGAGCGCGACGTCACCCGCGCCCACGAATTCTGCCCGGAGCTCGTGCCGCTGTTCAAGCACATCTACGAAAACGCCGCCGACAACTGGGGAGCCTACGAGGCCTGCGAGGAACTGGTGGACCTTGAGGACAACTTCCAGCTGTGGCGGTTCCGGCACCTCCGCACCGTGCAGCGGACCATCGGCATGAAGTCCGGAACCGGCGGCTCCAGCGGCGCCGCCTTCCTGCAGAAGGCGCTTGAGCTGACCTTCTTCCCGGAACTCTTCGCAGTCCGGACGGAGATCGGCCAGTGAGCGCCCTCCATGGGCGTGGCGCGCAGCTGGACGCCGAGGATCCGCTGGCGTCCTACCGGGACCACTTCATCGGAACAGACACCCCGCTGTCCTACCTGGACGGCAACTCCCTGGGCCGCCCGCTTAAGCGCACGCCGCAGGACATCGGCGACTTCATCCGGGACAGCTGGGGCGGGCGCCTGATCCGCGGCTGGGACGAGGAATGGCTGGACCTGCCGCACAGCATCGGCGACCAGTTGGGCCGCGCCGTCCTCGGTGCAGCCCCGGGCCAGACCATCATCGCCGACTCCACCACGGTGGTGCTGTACAAACTCATCCGCGCCGCGCTGGCAGCAGTCACTGACCCGGCCCGGACCGAAATCGTCCTGGACACGGACAACTTTCCCACGGACCGCTACCTCGTGGAGGGCATCGCCCGCGAGGAAGGACTGACGCTGCGGTGGATCGAATCCGATCCGGCCGCCGGGGTGACCGTCGAACAGGTGAGGGCGGCAACCGGCCCGGGCACCGCCGTCGTGCTTCTCAGCCAGGTGGCCTACCGCTCGGGGTTCCTTGCCGACCTGCCGGCCATTACCGCCGCCGTCCACGACGCCGGCGCCCTGGTGGTCTGGGACCTGTGCCATTCGGCCGGTTCGGTCGAGATCGACCTGGACGGCGCCGGCGTCGACTTCGCCGCCGGATGCACCTACAAGTACCTCAACGGCGGCCCGGGTTCACCGGCGTTCGCCTACGTCAACAGCCGCCACCTGCCGGGGCTGCAGCAGCCGATCTGGGGGTGGATGGGCCGCAAGGACGCGTTCGAGATGGCCGCCGGGTATGAGGCAGCACCGGGAATCCGGAGTTTCCTCAGCGGCACGCCGGCGATTTTCGGGATGCTGGCGATGCGCGGCACCCTGGACCTTATCGAGGAAGCCGGGATGGCGGCCATCCGCGAAAAATCGGTGAAACTCACCGGCTTTGCCGTGGAGCTGTTCGAGGAGTGTCTGGAACCCCTTGGGGTGCGGCTGGCCTCGCCCCGTGAGCCGGAGCAGCGGGGGAGCCACATCACCGTGGACCATCCGGCGTTCCGGGACGTGACGGCCGAACTGTGGGAGCAGGATGTCATCCCCGATTTCCGCGCACCGCAGGGAATCCGGATCGGATTGTCGCCGCTGAGCACGTCCTTCGATGAGGTCCGCCGCGGGATGTGGGCCATCCGGGAACGGCTGGAAGGCCGTGGTTTCGACAACCCGCGCGGCATGCCGGTAAACTAAACGTTGGATCCGGCTGCAGTCCGTGGCGGCTGGCTCTTGTCATGTGCGGGAATTCCGGGGTTTTCCTCGAATTCCGGCGCGGGCACACCCGGCAGTGAGTTACTGATTCGGGCCTCACGGCACATCTCTAGGAGTTATTGTGGCACTTGACGCCGCTGTAAAGCAGTCCATCATCAAGGAATACGCAACTGGCGAAGGCGACACCGGTTCACCGGAGGTCCAGGTTGCAGTCCTGACTCAGCGGATCAAGGATCTCACTGAGCACATGAAGGAGCACAAGCACGACTTCCACACCCAGCGCGGTCTGCTGGCCATGGTTGGTCGTCGCAAGCGCATGCTCACCTACCTCAAGAAGACTGACATCGCCCGCTACCGTGCGCTCATCGAGCGTCTCGGCCTGCGCCGCTAGTCTGATTTAGGGGCGGCCCCTTCCGCGACGGAAAGGGCCGCCTTCTTCAGTAGAAAAACTAAACAGGAGGATCAACCGCATCACGCATTCGCGGTCCTCGGTAGTGATCCCCGGGAAGCTTCGTTGACTGAAGCCCGGCCCGTGGGTCTCGATCGATGACCGGGTGCAGTGCAGGCCAGTAGACAGATGCTGGCCTGGGTTGATGCGGCTGGACTTCCGTTAACCAAGAAACGGAGGTGACTCTCTTGGAGGGTCCCGAAATCCAGTTCTCAGAAGCAGTCATTGACAATGGCCGCTTTGGCAAGCGTGTAATCCGCTTCGAAACCGGCCGCCTTGCCAAGCAGGCAGCCGGCGCAGCCATGGTGTACATCGACGAAGACACCGCGCTGCTGTCCGCAACCACCGCCGGCAAGCACCCGCGCGAAGGCTTCGACTTCTTCCCGCTGACGGTTGATGTCGAAGAGCGCATGTACGCTGCCGGCCGCATCCCGGGTTCGTTCTTCCGCCGTGAAGGCCGCCCGTCCACCGAAGCCATCCTGGCCTGCCGCCTGATGGACCGCCCGCTGCGTCCTGCCTTCATCAAGGGCCTGCGCAACGAGGTCCAGATCGTGGTCACCGTCCTGGCGATCAACCCGGACGAGCTCTACGACGTGGTGGCCATCAACGCCTCCTCCATGTCCACCCAGCTCTCCGGCCTGCCTTTCTCCGGCCCGATCGGCGGCGTCCGCGTTGCCCTCGTCGCTGACGAGAACGGTTCGCAGTGGGTTGCTTTCCCGAAGCACTCCCAGCTCGAGAACTCCGTCTTCAACATGGTTGTTGCCGGCCGCATTGCCGGCGACGACGTCGCCATCATGATGGTCGAAGCCGAAGCCACGGACAACTCCTGGAACCTCATCAAGGAACAGGGCGCCACCGCTCCCACCGAAGAGGTTGTCTCCGAGGGCCTTGAGGCTGCCAAGCCGTTCATCAAGGCACTGTGCGACGCCCAGGCCGACCTCGCCGCCCGCGCTGCAAAGCCGACCGTCGAGTTCCCGGTCTTCCTCGACTACGAGGACGACGCCTACGCCGCTGTTGAGGCCGCTGCCGCCGAAAAGCTGGCTGCTGTCTTCCAGATCGCCGACAAGCAGGAGCGCGACACCGCTTCGGACGCACTCAAGGACGAGGTCACCTCTTCCCTGGCCGGCCAGTTCGAAGGCCGCGAGAAGGAGCTGTCCGCAGCATTCCGCTCGGTCACCAAGCACGTTGTGCGCCAGCGCATCCTCAAGGACCAGATCCGCATCGACGGCCGTGGCCTGACGGACATCCGCCAGCTCACCGCCGAGGTTGAGGTTCTGCCCCGCGTCCACGGTTCGGCCATCTTCGAACGCGGCGAGACCCAGATCATGGGTGTCACCACGCTGAACATGCTGAAGATGGAACAGCAGATCGACTCGCTGTCTCCCGTTACGCGCAAGCGCTACATGCACAACTACAACTTCCCGCCGTACTCCACCGGTGAGACCGGCCGCGTGGGCTCGCCCAAGCGCCGCGAAATCGGCCACGGTGCCCTGGCAGAGCGCGCACTCGTGCCGGTGCTGCCGTCGCGTGAGGAATTCCCGTACGCCATCCGCCAGGTGTCTGAGGCTCTCAGCTCCAACGGTTCGACGTCGATGGGTTCCGTCTGCGCCTCCACCCTGTCGATGCTGAACGCCGGTGTGCCCCTGAAGGCCGCCGTCGCCGGTATCGCCATGGGCCTGGTTTCCGACCAGGTTGACGGTCAGACCCGCTACGCAGCGCTGACCGACATCCTCGGCGCCGAAGATGCCTTCGGCGACATGGACTTCAAGGTTGCCGGTACCTCCGAGTTCGTTACGGCCATCCAGCTGGACACGAAGCTCGACGGCATCCCCGCCTCCGTGCTGGCAGCAGCACTGAAGCAGGCCCGCGAAGCCCGCCTGCACATCCTGGATGTCATCAACTCCGCGATCGACACCCCGGACGAGCTCTCCGAGTTCGCGCCGCGCGTCATCGCGGTCAAGATCCCGGTTGACAAGATCGGCGAGGTCATTGGGCCCAAGGGCAAGATGATCAACCAGATCCAGGAAGACACCGGCGCCGACATCTCCATCGAGGACGACGGCACGGTCTACATTGGCGCCACCAACGGTCCGTCTGCAGACGCAGCACGCTCCGCGATCAACGCCATTGCCAACCCGCAGGTTCCGGAAATCGGCGAGCGTTACCTGGGTACGGTCGTCAAGACCACCACCTTCGGTGCCTTCATTTCCCTGACCCCGGGCAAGGACGGCCTGCTGCACATCTCCGAGCTGCGCAAGCTGGCCAACGGCAAGCGCGTGGACAACGTTGATGACGTCGTTTCCGTCGGCCAGAAGATCCAGGTGGAAATCACCAAGATCGATGACCGCGGAAAGCTGTCGCTGTCCCCCGTAGTGGCTGAAGAGGAAGGTGCCGGCGAAACCGTCGACGCTTCCGCCACGGCCGAGGGCGCTGCAGACTCCGAGTAATTCGGACCCTGCTCCACACAGCATGAATCGGCGGGGCCGGTGGATGATCCACCGGCCCCGCCGCTGTTACGATGGCAGCCAGATCCGGCTGCCGCTCCCGAAAGGCTTCAATGACTGTTGTACCCCTGCCGCTTGAGCAGAACCAGCCCGGTGACACCTTCGTCCACGGATCCGACGGCGGTTCCGTCGTCAGGCGTTCGGTGCTCCCGGGCGGTGTTCGGGTGCTCACCGAGGCGATGCCGGGCCAGCGCTCGGCAACGATCGGTTTTTGGGTTGGGGTGGGGTCGCGCGACGAGGCCCCGGGACAGCACGGCTCCACGCATTTCCTTGAACACCTGCTGTTCAAGGGCACCAAGCGGCGCACCGCCCTGGAGATCGCCTCGGCGTTCGACGAGGTGGGCGGCGAATCCAACGCCGCCACGGCCAAGGAGAGCACCTGCTACTTCGCCCGCGTGCTCGACACCGACCTGCCCATGGCGATCGACGTCATTGCGGACATGATCACCGGCGCGGTCCTGGATCCGGCCGAAATGGAGCAGGAACGCGACGTCATCCTTGAGGAAATCGCCATGGACAGCGATGACCCCACGGATGTGGCGCACGAAAACTTTGTGGCTGCCGTGCTGGGCACGCACCCTTTGGGCCGCCCCATCGGCGGCACCCCCGCGGCCATCCGGGCTGTTGCCCGCGACTCCGTCTGGGAGCACTACCGCCGGTATTACCGCCCGGATGAGCTGGTCATCACCGCTGCCGGAGGCCTGGAGCACGACGTCGTGTGCGGCCTTGTGGTGGATGCGCTCCATGCGGCCGGCTGGTCGCTGGAGCCTGACGCCGCCCCCGTGGAGCGGCGCTCCACCGAGCGTGCCGAGATCGCCGGCACGGCCGGCCTGCACGTGGTGAAGCGTGCGGTGGAGCAGGCCAATATCATCATGGGCTGCCCCACCATCGTGGCCACGGATGACCGCCGCTACGTCATGAGCGTGCTCAACGCGGTCCTGGGCGGTGGCATGTCCTCGCGCCTCTTCCAGGAGATCCGCGAGAAGCGCGGCCTGGTGTATTCCACCTATTCCTTCGCGTCCTCCTACGCCGACGCCGGCTACTTTGGGATGTACGCCGGGTGCACGCCGTCGAAGGTCCGCCAGGTGCTGGACCTGCTCGGAGCCGAGCTGGACAAGCTGGCCGAAGGCGGGATTTCCGACGACGAACTCCGCAAGGCCGTGGGCCAGCTCTGCGGCGGGATCGTTCTGGCCCTGGAGGACACCGGCTCGCGCATGTCCCGGCTGGGCCGCGCCGAACTGGTCTCCGGCGAGTACCAGGACATCGACGAAACCCTCCGGCTCATCAAGGCCGTGACCGCCCGGGAAGTCCAGGAGCTCGCCAAGGAGCTTGCCGCGGCGCCCCGGACAGTCACTGTGGTGGGACCCTTTGAGGAAACCGAGACGTTCGGGCTCTGACCTCGAGGGCGCCAGACATAATGGAGCTATGAACCGCCCGCAGCCGGGCACCGTGCATGCGGTGCTCGAGAACTTCCTGGGACACTGGCGTGGAACGACGCGGCTTGCAGCGTCCGCGTGGGGACCTGAGCGCACAGCCACTGCGGAAGTGAACTATACCCGGGCAGCCGGTGGCTATGCCGTGGTGCAGAGCTACCGTCATACGGAAGCGGACGGCACGCACTTTGAGGGCCACGGCGTGTTCACGGTCGACCCTGACCACGAGGACGTTCTCTGGTACTACGTGGACAGCCTGGGCCTGCCGCCGGGCACCCCGGCCCGCTGCACGTGGGTGGACGGCATCCTCCGGGTGGAGAGGCACAGCGACCGGGGGACCGCCCGCCATTCGTTCCATGTGGACAACGGCGTGCTCACCCACACCGCAGAGCTGCGCCTCGGGGACGCGCCCCATTTCGTCCCGTTCATGGTTTCGGAGTGCCTCCGCGCCTGACCGGCGCCCGTCCCAGAGCGAACGTACACTTGCGGCCCGCGAAGCGCGCCCTCAACCGGCGGATTCCACGATTCTTGTCTGCGGCGCGCCGGCCAGGGCAGGAGCAGCGAGAGGCGAATTCCACACCGTGGCCTTGAGGTTTGCCAGCAACTGCTGGGCCTGTTCGAGCCTCGCGAAGTCCAGTTCCACCACCACGTAGTGGGTGTCGTCCACGGGCCGGCCTATCCTGTGCGACACAACCCCGGAGGCGGCGCGGTTGACCGGATCGCGGTCAAAAGCGGCCTTCCACATATCAAAGTCCTTGATGCTGTGTTCAATCTGGAGGGTGAACATTTCGAGATGCTCCTTCGGGGCCTGATGCCGGGTTGGGTACGCCATGAGTTTTCATCGGCACTTCCCAAACTAGGCTCACGCTCTTACCGCTGGTATCCCAGAAATCTGGAGCCGCTCAGCCAAGGTGGCTCGCCGATGTCGGGCGCATACTGGGGAAATGATTACCGGCCGGGGGCTGACCCGGAGCCTGGAGCGGATTCGGGCCCTGGGAGATTCAACTGTGGACCATGAGTCACTGCGCGCCGAGGTACTGGCCGAAGTGGGACGGGTTGTGCCGTTCGATGCCTTCGTGTGGCCGCTTTGTGATCCGGTGACAGCAACCGGCGTTGCACCCCGCGCCAGGATTCCCTGTCCAGAGGAGCTACCGCTGCTGATCCGGCTGAAGTATTTGTCCCGACAGGCACGGTGGACCGGCCTGGCCGGTTCCGCGTCACCGGCTTCGACTTTGCTTCGAGCCACCGGCGGCGATGCCTCCCGGAGCCCGCTCTGGGAGGGCGTGATGCAGCGATACGGCGTCACCGATGTCCTCTCAGTGGTCTTTGCGGACAAGTACGGGTACTGGGGCTGGCTGGACCTGTGGAAGGTAGGTAGCCATGGCACATTTTCCGAGGCGGAAGCCGGATACCTCGCTGACGTGGCAGGGGAGCTGACCCCTGCCTTGCGACGCTCGATTGCACGGCAATTTGGGCCGCCGGACCACGCCGAACACGGCCGGGCCGACGTGCCGACGACAAAAGCGCCTTCAAAGACCGGACGTCCAGGGAAGGGGGCCAGTCGAGTGGAATTGCCCCCGCAGGCTGTTCTCACTTTGGACGAAAACATGGCAGTGGTGGGTGAGACGGCGTCGACCAGGGACTGGCTGGAATTACTCCAGCCAGGGCCGCGCCCTTATCAGGCCGTGCCGGCTGAGGTCCTGAATGTGGCTGCCCAACTGCTGGCCCGGGAGGCGGGCGTGGACGATCACGACGCTGCGGCCCGGGTTCACTTGGGCTCCGGCAGATGGGGCATTCTCAGGGCCAGCCGGATGGCGTCCGGAGTCCCCGGCGCAACCCCGCCCCTCGCCGTGACTATCCAGGAATGTCCTCCAGGGGCACGCCTGGACATGTTTGCACGGTGTTTTGGCCTGACGCCCAGGCAGCGGGAATTGTTGGAGCTTGCGTCTGCCGGTGCGAGCACGGCGTCCATGGCCGCGTCCCAGGGAACAACTGCCTACACCGTCCAGGACCAGTTCAAACAGATTTTTGAAAACTGTGGGGTCCGGACCCGCGCGTCATTGTTGGCCATGGCGCGGGGAGGGAATGCGCGAACTGGCAGCTAACACCCTCAAAGAAGAGAGGTTTTGGGGTAATACCTGCCAGTTCGCGCCAAAGCGAGGGCCGTAACTGTACGTTCGCGCCCAAAAGCAGGCGCGAAAGTGCCTCAGCCCCCGGCAAAGGGCGGGAGAACGTCCAGGACGTCGCCCGGCCCGAGGGCTACGGACCGGTCCCGTACAGCCACCTCATTGAGCAGGAAGCTGCTCCGGGACAGGATGCGTGGCAGGGGAGGGGTGCCGGCGGGCGGTGCAGGCCGGTCGACTGCCAGCACGGCCTCGAGCAGGGACTCCACTGTGGCGCCTGCGGGCAGGTCGAACTGCTCCTCTTCCACACCCGCAGCGGCGCGCGCGGCAGCGAAGTATCGTACGTTCAAGAATTCAGCCTCCGATGGCGCTCATGCTGCGGTCCGGCTGGACGAAGTCCGGGGCGTCCAGTCCAACGTGGTCCATGCCGTGCGCCTTGGGTTTGACCCACATGGCGTCCTGCCAGCGTTCGGCCAGGGCGTCGTCGCTGGCCCCTTCGCGCAAGAGCCCCAGGAGGTCGTACTCCTCCCGGGAGAACAGGCAGCTCATGATCTTGCCCTCGGCGGTGATCCGGGTCCGCCGGCAGTCCGAACAGAACGGCTCGGTGACAGAGGCGATGATTCCCACGGTGCCCAGTACCGGCCCCTGCGCGTCCTCAGACCCGGCCGCCCGGCGTCGTACTTCAAACCGCTCCGCCGGGGCGCCGTCGCGGGCGCGGGGATCCGGGCTCAGGACATAGTCCACGGAAAGCAGGGAGCGGATTTCGGCGGCGGTGATCATGTTCCGCCGGGTCCAGCCGTGGTCGGCATCAAGGGGCATCTGCTCGATGAAGCGCAGCTCGTACCCGCGGTCCAGCGCCCAGGCGAGCAGCGACGGCGATTCGGCGTCGTTGATGCCGCGCATGAGCACGGCGTTAAGCTTCACGGGGCCCAGGCCGGCAGCCCAGGCGGCGTCCACGCCGGCGAGCACCTGGTCCAGGAAGGGCCTGCGGGTCAGCTTGGTAAACGTCTCCTCGTGCAGGGAGTCCAGGGAGACATTGATGCGGGTCAGCCCGGCAGCCTTCAGGGCAGCGGCCTTCTTCGCCAGGCCCACCCCGTTGGTCGTCATCGAGATGGGCAAATCAGGATGGTTGCTCCGGAGGGCTGTGATGATCTCCACCAGGTCATGCCGGACCAGCGGCTCGCCACCGGTCAGCCGGAGTTCCCGGACCCCCAGCCGGTCCACGCCGATCCGCACAATCCGCACGATCTCCTGGGCCGACATGACCGCCTGCTTCGCCAGCCATTCCAGGCCCTCAGCAGGCATGCAGTACGTACAGCGGAGATTGCATTTGTCAGTCAGGGACAGCCGCATGTCCGTCGCGCGGCGGCCATAGCGGTCCGCCAGCCCCGCGGGCGCATCTGCCGGGCGAGCGGCAGGCCCGGGCGGCAGGCCAGTGCCTGCGCTGTCCCGTGGTTGCGGTATGCCTAGCTGAACGCTCATGAATTCAGGCTACGCCACGTTTGGCCCCCTGATCACGCCCGTGACGCCGGGGCCCGGATTCCTGCAAGGGCATGGCCGCCCGGCCCGTGCCGTGCGGCCCCGGCGAACCTATGCTGGAGGTGTGAATACGCCCCAGCACAATGAGGGAACGTCCGACGGCGGCACGCGCCCATTGGCCGCGCCAGGAACCGCAGGTGCACGCAACCGGAACGCCCGCTGGGCCGCTGCTTCGGGCGTCGTGGCGGTGGGCGGCGGCGTGGTGCTCGGGGAACTGCTGGCCGGTCTGGTGAGCCCCGCCGTTTCGCCCCTCACAGCGGTCGGCGGGGCTGTGATCGACGCCGTTCCGCCGGCGGTCAAGGAATGGGCCATTGCCCTGTTCGGCACATCCGACAAAGTGGCGCTGCTGGTGGGGATGGCAGTGGTCATCGCGGCGCTGGCCGCATTGGCCGGAGTCCTCGAATACCGCAGGCGTTTCGCCGGGGCTGTGGTGATAGGCGTCTTTGGGCTCACCGGAGTGGCTGCCGTGCTGACGCGGCAACAGGCGACCCCTGGCGCCGTCGTCGTTCCGCTGCTGGTGGCGGTGGCAGCGGTGATCCTGCTGCGCCTCCTCACGGGCCGGCTGCACAGATGGCCCCAAAAGGTGGCCTATGCGGGGGAGGCGGGGCCGCCCCGCCGCAGCTTCCTGCAACTGCTGGCCGGCGGTGCGGCGGCCACGGCAGTGGGCGGACTCCTCGCCGCCGTGTGGCGGGGCGCGGCCGCCGTCGTCAATGATGCCCGCCAGCAGCTTCAGCTCCCTGCCGCGGGATCGGCCGCGCCGGCCATTCCGTCCGGCGCGGAGGTGGGGCTGGGCGGCATGGAACCCCTGGTCACCCCGAACGTCGACTTTTACCGCATCGATACCGCCCTGACCGTTCCAGCCATTGATCCCGCGACATGGGTCCTTCGGGTCACAGGCCTGGTGGCCGAGGAAGTCGAGCTGACCTTCGCCGAGCTCCTGGCCAAACCGCTGATCGAACGGCACGTCACCATCGCCTGTGTGTCCAATGAAGTGGGCGGTGACCTGATCGGCAACGCCCGCTGGCTGGGCTGGCCGGTCCGTGAACTGCTGGCCCTGGCCCGGCCGCAGCCCGGCGCGGACATGGTCCTCTCCAGAAGCACCGACGGCTGGACGGC
Source organism: Arthrobacter sp. HS15c (assembly GCF_040812005.1). NCBI lineage: Bacteria > Bacillati > Actinomycetota > Actinomycetes > Micrococcales > Micrococcaceae > Arthrobacter > Arthrobacter sp. HS15c. Next base: position 140,047 of record NZ_JBFOHM010000012.1, read on the forward strand.
GGGCACGCCCCTTGAGGTCCTCACCGACAGCCGGGACGCCATGCTGGCCGTGGGAATGAACGGCGACCCATTGCCGCTGGAGCACGGGTTCCCCGTGCGGCTCGTGGTCCCCGGTCTCTACGGCTACGTCTCCGCCACCAAATGGCTCACGGAACTCAAGGTCACCAGGTTCGCCGACGACGTCGCCTACTGGACGCCGCGCGGCTGGTCGGACCACGGACCCATCAAAACGTCGTCCCGCATCGACGTGCCGCGAAACGGCCGCACGGTCACCGCCGGCATAGTGATGCTCGGCGGCGTCGCCTGGGCACAGCACACCGGCATTGGCAAAGTGGAACTGCGAGTCAACCGCGGAAACTGGCAGGAGGCAGAGCTTGCCCCGGGGATCTCCGTTGACACCTGGTACCAGTGGACGTGCGGAATTGAACTGACCCCCGGCCAGTATGAGGTCCAGGTCCGTGCCACTGACCTCAAGGGCAAAGCTCAGGCGGAGGAGCGCAGGCCGGTTGCCCCCGACGGAGCCACCGGCTTCCACACCATTACAGTTGACGTGAAACCGTAACTGGCCGCAACCGAAAGCAGTCCCATGCCCAGCGACCCGCATCCGCACGGCCACGCGCCCGCCCCAGAAGTTATCCCGCCTGGAGCTATCCCGCCCGAGGGTACGCACAACGACGGCGCCCGGCACTCCGGAAGCCACCGCACCGGCAACCACCACGCGCGGTCGGTGGCGGCCCACCTCTCAGCAGTTATGGACCTGCTCGCGCCGCTCAGCGTGCCCGGACGCACCGAACAACTGGCCCTGCAGGACGCGCTGGGCAGGGGCCTGGCAGCGGACGTCACGGCGCCCGTCAGCCTGCCGCCGTTCGCCAATTCCCAGATGGACGGCTTTGCCGTCAAGAGTGCGGTCATTCCCGACGGCGGCGCGAAGCTGCGTGTGGCTGCCCCCGTCCCCGCAGGTGCCATACCAGCGCCGCTGGAGCGGGGCACAGCCGCCCCGATCATGACCGGTGCCGCGATCCCGCCCGGCGCGGACGCCGTCGTCCCTGTGGAACGGGCAGTCCCTGACCGGTTCCCCGATCCCGGTACGGACAGCACGGTATGGCTGCCGGCGACGGCGGCCGGGACCTTTGTGCGGTCCGTGGGCAGCGACCTCGCTGCGGGGGAGCGGGCGCTGGCTGCCGGGACATTCCTGGGACCGGCCCAGCTGGGCCTCCTGGCAGGCCTGGGCCTCGCCGACGTCACCGTGTACAAAGCCCTGACAGTCCTGCTGGTCACTACCGGCGATGAAGTGGTGGAACCCGGCCAGGAGCTTCCGGCCGGCAAGATCTACAACTCCAACGGAACCCTGCTGGAGAGCGCCATGCGCCAGGCCGGACTGAAGGTAGTGCGCACGCGGATCGCCACCGACAGCCCCGGGGAACTCAAAGCCCTGCTAAGCAGCCACGCGCCGTCGGTGGACCTGATAGTCACCACCGGCGGTGTCAGCATGGGGGCTTACGAAGTGGTGCGCCAGGTGCTCGAGGGGCAGGGCGCCGACTTCCTCCACGTCGCCCTGCAGCCCGGCGGCCCGCAGGGAATCGGGACGTTCGAAGGGGTTCCTTTCCTCGGCTTCCCAGGGAATCCGGTGAGCTGCCTGGTTTCCTTCGAAATGTTCCTGCGGCCCGTGCTGTCCGGACTGTTCGGATCGCCGGCGCCACGCGCACCCGTCCGCGCCCGCCTGGCCCACGGACTCAGTTCGCCCGCGCACAAGCACCAGGTCCGCCGTGGAAGCCTCCAGTCCGACGGAACAGTGCGCCTGGAAGGCGGCGAAAGTTCCCACCTCATGCACGCGCTGGCGGGATCCAACGCCCTGGTCCACGTCCCTGTTGGCGTCTCGGCGCTCGCAGAGGGCGACGAGGTGGAAGTATGGATGCTGTGAATCCAGAACCAAGCCTGACCCACCTGCGCCAGGACGGCAGCGCCCAGATGGTGGACGTGTCGGCGAAAGCCGAAACCACCCGGGAAGCCACCGCCACGGCCACAGTTAACACCACCGCAGAGGTCATGGCCCTGCTGGGATCCGGCGGCCTGCCCAAGGGCGATGCCCTGGCCGTGGCACGCGTCGCCGGCATCATGGCCGCCAAAAAGACGCCCGAACTCATTCCGCTGTGCCATCCGCTGCCGCTGTCCAAGGTGACGGTGGACTTCGGGCTCGGTGCGGATTCCGTCTCCATCCTGGCCACGGTCAAGACCCGGGGAGTCACCGGCGTGGAGATGGAGGCCCTCACTGCGGCCTCCGTGGCCGCCCTCAGCGTGTACGACATGATCAAGGCCGTGGACAAGCACGCTGTCCTGACGGACATCAAGGTGCTGGCGAAAAGCGGCGGCAAGAGCGGGGACTGGAAACTGTGAGCACTGAGAGTACTTTCCTGCCGGAGCCGCACCGGCACGGCGACGTCCAGGGCCGGAAGGCCGGGGTGGTCATCGCGTCCACCCGGGCCGCCGCCGGAATTTACCAGGATGAAACCGGGCCCGTCATCATCGACTGGCTCACCGAGCATGGCTTCGAGACGTTCCCCGCCATGGTGGTCCCGGACGGTGAGCCCGTCGGCGCGGCCATCCGTGCGCTCCTCACCCAGCATCCCGCCGTCGTGATCACCAGCGGCGGCACCGGCCTCAGCCCGGACGACCGCACGCCCGACGTCACGCTGCCGCTCCTGGACCGGGAAATCCCGGGCATCATGGAAGCCATCAGGCGGGCAGGCGAGGCCAAAACACCGCTGGCTGCGCTGAGTCGCGGCCACGCCGGCGCGCACGGCCGCACCTTTATCGTCAACCTGCCCGGTTCACCCAAGGGCGTCATGGACGGACTGTCCGTCCTGGACCCCGTGATCGGGCACCTTTGCGACCAACTGGAGGGCAACCATGGGCACTGAATCCGTTTTCGAAGTGGTCCATGCGGTCCTGAGCGCTGAGCCCATTTCCGTGGACCAGGCCATCGCCGCGGTGGAGTCGGATGCCGCGGGGGCAGTGGTCAGCTTCAGCGGCGTCGTCCGGAACCACGACGGCGGCAAGGCAGTTGAGCGGCTCAGTTACAGCGCGCACCCCACGGCCCACCAGGTGATGGCCGACGTCGTCGCCCGGCTTGTTGCCGAACAGGCGGGCGGGGGTTCAGCCACCCAGCCGGTGCGCATCTGGGCTGCCCACCGCATCGGCATGCTCGAAATTGGGGATCCCGCGCTGGTCTGTGCCGTCTCGGCGTCGCACCGGGGCCAGGCTTTTGCCGTCTGTTCCGAACTGGTGGACCGGATCAAGGCAGAGGTGCCCATCTGGAAGGAACAGTTCTTCTCCGACGGCACGGTGGAGTGGGTGGGCGCCGGGAGCTGATTCCCGGCTGCCTTTCGCCTGCCTGTCGGCTTGGCTGTCCTGGCGGTGGGGAGGTAACGCACAGCCTCCGGTTCCATCCGGCGTCCGGCCCGACGGTAGGGTTAACGGCATGACCGAACAACTTTCCGTACCCCGGCGTGTGGCCGTCCTGGGCGCCAACGGACGCATGGGCGCCGAAGCCGTCAAAGCCGTTGAAGCTGCCCCCGACCTGGAGCTGGTAGCGGCCCTGGGACGTGGCGACTCGCTGGACCAGCTGGCCGCCGCCGGCGCCGAATTCGTGGTGGACCTGACCGTTCCCGAAAGCACCGAAGCGAACGTCCGGTACGCCGTCGAACACGGAATGCACGCCGTCGTCGGCACCACCGGCTGGAACGCCGGCCGCCTCGCCGCCCTGGAAGCACTTCTCGCGGAGCACCCGGAAACCGGCGTGCTGATCGCCCCCAACTTTGCCCTCGGCTCCGTGCTCGCCTCGGCGTTCGCCGCGAAGGCCTCCAAGTACTTCGACTCCGTCGAAATCATCGAACTGCACCACCCGGACAAGGTGGACGCACCCTCCGGCACCGCCGTCCGGACCGCCCAGCTCATCGCGGCCGAGCGGCAGGCCGCCAACGTACCGGCAAGCCCCGACGCCACCACTTCCGGACTCGCCGGCGCGCGCGGCTGCGAAGTCGACGGCGTACGCGTCCACAGCGTCCGGCTCCGCGGCCTGGTGGCCCACCAGGAGGTGCTCCTCGGCGGTCCCGGCGAGCAGCTGACGTTCCGTCACGACTCCTTTGACCGCGCGTCGTTTATGCCTGGCGTGCTGCTTGGTGTCCGCAACGTCGCCTCACACCCCGGCCTCACTGTGGGGCTCGACGGCTACCTGGACCTGGGGCTCTGAGCCGTGGCTGACGTGGTGGCCGCATTCCGGAACAACCGCACCAAGATCTGGGTGGGCGCGGTGACGCTCCTGCTGGTCTTCTACCTGGTGGTCTCCTTCCAGCGGTCCGTCCTGCTGCTGCTGGACAGCAATCCTGCCGCCAAGGCCATCGGCGCCGCCTACCTCGTGCTGCCCATTATTGGCGCGTGGGCCATGATCCGTGAACTGCTGTTCGGTGCCCGCACCGAGCAGATGGCGAAGGTCCTCGAGGCCGAGGGCGGGCTCCCGGTGGACGAACTGCCGCGCACCCCCGCCGGACGGATTGTCCGCTCAGCGGCGGATGCGGAATTCGAAAAGTACCGTGCAGAGGCCGAAGCGGCACCTGAGGACTGGCGTTCCTGGTTCCGGCTCAGCTGCGCCTATGACGCGGCAGGGGACCGCAAACGCGCCCGGGCGTCCATGCGCGACGCCGTGAAGCTGTTCCGGGGCAAGGTCCCGGCGTAGCCTCTGCGCTCCGTCCCGGGCAGTTGGGCGGGCAGCGCGCCGGCCCTTCAGCGCAGGGCGTTCCGCTCCATCCGGCCCAGCTGGTTGGCGCCATGGCCCAGCCATTCCAGTGGCCCCCGCCATTTCAGCAGGATAAAAACGGTGCCCACAATGATGGCTGTGGCGGCGTGGGCAAAATACATCCCGTCCTCGGTCCAGCCTGCCGGGAGCGGCTTCAGGTAGAAACCCGCCACCACCCAGACGTGGACCGTGTAGAGGGTCAGGGTCATGGCACCCGGCCCGCGCAGCGGCAGCAGCAGGTCCAGGTCCAGCCAGTCCGCGAGCCTGCCGAGCAGCAGGCAGGCGCCCACCACTGCGGCCGCCACGCCGGACGTATGCGCCAGGTCCAGGGTGGTGCCGGAATGCGGCGCAGCGGAGGCCAGCCACCACCACGAGCCCTCCTGCGGTACGCCGGTGAGGTTGACCTGCAGCACGCTGTCCAGGGGGTAGTTGGGGGCGTTCAGCACGTCCTCAAGGGCGGCCCTCCCTCCCCAGGTTTCCATCGCGGTCACACCCAGGGATTTGGTGAAGACTGCCAGTACCGTTCCGCCCGCGAGCAGCAGCCACGGCACCAGGGCTCTGGTCAGTGGAAGGCGTCCGATCAGCAGGCCCACCAGCAGGTAGGACATCCACTGGAAAACGGGGTAGTAGCCGGTAAGGAACAGGTCGCCCAATAACGGGCCCGGCGTGGACAGATCCTCCCAGGACGGGTTGTGGCCAAGCTTCAGGGGCGGGTTGGACGCCAGCAGCCAGGGCCGCAGCAGGTAGGCAAGGACCGGCGAAACAAGGATCCATCCCGCCGCCCAGGCGCACAGCGCCTTCGGCTTCAGGCCCAGGAACGGAAGGACGCACAGGAACAGCACTGCGTAGTGGACCAGGATGATGGCCAGGTTGACTTCCAGCCCGCCCAGCGTCAGTCCGACGGCGGCAATCACCGCCGCGCGCAAGGCAATCCCGCGGCGGGCGGCCCCCAGGCGGGCGCCTTCCGCCGGCACCTGCTTTCCCGTTGACAGCGCGAGGCCGATTCCCGCCAGAACGGCGAAGAGGGCGGCTGCGCGGCCCGAGAACGTCAGGCCGATCCACGTGGGCGTGAGGTCGGCGTTGGACTCGAATGTGGGGAGCAGATGGGTGGCCATCATGCCCAGGAGGGCCAGCCCACGGGCCGCGTCAATTCCGCGGAGCCGATCCGCGGATGATGAGCTTCGGGGCGCCCTGGATGGCTTTGCCGTGGCGCGGGAGGTCATGAGCCGATCGTCTCACAGGATGCAGGGGACAGGCAGTCAAGTGCCGGCAGTCCCGTCACTGAAACTCCTGGGACACTGCCGCGCAGGCCTTGTGTTCGAATATATGTTCGAATAATATTGACGGCATGCACACCCCATCACAGCCACAGCCACCCTCAGCCCTTCCGGCGGGAAAAGGATCGGACCGGACCAGCCGCGGCCCTGACGGTCCGGCGGCGCCCGCGGGACTTATGAAGGCCATGAGCCCCGGCGTCGTCGACTACCTTTTCAGGCAGCTCGTGGCCGGGGAAGCCCCCGAGGATGTCCAGTGGCAGCAGGAGGGCATCGCGCTGGCCGCACAGCCGGCCGGCGCGGAACTGGCGCGCCGGTTGTCAGAAACAGATCTGGACGCCCTCACGCCCACGGAACTCTTCCACTACGTCAGGGCCGCCCAGCGCCTGGCCACCTGGGCTGAGAGCCTGCGGGAGGCCGCCGTCGGACGCTACTGCGGTCCGGACATGCCGCGGTCGGACCACGGCCGGCAGCAGGGCGGGGTCTCCTCACCCTGAATGTGTCCTGTCCGGTTCCCTAGGATGGAGAGGTGACCAATGCCCTGACGGTGTCCGCCGTCCAGTACCAGGCCCTCGACGGTGGAATCCTCCCCAATGCGATGGAGCACGTCCGCCTGATCGAGGACGCAGAATCGCACGGTGCACGGCTGGCCGTGTTTCCGGAGCTGTCCCTGCTTGGCTACGACCTCGCACTGCTGGCGTCCCCCGAACACTGGCTCGTCCAGGGCGACGAGCGGCTCCATGATGTCCGTGAAATCTGCCGCCGCACCGGAATAACGGCCGTCGTGGGAGGCGCCTACCGGGAACCCGGGGGCACTCCGCGGCTGGCTTCCCTCGCCATCCATCCGGACGGCACCACAGAAACCGTCTTCAAGACACACCTGCATGGCCGGGAAAAGGACATCTTTGTTGCCGGCAACGATGCAAGCGTCCTGCAACTCGACGGTTGGCGGATCGGCCTTGCCATCTGCTTCGATGCCGCCGTGCCCGCCCATTCAACCGGAGCGGCAGAGGCTGGCGCCGATGCCTACGCGGTTTCTGCCCTCTACACCACGGACGAGGACCACCGGCTCGAGCTTCACCTGGGCGCCCGGGCCATGGATAACCGGATGTTTGCCATACTGGCCAACCTTGGTGGAACCACCGCCCTGGGATCCTCGTGCGGCCTGAGCGGTTTTTGGGGACCTGACGGCCTGCGGATGAAGAAGGCGGCAGGAACAGGAACGGAAGTGGTCACGGCAACCCTTTCGCGGAGCGCGCTGCTGAAATTCCGCTGAGACATTGAGCCCCAACAACGCATACGGCAGGCGATATTTGACGTTCATCACGTCCCCGCCATTGTCCTAACCAGCCGCGGACAGGGTAACGTTTTTTCCATGCCTCACACATCCGCGAACATCCCTGCCCTTGGTACCCTCCTGACCGCCATGGTTACACCCTTCACCAAGGATGGCGAAGTGGATTACGCCCAGGCGGCAGAGTTGGCTACCAAGCTCGTGGATGATGGCTGCGACGGCCTGGTGGTTACCGGCACCACCGGCGAGACCTCCACCCTCACTGACGAGGAAAACCTCGGCATGTTCCGTGCTGTCAAGGAAGCCGTCGGCGACCGGGCCGCCATCATCGCCGGAACCGGAACCAACGACACGGCGCACTCCGTACACCTTTCGAAGAAGGCGGCCGCGCTGGGCGTCGACGGGCTCCTGCTCGTCACGCCCTACTACAACAAGCCCAGCCAGGCAGGCGTCCGCGCACACTTCGAGGCCATCGCCTCAGCAACCGATGTGCCGGTCATGCTGTATGACATCCCGGGCCGCTCGTCCATCCCGATCGAGCCTGAAACGATGATCCGCCTCGCGCAGCACCCGAACATCGTCGCTGTCAAGGATGCCAAGGCCGATTTCACCGCCGCAACCCGCGTTATGGCGGAGACTGACCTTCATTTCTACTCCGGTGATGACGGACTGACCCTTCCCTGGATGGCCCTCGGCGCCGTCGGCCTCGTTGGTGTCACCACCCACGTCGCGACCCGCCGCTTCCGCGAACTGATCGACGCCGTCAACGCGAACGACCTCGCGACTGCCCGGAAGATCAACTTTGAGCTCCAGCCGGTCATCCGCGCCACGATGACCCGCGTCCAGGGAGCCGTTGCCGCAAAACAGATTCTTAAATGGCAGGGAGTCCTGCCCAACTCGATTGTCCGTTTGCCCCTCGTGGAGCCGGACGAAGCCGAGATCGTAACCATCCGCGAGGACTTGGCTGAAGGAGGGCTGGTCTTTTCCTGAAGGCTAAGACCGGCACCCTTCCGCCTGGAAAGTAGTGCACTATGACCCAAATCGCCCTTCCCGGCCTTGTCACCCCTCCCGCCCTGCCGCAAGGCACCCTTCGGATCGTACCGTTGGGCGGGCTGGGGGAGATCGGCCGGAACATGGCCGTGTTCGAAATCGACGGCAAGCTCCTCGTGGTGGACTGCGGTGTCCTTTTCCCCGAAGAAACCCAGCCCGGCGTTGACCTGATCCTGCCCGATTTCTCGTACATCGAGGACCGGATCGATGACATCGTGGCTGTCGTCCTGACCCACGGCCACGAGGACCACATCGGCGCAGTCCCGTACCTCCTGCGGCTGCGGGCCGACATCCCCCTGGTGGGTTCCCAGCTGACCCTTGCGCTGATCGAGGCCAAGCTGCAGGAACACCGCATCCGCCCCTACACCCTCACAGTTGAAGAGGGACAGGTGGAGAAGTTCGGCCCCTTCGAATGCGAGTTCGTCGCGGTCAACCACTCCATCCCGGATGCCCTGGCCGTATTCATCCGCACGGCCGGCGGCACCGTCCTGCACACCGGCGACTTCAAGATGGACCAGTTGCCGCTGGACGGCCGCATCACCGACCTCCGCCACTTCGCCAAGCTGGGCGAAGAAGGCGTGGACCTCTTTATGTCCGACTCCACCAATGCGGATGTGCCGGGCTTCACCACGGCTGAGAAGGAAATCGGCCCCACCCTGGAACGGCTCTTCGGCCAGGCCACCAAGCGCATCATCGTGGCATCCTTCTCCTCGCACGTGCACCGCGTGCAGCAGGTCCTTGATGCCGCAGCCAAGCACAACCGCAAGGTCGCCTTCGTGGGCCGGTCCATGGTGCGCAACATGGCCATCGCCGCGAAGCTTGGCTACCTTGACGTTCCTGACGGCCTCATTGTCGACATCAAGAACATCGACAACCTGCCTGACAACCGCGTCGTGCTTATGTCCACCGGTTCCCAGGGCGAGCCGATGGCTGCCCTGTCCCGCATGGCCAACGGCGACCACCGCGTGGTGGTGGGCGACGGCGACACCGTCATCCTGGCCTCCAGCCTTATCCCCGGCAACGAGAACGCAGTGTTCCGGATCATCAACGGCCTGCTCAAGCTCGGCGCCGACGTAATCCACAAGGGCAACGCCAAGGTGCACGTCTCCGGCCACGCGGCCGCGGGTGAGCTGCTGTACTGCTACAACATCCTGGAACCGCTCAACGCCATGCCGGTGCACGGCGAGACCCGCCACCTGATCGCGAACGGCAAAATCGCCATCGAATCCGGCGTACCCACGGCCAGCGTCATCCTCGCGGACAACGGCACCGTGATCGACCTCAAGGACCACCGCGCCGACGTCGTTGGCCAGGTCGAAGTGGGCTTTGTCTATGTGGACGGCTCCAGCGTCGGCGAAATCACCGACGCCGACCTCAAGGACCGCCGGGTCCTGGGGGATGAGGGCTTCATTTCCATCATCACGGTCATCAACCGGGCCACAGGCAAGGTGGTCTCCGGGCCGGAGATCCACGCCCGCGGCGTTGCCGAGGACGATTCAGTCTTCGACGACATCATCCCCAAGATCAACGCCGCCCTCGAAGAGGCCGTCCTGAACCACTCCGACCACACCAGCCACCAGCTGCAGCAAGTGGTCCGCCGGGTGGTGGGCACCTGGGTCAACCGGAAGCTCCGCCGCCGCCCCATGATCATCCCCGTGGTGCTCGAGGCGTAACAACCCTGAGCCCCACCGGAATCACCGAAGGCCCGGTCCTCCTGGATCCGGGCCTTCGGTGTCTCAAAATGCAAGCCCGGAACGGCCCGGAAATCCGCGGAATTCCGGCCCGGTTCGGGTAGCGTGGCAGGTATGGCCACTCGTACTACTTCCGCGCCCAAGGGCCCCGCCAGGGGCTCCGCCAGTGCCAAATCCGGCAGCACCACTGGCCGCGGGGCCGGCTCCGCGGCGTCCAAAACCGGCCGGACGACCGCACGCTCCAGCACTGCGCGCACCCGCCAGCTGCCCGCTGTCGAAGAGCACCAGCCGTGGCTGGTCCGCGTTGTGGGCGGCGCCTGGCTGGGCATTGGCCACCTGGTGGGAGGCGGCGTCCGCAGGATTGGCCACGACGTCAGCGACCTGCCCGCAGAAGACCGCCGGGACGGCGCCGCACTGTTCAACCTGGTTCTCGGGGTCTTCATCGCCACGTTCGCCTGGTGGGGTCTCACCGGGTGGTTCCCCGACGCCGTCTACAGCGTCGTCAACGGAACGTTCGGATGGATGTCGCTGCTGCTGCCGCTGATGCTCTTTGTCTGCGCGTTCCGCCTCTTCCGGCAGCCGTCCGACGGGCGGGGCAACAACCGGGTGGGCATCGGCTTCCTCATCATGACCTTCGCCGGCTGCGGCCTGGCCCACATCGTGGGCGGACAGCCCACCGTTGCTGACGGCTTCGACGGACTGCGCCGGGCCGGCGGCATGCTCGGTTTCCTGGCCGCCTCGCCGCTTGCGGCCATTCATGCCGCCGTTCCGGTGGCCCTCTACGGCCTGCTGGCATTTGTTTCGCTCCTCATCATCACCGCCACGCCCTTCGGTGCGATTCCACGGCGGCTGCGGGCCGGTTACGAGCACCTGATGGGCATCGACCTCCAGGAGCCGGACGAGGACAGGGACGGCCACGACCGCAGCTACCTGGAACAGGCCCCTGCGGCAGCACCCAAGAAGAAGAGGCGGCGGCTGTTCGGAAAGGACGAGGACTCCGACGCCGGACTGGAAGGCTATGTGGGCGACGAGGCCTTCGAGCACGCCGTCATCGACGACGACGACCCGGCCAACGACGCGAAACCTAGCCCGGGGCCGCGCCTTGCCCCCGGCGTGCGCCGCCCCACCCAGGCGGAAATCGCCGTCGAGAAGATCAAGGCCGCCCAGGGGCTGGGAACGGCAGCACATTCGCCGTCGGCGGGGGAGAACGCCACCGAAGCGATTCCGCTCGTGACGCCGGGCATGGTCGCTGCGGGGTCGCTGAACCCGGTACAGGTCCCGGCCAAACCGGTAACGCCAGCACCCCTGCCCACCCCTATTCCGCAGCGGACCGAGCAGCTCTCGCTGGCCGGCGACGTCACCTACACGCTGCCGTCGTCGGACGTCCTGACGCCCGGCTCCATTCCTAAGGAGCGCACCGAAGCCAACGACGCCATCGTCGCTTCCCTGACGGAGACCCTCAACCAGTTCAACGTCGAGGCGCAGGTGACCGGCTTCAGCCGCGGTCCCACCGTGACCAGGTATGAGATCGAGCTGTCCCCGGGCACCAAGGTGGAGCGGGTCACCGCTCTGTCCAAGAACATCTCCTACGCTGTGGCCAGCTCCGACGTCCGTATCCTGAGCCCGATTCCCGGCAAGTCCGCCATCGGCATCGAGATCCCCAACACGGACCGTGAGACCGTCTCACTCGGCGACGTGCTCCGCAGCCAGAACGCCCGCCGCACCGACCACCCCATGGTGATGGGTGTCGGCAAGGACGTCGAAGGCGGCTACGTTGTGGCCAACCTCGCCAAGATGCCCCACCTTCTCGTGGCCGGCGCCACCGGTGCCGGCAAGTCGTCATTCGTGAACTCGATGATCACCTCCATCCTCATGCGGGCCACCCCGGACGAGGTCCGCATGGTCATGGTGGACCCCAAACGCGTGGAACTGACCGCCTACGAAGGCGTCCCGCACCTGATCACCCCCATCATCACCAACCCCAAGAAGGCCGCGGAGGCCCTGCAGTGGGTGGTCCGTGAGATGGACGCCCGCTACGACGACCTCGCCAACTACGGCTTCAAGCACATCGATGACTTCAACAAGGCGGTCCGTGCCGGCAAGGTCCAGCCGCCGGTCGACTCCAAGCGCGTCATCCGGCCCTACCCCTACCTGCTGGTGATCGTTGACGAGCTCGCCGACCTCATGATGGTGGCGCCACGCGACGTTGAAGATTCCATCGTCCGCATCACCCAGCTGGCCCGTGCCGCCGGCATCCACCTGGTCCTCGCCACCCAGCGTCCGTCAGTCGACGTCGTCACCGGCCTGATCAAGGCCAACGTCCCGTCCCGGATGGCGTTCGCCACGTCCTCGGTCACTGACTCCCGCGTGGTCCTGGACCAGCCGGGCGCCGAGAAGCTCATCGGCCAGGGCGACGCCCTGTTCCTGCCCATGGGCGCATCGAAGGCCATGCGCGTCCAGGGCGCCTGGGTCACCGAGTCCGAGATCCACAAGGTCGTCGAGCACGTCAAGGGCCAGCTGAAGGCCGTCTACCGCGACGACGTCGCCCCGGAGGCGCAGAAAAAGCAGATCGACGACGACATCGGCGACGACCTCGACGTCCTGCTGCAGGCCACGGAGCTCGTGGTCACCACGCAGTTTGGTTCCACCTCGATGCTGCAGCGCAAGCTCCGCGTCGGCTTCGCCAAGGCCGGGCGGCTCATGGACCTTCTCGAGTCCAGGGGAGTGGTTGGCCCGTCAGAAGGCTCCAAGGCTCGCGACGTCCTGGTCAAGCCCGACGACCTCGCCGCGGTCCTCGCCGCCATGAAGGGGCAGGACGCGCCGGTTTCCCCGGACTCCCAGACCGCGGCACTGAGCGATAACGCCAACGCCAACATCGCCCAGGGCGGCTACGCAGAGGACCTCGTGCAGGCGGACCTGGACCAGCGCAGCCAGAACGTCGAATACTTCGACGGCGCGGACACCGGCTCCAGCGACGACGAAGACGGCTCCGAAGACGCCTGGTCACTCACCGGACGGTAGCCTAGGAAGGTGACTAGCACCGAAGCAACCGCCGCCGGCTCCAGCAGTTCAGGGATCTGGAATCTTCCCAACATCCTGACCATGCTGCGCATCGCGCTGGTGCCTTTCTTCGTCTGGTTCCTGATAGCCGATGCCCCAGGGCTGCGCAGCGAGTCCGGACTGTGGCGCTGGGCCGCGGTGCTGGCGTTCGCCGTCGCGATTTACACTGACAAGCTCGACGGCGACATCGCCAGGAGTCGCGGCCTCGTCACCGACTTCGGCAAAATCGCCGACCCCATCGCCGATAAGCTGCTGATCGGTTCCGCCCTGGTCATGCTGTCCGTCCTCGGGGAGCTCCCGTGGTGGGTCACGGTGTTGATCCTCGTCCGGGAGTGGGGCATTACAGCCCTGCGCTTCTTTGTGATCCGCTACGGCGTGATCCCGGCCTCACGTGGCGGCAAGCTCAAGACAGTGGTTCAGACCGCCGCGATTTTCCTCTATCTCCTGCCGCTCGCCGCGTTTGCCCCGTGGCTTGCCTGGGTGGCTTTCGCCGTCATGATGGTGGCCGTGCTGATCACGGTCTGGACCGGCGTCGAATACGTGGTTGAAGCCCTGCGGCTCCGTGCGCAGGGAAAGCGCAATGTCGGCCAGTAGGCCACTGTAGACAAGGAGCAGACATGACAAACCTCCACCACCTCGCCGGGGAAGCAGTCAAAAACGCCCTGGACCGGGGGCTGACCGTCGCCACGGCCGAGTCGCTCACCGCCGGAATGGTCTCCGCCATCCTGGCCGACACCGCCGGCGCCTCCGGAATGCTGCAAGGGGGTGTCGTGGCCTACCAGAACTCCGTCAAAGTCGACGTCCTGGGCGTTTCGCCGGAGCTGCTTGCCGCCGCCGGATCCGTGGACGGGGAAGTTGCCGCTGCCATGGCAGCCGGCGTCCGCGCCGCCCTGGGCTCGGACATTGGCGTGGCCACGACAGGTGTTGCCGGCCCGGAGGAGCACGATGGCAAGGCCGTGGGGACCGTATACATCGGGGTCGCGACGGCGGACGGCACCGAGTCCTTCGACTACGGCTTCTCCGGCAACCGTGCAGAGATCCGTGGCCAGGCCTGCGGAGCCGCCCTGGAGCGTCTCCTGGCAGCCCTATCTTCCTGAAGTTACCGGGGGTAAAGTATCCGGGAACAAATCCCGGTACCCATTAGTTATTACATTGTGTCGCTTCCGGAGAGCGGAGGCGCCTAGGATGATTACACCACCACGGTTCGCTCGACGGCGGACCGGACTTATGAGGGAGCAAGGCGATACAGATGGTAAAGCAGCCCGTATCCGTAAACGGCGTTGTCCGCTGGAAGGATGTGGGCCTCGCCGATCAGGGCAAGAGCGAACAGAAGGAGCGCAAGATGGTTGTACTTCGTCACGAAATCGGTGATGTTCTGCGCGATGTCCGCCAGCGTCAGGGGCGTACTCTTCGCGAAGTTTCGCACAGTGCCCGTGTTTCCCTGGGATACCTCAGTGAAGTGGAGCGCGGCCAGAAGGAAGCTTCGTCAGAGCTTCTGTCCTCGATCTGCTCCGCTTTGGACGTACCCCTGTCCAGCATGCTCCGTGAAGTCAGCGACCGCGTCGCCGTCGCAGAGGGCGTTGCTGTTCCGGACACCGTTCCGCAGGAGTTCTCGCAGCGCTATGGCCGCGACCTCGAGCGGGACCTGAACGCCGAACTCACCAACGAACTTTCCAAGGGACTGCTTTCCGGAGCACGGTAAGCCCCCTGAACGATTAACCACCGAAGCCTCCGGCAGCAAGCCGGAGGCTTTTGGTGTCTCAGGGCTGGGTGTCTTTCTTCACGGGAGCCACGTCCTGGGGGAAGCCATCGCGTTCATACGTGGCGTTGAGCTTGGCCATGTACGTTGCCAGCGTCTGCAGGTCCTCGAGGGGCCATTCGCCCAGCCGTTCCCGGAAGACCTCGCGCCGGGCGTCCTGGACCTGGTGCATTTTCTCTTCGCCCTTGGGCGTCAGCCGGATCGCCTGGGCGCGGCCATCCAGCGGGTCGGCCTCCTTGGAGACCAGCCCGATGCTTTCCAGGAACGCGATCTGCCGGCTGACCGAGGGTTTCCCGACGCCGATACTCAGGGCCAGATCGGTGAGGCGGATGGGACCTTCGCGCCGGATCACGGTGAGCAGGCCGTACGCCGCAGGCTCCATGTCGGGGTGGACCTGGCGGGACAGCTGATGGGACACGGACCGCGCCCTTCGCCAGAAGACGCTGATCTGATGCTCCACGGTCTTCAACGCCGCGTCGACGGTGTCGTCAGAAGCGCCGGCGGGAGCGGGAACGTCGGGGGAGTTGCTCATGGCAACAATTCTAAGGTCCTGCTTCATGAGAGACTCTATTGGTGCGAATCAGTGACTACTGGCGTCTGATGGACGACGAATTCGGCTCCGGATACTCACGCGTTGTGAGCGGTTCCCTGATCCTTGCCGGGGTCGGCGGACGCACCGCGGACCAGGCCCTGGCAGCGGGCGTGAGCCCCCGGCAGGTATGGCTGGCGGTCTGCGACGTCCAGGACGTCCCGCCGGAACGGCGCCTCGGCCGTGACATCAAACCCCTCCGCGACTGACCTGAACTGCGCTGACACGCCGCCGGATTGTTCGAATATCTGTTCGGGTAAAGCTATGCTTTTCCTAGTGGGTTATCCACATAGCCGATGTCATCCGGCCAGAATGTCAGTGGGTGCCATTAGCGTCAGAGATGACCAAGAAACGGCCGCTCAGGCCACTCCAAAGCGAGAAAGCATTAGAGGTGTGAACCATGGCGGCAGCCCCGGATCGTCAGAAGGCGCTCGACGCAGCACTGGCACAGATTGACAAGCAGTTCGGCAAGGGCTCGGTCATGCGGCTGGGCGATGAAGTCCGCGCCCCCATCGAGGTCATCCCCACCGGATCCATCGCATTGGACGTCGCCCTGGGAATTGGCGGCCTGCCCCGCGGCCGCGTGGTGGAGATCTACGGCCCGGAATCCTCAGGTAAGACCACCGTTGCGCTGCACGCCGTAGCCAACGCCCAGCGCCTGGGCGGCATCGCAGCCTTCATCGACGCCGAGCACGCCCTGGACCCCGAGTACGCCGCAAAGCTGGGCGTTGACACCGATGCGCTGCTGGTTTCCCAGCCGGACACCGGCGAGCAGGCCCTCGAAATCATGGACATGCTGATTGGCTCCGGCTCGCTGGATGTCATCGTCATTGACTCCGTGGCCGCCCTGGTGCCGCGTGCGGAAATCGAAGGTGACATGGGTGACAGCCACGTGGGCCTGCAGGCCCGCCTGATGAGCCAGGCGCTGCGTAAGATCACCGGCCGCCTGAGTCAGACCAAGACCACCGCCATCTTCATCAACCAGCTCCGCGAAAAGATCGGCGTCTTCTTCGGGTCCCCTGAAACCACCACCGGTGGTAAGGCCCTGAAGTTCTACGCCTCCATCCGCATTGACGTCCGCCGCATCCAGACGCTCAAGGAAGGTGCGGATTCGGTCGGTAACCGTACCAAGGCCAAGATCGTCAAGAACAAGATGGCGCCGCCCTTCAAGATCGCCGAGTTCGACATCATCTACGGCCAGGGCATCTCCCGCGAGGGCGGCATCATCGACATGGGCGTGGAGCACGGCATCATCAAGAAGTCCGGTTCATGGTTCACGTACGACGGCGACCAGCTCGGCCAGGGCATGGAGAACTCCCGCCGGTTCCTGCGTGACAACCCGGAACTCGCTGCCGAGCTTGAGCGCCTGATCAAGGAAAAGCTGGGGGTCGGCGTCAAGCCTGCCGAAGCCGATTCAAAAGACACACCGAAGCTGAAGGCTGTTGACGGCTTCTAGGGACACCGCGGACCTCACGGATGGTCCGGGCTTCGGCCCGGGCCCGGACTCCGGCACCGGTCCAGGCCGGCGCCGGCGGGGCCGGGGCGGCGGACGCTCAGGTTTCGGACCGGACGGGCCCAGTCCGGATTCTTCGGTCGCGTTTGACCCCGAACCGGATCCTGCTTCTGTTGCGCGCGCGATAGTGCTGCGGCAGCTGACCAGCTCGGCCAAGAGCCGGCTGCAGCTGTCGCGCAAGCTGGCCGAGCGCAACATCCCCGAGGACGTTGCCGAGGCCGTGCTGGACAGGTTCCAGGAAGTGCGGCTCATCGACGACGCCGAGTTTGCGGAAATGTGGGTGCGCAGCCGGTCCCAGTCGCGGAAGCTCGCCAAGGGCGCGCTGCGCCGCGAGCTGGCAGACAAGGGGATCGACGCGGACACGGCTGCGTCAGCGTTGGAACAACTCACCGACGACGACGAGGAAACGGCCGCGCGCCTGCTCGTGGAGCGGAAGCTGCGGCCCGGCACCGACCTGTCGGACCGGGCCGAGCGGGACAAGACCACCCGGCGGCTCGCGTCAATGCTTGCGCGCAAGGGGTACCAGCCGTCGCAGGCCTTCCGGATTGTGGGCGAGGTGCTCGCCTCGCGTTCGGACAGCATGCACGAGGACAGCCTGCCTGAGGAGTAGGCCCGTTTGGCAGGACATCCCCGCCGACGCGTCGATTTCCGCCGAACCGGTACCCTTAACAGGTGAGTTTGACCATTCCTTCCCCCGCATCCGGTATCGCCCCTTCAGCCGACCCTGCCGCGCCGCCCCGTACCTATCAGGTGCGCACGTTCGGCTGCCAGATGAACGTGCACGATTCCGAGCGGATGGCAGGCATGCTCGAGGACGCCGGGTACGTACCGGCCGCCGGGGACCACGCGGACGTCGTGGTGTTCAACACCTGCGCTGTCAGGGAAAACGCTGACAACAAGTTGTACGGCAACCTGGGCATGCTGGCGCCGGTGAAGGCCGCCAACCCGGGCATGCAGATCGCCGTCGGCGGGTGCCTCGCACAGAAGGACCGCGAAACCATCCTCAAGAAGGCGCCGTGGGTGGACGCCGTCTTCGGAACCCACAACGTGGGTGCGCTTCCGGCGCTGCTGGACCGGGCACGTCACAACAACGAAGCCCAGCTGGAGATCCTCGAATCGCTGGATGTCTTCCCCTCCACGTTGCCTACCAAAAGGGACTCGGTGTATTCCGGCTGGGTGTCCATCTCCGTCGGCTGCAACAACACGTGCACTTTCTGCATCGTTCCCGCCCTTCGCGGCAAGGAGAAGGACCGCCGCCCGGGTGACATCCTGGCCGAAATCCAGGCCCTCGTGGACGACGGCGCCATCGAAGTCACCCTGCTCGGCCAAAACGTCAACTCCTACGGGGTCGAATTCGGGGACCGCCAGGCCTTTTCCAAGCTCCTGCGAGCCTGCGGTGAAATCGAAGGCCTGGAACGGGTCCGCTTCACGAGCCCGCACCCGGCGGCCTTTACCGATGACGTCATCGAGGCCATGGCCGAAACGCCCAACGTCATGCCACAGCTGCACATGCCGCTGCAGTCCGGCTCGGATAAAGTCCTCCGCGACATGAAGCGGTCGTACCGTTCCACCAAGTTCCTCGGCATCCTGGACAAAGTCCGGGACAGGATCCCGCACGCGGCCATCTCCACCGACATCATTGTGGGCTTCCCCGGCGAAACCGAAGAAGACTTCCAGGCCACCCTGGATGTGGTGGAAAAGTCCCGCTTCGCCACCGCGTTCACGTTCCAGTACTCCAAGCGGCCTGGCACCCCTGCTGCCGACCTTCCGGACCAGCTGCCCAAGGCCGTGGTCCAGGAGCGCTTCGAAAGGCTGACCGCCCTCCAGGACAGGATCGCTGCCGAGGAAAACGCCAAACAGCTGGGCCGCCGCGTCGAGGTCATGGTCACCGCCCAATCAGGGCGCAAGGCAGGCGAAACCCACCGGCTGTCCGGACGCTCCCAGGACCAGCGGCTGGTGCACTTCTCCGTTCCCGCGGGAGCACCCGCACCCCGTCCCGGCGACCTCGTGACGGTCACCATCACCGAAGCCGCAGCGTTCCACCTGGTGGCCGACCCCACGGCGGAGGACTACAGCCTCCGTCGTTCCCGCGCCGGCGACGCCTGGGACAGGTCCCAGGCGGACTCGTGTGGGGCGCCGGCGCCAGGCGCGGCGAAGAATGCAGCCGGCCGCTCCGGCGTTTCGCTGGGCATGCCGTCGCTGCCGGTCCGCAGCGCCTGACCGGTGGCCAACCTTCCGGTCATCGCGGTCGTTGGCCCCACCGGGTCGGGTAAGTCCGATCTCGCCGTCAGCCTCGCCCTTGCCTTGGACGGGGAAGTGATCAATGCCGACGCCATGCAGTTCTACCGCGGCATGGACATCGGGACGGCCAAGGTCACCCTGGCTGAACGCAGGGGAGTGCCGCACCACCTGCTGGACACCCTGGACGTCACCCAGGAAGCGAGCGTCTCGGACTTCCAGCAGCAGGCCCGCGACATCATTGCCGGCATCCACGCACGCGGTAAGCGGGCCATCCTGGCCGGCGGGTCCGGGCTGTACGTCCGGGCAGCGTTGGATGTCCTGGAATTCCCCGGAACCGACCCGGCCCTGCGCGCCGGGCTGGAAGCAGAGCACGCAGCGGAAGGCACCGGACCGCTCCTGGCGCGGCTGCAGGCCGTTGACCCCGTGTCGGCGGCACGGGTCTCGGATGCCCGCCGGATCATCAGGGCACTGGAAGTCCACCAGCTCACCGGCCGGCCGTTCAGCTCCTTCATGCCCCGGCGGGAGTATTTCCAGCCGGCCATCCAGATCGGCCTGGCCGTGGACCGGGACGAGCTCCGCGAACGGCTCGCCCAGCGCGTCCACACCATGGTGGGCAATGGGCTGCTCGAGGAGGTCCGCCGGCTGGACAAGGCAGGCCTGCGCCACGGCAAGACCGCCCCGCGGGCGTTGGGCTACTCCCAGTTCCTGAGGGTCCTCGACGGCGGCGCCACCGTTGAGGAGGCTGCCGAAGAGACCATCGTGGCCACGCGGCAGTTCGCCAGGCGGCAGCTCACCTGGTTCCGTGCCGATCCCCGGATCAGCTGGCTGGACTGGAAGGACCCCGAACTGACAGCGCACGCGCTCACGCTCTGCAGCTGAAGCGGCACCTGTGCACCGGTCCCGCGGGTTTCTGATGCCCCCCACATGGCCGGTAACCTTGGAACATGGACGCTACCCCCGCAGAGACCCTCGAGCCCGCCATCTCCACCCTGGGCGGTCTCCGCTTCTCGAAAGGGCACGGCACAGGCAACGATTTTGTCCTGATCGCCGATCCTGACGGCGTCCACACCATCGGCCCCGACCAGGTTGCCGCACTGTGCGACAGGCACCGCGGCATCGGCGGGGACGGACTCATCCGTGCCGTACCGTCGCGCTTCCTGCCCGAGGGCCGGGAACTGCTGGGTGCAACCCCGGAGGCGGAGTGGTTTATGGACTACCGCAACGGGGACGGCTCCCTTTCCGAAATGTGCGGCAACGGCGTCCGCGTGTTTGTCCACTTCCTCCGGGCCGAGGGCCTGGTAGACCTGCCCGACGGCGGCGCCCTCACCATCGGAACCCGCGGCGGCATCAAAACCGTCGTCCGCACCGGCGAGGACTACGCCGTCGACATGGGCCCCTGGGAGTTCATTTTCCCCGGGGAAGCCTCCGCCAAAGCGATGGACTCCCTGGTCACGGCCGACGGACTGGAAGTGCCGCGCCCTGCCCTCTCCGTCAGCATGGGCAACCCGCACACCGTAGTGGCCCTCGCGGAGCTTTCCGAGCTGGAAGCCACCCGCCTGTTCACCGCGCCGCATGTGGATCCCACCCCGGCCAACGGAACCAACGTCGAGTTTGTGGTCCCCTCAGAGCCGCTGGTGCATGACGGCGTGGGCACGGTGACCATGCGGGTCCACGAACGCGGCGTCGGCGAGACCCAGTCGTGCGGCACGGGCGCCTGCGCTGCCGCCGTCGCCATCAGGCACTGGGCCGGGGCCGGGGCGCCTGACGCCTGGAACGTCAAGGTGCCCGGCGGCGTCGTCGGCGTCAAGTTCTTTGCCGGAGCCGGCGGGCACGAGCACGTCGAGCTCAGCGGCCCGGCGGTGATTGTAGCTAGCGGGACGCTTTCCTGACCCGCAGGATCCTGAAGGCTTTGGCCGTCGCTTCCCGGGTGACCGTGAACGAGCCGTCCAGCTCCTGGGACAGCCAGCGCTGCAGGGAGTCGGAACCGAGGTTTTTCTGGACTACCAGCCATGCGGAGCCGCCCGGTGCCAGCCGCGGAATCCACAGCTTCAGCAGCGAGTGGAGTTCGTCCTTGCCGATCCGGATGGGCGGGTTGGACCAGATGGTGTCGAAACGCAGTTCCGGGTCCACCTCATCCGGCGTGCTGGCAGTAACGTTTCGCAGGCCGAGCGAAGCCGCGTTTTCGTTCGTCAGTGTGATGCAGCGTTCGTTGACGTCCACGGCGTAGACCTTCGCGTCGGGCGAATGCAAAGCCATGGTGATCGCGATGGGACCCCAGCCGCAGCCGATATCCAGCAGGTTCCCTGACTGCGCCGGCGCGGGGACCTCAGCCAACAGCACGGCAGTACCCTTGTCGATTCCGTCAGGGCTGAAAATGCCGCCGGACGTCTGCAGTTTCCGCGTCTCCCCGGCCAGGTCCACCGTGAGCGGCTTGCGGGTGAACGGCCCTGCGGGCGATGCGCTGAAATAGTGTGCAGACTCCATAACTGGCCAGATTAGTTGGCCCTGAAGCGTAAGGGAAACCGCGCCGGACCGGGTCTGCTAATCTGGGAGGCATGTTCCTGATCTTCGAGTAGCCGGCACGGGTTGAACCCGTCCCGCAGCCACGTCCCGCAGCGATGCAGGTTTTCACCTTCCGCAGATGCGTCATCGACCAGGCCTTTGGCGCCTGGTCCGACCGCCGGGCAATACTCGAAGCCAGCCCTCCCGCTGTGCCTCTCCAGTCGTTGCCGGCGCTTTACCCTTTCCACGCCAGCGATGGATGTGGATCTACGTTGCGCGCCACCGCCTTGCACGGCGCGCGCAGCAGACCGGAGCCAGGATGACCGCCAGCCGTCAGCCCAGCGCGAATACGTCCCCACTCACCAGCAATCGGCACTATTCTGGAAATGCCGAATCTTCAAAGGAGACCATGACCAGCCAGCCCAACACCGGATCCGATCCAGCAGCCCAGGATATGAGCCCGGAGGAAATCCAAGCTGTCATCGACCGGATTCTCTCCAAGGATGTTCCGGCAAAGCGAGGCGCCGCCGCTGAAGGCGACGGCAGGGCGGTGTTCGGCAAAGCCCAGGCAATTTCCCGCCTCGACGAAGAGCACAGCTCCTACGACGGCGACCAGCAGGACCTTGAAGAGCGCAGGGCGCTCCGTCGAACCGCCGGCCTGTCCACGGAACTCGAGGACGTCACCGAAGTCGAATACCGGCAGCTGCGCCTGGAACGCGTGGTGCTTGCCGGCCTCTGGGCCGAAGGAACGCTCGCCGACGCCGAAAACTCATTGCGCGAGCTCGCCGCCCTGGCGGAGACTGCCGGTTCGGAAGTCCTGGACGGCATGGTGCAGCGCCGGGCAAAACCGGACCCCGGCACGTTCCTCGGGTCCGGCAAAGCCCTGGAGCTCAAGGAAATCGTGATGTCCACCGGTGCGGACACCGTGGTGGTGGACGCCGAGCTGGCGCCTTCCCAGCGGCGCGGCCTGGAGGACATCGTCAAGGTCAAGGTCATCGACCGTACTGCCCTGATCCTGGACATCTTCGCCCAGCACGCCAAAAGCCGCGAAGGTAAGGCCCAGGTGGAACTGGCCCAGCTCGAATACCTCCTGCCGCGCCTGCGCGGCTGGGGCGAGTCCATGTCCCGCCAGGCCGGTGGCCAGGTGGGCGGCGCCGGCGCCGGTATGGGTTCCCGTGGTCCCGGTGAGACGAAGATCGAACTGGACCGCCGCCGGATCCGGACGCGCATGGCCAAGCTGCGGCGCGAAATCGCCGCGATGAAGCCCGCGCGGGAAACGAAGCGGGCCAACCGCCGTCGTAATTCCGTGCCGTCCGTTGCCATCGCCGGGTACACGAACGCCGGGAAATCGTCGCTGCTGAACCGGCTGACGGATGCCGGCGTGCTCGTGGAGAACGCCCTGTTCGCCACCCTGGACCCCACCGTGCGCAAGGCGGAGACCGCGGATGGCCTGGGCTACACCCTGGCTGACACCGTGGGCTTTGTCCGCTCCCTTCCCACCCAGCTCGTGGAGGCATTCCGCTCCACCCTGGAGGAAGTGGCGGACGCCGACCTCATCCTCCACGTGGTGGATGTCTCGCACCCGGACCCCGAAGGACAGATCGCCGCAGTCCGCAAGGTGTTCAGCGAAGTGGATGCCCGCAAGGTGCAGGAAATCATCGTCCTGAACAAGGCAGACGCCGCGGATCCGTTTGTGGTCGAACGCCTCAAGCAGCGCGAGCCCCGCCACGTGGTGGTATCGGCCCGGACCGGTGAGGGGATCGCCGAGCTGCTGCGCGAAATCAGCAGCTCCATCCCGCGGCCCAGCGTCAAGCTGGAGCTCCTCATCCCGTACAACCGCGGCGACGTGATCAGCAAGCTGCACAACACTGACGCCGAAATCCTGAGCCTTGACCATGGCGAGGACGGAACGCGGGCCGTGGTGATGGTCCGGGAAGGCCTCGCGGCGGAACTGGAATCATTCGTCAGCAATGACTGAAACAGTGGCAAGTGAGTCCTCGGGTACGGCCGGCGAGCAGTTCGTCATTGAACTGCTCGACCGTGCCGTGGCCGGGATGGGCGGGCAAAGCCGCAGCGGACAGCACGAGATGGCCAGGCAGGTGGCCCGGGCCATCGAAACCGGCGACCACCTCCTGGTCCAGGCCGGCACCGGAACCGGAAAGTCGCTGGCGTACCTGATCCCGCTCATTGCGCATTCACTCGTGAGCAACAAACCCACCCTGGTATCCACCGCCACCCTCGCCCTGCAGACGCAGATCGTGGGCCGGGACCTGCCACGCCTGCTCAAAACCATCACCCCGGCCCTGGACCGCCCCGTCAAAGTGGCGCTGGTCAAAGGCCGCTCCAATTACGTGTGCCGGCACAAGCTTGAAGGCGGATTCCCTTCCGAGGAGCCTTCCGAAGGGCAGCTGTTTTCCCTTGGCGAGGACACCAGCGTGCCGCACTTCGCCGCCGCGCTGGGGGGACCGTCCTCGCAGCTGGGCAAGGAAGTGGTGCGCCTGCGCGAATGGGCGCAAAAAACGGCCACCGGCGACCGCGATGAACTCCTTCCCGGTGTCACGGACCGGGCCTGGCGCCAGGTCTCCGTCACCTCGATGGAATGCCTCGGGGCACAGAAATGCCCAATGGCGGCCGAATGCTTCAGCGAGCTGGCCCGCCAGGACGCGGCGGACGCCGACGTTGTGGTCACCAACCATGCCATGCTCGCCGTCAGTGCCTTCGAGGGCCTGGCCGTCCTGCCCGAATACGACGTTGTGGTGGTGGACGAGGCCCACGAACTCCAGGACCGGGTGACCGGGGCCGTATCCGGGCAGCTGTCCGTCGCCATGGTCCATGCCGCCGCCTCTGGCGCGCGGAAGCACACAGCCATCACGGTCGACGCCCTCAACGCTGCCGCTGCGAACCTGGAACTCGCCCTCGCCGGGGTGCCCAACGGGCTCCTTCCCAACGGACTCAATGACGAACAGCTGGACTGCATGGACCAGCTGCGTGACGCCTGCCGGGCGGCCCTTTCCGATTCGAAGGGGGACAGCAGCCAAACAGCCGACGGCGGGCGGCAGCTCGCCCGCTCCCGCCTGATGCTTATCCTCGAACTCTGCGAACGGCTCATCGCGGCCCGTGAAAACCGCGAGGTGGTGTGGTTCTCCCGCGCCAGCACCTTCGATCCGCAGCAGGGCTACGCGCAGCCCGACGACTCCTCGCCGGCGCTGGTCAACATCGCGCCGCTCAGCGTCGCAGGAAGGCTGCGCGAGGGCCTCTTCGAAGGCCACACTGTGGTGCTGACTTCGGCCACCCTCGCCATCGGCTCGGCGTTTGAGCCGGCCGCCGGCGGCCTGGGACTCGTGGGCCAGGGCGCCCCGAGCTGGACCGGCATTGATGTCGGTTCCCCCTTTGACTACCCGAAGCAAGGGATCCTGTACGTTGCCGGCCACCTCCCCAAGCCCGGCCGGGGTGTGTCGCCGGAGGCGCTGGAAGAACTCGAGGCCCTGATCAGGGCTTCCGGAGGGGGTGCGCTGTGCCTGTTCTCCTCGCGCCGCGCCGCAGAAGAGGCAGCCGAAGCCCTGCGGCCGCGGCTTGGACTGAGCATCCTCTGCCAGGGCGACTCCACCATGACCGCCCTGGTCAAGCAGTTCGCCGACGAGCCCGACACCTGCCTCTTCGGAACCATGTCGTTGTGGCAGGGCGTGGACGTGCCCGGCGGCTCGTGCCGCCTGGTGGTGATTGACCGTATTCCGTTCCCGCGGCCGGACGATCCCCTCATGACCGCCCGCTCCCGGGCCGTGGCCCAGGCCGGCGGCAACGGCTTTATGTCGGTCTCCGCCACCCACGCCGCCATCCGGCTGGCACAGGGCGCCGGCCGGCTGATCAGGTCCACGGGTGACAAGGGCGTGGTGGCGGTGCTCGATTCACGGCTTGCCACGGAGCGCTACGCCGGGTTCCTTCGCGCCGCCCTGCCGCCCTTCTGGCCCACCACGGACCGGAAAATCGCGTTCGCTGCCCTGGAGCGGCTGTCCAAGGAACACACCTGAGTTAACTGCGAAGATCAGCTGGGCCCGCCCCTCGAGGGGCGGGCCCAGCTGATCTGTTTTGCTGTAACTGGCGGTTCCTAGAGTGAGCGCAGGACCGAAACAACCTTGCCCATGATGGTGGCGTGGTCGCCAAGGATGGGTTCGTATTGGGTGTTCTGCGGCAGGAGCCACGTGTGGCCGTCCCGCTGGCGGAACGTTTTGACGGTCGCTTCGTCGTCCAGGAGGGCCGCAACGATGTCACCGTTGACGGCGTCAGCCTGGCGCCGCACCACCACCCAGTCGCCATCGCAGATTGCCGCGTCCACCATGGAGTCTCCGGCCACCTTGAGCATAAAGAGCTCGCCCTGCCCCACCAGCTGACGGGGGAGCGGCATCACGTCCTCCACGACCTGATCCGCGAGGATGGGCCCGCCGGCCGCGATCCGGCCCACCAGCGGGACCATGGCGGTGTCCATGGCCGTGGGCAGCTCAGTCACTTTGCCCCCACTGATGCCGCGCAGGGCAGCCGGCGCGGCTGAACCTGTCGCCTTGGCAGTCCCGCCGTCCAGCGTCAGCGGCATCAGGACCTCCATGGCCCGCGGCCGCTTGGGATCGCGGCGAAGGTAACCCAGCTTCTCCAGCTGCGAGAGCTGATGGGTCACGCTGGACAGGCTGGCCAGGCCCACTGTGTCACCGATTTCACGCATGGACGGGGGATACCCGTTGTCATTGACCGAACGCTGGATGGTTTCCAGGATCTTCTTTTGCCGGGCAGTCAGCCCTTTGGGAGTCCTCTGGGGCTGCTGACCCCGCTGGGTCGCCCTGCCGCCCGCGGCTGCTGCTGCCATGTTTGCCAATGCCTTTCCGTTGCCCCGGTGCCTCCTGGCCGCGGGTGCCGGGAGCCTCCGGCATTGATTGTCAGACCCTGCTGATCAACTACAGAGGTGGTTGATCTTTGATCCAAACGTAGGCCAGCCACAACCCTTTTTCAAACATTTGTTCTAGCGAGTCTCGACAATGTTCGTTGATAAGTGCTAAAACAGAAGAAGCAAAGTTCGAACATGTGTTCTATTCGCTTCCTGTGGTATTCGAATATTCGAAGAGGCAGGGCCTGTCCGCCGAGGCAGGCAGGCGGAAAGGACACTCCGGGCAGCACAGCATGGTCCAGGAGGGCTCATTTCATGTCAGCTTTTTCAGCATCGCAGGACTCCGGTCCGCAGTTCGTCTCGGTCCAGCACCTCACGGCAGTGCCAGAGTTCCGGGCCCGCAAGGAATCGCTGCCTCCTCTGCGCCTGACGCGGCGCGGCCGGGTGGTCCTGATCGGCATTCCCCTGGTCCTGATCGCGGCGCTGCTCTTCCTGCTCGCGGGATTCCTTAACGCACCCGCCAAGGCCGCCGACTCCGCCGCGGACCTCTCGCTCACGCCGACTGTCTCGGTAACTGTGCAGCCCGGTCAGTCGCTCTGGGGGATCGCGGCGGCGGTGTCGCCGGAGCGGGATCCCCGGGATGTGATCGCGGACATCGTCCAGCTCAACAACCTCACGGCCGGGACCGTGCTGCCCGGCCAGCAGCTGTTTGTGCCTGCCAAGTAGCCCTGCAGGTTGTGAATGGCAGTCGGGAACCGTCACATTTTCGGGGTCCGCGCTTCGGCACTAAACTGTTCAGGTGAATGACCAGCTAGAGCGTCTGAACCGCCTTCCCCTCCGGACCAACCTTCGTGGCCTGTCCCCGTACGGGGCTCCGCAGCTCGATGTTCCCGTTCTGCTGAACGTCAACGAAAACACCCATGGTGTTCCCGCGGACGTTCGGGCGGCCATCAGCGCGGCGGTCACCGAGGCCGCAGCGGGCCTGAACCGCTACCCGGACCGGGAGTTCACAGAGCTTCGCGAGGCGCTGGCGGAGTTCCTTGGCCACGGACTGGACGTGACGAACATCTGGGCAGCCAACGGTTCCAACGAGGTGCTGCAGCAGATCCTCCAGGCCTTCGGCGGGCCGGGCCGGACGGCTCTTGGCTTCCCTCCCACGTATTCCATGTACCCCCTACTGGCCAGCGGCACGGACACCGAATACATTGCTGGGCAGCGCGAAGCAGACTACGGACTCAGCGCCGAGTCGGCAGGCCGCCAGGTCAAGGAGCTCCAGCCCAACGTTGTCTTCCTCAGCTCACCCAACAACCCCACCGGAACAGGGCTGGGCCTGGATGTGGTGGAAGCCGTGTACACCGCCGGCGAAGCCAGCCAGACCATCGTGATCGTGGACGAGGCCTACCATGAGTTTGCCCACGACGGCACACCCAGCGCCCTGACGCTCCTGCCGGGCCGGGAACGCCTCATTGTCACCCGGACCATGAGCAAGGCGTTTGCCCTGGCCGGCGCCCGGCTGGGCTACATGGCCGCCGCCCCCGAGGTCGCGGACGCCCTGCGGCTGGTCCGGCTCCCGTACCACTTGTCCGCCGTCACCCAGGCCACCGCCCTGGCCGCCCTGCAGCACCGCGAGGCCCTGATGGCGGACGTCGAGGACATCAAGGTCCAGCGCGACCGGATCGTTTCCGAACTGACCCGCCTGGGCCTCACGCCCGCCGCGTCGGACTCCAACTTCGTCTTCTTCGGCGGACTGGACCGGCCCCACGACGTCTGGCAGCAACTGCTGGACGCCGGCGTGCTGATCAGGGACGTCGGCATCCCGGGCCACCTGCGGGTCACCGCCGGCACTGAGACTGAAACCACGGCCTTCCTCACTGCCCTGGAAACCATCCTGGCCAGCCAGCCAAAGCTGCCCGCCTAAACTTGACCATAGCCGCGCCGCGCGCGCGGGAATTCCTCCTTCTCCGCAAAGGACATATGACCATGAGTTCCACCGGATCCAGCACTGCCGCGACCCGCACCGCACGCATGGAGCGTGCCACCAGCGAATCGTCGGTGCTCGTGGAGATCAACCTCGACGGTACCGGTGTCTCAAACATCGACACCTCCGTCCCGTTCTATGACCACATGCTCACGGCGCTGTGCAAGCACTCGCT
The DNA here is from genome assembly GCF_040812005.1 of Arthrobacter sp. HS15c. Taxonomy (NCBI): domain Bacteria; kingdom Bacillati; phylum Actinomycetota; class Actinomycetes; order Micrococcales; family Micrococcaceae; genus Arthrobacter; species Arthrobacter sp. HS15c. The sequence goes on from NZ_JBFOHM010000012.1 coordinate 168,838, forward strand.
CATTGACATGACGGTGAAGGCCACCGGTGATACCCACATCGATGTCCACCACACCGTGGAGGACGTTGCCATCACCTTCGGCGAAGTCCTGCGGACGGCCCTCGGCAACAAGGCCGGCATCCGCCGCTTCGGCGAAGCGACCGTGCCGCTGGACGAAGCACTGGCCCACGCGGTGGTGGACGTCTCAGGCCGGCCCTACCTGGTCCACGGCGGCGAGCCCGCCGGGCAGGAATACCACCTCATCGGCGGCCACTTCACCGGGTCGCTGACGCGGCACGTCTTTGAGGCCATCACGCTGCACGCAGGCATCTGCCTGCACATGAACGTCATCGCCGGCCGGGATCCGCACCACATCGTCGAGGCACAGTTCAAGGCATTCGCCCGCGCACTGCGTGCTGCCGTTGAGCCGGACCCGCGCGTTGAAGGAATTCCGTCCACCAAGGGTGCCCTGTGAGCGGCCAGATCCTGCGCGACGGCGCCGTGATCGACCCTGCCGCCCTGAAGAAGCCGGAGTCGCCGGAGGGCAAGCCCACGGTCACCGTGCTCGACTACGGCTCCGGGAACGTCCGTTCCGCGGTACGTGCCCTTGAACGGGCAGGCGCCGAGGTCATCCTCAGCTCCAAGCCAGAGGATGTCCTGAACGCCGACGGCCTGGTCGTGCCGGGCGTGGGAGCGTTCGAAACGGTGATGCGCGAACTCAAGGCCGTGGACGGCATCCGCCTCATCGGCCGGCGCGTCGCCGGCGGGCGCCCCGTGTTGGGCATCTGCGTCGGACTCCAGGTCCTGTTCGAGGCCGGCGTGGAACACGGCACCGAGGCTGAAGGCATGGGGGAGTGGCCGGGCAAGGTGGAGCTCCTCCCGGCCGAGGTCGTGCCGCACATGGGCTGGAACACGGTCAAGGTCCCGGAAGGGTCCAAGCTGTTCGAGGGCGTCGAGGACCAGCGGTTCTACTTTGTGCACTCCTACGGCGTCCAGGAATGGAATTTCGACGTCGTGCAGCCGAGGATGGCTCCGCCCCTGGTCACCTGGTCAGAGCACGGTGCGCCGTTCATCGCCGCCGTGGAGAACGGCCCGCTCTGCGCCACCCAGTTCCACCCGGAAAAGTCCGGCGACGCCGGAGCCCGGCTGCTCCGCAACTGGGTGGATGCCCTGCGGAAGCCGGCGGCCGCGGACGGCAACGCCTAGATGTGGTCAATTGTCCTGATGGGGCTCGCCGGCCTCCTGGTGGGCGGCGCCCTGTCCTTCCGGCAGCAGCAACGGCCGCTCTGGACCCAAATAGGCTTCTACGTCCTGGCCGGCATGTCGCTGCTGGCTGCCTCCCTCCTGACCTTTTCCGGAAGTTAGCCCGCACCGGCGCTCCCGCCCCAACCAGCCGTACAACTACCTGAGGATTTTGAGATGACCACCGCAAACGATCTGCCGGTCCTTGAACTGCTGCCCGCCGTCGACGTCGTGAACGGCCAGGCCGTCCGGCTGGTCCAGGGCGAAGCCGGCAGCGAAACGAGCTACGGCACTCCGCTGGAAGCCGCCCTCAACTGGCAGCAGCAGGGCGCCGAATGGGTGCACCTGGTGGACCTCGACGCCGCGTTCGGCCGCGGTTCCAACGCGGAACTGCTTCGCGAAGTCGTGGGCCGCCTGGACATCAAGGTGGAGCTCTCCGGCGGGCTCCGGGACGACGAGTCCCTTGAAGCCGCCCTGGACCTTGGGGTGGCACGGGTGAACCTGGGCACCGCTGCCTTGGAGAACCCGGAGTGGACGGCCCGGGCCATCGACCGCTTTGGCGACAAGATCGCCGTCGGACTAGACGTCCGCGGAACCACGCTGGCAGGCCGGGGCTGGACCAAGGAGGGCGGCGACCTCTGGGAGGTACTCGGCCGGCTCGAAGGGGCCGGCTGCGCCCGGTACGTGGTCACCGACGTCACCAAGGACGGAACCCTGCAGGGGCCCAACGTTGAACTGCTGCGCCAGATGGTGGAGAAGACCGGAAAGCCCGTAGTGGCCTCCGGCGGCATCTCCAGCCTCGACGACCTCAAGGTGCTCCGCTCACTGGTGCCGCTGGGCGTCGAAGGTGCCATCGTGGGCAAAGCGCTCTACGCCGGTGCCTTTACACTGCCCGAGGCCCTCGACGTCGCCGGCCGCCGCTAGGCCCGCCGGACCCGCTGACGGATGGAACACAACGGCATTGCACCCGGTCAGGACGGCGCGCCGGCAGGCAATTCCGGCACATCCATCCCGGCGCCGCGCCACCTGCCCGGCCACATCGCCGCAGCCCTCGCCGGGGCCGGCGGCCCCACAGACTCGGCCGGCCAGCCGTGGCAGGGCCGAAGCCTGGCGGGGGATGACGGGAAGATCCACAACTTTGAGGACGACGACGGCACGGCCGACGCCGGGTACCTCGCCGCTGTCTCGGCACTCCGGAACGGAACCGGTGACGAGGCCACCGTCATAGCCTCGCTGGCCACGGCCAGGGTTTTCATCCCCATCATCGCGCAACTCGCGGAGGAATCAGAGGGGGATGACGGCCTGGTCTCGGACAAGCAGGCGGACATGGCGCTGGTGATGCTGAAGGCCGCCGACGGCAGGACCGCGATGCCCGCCTTCACCTCGGCCCAAGCGCTTGCCAGCTGGCATCCCGAGGCGCGGCCGGTGGCCGTGTATGCCGCCAGGGCTGCCCTTTCCGCCGTGTCGGAGCAGGCCGAACTCCTGGTGCTTGATCCAGGCTCGGAGGTCACCTTTGTGGTCCGGCGGCCCGGCCTGTGGGCTTTGGCGCAGCAGCAGACCTGGGTGCCCTCCTACCTGGACGGCGAAGTGGCCGGCACCATCGCGGAGGCAGCTGCCGCTTTCCCCGCGGTCCGGAACATCGGGCTCCTCCCGGGCGCCGGCGTCGCTACCACCACAGCGAACGGCGAAACGATGCCCGGCGGCGGCGCCGGACCCGAACTGCAGGTGGTCCTCTACCTTGAGGACGGCCTTGACGCAGCTGCAGTCCAGGACCTGGTGGCCGGACTGCAGGCCTCCTGGTCCCGGAATGTATTGTTTGGGGAGCGCGTTGACTCGATCGAAATCAAGTTGAGGCGCGCTGTTCAATAAATGACGGTCAGCGGGGAGATCCCTCGGGCTGCCCGCGGCAGATCAAAGGATTTTCCGTGAACTTCGCTTTATACCGGGAGCTGCTCGCCGTCCGGCCGATCAGGCGGCTGCTGCTGGTGGGCATGATTGCCCGCATCCCGCACTCCGCCGCCGGCGTCCTGCTGACCCTGCACATCGTCCTCACACTGGACAAGGGCTACGCCGCCGCCGGAGCCGCCGCCGCCGTCATGACCATCGGCATTGCCGTGGGCGCGCCGTGGCGCGGCCGGCGCGTGGACACCGTTGGCCTGCGCAGGGCCCTCATCCCGTCGGTCGTCTCCGAAACCGTCATATGGACCGCGGTGCCGCACGTGAGCTACGAATGGCTGCTGCCGCTGGTCTTCATCGGCGGGCTGCTGACCCTCCCCATCTTCAGCGTGGTCCGCCAGTCCCTGGGAGTCCTGGCCGACGGCGACCAGCGGCGCACCGCCTTTGCCCTGGACGCCATCACCACCGAGATGGTGTTCATGATCGGGCCGGCCGCCGGCGCCGTGGTGGCCACCAGCGGCTACTCGGTCCTGGGGCTGACCATCGTGGGGGTGTCCACCTCGCTGGCCGGATTGTTCCTGATGTGGTTCAACCCGCCCACCCGCAGCGCCACGCAAACCGAGGAATGCGAGGCGGACCAGCGCCACGCGGCGGAAGTCGCAGTGGTCTCGGCCGCGCCCGCCCACCTCCAGGAAGCGGCCGCGGAACTTGTGCCCGCCGGAGTGCATGGCGGACCCGGCCTCCGGGGCAGGGTGGCCCACAACTTCGCGTGGTTCACGGCCACTGTCGCGGCGGTCTTCGCGGTTGCCGCGGGCGCCGGCATGGTGCTCAGCGGAACCGACGTGGGCATTGTCGCCGCACTGGAAACGGGCGGGCACCAGGGCGAAATCGGCATCGTGTTCCTCTTCTGGTGTGCCGCGTCGGTGATCGGCGGCCTCATCTACGGCGCCATGCACCGCCCGGTGTCGCCCATCGTCCTGCTGCTGGGAATGGCGGCCCTGACCATCCCGATGGGCTTCGCGCACGACACCTGGTCGCTGGCGCTCGTCTCGGTTCTGCCCGGCCTCCTCTGCGCTCCCGTATTGTCGGCCGCGTCCGAAAAGGTGGCAGACCTGGTGGATGAGGACCGCCGCGGTGAAGCGATGGGCTGGTATGGCTCCGCGCTGACCGGCGGCGTGGCCCTCGGGGCGCCGCTCGCCGGAGTCTTCATCGACGGCGTGGGATCCTCCGGCGGCTTTGTCTCCGTCGGTGTTGCCGGCGTTGCGCTGTGCCTCGTGGGACTGGTGCTGCAGCAGCGCCGCCGCAGCCGCACCGCGGCCTGACGCGGCGGGGGACACAACGACGGCGGGCGGACCGCCATGGTCCGCCCGCCGCCGTCGTGGTTTATGTCAGTTAGCTGTGCCGGCTCAGTTGACCGCCCCGGTGTACTTCTCGCCCGGGCCCTTGCCCGGGGCGTCAGGGATGATCGACTCTTCGCGGAACGCCAGCTGCAGTGACCGCAGGCCGTCGCGCAAAGGCCCGGCGTGCTGGGACCCGATCTCGGGCGCAGCGGCGGTGACCAGCCCGGCGAGTGCAGTGATGAGCTTCCGGGCCTCGTCCAGGTCCTTGAGTTCCTCGGCGTTGTCCTCGGCGGCGAGGCCAAGTTTTACCGCTGCTGCGCTCATGAGGTGGACTGCCGCGGTGGTGATGACCTCGATGGCCGGTACCTCGGAGATGTCGCGGATTTGCTGGGCGACGTCCCCCTGGGCGTCGGCAGCCTGGTAAACATGTGAATTACTGTCTGGGGTGCTCATACTGGTAAGCTTGTCACAGACCGACTGGATGTCGTTATTTGTTATGGATGATCCCCACCGGCGCTGGGATGCGTTGAGCGGGTTTTTTTCTGTAGAATGGCAGCCAGTTTGCAAGCGGAGTCCTCTCCCACCCGCGTCAGCCGTTTTCCTACAGGAAGCAATTCCGCAAGGAAGCAAGGTTGCCGGGTATCTGGTCGGGCATCACCCAGCTTTTGCGGGGATGATGCGTGCAGCCTCCGCGGAGGCCGGCACATCCGATCTTCGAGGCCTTCGATTGCTCCGGCAATTGGGGGCCTTCTCTATTTTGCCGGTGGAATACCCACAACAATCACAGGAGCTTTAACATTAGCGAGCCAAGAATCAATGAGCGTATCCGCGTCCCCGAGGTGCGGCTGGTCGGCCCTGCAGGTGAACAGGTAGGAATCGTCCGTATTGAGGACGCCCTGCGTTTGGCTGCCGAGTCCGACCTTGATCTCGTTGAAGTTGCACCTCAGGCGAAGCCTCCGGTGTGCAAGCTGATGGACTTCGGCAAGTACAAGTACGAGGCCGCCGTCAAGGCACGTGAAGCCCGGAAGAACCAGACCAACACTGTTCTGAAGGAAATCCGGTTCCGCCTGAAGATTGACACCCACGACTACGAGACCAAGCGCGGACACGCACTGCGCTTCCTCGGCGCAGGTGACAAGGTCAAGGCAATGATCCAGTTCCGCGGCCGTGAGCAGCAGCGTCCCGAGATGGGCATCCGCCTTCTCCAGCGCTTCGCCGACGACGTAGCCGAAGTTGGCGTTGTGGAGTCCAGCCCGCGTATCGACGGCCGGAACATGGTCATGGTTGTGGGTCCGCTCAAGAACAAGGCCGAAGCCAAGGCAGAAGCCCGCCGCGCCACGCAGCGTGCAGAAGCCAAGGCGCAGAACGAAGCCAAGGCGACGGGGCGCGTCGACGTCTCCGGCGACGACCAGGCACCGTTCACGCAGTCTCTGGCTGACCTTCTTCCGGAAGGTTTCGCCATCACCACGGAGCCCGAAGCCGAGGCACCCGAGGTGGAAGCTCCCGCTGCCGCTGTTGCTCCCGAAGCTCCCGTGGAAGCCGCCCCCGCAGAAGAAGCTCCCGTGAAGGAAGCCGCACCGCAGGAAGCGCCGAAGCAGGCTGCCCCGAAGACCGAAGCTCCGAAGACTGAAGCCCCCAAGGCAGCAGCCCCCCGGCGCGAGGCACCGAAGGCAGCTCCCGCGCCCGCAAAGGCACCGGAGGCTCCCAAGGCACCGGTCGCCGCCAAGGCTCCGGAAGCAGCCAAGCCGGCAGCGGTTCCGGCGCCGGCAGCTCCGAGGCCGCCAGTCCCGATGCCGAAGCCGGTGGCCAGGCCTGCAGCGCCGAAGCCTCCTGCCCGGCCCGCCCCCAAGGCGGCGCCGAAGCCGGCTGGCAAAAAGACCACCTAGTTCAAAGCCGCCGGAGGTTGTCCTCCGGCAGCAAGCAACCAGCAGGCCGCCCGCAGGGGTGGCTGCACGAAGAACTGCAGACCCTGGTCTGTGGATACGTAAGGAGATCGGTTCCCATGCCGAAGATGAAGACCCACAGTGGTGCTAAGAAGCGCTTCAAGCTGACCGGCAGCGGCAAGCTGCGCCGCCAGCAGGCCAACCGCCGCCACTACCTCGAGCACAAGTCCTCCAGGCTGACCCGTCGCCTCGCCGGCGACAAGATCGTCTTCAAGGGCGACGCCAAGGTCATCCGGAAGATGCTCGGCATCTAATTTCCAAGTATTTTGGCTGATGCCTCCTGGCAGCAGTCACCTACCAAAAAGCCTTCTCAGGCCGGCCGGGTTTCCGGCAGTAGACGCTTGGGATCAGAATTCTGAAGGAGTACGCACGTGGCACGTGTGAAGCGGGCGGTAAACGCCCACAAGAAGCGCCGGGTTATCCTCGAACGCGCAAAGGGCTACCGGGGACAGCGTTCACGCCTGTACCGCAAGGCCAAAGAGCAGCTGCTGCACTCGTTTGTGTACAGCTACGGTGACCGCAAGAAGAAGAAGGGCGACTTCCGTCGCCTGTGGATCCAGCGCATCAACGCTGCATCCCGCGCCAACGGCCTCACCTACAACCGCCTGATCCAGGGCCTGAAGGCCGCTGAGGTTGAGGTTGACCGCCGCATGCTGGCCGAGCTGGCCGTCTCCGACGCCAACGCTTTCGCCGCTCTGGTGAAGGTCGCCAAGGACTCCCTGCCTGCAGACACGTCCGCTCCGGCTGTCCAGGCTGAAGCACCCAAGGCCAAGGCGCCGAAGGCTGCCAAGGCCAAGGCTGCTAAGAAGCCGGCCGCTGACGAGGCCGCTGAGTAGCAGCTCCCCGTTCTGGGTAGTTCGAGAACCTGCTTCAACAGCAACTAAGGTTCTTATATGAACGAAACCGGGCGCCCGCAAGATTTTCCACTTTCCAACCCTCGAGCTGATCGGGTGAGGAAGGTGGCACAACTTGCCGGGCGCCCGGCCCGTTTAAAGCGCAGTGAGTTCCTGGCGGAGGGCCCGCAGGCTGTTCGGGAGGCCCTGGTCCTGCACCAGAAGAGGATGGCCGCGGGGGAGCCCGGCATCGTCTATGAGGTTTACGCGAGCGAGGCCTGCCTTGACCGCTACCCGGAGTTCGAAGAGCTCGCTGAGGGCACCACCGCCTACCTGGCCACCGACGAAGTGCTGGCCGCGATGGCGGATACGGTGACCCCGCAGGGCATTCTCGCGGTCTGCGGTTTCCTGGACGTGAGCCTTGAGCAGGTACTCGACGCCGGCCCGCAGCTGATCGCGGTGCTGTGCCAGGTCCGCGACCCAGGCAACGCCGGAACCGTGCTCCGGGCAGCCGACGCGGCCGGCGCGGACGCCGTCATCCTGACCGCATCCAGCGTTGACATCTACAATCCCAAGGCCGTGCGCTCGACGGCGGGATCCCTCTTCCACCTGCCCGTGGTGCTCGGCGCCGACGTCGAGGAACTGGTGGCCCGCTGCAAGGAACGCGGCATCGGGGTCCTCGCGGCGGACGGCCAAGGCCAGCTGAACCTGGACACCCTGCAGGACGAGAACGCGGCCCGTCGGCTGGGTGCCTCGGGCGCCGGATCGGCCTACCCCTTGGAAAACCCCACAGCGTGGCTGTTTGGAAACGAAGCGCAGGGGTTGTCGGAAGCTGAACTGGGACTGGCCGACCACCGCGTGGGCGTCCCGGTCTACGGGGCCGCAGAGAGCCTCAACCTCGGGACCGCAGCAACCGTCTGCCTCTACGCAAGCGCCCGGTCCCAGCAGGGCAGCCTGCCCGTTTCGGCTTAAAGGGCAGGGCCCCGGATGTCATCCGGGGCCCTTTCTGAATTCAAATAGTAGGACGGGAATCAGGGGGCGCGCGTGCTCTTGCTGCGTCCCGTAATTGCGCCGTAGACGCCGGCTACTACGAGGCCGCCAACAATGGCGAGAATCCACGTGCCGAGGTCAAAGAATGCAAGGTCGCCCTTGCCGAAGAGCAGGCTGCCGATCCAGCCGCCCACAATTGCACCAACCACGCCAAGAACAAGGCTGGTGACCCAGCCGCCGCCCACTTTGCCGGGCATAACGGCCTTAACTATGGCCCCCACTATGAGGCCGAGAATAATCCAAGCAAGAAAACCCATGTCTCCTCCTTATTTATTCGCCGGGACTTAATCTTCCCGATATTGCTTCAAGCTAACACACAGCCCCCTTATTGTCAGTAGCCTTACGGCCAGTCCGGATGCGTGTCTTACACCGCTGCAGGTACGGTATTCATGGGCGGAGCCGAGTCCGGCTTCGCGTCTTTCCTGTCCTGTTCCGTATCCCTGAAGAGGTGAAGCCCACGTGGCTGCAAACGGCGGTAACAAGGCGATCGTCGCGGCCCTGGCCGCGAACCTGACGATTGCCGCCCTCAAATTCGTCGCCTACATCCTGACGCTGTCATCGTCGATGCTCGCCGAGGCCATCCACTCCCTGGCCGACTCCGGCAACCAGATCCTCCTGCTGGTGGGCGGCAAGCGGGCGAAGCGGGCAGCAAGCCCCGAGCACCCCTTCGGGTACGGGCGTGAGCGATACATCTACGCCTTCATTGTCTCCATCGTGCTGTTCAGCGTCGGTGGCCTCTTTGCCCTCTACGAGGCATGGGAGAAGCTGCAGCACCCGCACGCCATCGAGGGCGATTTCTGGTGGGTTCCGCTGGCCGTGCTGGTGGGCGCCATCATTGCCGAGTCCTTCTCGTTCCGTACCGCCATCATCGAGTCGAACCACCTCCGCGGGAAACAGGGTTGGGTCAGCTTCGTCCGGACCGCCAAGCAGCCCGAACTTCCGGTCATCCTGCTGGAGGACCTCGGCGCTCTCGTGGGCCTGGTCTTTGCCCTCTTCGGTGTGGGGCTCACCCTGATCACGGGCAACGGCGTGTGGGACGCGGTGGGCACCGGCATGATCGGCATCCTGCTGGTGCTGATCGCCGTGGTGCTGGCCCTCGAAACCAAGTCCCTGCTGCTGGGTGAATCTGCCACCAAGGATGACACCCAAAAGATCCACCGCGCCATCGAAGACGGCGGAACGCGCGTCATCCACCTGAAAACCCTCCACCTGGGGCCGGAAGAACTGTTGGTTGCGGCGAAGATCTCCGTCGGTGCAGCCGATGCCGGCCGTGACATCGCGGCGGCCATCGACGACGCCGAGGAACGGATCAGGGCAGCCGTGCCTATCGCCCGCGTTATTTACCTGGAACCGGACATCCGCCGGGCGGACGCAACGGGCTCAGCGGCGTCGGGCTCAGCGGTGGGCAACGCGGGGGTCCCGGACGCCAATGCCTGATAGCGGCACCTGCCGCAGGCACGTTACGCTGTGCCAGAACGACTGGCCGCTGGCCGCCCGATCCTCCGGATGACTTTGTCTCCCGGGGTCAGGCGGTCAGCGGTTTATTGCGTTCCAGCAGTCCGCTGACGATGGCCACGCCCAGGCCAAGGATGGCCAGGACGGCCCCCACCAGGGCAGGGGCAACATAGCCCCAGCCCCACGCGATCACCACGCCGCCCAGGAACGCGCCCAGTGCGTTGGCCACGTTCAGCGCGGCATGGTTGAGCGAGGAAGCCAGCGACGGCGCGTCCGGGGACGCATCCAGCAGCCGGGTCTGCAGGGCCGGCACCAGCATCGAGCCGGCCGCACCGACCACAAATACCATGACAAACGCGGACCACGGCCACTGGACGGCGACGGCATAGACCACCAGGGCAACGGCGATTCCGGGCAGCACCCGGTAGATGGTTCCCATCACGGACCGGTCCGCGATCCGCCCGCCTACGATGTTGCCGGCCACCATGCCCAGGCCATAGAGCGCAACCACCAGCGGGATCAGGGACGACGGGATGCCGGCCACCGAGGTCATGGTGTGCGCGATGTAGGTGTACGTGGCGAAGAATCCGCCGAAGCCGACAATGCCGATCAGGATGGCAAGCCAGACCTGCAACCGCTTCAGCGCCCCGAGCTCGCGCCGGATGCTGGCATCGGGGTGGGCCGCCTGGAACGGCACAAACCTCCAGAGCAGCGCCAGGGTCAGCAGGCCGATGGCTCCTACCAGCACAAACAGCAGGCGCCAGCCGAATGCCTGGCCCACCCACGTGGCCAGGGGAACGCCCACCACGTTGGAGACAGTCAGTCCCGCCATCACCATGGAGATGGCCCATCCCCGGCGGGTAGGTGAGACGAGGGACGCGGCGATGACGGCGGCCACACCAAAGAAGGCGCCATGCGGCAGTCCGGCGGCAAAACGGGAGACCAGCATGGTGGTGTAGTCAGGAGCGAGGTACGAGGTCAGGTTGGCGACGCTGAAGAAGAACATGAGTCCCAGGGCCAGGTGTTTGCGCGGCAGCTTGGCTCCGACCGCGGCCAGCAAGGGTGCGCCCACCACCACGCCCAGGGCGTAGGCCGAAATGAGGTGTCCCGCTTCAGGGGTGCTGATGCCGAGGCCCATTTCCACCTCCTTGAGCAGGCCCATCATGGTGAACTCAGTCACGCCGATCCCGAACCCGCCCATCGCCAGCGAAACGATCGCCGGAGCGATCCTGGGGGACGGGGTCTTTTTGGCCGGGGGTGACTGGACAACGCTGCTCATGTGCCTGCTTTTTCGAAAGGGGAGTTGATCGTGGCGCACGCCCACGGGGCGCCCCATCAATTGTCCCCCATAGACTGGAGCGGTGACTGGACGGATACAGGTAGTTGGCGGCGCAATACTTGACTCGTTGACCGAACCCACCCGGATGCTGGTGGCCAGGCGGACTGCTCCCGAGCAGTTCGCCGGACTCTGGGAGTTCCCCGGCGGGAAGGTCGAAGACGGGGAACAGTGCGAGGCTGCGCTGCACCGCGAACTCAGGGAAGAACTGGGCGTGGGGGTCAAACTGGGGCCGGAACTGCCCGCCGGAGCGCCGGCCGGCTGGCGGCTGAACGAGCGGGCCAGCATGCGGGTGTGGCTGGCAGAAATTTCCAACGGCGATCCCCGGCCGCTCGAAGACCATGACGAGCTGAGATGGATCAGCACCACAAGCCGTGACGAAGCTCTCGGCCTTCCGTGGATCCCGGCCGACTTTCCGATTGTCCGGGCACTGCTTGAATCCCTGGGCACGCTCGTGGATTCAAACTCTCCCCGCTGAGCTGGTTCCCTGAGTGTCCTAGATTCCCTGGAGCGTCCCTAGAACAGGGTGGGCTGCTGGCGCAGCCCCGCGGCCGGCTGGGATTCCCCGGCCGGCCGATTTTGCGTTCCGGCGGAGTGGGCTGCGGGAATACTCCCCGCCGGGTACTGTGCTTCCTCGCCGCGGGGATCGTCCTCCAGATCGCGGTGGCTGAAACCGTGCGTACTTGCGAAGCCGTGCCGCTGCTTGAAGTAGCGGACCTTCCCGGCAAGCCAGGTGCGGTATTCCTTGGACGCGTAGGAACCAGTGCCGTAAAGACGCCGGTACTTGCCCGCGAGCTCCGGATGGTTCCCGGCGATCCACTGCATGAACCATTCCCGGGTGCCCGGCTTCAGGTAAAGGGCGCCGGCGGTCACTCCCGTGGCTCCTGCAGCTGCCAGGGAGCCGAAGAGGGAATCAAGTGCTTCGTCGCTGTCGGACAGCCACGGCAGGATGGGCATGGCCATCACACCGCACGGGAGCCCGGCGTCGCGCAGGCGGGAGACCAGTTTCAGCCTGGCGCGGGGCCCCGGCGTACCCGGCTCCACCGCCTCGGACAGGGCTTCATCCGTCATGGCCAGGGAGATGCCGACACCCACCGGGACCTGGGCGGCGGCCCGTTTCAGGAGTGGAATGTCCCTGGCCAGCAGCGTGCCTTTGGTGAGGATGGACAGCGGGGTCCCGGAGTCAGCCAGCGCGGTGATGATGCCCGGCATCAGCTGGTAGCGGCCCTCGGCGCGCTGGTAGGGATCGGTGTTGGTGCCCAGGGCCACCTGGTGGCGGCCCCACGACGGCTTGGCCAGTTCCTTCCGAAGGACTTCCGCGGCGTTGACCTTGACCACCACCTGGCTGTCGAAATCGAGGCCGGCGTCGAAATCCAGGTACGTGTGGCTCTTGCGGGCAAAACAGTACACACAGGCATGGCTGCAGCCGCGGTACGGGTTGACTGTCCACTCAAACGGCATCCGTGAACCGGCAACCACCTTGTTGAGCACCGATTTGGCAGTGACCTCATGGAAGGTGATGCCGGCGAACTCGGGAGTGGTGACGGAACGGACCAGTCCGGCGAGTGGGAGCAGCGCGGGTGAAGTGCCGCTTCCGGGGTCATCGCCGGGCCGCGGCATCAGTGCTTGTGCATCCCATCTCATGGGTCCATTCGAATATATGTTCGAACTTAAGTCAAGGAGCGGCGCGCCGGGCCCTGCGGCCGGTCCGGCCCGGACCCGGCCGCGGGGACGTCAGTCCAGCAGTTCCCACACCACCGTGACGCTCGCGCCCACGCTCGCGTGGCCTGCCTCCACGCTGATGGCGTCCGTGGCTACAGCCCGTTCGAGCTTGGCCACAGGAACCGGCCCAAATGAGAGGGGGTGCTCGGCAACGGACACCACGGCGCCAAGCCGTGCCGAGGCCAGGGACGCAAACTGTTCGGCCGCAGCAGCGGCATCCCGCCACGCAGCTTCCCGGGCCCGGCCCATCACAGCCGACTCGTCCGCGAATCCGAGTTCCAGGCCGTTCAGCCGCACGTCATCGCCGCCGGCATCAACCACGGCAGCAATAACACCGGACGCGGCAGCGACGTCCCGGAGGCGGACGGTAAGCACGCTCGACGCCACGTAGCCGGCCACTTTCTGGCCTTCGCCGTCGCGCCAGACGAGCTCCGGCCGGACGTTCAGCCCTGACGTCCGGATGTCGGCGTCCGCGACGCCGTGCTGCCGGAGGGCGCCGGAAACGGCGCCGGACGCTGTCCCGGCATCAGCGTAGGCGGTGCCTACGCCGTCCCGCCGGCATTCGACGCCAACGGAAATTGTCAGCAGGTCGGGCGGCGCCTCAGCCGATCCTGTTCCTGTCACCGTGATGGTCCTGGGATTGCTTTCGCCCGCCATGGTCAAACCTCGATTCCTCCGGCGCCCCGCGGGGCCGGCCTTGGTGTCCTGGTGTCAACGTAGCCGCCGGCTTCCAGGCCGGCGAGCCGTTCGAAGAAGTTGGCCGACGCCGGATTTCCGGTCCGGAGCTGTGACCACGCGGCGGCAAGGAAATACAGCGGAAGGAACGGCAGCCCAAGGCAGCAGGCGTACTGGCTGGAGTGCTTTTCCTCATGGCCGAGAAGCGCCGTGTTGGACGTCAGCAGCGCTGCGGGGCCCCGCGAAAGGACGACATTCCCCACGGTGAAAGCGCCTGCGTAGGGCAGGCGCCACCGGTAGCCGCCCGCAATGACCAGCCCGCGGGGGCCATTGCTCACGGCGGTTCCCGCAGCCCGGGCAAGGGCCAGGCCAAGCAGGGTTGTGCCGTTGGCCAGGTTCGCGAGCTGCCTTGCCCGCTGACCCGCCGTCAACGGCCTGGCTGGCGCCCGGCGCTGCCGCTGTGTCATGAGGCCATGGTAGCCGGAGCCTTCACTTAGACTGGAGGATAGTGGCCGCCGGCAGTTCCAACCGGTACTGATCCAGTGGCCCGGACCTGGCCACCGAGTGGATTCATCCTGAATGGACCCATAACGTGGCCTGCCAGTGACGGATACGCTGCCGGGAAACCGCGCAGTGCTGCCCAAGTCATTGAGGAAATACGTCAGCCCCGACTCGTAGCTAAGAACAGTAGATGACTGAAACTTTGCCGGGCGCCGCCATCCCGAACCCTACGGATGAAGCCGCCATCACTGCCGCTGTAGACCAGGCCATCGCCGCCATTGCCGGCGCCGGCTCCCTTGACGAGCTCAAGGCGGTGAGACTGGCCCACACCGGTGAGAAGTCACCGCTCAGCCTGGCAAACCGCGAAATCGGCGGCCTGCCGAAAGACCAGAAAGCCGTAGCAGGCAAGCTGATGGGTTCCTCCCGCGGCCGGGTCAACAAGGCGCTCGCGGACCGCACGGCCGAGCTGGAAGCCGAAAACGACGCCCGGATCCTGCTGGAAGAGACCGTTGACGTCACAGCCGCGCCCCGCCGTCGTCGGGCCGGAGCCCGGCACCCGCTGTCCACGCTGCAGGACCGTGTGGCGGACATCTTTGTTGGCATGGGCTGGGAAATCGCCGAAGGCCCCGAGGTTGAGTCCGAGTGGTTCAACTTCGACGCCCTGAACTTCAAGCCGGACCACCCGGCCCGCGAAATGCAGGACACGTTCTTCGTGGAGCCGCCCGAGGCGCACCTCCTGATGCGTACCCACACCTCGCCGGTGCAGGTCCGCTCCATGCTGGAACGCGAAGTCCCCATCTACGTGCTGTGCCCGGGCAAGGTGTTCCGCACCGACGAGCTGGACGCCACCCACACCCCGGTGTTCCACCAGTTCGAGGGCCTGGCCATCGACAAGCACCTGAGCATGGCGGACCTTCGCGGAACGCTGGAGCATTTCGCCCGGCAGATGTTCGGCGACGAAGCCCAGATCCGGCTGCGCCCCAACTACTTCCCGTTCACCGAGCCGTCCGCCGAGCTGGACATCTGGCACCCGGGCGCCAAGGGTGGCCCGCGCTGGATCGAATGGGGCGGCTGCGGCATGGTCAACCCCAACGTGCTCCGCGCGGCGGGCATCGACCCGGACATGTATTCAGGTTTTGCCTTTGGCATGGGCATCGAGCGCACCCTTATGTTCCGCAACGAGGTGGGCGACATGCGCGACATGATCGAAGGCGACGTACGTTTCAGCGAGCACTTCGGGATGGAGATCTAACAGTGCGTATCCCACTTTCCTGGCTGCGTGAATTCGCAGCAGTACCGGCCGGAGCAACGGCCGAAGACCTGATGGCCGAACTGGTCAAGGTTGGCTTTGAAGAGGAAGCGGTCCACCGCCCCACGGACACCCTGCAGGGCCCGATTGTGGTGGGCCAGGTCCTGAGCATCGTCAAGGAACCGCAAACCAACGGCAAGACCATCAACTGGTGCCAGGTCCGGGTTGTCCCCGAAGGCCAGGAGCAGGCCCTCACCGGCGACGGCATCGACCCCTCCGGCGTCCAGGGCATCATCTGCGGCGCCCACAACTTCGTTGAAGGCGACAAAGTGGTGGTCACCCTTCCCAGTGCCGTCCTGCCCGGCGACTTCCGCATCTCCGCGCGCAAGACCTACGGCCACCTCTCCGCCGGCATGATTGCCTCCGTCCGCGAACTGGGCATCGGGGAGGATCACGACGGCATCCTGGTCCTCTCCCGGATCGGGCTGGATCCCGAAATCGGCACGGACGCCATGGACCTTCTGGGCCTCTACGACGAAGCCGCCGAGATCAACGTCACCCCGGACCGCGGCTACGCGTTCTCCATCCGTGGCGTGGCCCGCGAATACGCGCACGCCACCGGAACCGCCTTCACGGACCCCGCCACCAAGGTCCAGGCTCCGGCCGAACTCACCGGCGGCTACGGTGTGAAGCTCAACGACGACGCGCCCATCTACGGCAAGCCCGGCTGCGACCGCTTTGTGGCCCGCACCGTCCGCGGCGTCGACGCCACCAGGCCGACGCCCCCGTGGATGGTGTCGCGCCTGCGGCTGGCAGGCATCCGCTCCATCTCCCTGCCGGTGGACATCTCCAACTACGTGATGCTTGAGCTGGGCCAGCCCACGCACTGCTATGACCTGGACAAGCTGTCCGGCGACATCGTGGTCCGGCGTGCCGTGGCGGGGGAGAAGATCACCACCCTGGACAACAAGGAGCGCACGCTCGACGTCGAGGACCTCCTCATCACCGACGGCTCCGGCGCGATCGGCATCGCCGGCGTGATGGGCGGTGCCGCCACCGAGGTGAGCGATTCGACGTCGAACGTCCTGGTTGAGGCGGCGCACTTCGACGAGGTGTCCATTGGCCGTTCCCGCCGCCGGCACAAGCTGCCGTCCGAAGCGTCCAAGCGCTTCGAGCGCGGCGTGGACTGGCACGTGGCGGACATCGCCGCCCAGCGCGTTGTTGACCTCCTGGTGGAACTCGCCGGCGGGATTGCTGACCAGGCGGGGACCGACGTCGGGACCGCGCCGGACGCCGTGACCATCCCCTTGCCGGCGGGCTTCGCCGCCCAGCGCATCGGCATCGATTTCACCGAAGAACAGATCACCACCTCGCTGGTTGACCTCGGCGCTGCCGTGGAAAAGAACGACGGCGGCTGGACAGTAACGGCGCCGAGCTGGCGCAACGACCTGGAAACCAAAGAGGACCTCTCCGAGGAAATCGCCCGGCTGGTGGGCTACGACAACATCCCCGCCACCCTCCCGGTGGCCCCTCCGGGACGTGGCCTGACCCGCGTGCAGCAGCAGCGCCGTCGGCTCATCCAGGCACTGGCCGACGCCGGCCTGACCGAAGTCCTGGCCTACCCGTTTGTCTCCAAGGCGGCCAACGACACGTTCGGCGTGGCCGAGCAGGGCGCGCCGCGGAGCGCGGTCAAGCTGGCCAACCCGATCAGCGAAGAGCACGGCTACCTGCGGACCTCCATCCTCCCCGGGCTCATTGAGGTGGCCAAGCGGAACCACTCCCGCGGCTTCCGCGACCTGGCGCTCTTTGAATCAGGCCTGGTCTTCCTGCCCGGCGGGACGGTGGGAACTGCCTCCATCCCGCCGCTGGGCGTCAAGCCCGCCGATGAGGTGCTGGATGCACTGTACGACGGCGTTCCGGACCAGCCGCTGTACGTCGCCGCTGTCCTCACGGGCCATGATTCACCCGCTGCCGCGGCGCACACGCCGCGCCTGTGGGACTGGTCCGACGCGCTGGACATCGCCCGGCTCGCCGGCGACGTCCTGGGCGTGGAGATCGTGGTCAGCCAGGGCGCGCACCAGGCATTCCACCCGGGCCGGGCCGCGCAGCTTTCGCTGCGGACCGGCGAGGTGGTGGGTTACGCCGGCGAACTGCACCCGAAGCTCCTTGCCGCGCACGACATGCCTGCCCGTTCGGTAGCGCTGGAGTTCAACGCCGACGCCCTGTTCGAAGCAGCCGCGGACGTTATTGTGGCCCGCCACATCTCCACGTTCCCGGTAGCCACCCAGGACGTCGCGCTCGTGGTGCCGCAGGACATTCCCGCGGACCGCGTGCTTGAGGCACTCCGCGAGGGCGCCGGCGAGCTCCTGGAGGACGTGGCGCTGTTCGACGTCTACGCCGGCAAGGGCATCGAGGAAGGCAAGAAGTCGCTGGCCTTCGGGCTGCGGTTCCGGGCAACGGACCGCACCTTGACGGCAGACGAGGCATCAGCCGCGCGCGAAGGCGCGGTAGCACTGGCCGCCGAGCGCTTCGGTGCCGTCCAGCGCTAGCTGACTGTGATGGAGCCCGGACTCGTCCTGCAGGCCGTGGATCTCCGCGGCCATCCTGCGGACGGTCCGGGCTTCGATGCGCTGCTTCTCGAACCTGTGGAAGCCGCCCGGGCGGCGGCCATGGAGCCCGGCGCGCGGGCGCGTTTCATCGCCGGCAGGGCTGCCCTGCGGCGTTTTGCCGCGGCATTGCTGCAGCTGCCGGCCGGGGAGCTGGAGGTGTCCTATGCCTGTCCGCGCTGTGGCTCCGGACCGGACATAGCCCACGGGCGGCCGGGTTACACCCGCGGGGGAGAGCCGCAGCCGCTGCTGCTCAGCATGGCCCGGACGCAACTCTGGATCCTTCTCGCGGGGCTGCCGGCGCCACGTGCCGGGATGCGGCTGGGGGTGGACGCCGAGGACCCCGCGCGGCTGGACTTTGACGGGTTCGACGCCGTGGCCCTGGGCCCGGAGGAACGTCACGCCGTCGACAACCTGGCCGGGCAGGAACTGCTGCGCGAACGGGCCCGGCTCTGGGCCCGCAAGGAAGCCTGGCTCAAAATGACGGGCGAAGGACTCCGGCGCGATCCCCGCACTGTCGACGTCCTTGCCAGGCCCGGACTCACAGACCTCGACCCGGCGGACACCGGCCTGCCCGGAACCCTGGTGGCCGCCGTCGCCATCGGGTCATAGCCGCCTGTGCAGCGGCTAGCTGGCGGCGTGCCGTCCGTGCGTCGGCAGCGGCGGCAGGGCCTCCTCAAACAGCCAGGGGTGCAGCAACGCCTCTGAATCGAGGCCGACGACCCGGTCCGCCATCAGGATGAAGTCCGCGGTGGACACCGATCCGTGCCGGTGCGTCCTGGTCCATTCCTGCAGCAGCGTAAAGAACGCCAGGTCCCCGCACCGCAGCCGCAGGGCGTGCAGTGCGAGGGCGCCCCGCTTGTAGACGCGGTCATCGAACATCAGCTCCGGACCGGGGTCCCCGATCACCAGGTCCTGGCCCGCGGCCGAGAGCCGGCGCCAGGCCGCTGCGGCCCGGTCGTGGACGCCCATCACTCCGGCAGCGTCCGACCAGATCCACTCCGCGTAGCAGGCGAACCCTTCATGCAGCCAGATATCGCTCCATCCGCTGACCGTCAGGGAATTACCGAACCACTGGTGTGAGAGCTCATGGGCGATCAGACGCTGGGAATCCCAGTCCGGGCTAAGGTGGTTCCGCCCCAGGATGGACAGGGTCTGGGCCTCAAGCGGGATCTCCAGGACGTCGTCCGCCACCACCACCGTGTACTCCGCAAACGGGTAGGGCCCAAAGCAGCTGACGAACGTGCGCATCATCTCCGGCTGCAGGCGGAGCCCCTGCAGGGCGGCCCCTGCCAGGCCCGGCGGGACAGCCGCCGACTGCAGCACCCCGCCGGGGGAGTCCCCGGGATCGAGGATCACGGACTGGTACCGGCCGATCTGGACGGTGGCCAGATAAGTGGCCATCGGCTCTTCCTGCTCATACGTCCAGGTTTCACGGCTGGCCCGGATGCTGTGCCCTACCAGCCGGCCGTTACAGACAACACGGTAATTGGCGTCCGTGGTGACGGTAATCCGGTAGCTGGCCTTGTTCCCGGGGTGGTCGTTGCAGGGAAACCAGGACGGGGCGCCATTGGGCTGCCCCGCCACCAGCACGCCGTCGGTGAGTTCTTCCCAGCCCACTTCGCCCCACAGCCCGCGGCGCGGCGACGGATTGCCCTCATAACGGATGTCCAGCGAGAAGGCGTCCCCGGGGAGGAGGTCGGCATCGAGATGCACCACCAGCTGCTCGCCACGCTGCACAAAGCGCCGGACGCGCCGCCCGTTGAACTGCACCTTGCTGGCGCGGAGACCCACGAGGTCCAGGACGACGGCGGATGCCTGGCGTGCCGCCGTGGCGTGGAGGAGCGCGCGGCCGCTGAGCCGGTTGGAAGAGAGCCGGTAGTCCAGGTCCAGTTCATACCGTCCAACGCTGTAGGCGCTGGTGCCGTGGCCCGGCATATACCGGTCGGACCGCACGCCGGTTCCGGCCGTTCCCACGGCGGTTCCGGAGCTGGCGGGTTCTGGGACACTCATGGGGCGGGGCCTCAATCACAAACGGTGGCGGACTGTCAGGTACTTACTTCAGGCGGGGTGCGGGAACGTCCGGACCGGCCCACGGACTGACCGGATTGCCCATCCAGTAGGTCCCCGCGGGCACCGTCTCCCCGCGCATCACCAGCGATGCCGGACCCACTGTTCCGCCATGGCCGATGCGTGCCTGCGGGAGGATGACGCCGTGCGGTCCCATGGTTGCTCCCTCCTCGAGCGTAACAGTGTCAATGCTCATGATCCGGTCATGGAACAGGTGCGTTTGGACCACGCAGCCCCGGTTGACCGTGGAGTTCGCGCCCAGGGTCACCAGGTCCGCTTCGGGCAGCCAGTAGCTCTCGCACCACGTCCCGGAACCAATTTTTGCCCCCAGCCCGCGGAGCCACCACACCAGTGCCGGTGTCCCGCTTGCTGCGCGGGCGAACCATGGTGCGCTGACCATTTCGATGAACGTGTCCACCACTTCGTTGCGCCAGATAAAGGAACTCCAGAGCGGATGTTCTCCGGCCCGGATCCGGCCCACGAGCAGCCACTTGGCCACGACGGCGCTGCCGGCCGCGACGGCGCCCGCCAGCAGCATTACGAACCCGCCCAGCACCGCGGCCAGGCCGTAGCCAACGGTGCTTGCCAGCCAATCGAACGCGAGGAGCACACCGGCGGCGAGGCCCACGGTAAGGACCACGGGCACAAAGCGGCAGAGCTCCCATAGTGCCCTGGCTATTTTCAGCCGGAGCGGGGGCTGGAACGTCAAGGTGGTGTCCGAGGCGATGGCTGTGCGGCGAAGCCTGACTGGCGGGCTGCCCAGCCACGACGTTCCGGATTTAGCCTTCGAAGGGGTTGCCGACAGCACCGCCACGAGGGAGTTCTTCGGGACGCTCCGGCCAGCAGCTGTCATGCCGGAATTCCCCAGGAACGAACGCTTGCCGATCTTCGCAGGGGCGATCTTCAGCCAGCCGCCGCCGAGTTCGTAGGAGGCCACCATGGTGTCATCGGCCAGGAACGCGCCTTCGCCCACCGTGGTCATTTTGGGCAGCAGCAGCACGGTGGACGCCTCCACGTTCTTGCCGATCCTGGCTCCAAGCAGGCGCAGCCAGACGGGGGTGAAAAGGCTCGCGTAAATGGGAAAGAGGAGATCACGGGCAAGGTCAAGGACGCGTTCGGTGGCCCAGACCTGCCAGCCGATCCGGCTACGCACCCGGTAATAGCCTTCTGTCAGGCCGGTCCCCAGCAGCCTGGTGGTGCCCAGGACCAGCAGCAGGTTGGTAGTGAACCAGGCCAGTGCCGCCAACGGCAGGGAGACGAGGAGCTGCGGCCACGCCGCGACCAGGGAGCTGCTGCCCTGGATGAACAGGAAGACTATCCCGGCAGCGGCGGCCGCGGACGCGTAGGGGATCATGGCCAGGACAGCGGAGGCCGAGGCGAAGGCGGCGAACCACAAGCGGCCGATCAGCCGGCTGCTGGGCGGAGTGTCCGGCCAGTCATTTTTGGCCTTGCCCCGGCGGCGGGCCGGTGACCCTGCCACCACTTGCCCTGCTTTCACCTTGCCGAGCACTGCCGAACCCGCTTCGACCTGTCCGCCGGCGCCGATGCTGGCGCCCGGCATGAGCGTGCTGCGTGCGCCCACGGTCGCCCCGGCGCCCACATGGATGGCTCCGATCCGGACGTGGTCGCCGTCGATCCACCAGCCGGAAAGGTCCACCTCGGGTTCGATGTTCGCTCCGCTGCCCAAGGACAGCAGGCCTGTCACCGGCGGCAGGGAATGCAGGTGCACATTGGTGCCGATCTTCGCTCCGAGGGCCCGTGCGTAGTAAGGCACCCACGGTGCGCTGGCCAGGCTCACGGCACCGGCAAGGTCCTGGATCTGCTCCGCCAGCCAGAGCCTGAGGTGGATTTTCCCTGAGCGCGGGTAGGTGCCCGGGCCAACGTTCCGTAGCAGGAGCCGGGCGGCGGCGATGGAGAGGCCCATCCGGCCGAGAGGACTCACGAAGACCAGCCACGATGCCCCGACCCACCACCAGGACACGGTGGGCGCGGCAGCAAAGCCGGCCAGGCCGGCGAGGAGGTTGTTGCCTGCCATCAGGTAGGTCAGCCAGCGCATGCCCACCAGGATGTGCAGGGGAATACCCATGAGTGTCTGGAAGACCTGGGACTTGCGGGCCGTCGGCCGGACAAAGCGTTCCTTTGCAGGGCCGGCAGCAATGCCGTCAGGAAGCGACTGCCGGGCCGTGTCGATCAGGGCCCCGACCCGCGGGGTGGCGTAGATGTCCGCGACCGTGATGGTGGGGTAGCGGAGGCGCAGTGCGGACACCAGCTGTGCCGCG
This sequence comes from Arthrobacter sp. HS15c, assembly GCF_040812005.1. Taxonomy (NCBI): domain Bacteria; kingdom Bacillati; phylum Actinomycetota; class Actinomycetes; order Micrococcales; family Micrococcaceae; genus Arthrobacter; species Arthrobacter sp. HS15c. The sequence continues at coordinate 191,014 of NZ_JBFOHM010000012.1, forward strand.
GCGAGGGAGCCGCCGCCGTGGGCGAAGAAGTCCGCGTCCAGGCTTGCTGCCGGGCTGCCGAGCACGGCGCCCCATTGTTCGACGATCCAGGCGGCGTCGTCAGGCAGGTTCAGGGGAGCGCGGTCGCTTTCGGCCGCGCCAGATCCGGCCAGGGGCCAGGGGAGTGCGTGCCGGTCGACTTTGCCGCTGGTTTTGGTCGGCAGCGACGGGACGACGGTCAGCAGGGGGATCAGCGCTGCCGGGAGGCTGGATGTCAGCATTTCGCGTGCCGCGGCAAGGTCAGGTTCCTCATCGCCGGCCGGGGCGAGGTACCCCACAAGCACCTGGTTCCCGGCCGCCGTCGTCTGCACAGCGGCCGCGGCGCCGGCAACACCCGGGAGGGCCTGCAGGGCGGCATCGATCTCTCCGAGCTCGATCCGGCGGCCACCCAGTTTCACCTGTTCGTCGGCGCGGCCCATAAAGACCAGCCCGGCGGCTTCGTAGCGGACGAGGTCGCCGGAGCGGTAGGCGCGGTGCCAGCCCAGGGTGGGCATGGGCGCATACTTTTCCGCGTCCTTGGCAGGATCCAGGTACCGGGCCAGCCCTACGCCGCCGATGATGAGTTCGCCGACGGCGCCCTCCGCCACCGGGATGCCGTCACCGTCCACCACGGCCAGGTCCCAGCCGTCCAGCGGCAGCCCGATCCGGACCGGCCCAGGTCCGCCCAGTTCGGCCGCGCACGCCACCACCGTGGCCTCGGTGGGCCCGTAGGTGTTCCAGACCTCGCGGCCTTCCACTGCCAGGCGTTCCGCAAGCTCCGGCGGGCAGGCCTCGCCGCCGAAGATCAGCAGCCGCACGTTTTCGAGTGATTCCGCAGGCCAGAGCGCAGCCAGCGTGGGAACAGTGGACACCACCGTGATGCCGTGGCTGATGAGCCAGGGCCCGAGGTCCATTCCGGTGCGGACCAGGGCACGTGGCGCGGGGACCAGGCAGGCGCCGTGCCGCCACGCGAGCCACATCTCCTCGCACGAGGCGTCAAAGGCCACTGACAGTCCTGCCAGGACACGGTCCTGCGGACCGATCGGTTCCGCAGCAAGGAAGATCCGTGCCTCGGCGTCGACGAAGGCGGCAGCGGACCTGTGCCGGACGGCCACTCCCTTTGGAGTTCCCGTGGAGCCTGAGGTGAAAATGACCCAGGCGTCGTCGTCGGGGGTGGCAGGCCGTGCGGCCGGGAACGGCGAGACCCTGTCTTCGGTCAGTGCCAGCCCCTGGCCGGTGACCACGGCGCTGACCCTGGCTTCGCCGAAGACCAGCCGGGCCCGCTCGTCGGGGTCATCGGCGTCGACGGGGACATATGCGGCACCGATGAGCATGATCGCGAGGATCCAGACGTACAGCCCGTTGGTGCCGGAGGGGATCCGCACGCCGATCCTGTCGCCGGCTCCGAGCCCTGCCAGGTGAAGTTCCCGGCCGGCGGAGCGCACGGCCGCCATCAGCTGCGCGTAGCTCAGTGACTGCCGGCCGTCGTCGAGGGCGGACGCGTCGGGATGGCGCTGTGCGGTCTCCTGCAGGATGTCCACCAGCGTACGCACCGGGGGTGCCACACCCGATCCGGGCAGCTGGGGCTGATATTCGGCAAGGCCGTCGGGCACAGGGCCGCTGAGTTGTAGCTCGGTCACCCCTGCAGTGTCCACTGGCAAGGTGAACGGAAAGTGACGCCGTTTGGGTGGCGTCCACATTCCCTTCACCGGACGTTTCCCTGACCGGGGATCAGGGGACCAGGAGGACCTTGCCGGTGGTCCGGCGGCCCTCAAGGTCCTCGTGTGCGCGCCGGGCATCGGCCAGCGGATACGTGGCGCCGATCCGGACCTTGAGGTGCCCGATTTCGGCGGCGGCGAAGATTTCTCCCGAGCGCCAGCGGCGCTCCTGCTCGTTGAGCAGGAAGTGGCCCAGGGACGGGCGGGTCAGCGTCAGTGACCCGCCGGCGTTGAGGCGCTGCGGATCCACCGGGGGCACGGCGCCTGAAGCGGCTCCGAACAGGACGAGCGTGCCGCGGGTCCGCAGGCAGGACAGGGAGCCGTCAAAGGTGTTCCGGCCGACGCCGTCGTACACCACATCCACGCCCTTTCCGCCGGTGAACTCGCGGACGTGGTGGGGAAAGCCCTCGTACCGCAGCACATGGTCGGCTCCGGCCTCCCGGGCAAGTTCCTCCTTGGCGTCCGAGGAGACAGTTGTGATGACGCGGGCGCCCCTCTCCTTCAGCAGCTGTGTCAGCAGCAGGCCGACGCCGCCTGCGCCGGCGTGCGTGAGCACGGTGTGGCCCGGTTCGACCCGGAAGGAGGAGTTGATCAGGTAGTGGGCGGTCATGCCCTGGAGGGGCAAGGCGGCCGCCGTCAGGTCGTCGACGCCGTCCGGCACCGGGAGCGCCTTGGCGGCATCCAGGACCGTGTAGCCGGCGTAGCACTTGGCGCCCTCGGCCGTGGCCACCCTGCTGCCCACCGTGAAGTTCTCGACACCGTCGCCGACCTCTTCAACCGTTCCCGCGGCTTCCGAGCCGGGCGTGAACGGGAAGGGGACCTGGTACATGCCCCCGCGCTGGTAGGTTTCGATGAAGTTGACGCCCGCCGCCGCCACTTTGATGAGCAGCTGGCCGGGGCCGGGCACGGGGCGTTCGGCCTCTGCCAGTTCCAGTACTTCGGGTCCTCCGGGCTCGCGGACAACGATTGCGTGCGTCATGTATCTCCTTCCCGGGGCTGGGATTTCCTTGCCCCGGTCCTGGACCCATCCTAGGGAAACCGGCACCAACGACGAAGTGACGGCCGGTCAGGGCCGTCACTTCGGGTCAAACGCGGGGGCCGGCTGTGGTGCGCCGGAGCTGCTCAGTAGCGGCGGGTGACCGTGGCCATGGGGCACTCGAAGTGGCGCCCGGCGGAAAGTCCGACGTCGTTGAGATAGCGGACAATAATGCCGTAGGACTGCAGCAGGGTGGTTTCCGTGTAGGGAACCTGGTGCTTGCGGCAGTACTCCCGGACGATCTTGGCGGCCTTGTCCAGCTGGGGCCGTGCCATGTCCGGGAAGAGGTGGTGCTCAGCCTGGCGGTTCAGGCCACCGAGCAGGATGTCCATAAAGCGGCCGCCGGAGATGTTCCGTGACGTCAGGACCTGCCGGCTGAAGAAGTCAACACGGCTGTCCGCCGGAATGACGGGCATGCCTTTGTGGTTGGGCGCAAATGAAGCTCCCATATAGAAGCCGAACACGGCGAGCTGCACGCCGATGAAGGCGAACGCCATTCCCAGCGGCAGGAACGAGAACGCCAGGACCGGCAGCACGCTGAGCCGGACCAGCAAGATGGGCAACTCCACCCAGCGGTGCGTCACTTTGGCGCGCCGGAAGATGAATTTCACCGAATCGATCTGGAGTCCCAGGCCCACCAGGAACAGCAGCGGAAAGAAGAACCAGCCCTGTTTGCGGGTCAGGAACGAGAACCGGCCCTGCCGCGTGGCTGCGGCTTCGTGGTGGAAGGCGATCGCGCCGGTGGCGATGTCGGGATCCTTGGAAATGACGTTGGGATGGTTGTGGTGCGCGCCGTGTTTCTGCTCCCACCAGGAATAGCTCATGCCTGCCACCGAGGTGGCCAGGAGCCTGGCTGTCCAGTCGTTGGCGCGGCGCGAGGCGAAGATCTGGCGGTGGCCGGCCTCGTGGGCCAGGAAGCTGAGCTGGGTGCAGATGATGCCGACTGCCGCGGCGATGAGGAGCTGGAACCAGCTGTCGCCGATCAGCGCGAAACCGAACCATGCGGCGGTCATCAGGAGCACCAGGCAGGAAAAGACTGTGATGTAGAAGCCCACACGGCGTTCCAGTAGGCCTGCGGCCTTGACGCTCTTAAGCAGTTCCGAATAGCTCAGGACAACTGCATTGGGCTGCCGGACGCGCGATTGGGGGCGCTCCGACGTTGGGAGGGTGGTGGTCAAAGCCGGGGCCTCGTAACTGTTACGGGCAACGCGGCAGCCGACATTCGGACTGCGCGGTCAGGATCACCCTCCCCCCATCGTACGCCTGCCTGTCCAGCCGGCCCGGAAAAGGAGAAAGGATTGAGTGCATAAATATCGGACATACTGAATACTTTTGCTGTAGGATTTCCTGCATGACTATTTCTGTTGCCGTCTCCGGAGCCAGCGGCTACGCCGGGGGAGAAGTCCTGCGCCTCCTCGCAGGGCATCCGGACGTGACCATCGGTGCCATCACAGCGCACAGCAACGCAGGCTCCCGCCTCGGCGAGCTGCAGCCCCACCTGCACGGGCTCTCCAGCCGCATCCTGGAGGACACCACGGTGGAAAACCTTTCCGGCCACGATGTGGTGTTCCTGGCCCTCCCGCACGGGGCATCCGCCGAGATCGCGGCCCAGCTGCCGGAAGGCACCATCGTGATCGACGCCGGCGCAGACCACCGCCTCGAAGACGCCGCAGCGTGGGAAAAGTTCTACGGCTCTGCCCACGCCGGAACGTGGCCTTATGGCCTGCCGGAACTTCCGGGCCAGCGTGAGGTCCTCAAAGCCGCCACCCGGATCGCCGTCCCCGGCTGCTACCCGACGTCGGCCCTGTTGGCGCTCACGCCCGGGTTCGCGGCCGGACTGCTCCAGCCCGACGACGTCGTCATCGTTTCGGCCTCCGGCACCTCGGGTGCGGGCAAGGCAGCGAAAGTGAACCTCATTGGTGCCGAGGTGATGGGCTCCATGAGCCCGTACGGCGTGGGCGGCGGCCACCGCCACACGCCGGAGATCGAGCAAGGGCTGTCCAATGCCGCCGGGGAACGCGTCACGGTGTCCTTCACTCCCACGCTCGCTCCCATGAGCCGCGGGATCCTCACCACAGCCACCGCCAAGGTGAAGCCGGGCACCACCGCCGCCGACCTCCGGCAGGCGTGGGCCGAGGCCTACGACGACGAGCCGTTTGTGCACCTGCTGCCGGAAGGGCAGTGGCCCGCCACCAAGTCGGTCCAGGGCTCCAACCACGCGGCCATGCAGTTGGCATTTGACCCGCACACCGGCCGCGTGATCGTGTCCTGTGTCATTGATAACCTCACCAAGGGAACCGCCGGCGGCGCCGTGCAGTCCATGAACATTGCCCTTGGCCTGGCGGAGACCGCCGGCCTTAACCTGCAGGGAGTTGCACCGTGACCGTTACCGCCCCCAAGGGATTCCGGGCCGCCGGCGTCACCGCCGGCCTGAAGGCGTCCGGCAAGCCGGACCTCGCCCTGGTCGTCAACGATGGCCCGTCAAAGGCTGCGGCCGCCGTCTTCACCAGCAACCGCGTGGCTGCGGCCCCGGTCCACTGGTCCCGCCAGGTGGTGTCGGACGGACGCGTGGACGCCGTCGTCCTCAACTCGGGCGGAGCCAACGCCTGCACCGGGCCCCAGGGATTCCAGAACACGCACAGCACCGCCGAAAAAGTGGCCGCCGTCCTGGGCATCTCCGCGACGGATGTTTTTGTCTGCTCCACCGGCCTGATCGGCGAGCAGCTGCCCATGGACAAGATCCTTCCCGGCGTCGAGGCTGCCTCGGCGGCGCTCAGCACCGAGGGCGGCCCTGAGGCGGCCAACGCCATCATGACCACCGACTCCGTGCCCAAGGCCGCACTGTTCATCGGCACCGATGCCGACGGCCAGGAGTTCACCATCGGCGGCATCGCCAAGGGTGCCGGCATGCTGGCACCCGGCCTGGCCACCATGCTGGTGGTCCTCACCACCGACGCGGCCGTCGAAGCGGAAATGCTCGACGTCGTCCTCCGCGACGCCACTCGCGTCACCTTCGACCGCGCAGACTCAGACGGCTGCATGTCCACCAACGACACCGTGGTGCTGCTGGCTTCCGGCGCTTCCGGCGCCGTCCCGTCCGCCGAGGCCTTCGGTGCCGGGCTGACCCAGGTGTGCGCCGAACTGGCACGCAAGCTGATCGGTGACGCCGAGGGCGCGAGCCACGACATCGCCATCCGGACGTTCAACGCGGCCAGCGAACGGGACGCCGAAACAGTCAGCCGCTCCGTTGCCCGGTCCAACCTGTTCAAGGCTGCCATTTTCGGCAAGGACCCCAACTGGGGCCGTGTCCTGTCCGCCGTGGGAACCACGGACGCCGTCTTTGAGCCGGACCAGCTCAACGTCGCCATCAACGGCATCCAGATTTGCCGCAACGGCAGCATCGGCGACGACCGGAACCTGGTGGACCTGGAACCCCGCGAAGTCCACGTGGAGATTGACCTGCAGTCCGGCGACGCCGAGGCCACTGTCTGGACCAACGACCTCACCCACGACTACGTGCACGAGAACAGCGCCTACTCGAGCTAGACCCCGAGCTAATCAACCAGCCACCCCTGGAGATAGTGCAAGCATGAATACCCAGACCCGTGAAACCACGTCCATGAGTGATGCCCAAAGCAAGGCCGGCACCCTGATCGAGGCTCTGCCCTGGATCCAGCGCTTCGCCGGCACCACCATGGTGATCAAATACGGCGGCAACGCCATGGTCAACGAGGAACTGCGCCGGGCCTTCGCGGAGGACGTCGTGTTCCTGCATCATGTCGGCATCCACCCCGTGGTGGTCCACGGCGGCGGTCCGCAGATCAACTCCATGCTGGCGCGGCTGGGCATCGAGTCTGAGTTCAAAGGCGGGCTCCGGGTCACCACGCCCGAAGCGATGGACGTGGTCCGCATGGTCCTCACCGGCCAGGTGGGCCGCGAACTCGTGGGCCTGATCAACTCCCACGGACCGTACGCGGTGGGGATGTCCGGCGAAGACGGCGGCCTGCTCCGTGCCGTCCGGACCGGCACCGTCATTGACGGCGAGGAAGTGGACCTGGGCCTGGTGGGCGAGGTCGTGGGCGTCAACCCCGAAGGCATCCTGGACATCCTCGCTGCCGGACGCATCCCCGTCATCTCCACCGTTGCCCCGGAAATCGCGTCCGACGGCATCGAGACTGCAGCCGGCGAGGTCCAGACCACCGGTCAGGTACTGAACGTCAACGCGGACACGGCCGCGGCCGCCCTCGCGGAGGCGCTGGGGGCATCCAAGCTGGTGATCCTCACCGACGTCGAAGGGCTTTACGCCAACTGGCCGGACAGGTCCTCCCTCATTTCCTCCCTCACGGCCTCGGAGCTGCGGCAGCTGCTGCCCTCACTCGAATCGGGCATGATCCCCAAGATGGAGGCCTGCCTCAAGGCCATCGACGGCGGAGTGGAGCGGGCGCACATCGTGGACGGCCGCCTCCCGCACTCCATGCTCCTGGAAACATTCACGACGGCGGGCATAGGCACCCAGGTCGTCCCCGACGAAGAAACGGTTGCATCATGACGAACGTTGAAGATCTCGACAAGCTCGATCACCAGAGTCCGGTGGTTGAGCTTGTCGAAACCTCAGGCCACACCAGCGGCGCCGACTGGCTGGCGCGCTACTCGACGTCGCTTATGGGCGTCTTCGGCACACCTCAGCGTGTCCTGGTCCGCGGCGCCGGCAGCCTCGTCTGGGACGCCGACGGCAAGGAATACCTTGACCTGCTCGGCGGCATCGCCGTCAACGCCCTGGGCCATGCCCACCCGTTTGTCACCTCTGTGATTTCCAGCCAACTCGCCACGCTGGGGCACGTCTCCAACTTCTTCACCAGCCCCACCCAGATCGCGCTGGCCGAACAGCTGCTGGCCCTGAGCCACGCCCCGGCGGGCTCGAAGGTGTTCTTCACCAACTCCGGCACGGAAGCCAATGAGGCCGCCTTTAAGCTGGCGCGGCGCAACGCAACAGGCCCGGATGGCGCACCCCGCACCAAGATCATCGCCCTCGAAGGTGCCTTCCACGGACGCACCATGGGTGCCCTGGCCCTGACCGCCAAGGAAGCCTACCGTGCCCCGTTCGAACCGCTGCCCGGCGGCGTGGTGCACATCCCGTTCGGTGACGTGGCAGCCCTGGAAGCCGCCATCGACGAGACCGTGGCCGCCGTGTTCCTGGAACCGATCCAGGGCGAAGCCGGAGTCCGGCCCCTGCCCGCCGGCTACCTGCGGGCGGCCCGCGAAGCGACCACCAAAGCCGGCGCCCTGCTGATCCTGGACGAGGTCCAGACGGGCATCGGCCGCACCGGAAAATGGCTCGCCAGCGAGGACGCCGGAATCGTTCCGGATGCCGTCACCCTGGCCAAGGGCCTGGGCGGCGGGTTTCCCATCGGCGCGCTGCTCACCTTCGGGGAGCCGGTGTCGCAGCTCCTGGGCGCCGGCCAGCACGGCACCACCTTCGGCGGCAACCCGGTGGCGACGGCGGCCGCCCTGGCCACGCTGCACGCGATCGAAAGCCAGCGGGTCCTGGACAACGTCGTGGCTGTGGGGGAATACCTCCGGACCGGGCTCGCCGCCGTCGACGGCGTCACCGAAGTCCGCGGCGTTGGCCTGCTGATCGGGTTCGACCTGGACGCTGACGTGGCCCCCGCCGTCGTGACCGCAGGACTCGACGCCGGCTTTATCGTCAACAGCCCCGGGCCGCGCACCATCCGGCTCGCCCCGCCGCTGGTCCTCACCACGGACCAGGCCGGCGCCTTCCTTGCCGCACTCCCGGCAATCCTCCAGACAGCTAAGGACGCGCAGTGACCCCTGTAGTTTCTTCCGCCGGCACAGCCAGCAGCACCCGCCACTTCCTCAAGGACACCGACCTCAGCCCCGCTGAGCAGGCCGAAGTCCTTGACCTGGCCATCCGCATGAAAGCCGCGCCCTACAGCGTGCAGCCCTTCGCCGCGGAGGGCAACGGCCGCAAAACCGTAGCCGTGATCTTCGACAAGACCTCCACCCGCACCCGGGTTTCCTTCGCCACCGGCATCGCGGACATGGGCGGCAACGCCCTGATCATCAACCCCGGGGAAGCCCAGATAGGTCACAAGGAATCGGTAGAGGACACTGCCAAGGTCCTGGAGCGCATGGTTTCCACCATTGTGTGGCGCACCGGCGCGCACTCGGGCCTGGTGGCCATGGCGGAGAACTCCAAGGTGCCGGTGATCAACGCCCTGTGCGATGACTACCACCCCTGCCAGCTCCTCGCGGACCTGCTCGCGGTCAAGGAGCACAAGGGCGAACTGGCCGGCCTCACCATGAGCTACCTCGGCGACGCCGCCAACAACATGGCCAACTCCTACCTGCTGGCCGGTGTCACCGCCGGCATGCACGTCCGCATCGCGGGCCCGGAAGGCTACCTGCCGGCCGCGGACATCGTCGCCGCGGCCGAGGAACGCGCCGCCCAGACCGGGGGTTCCGTGCTGATCACCACCGACGCCGCGGAAGCCCTCAAGGGCGCCGACGTCGTGGCCACGGACACCTGGGTCTCCATGGGCCAGGAAGCCGAAAAGGAAGCCCGGCTGCAGCTGTTCCGTGAGTACTCCGTCGACGAGGCGGCCATGGCACACGCGGCGGATGACGCCGTCGTGCTTCACTGCCTGCCCGCGTACCGCGGCTATGAGATCTCCGCGGGAGTCATTGACGGCCCGCAGTCCATCGTCTGGGACGAAGCCGAAAACCGCCTCCACGCCCAGAAGGCCCTGATGGCCTGGCTCATGCACCGCTCAGGTCTGGCCTTCGTAGACGGTCTTTCTCCCGTTGAAGGCACCGGGGAGAGCACGTTCTAGTGTCCACCAACCCGTCGGTGCCGGGCTCCAGCCCGGCCACCAAAACGGCCCGACAGGCGCGCATCACCGCGATCCTGACGGGTGAATCGGTGCGCTCCCAGGCGGAGCTCGCCGCGTTGCTGGCGGACGACGGCGTCCAGGTCACCCAGGCCACCCTGTCCCGGGACCTTGTGGAGCTCGGCGCCGTCCGGGTCCGCGGCAAGGAAGGCGTCCTGGTCTATGCCGTTCCCGGCGAAGGCGGCGAACGCGCCGCAAAGAGCGGCGTCAGCCAGGAAATCCTGGATGCACGCCTTGCCAGGCTGTGCAGCGAGCTGCTGGTCACGGCGGAGGCCTCGGCCAACATCGCCGTGCTCCGGACCCCGCCCGGGGCGGCCAACTTCCTGGCCCTGGCCATCGACCACTCGGTCATGCCGTCCATCCTGGGAACCATCGCCGGTGACGACACCGTGCTGCTGGTCTCCCGCGACCCCCAAGGCGGGCAGGACCTCGCCGTGCGGTTCCTGCAGCTGGCAGAGGAAGCCGGCGGCAGCCAGTAACACCATTTCCCAAGGTGTGACAGGCTTTCCGTAACCAATTCTTAAACAACGCAACCCCCAACACAGAGGAGCATTTTCGTGACTGAGCGTATTGTTCTGGCCTACTCCGGTGGCCTGGATACTTCCGTAGCCATCGGCTGGATCGGTGAAGCCACCGGCGCCGAGGTCATCGCCGTGGCGGTCGACGTCGGACAGGGCGGCGAGTCGCTGGAGACCATCCGCCAGCGCGCCCTCGGCTGCGGCGCCGTCGAAGCCTACGTGGCCGACGCGTCCGACGAGTTCGCCGACGAGTACTGCATGCCCACGCTGAAGGCCAACGCCCTCTACCAGGGCCACTACCCGCTGGTCTCCGCCATCTCCCGCCCCGTCATCGTCAAGCACCTGGTCAAGGCCGCCCGCGAATTCGGCGCCACCACCGTTGCGCACGGCTGCACCGGCAAGGGCAACGACCAGGTCCGCTTCGAGGTGGGCATCCAGACCCTCGGCCCGGACCTGAAGTGCATCGCCCCCGTCCGCGACCTCGCCCTGACCCGCGACAAGGCCATCGCCTTCGCCGAGGAAAAGGGACTGCCGATCGAGACCACGAAGAAGAACCCGTACTCGATCGACCAGAACGTCTGGGGACGCGCCGTCGAAACCGGCTACCTCGAGGACATCTGGAACGCCCCCACCAAGGACATCTACGACTACACCGCCACGCCGGAGTTCCCGCCGGCCCCGGATGAAGTCACCATCTCCTTCGAAGCCGGTGTGCCGGTGGCGATCGACGGCGTCAAGGTCACCCCGCTGCAGGCCATCAAGGAACTCAACCGCCGCGCAGGCGCCCAGGGCGTCGGCCGGATCGATGTCGTCGAGGACCGCCTCGTGGGCATCAAGTCCCGCGAAATCTACGAAGCCCCGGGTGCGATGGCGCTGATCACCGCGCATAAGCACCTCGAGGACATCACCATCGAGCGCGAGCAGGCCCGCTTTAAGGCCACTGTTGGCCAGCGCTGGGCCGAACTGGTCTATGACGGCCAGTGGTTCTCCCCGCTCAAGCGCTCCCTGGACGCCTTCATCGAAGACACCCAGAAGTACGTTTCCGGCGACATCCGCATGGTGCTGCACGGCGGCCAGGCGATCGTCAACGGACGCCGCTCCGAGACCTCGCTCTACGACTTCGACCTCGCCACCTACGACACCGGCGACACCTTCGACCAGTCCATGGCGCGCGGCTTCATCGAGCTGTGGGGCATGTCCGCCAAGGTTGCCTCCGGCCGCGATATCCGCGTCGCAGGAAAGTAAGAATCGGTGGTTGAGCCTGTCGAAACCCCGAAATCCGAGGCTACGAACACCGGCGCTCTGTGGGGCGGCCGGTTCGCCGGCGGCCCCGCAGACGCACTCGCAGCGCTGAGCAAGTCCACGCACTTTGACTGGCGGCTGGCCCGCTACGACATCGCCGGCTCCAAGGCGCACGCCCGCGTGCTGCACAAGGCCGGGCTGCTGGACGATGCCGAGCTCGAAGGTATGCTCGCTGCCCTGACGCAGCTGGACGAGGACGTCGCCTCCGGCGCGTACCTGCCGGCGGAATCCGATGAGGACGTGCACGGGTCACTGGAACGCGGCCTGATCGAGCGCGCCGGCACCCAGCTGGGCGGCAAGCTCCGCGCCGGCCGGTCCCGCAATGACCAGGTGGCCACCCTCGGCCGCATGTTCCTGCGTGACCACGCCCGGATCATTGCCCGCGGCGTGCTGGCAACGATCGAAGCGCTGGTGGACCAGGCCAAGGCGCACCACGGTGTGGCCATGCCCGGCCGTACGCACCTGCAGCACGCCCAGCCGGTCCTGCTCAGCCACCACCTGCTGGCCCACGCCTGGGCGTTGCTGCGCGACGTGCAGCGGCTGGCGGACTGGGACAAGCGCGCCGGGGTGTCGCCTTACGGTTCGGGTGCCCTGGCCGGATCTTCCCTGGGCCTGGACCCGGAAGCCGTTGCAGCGGACCTGGGCTTCTTCTCCGCAACCCACAACTCGATCGACGGCACCGCCTCCCGCGATGTCTTCGCCGAGTTCGCCTGGGTGACGGCGATGATCGGTGTGGACCTGTCCCGCGTGTCGGAGGAAGTGATCCTGTGGGCCACGAAGGAGTTCTCCTTTGTCACCCTGCACGATTCCTACTCCACCGGCTCCTCGATCATGCCGCAGAAGAAGAACCCGGACGTGGCCGAGCTGGCCCGTGGCAAGGCAGGGCGCCTGATCGGCAACCTGACCGGGCTGCTGGCCACGCTCAAGGGCCTGCCGCTCGCGTACAACCGCGACCTGCAGGAGGACAAGGAGCCCGTCTTCGACGCCGCCGACACCCTGGAGCTGCTGCTCCCGGCGGTCTCGGGCATGATCGCGACGCTGAAGTTCAACACCGAACGAATGGAGTCCCTGGCACCGCAGGGCTTTGCCCTGGCCACGGACATCGCCGAATGGCTGGTCCGCCAGGGCGTCCCGTTCCGCGAGGCCCACGAGCTCTCCGGTGCCGCGGTCAAGCAGGCCGAAAGCCGCGACGTCGAGCTCTGGGACCTCACGGACGAGGAGTACGCGGCCATTTCGGAGCACCTGACGCCGGAGGTCCGCACGGTCCTGTCCACCGAAGGTTCGCTCAACAGCCGCAACTCGCAGGGCGGAACGGCGCCGGCCGCCGTCGAGCGCCAGCTTGTTGCGCTGGAAGTCGAGCTGGCGGGCGTGCGGGAGTACGCGGCCTAGCTACCAACACACTCTCTCAGTTGATGCAGCTTTTTGGGCATCGCTCTCTCACTTTCCTCAAGAAAGTGAGAGAGCGATGCCGATTTTCATGCAACAACTGAGAGAGCGTGTGCGGTTAAGGTGGGTGAATGAGCGACGCCTTCCGCAGCCAACTGCGCGCCCTGCCGGACTTTCCCGCCGACCTGCCGGACTTCGACCCGGCCAAGGCCCCGGCAGACCCGGTGGCGCTGTTCAAACTCTGGCTGGATGAGGCCCTCGCGGCCGGGGTGCTGCAACCGCACGCGTGCAGCCTGGCCACAGCGGACGGAAACGGCCAGCCCTCTGCCAGGATGCTGATCCTGAAAAACATCGACGACGACGGCTGGCACTTCGCCACGTCGCGGACGTCCCGGAAGGGCCGGGAACTGTCCGTCAACCCGGCTGCCGCCCTGAACTTCTATTGGCCGCAGCAGGGCCGGCAGGTCCGGGTCGCCGGCCCGGTGGTTGAGCTGTCCGCCGAGGCGTCGGCGGCCGACTGGCGGGCGCGCCCGGCCGCAGACGGCAGCGACAACCCGGACTGGCAGCTCTATGCACTCAGGCCCACGGAACTGGAGTTCTGGCAGGCGCGCCACGACCGCCGGCACGTCCGGCACCGCTACGGACCGGACGGTACCCCGCTCAGTTAGGATGGGCGCCATGACTGCTCCTGCACCGGCTGACCTGCTCGCCCAACTGCACAAAGCCGCCGCCGTCCTTGCCTCAACCGCCGCGAAATTCACCGATGAGGACGTCAAAGCGCCCTCAATCCTGCCGGGCTGGACCCGCGGGCACGTCCTGGCGCACCTCGCCGGCATCACCAACGCCATGGCCCGGCAGCTGGAATATGCGGCGCGCGGCGAAACCGTCGAGCTGTACGACGGCGGCATGGACGGACGCAACAAGGCCATCGGGATGGCCGCGGGCCACAGCGCCGACGCCCACCGCGCGGATCTGGACGCAGGCCTGGACCGTGCGCTGAAAGCCTTTGATGCCCTGGACGCCGATTCGGGCTGGCAGGTACCCATTGCCTACCGCGGGGGAGTGGTCCTCGACGGCGGCTTGGCACTGTGGCGTGAACTGGTCATCCACACTGCCGACCTGGGCACCGGCTTTGGCCCGGAAACCTGGAGCCGGCCATTTTGCGAGCACCTCTTCGACTTCCTCGCTGCCCGTGTGATGCCGGGGGACAAACTGGTGCTTCAGCCGCTCGGGCTCCCTCCAACGACGGTTGGCACAGGTGTCCGCTCCACGGTCATCAGCGGCATGATCACCGACATCGCGGCGTGGCTGGCGGGCCGTGAACCATCGCTCGGCAGCCTCCGGGCATCCGCCGCCGCCGACGGTGTGGACCTCCCTGAACTGCTGCCGTGGCCTTCGGGGACACCCGCAGCGAAGTAGGCCTCACCCGGCTTCGCGGGCCAGCAGGCTTTCGGTTGCCTCGCGCGCCAGCAGGCTCTCCTTAATGGGCAGGCCCCAGCGGAAACCGCCGAGCGAACCGTCGGTGCGGATCACCCGGTGGCATGGCACAAACAAGGCGGCCGCATTGAACGCGCAGGCGCTGGCAGCGGCCCGGACGGCTTTCGGATTTCCTGACAGTTCGGCGTACTCCGTATACGTAACCGGAGATCCGGGGCGCACCGTCCTGAGCACATCCCAGGCATGGGACCGGAACGGCCCGGACTTCTGCCGTACGGGAACAGCCATGGCGGGTGCGGGATCCCCGGCGTAGAAGGCCTCCACTGCCCTTGAAATGGGCCCAAGACCAGTCACCGCCTCAACATCATCCGGACGGAGCTCAGGGTGGATCTGGCCGGTCAGCTCGCCGGGCTCGGCGGTCCAGCCCGAGGCCAGGACCACACCGTCCTGGGCCAGGATGGTGAACGGGCCGTCCGGGGTGGACATCACTAACAGCTGGGCTTTCATCGCATCGCTTTCTCTGGAACGGCTGGAACACGCTTGGGGGAGGCGGGCGCCGCGGCGGCGCGCCACAGGTGCATGGTGGCGTAGGACCGCCACGGGCTGACCTCCCGGAACTCCGGGCTGGGCACATCGGCGCTCAGCGGATCGGGGCCGGGCATGATCACGCCAAGGGCCCGGATTCCGTTTCTTACCGCAGCGTCGTTGGCCAGGAACACGTCCGGCGCGCCCAGGACTCGCATCGCCACATAGCCCACCGTCCAGGGACCCACGCCGGGAAGGGGGAGCAATTTGGCCCCCAGCCCGGGCAGGTCATCGCCATAGCCGAAATCCAGCCGCCCGTCGGCGAGGGCAGAGGCCGCGGAGCGGACAGCGTCGATCCGGCGTTGCGGACCGCGCAGCAGCGTGTAGCCCTCGTCCGCGATTTCGGCGGCGGTGGGAAACAACCTGTCGAGCCCTTCGGCGGGCATCAGGCTGGCGCTGCCGGCAGCGGACAGCTGCGTCAGTGCGGTCCGGGCTGCGGCGACCGTGACCTGCTGCCCGATCATGGCCCTGACCAGGAGTTCCTGCGGGTCAACCGCGCCCGGTAGCCGGATGCCGGAGGTACTGGCCACCGAGGCGGCAAGCCGGGGATCCCCGGCCAGCGCGCCGTCGATCGCCACCGGATCGGCGTCGAGGTCGAAAAGCCGGCGCACCCGGCTCAGGAGGGCCGGCAGGTCGCGGAGGTCCACCGCGCCGATGGTGAGGGTCAGCGGCCGTCCCGGCGCGCCGCCGTCGTAATCCACGCTGAACCTGGCATCCCCGTGCGGAAGCCGCAACGTCCGGGCGTACGACGCCGGTGTCCCCGCCTCGATCCCGGGGATCGCCCTGACGGCGAGGAAGGAAAAGATGCCGGGATCAAACGGTTCGCGGTAGGGCAGGGTCAACGTCAGCGAGGTGGCGGCTGTCCCTGGCTTGTGGTGCCGGGCGGTGGAACGCAGGGCGGTGGGCGTCATGGCGAACACCTCCACCATGGTCTCGTTGAACTGCCGCACGCTGCTGAAACCGGACGCGAACGCAACGTCCGCCAGCTTCATGGCCGTTGAGACCAGCAGCGTGCGCGCGGTCTGGGCGCGGCTGGCCCGGGCCAGGGAGAGCGGACCTGCTCCGAGCTCGTGGCTGAGGATCCGGTTCAGCTGCCGGGCCGAATAACCCAGCCGGGCCGCCAGGCCTTCCACCCCGTCGCGGTTGATGACGCCGTCGTTGATCAGGCGCATGGCCCGGCCGGCGAGGTCCTGCCGGACGTTCCACGCCGGCGTCCCGGGCACCGCCTCAGGAAGGCAGCGTTTGCAGGCCCGGTAGCCGGCGTCGTGCGCTGCGGCGGACGTTTCGTAGAACGTGACGTTGGCCGCCTTCGGGGTCCGGGCCGGGCACGACGGACGGCAGTAGATCCCGGTGGTCCGGACAGCAGTGTAGAACTGCCCGTCGAACCGGGTGTCGCGCGCATCAATCGCACGGTAGCGCTGCCAGAAGTCCATGTCCCCTATCCTGCCAGCCTGGGACAACACCTGCTAGCGGAAATCGGACATGGCCGTGGGCGTTGGGTAGAGTCGGACCATGACCGTCAGCAGGAGTCCCGCCGACCCGGAAGAGCTCCGCGGGCTGCTGTCCGGGGACGCGCGGAGGATCGCCCCGCGGCTGCTGGGATCCGTCCTCAGCCACAACAGCCACGAGGGAACCGTCGCCGTGCGGATCACGGAGGTGGAGGCGTACATGGGTCCCGGCGATTCCCTGCACCCGGATCCGGGGTCGCATACGTTCCGCGGCCCCACGGCGCGGAACGCGCCCATGTTCGGGGCGGCCGGCCACCTCTACGTATATTTCACGTACGGGATGCACTACTGCGCCAACATCGTCTGCGGCCCTCCAGGCATGGCCTCTGCCGTCCTGCTGCGAGCCGGTGAAGTGGTGGAGGGGGAGCACCTGGCAGCGGTGAGGAGGCCGACGTCGAAATCTGCGCTCGACCTGGCCAGCGGCCCCGCCCGGCTGGCCACCGCCCTGGCCCTCACCACGGCAGACAGCGGACGGGACGCGCTGAGCGAACCTTTCGGGCTGCGGCTGCCGGAAATCCCCGCCGCTGACGTCAGTTCCGGACCCCGGGTGGGCGTGTCCGGCGACGGCGGCTCCGCTGGCTACCCCTGGCGCTTCTGGCTGCCGGGGGATCCCACCGTGTCCCGCTACAAGGCGGCAAAGTCGCGCCCGGCGAAGTTTCAATCACGTTAACCGAAATGGTTGTAGAATGGACGGTCTGTCTTTTGCGATAGGGGAACGTTTAATGCTCGACGCCGATTTGGCCCACGAACGGGACTATGTTGCTGGCCTGTATGCGCGGCTGGAAGAATTGCGCGCCGAAAAGCGCAAGCAGTTGGCGCAGGTCCGCCGGGCCGGTGCTGTGGGCACCATGCAGAATGTTTCCGAGCGTGACGCCTTCGCCGCGCTCTATGAGGACCGCCTTGCCCAGCTCGACGCCGTCGATGACCGCCTGGTCTTCGGCCGGCTGGACCTCGATTCCGGGGAAGCCCAGTACATCGGCCGCATCGGCCTCACCACCGAGGACCTGCAGCGGCTCATGGTGGACTGGCGTGCGCCCGAAGCCGGCCACTTCTACCAGGCCACGGCCTTCGACCGGCAGGGCGTGCGGCGCCGCCGGCACCTGATCCTGCAGGGCCGGGTAGTCAAGGCAATCGAGGACGACGTCCTGGACGCCGACATGCTCACCGACAACCAGTCGCTGCAGGGCGAAGGTGCGCTGCTCGCTGCCCTGGACTCCAAGCGGACCGGCCGCATGTCCGACATTGTGGGCACCATCCAGTCCGAGCAGGACCGGATCATCCGCTCCTCCATCTCAGGAGCGGTGGTGGTACAGGGCGGTCCCGGCACGGGCAAGACGGCCGTTGCGCTGCACCGCGCCGCCTACCTGTTGTATACCCACCGGGACCGGCTGAAGACTGCCGGTGTGCTTCTGGTGGGACCGTCGTCGTCGTTCATGAAATACATCGAACGCGTGCTGCCCTCGCTCGGCGAAACCGGTGTGGTGATGGCCAGCCTCGGCCGGCTGATGCCGGGCATCAGCGCCGTGGCCGAACCCGAAGCTGACGTCGCTGCCATCAAGGGACGCCTGGATATGGCGGACGTGGTGGCCAACGCCGTCTCAAACCGCCAGCGGATTCCTGCCGAGAACCGTGTCCTGGAAGTTGACGGGCGCAAGCTGCTGCTCACGCCGCGGCAGGTCCGCCGCGCCCGGGAACGTGCCCGCTCCACGGGCAAGCCGCACAATGAGGCGCGCGTGACGTTCGTCAAGATCCTGCTGCGCGAGCTGACCGAACAGATGACCGAGCTCGTGGAAGCGGGGAGCCTGGGCAACAATGCCGACCGCTCCTATCTTGCCGAGGACGTCCGTACGGCGCGTGATGTGCGGATCGCGCTGAACCTGTGCTGGATGCCCATGACTCCGGAGAAGCTCATCAGTGAGCTCTTCAGCAAGCCTGCGATCCTGGAGGTGTGCACCCCGCACCTCACCGCCGCGGAACGGGCCCTGCTGCTCCGCCCGGTGGATGCCCCCTGGACCGAGTCGGACGTGCCGCTCCTGGACGAGGCGGCCGAGCTCCTTGGCGAACTTGACCCGGCCGCTGGCCGGGGACTGGCACAGCAGGAGCACGACCGCGCCCGCGACCTGGCGAACGCCAAGCAGACCATCGTGAACATGGAAGCTGCCGGCGTCGACGCGCTGATGTCCGCCGAGGAACTGGTGGACCAGAACCAGGAACGCGAAGCCCGGCTGACCGCAGCCGAGCGTGCCACGTCCGACAGGACCTGGGCATTCGGCCACATCGTGGTCGACGAAGCGCAGGAACTTTCGCCGATGCAGTGGAGGCTGCTGGTCCGCCGCTGCCCGCTGAAGTCCTTCACGATCGTGGGAGACATTGCGCAGACCAGCTCCGTGGCCGGTGCGAACTCCTGGCAGGGTGCCCTGGGCCCGCTGTTCGGGGACCGGTGGCAGCTGGAAGAGCTGACGGTCAACTACCGGACGCCGTCGCAGATCGCGGAGGCCGCTGCCAGGATGGCTAACGCAGCCGGCCTTGTGGTGTCCGCACCGAAGGCGGTCCGCGAAGGCCGCTGGTCGCCCGTCATCGACAAGGTGGCGCCCGGCGACGTGGTCAGCCGCCTCGTGGAGGCACTTCCGGAGGAGCTGGAAGCGCTCGACGGCGGCCTGTTGGCCGTGATTGCCGACGGCGACCTCCTGCCGCAGGCCACCTCAGCCCTGCGCGCCGTCTATGGCCGGCGCATCGGTACCGGGGCGGGAAGCTATGAGCAGGACATTGTGGTCATCAGCCCCCGCGAGGCCAAGGGCCTTGAGTTCGACGGTGTTGTGGTGCTGGAGCCGTCCATGATGCTCAACCACGAGCACGGTCGGGTGGGGGATCTCTACGTCGCCATGACCCGGCCCACCCAGCGTCTCCGCCTGATCGCAGCAGAGGGCGTGCCTGCCGGCATCGAGCGCTAGCCCGGCCGACTTTGGCTTCCTGACGCCCGGCGCCGTTCACACGACGCCGGGCGTCGTTGATCCTGCTAACTTAGAAGTCGTGTCAGAAATCAACGATCTCGAATCCCAGCAGAACGACCCCACCTTCGCCAATATCTGGCAGGAGCTGAAGTGGCGCGGCCTGGTCCACGTCTCCACCGATGAAGGGGAACTGGAAAAGCTCCTCGCCGGTGAGCCGGTCACGTATTACTGCGGGTTCGATCCCACCGCTCCGAGCCTGCACCTGGGAAACCTCGTCCAGCTCCTGGTTATGCGGCGGCTCCAGCTTGCAGGCCACAAGCCGCTGGGACTGGTGGGCGGCTCCACCGGCCTGATCGGTGACCCGCGCCCCACTGCGGAGCGGACACTGAACACCAAGGACACTGTCTCGGAATGGGTGGGCTACCTTCAGGCCCAGGTCCGCCGCTTCCTGAGCTTCGATGGCGCCAACGCTGCACGCATGGTCAATAACCTGGACTGGACCGCCCCGCTGAGCGCCATCGATTTCCTGCGTGAGATCGGAAAGCACTACCGCGTCGGCACCATGCTCCGCAAGGATGCCGTGGCCTCCCGCCTCAGCTCCGACGAGGGCATCAGCTACACGGAGTTCAGCTACCAGATTCTTCAGGGCATGGACTACCTCCAGCTTTTCCGCGACCACGGCTGCATGCTGCAGACCGGCGGCTCGGACCAGTGGGGAAACCTCACCAGCGGTACCGAACTCATCCGCAAGGTCGAGGGCAAGACCGTCCACGCCCTGGGGACACCCCTGATCACCAACTCGGACGGAACCAAATTCGGCAAGAGCGAAGGCAACGCCATCTGGCTCGACGCCGGCATGTGCAGCCCCTACGCCTTCTACCAGTTCTGGCTCAACACCGCCGACGCCGATGTTGTGGACCGGCTCAAGGTCTTCACCTTCCTGAGCCGGGCCGAGATTGAGGAGCTGGCTGCTGCGGTCGCCGAGCGTCCGTTTGCACGCGAAGGCCAGCGCAAGCTTGCATTTGAAGTGACCTCGCTGGTCCACGGGGTTGAGGCGACGGAGAAAGTCATCGCCGCCTCCGCCGCACTCTTTGGCAATGGTGATCTGACAGCGCTGGACAAGCCGACCCTCGAGGCCGCAACGTCGGAGCTTCCCTCCGCAACCATCCAGGTGGATGGCCTCGGGATTATCGACCTGCTCGTGGCTTCGGGCCTGTCAGAGAGCAAGTCCGCCGCCCGGCGCACCGTCGGGGAAGGCGGAGCGTATGTGAACAACGAGAAGGTTTCCGATCCGGAAGCAGTTATCTCCGAGTCTGAGCTGCTGCACGGACAGTACCTGCTTCTTCGGCGTGGCAAAAAGAACCTGGCAACTGTCGAAGTCCTGGTCCCGTAGCGGTAGCCAAGACCGCCATTGCACGCTCCTCTCCGGCCGATTTGCACGGCCGGAGGGGAGCGTGTAATGTTTTCTGAGTCGCCGCCGCTGAGTGGCGACAACCCCCCTTGACTTGAGAAGCAATTCTTCGTGTGCACAGCACGGAAATAAAGAAATGCTTCACTTTTTGATGGGCGGATTCTTTCCACGGAGTGAATATCGGGAAAATAACCCGGATTTGCAAAGTGAATATGAATGAAATAAGCTAGAAACATCGCAGCGAAGAAATACTAAACAAAATAATTCATTGAAAATGAATTTGTTTCGAGAAGTATTCGAATGTGTCTGTTGTTTGAGAACTCAATAGTGTGCCAAGTTTGTTGATACCAATTTATTGTATTGAATTGGTTGAATTGACCAGGTTATGCCACCCCGTGGTGTGGTCTGGTTTTTACAGCTGGTT